>CP073746.1:2477500-3152500 GCA_024397995.1 bacterium SCSIO 12827 | reverse complement strand
GTGCCCATCATGATGCCAATGTCTCCAATACCGGGCATTCCGGCACCTCTTCACCGGAGCACCGTGCCGCCGTATCGGCGAGCACTTTTTCTATGCGCCTGAGGTCTGCGATCTTGGTCCTTACGTTCGCAAGATGTCGTTCAGTCAACGCCTTCACCTCGGCACAGGTCTGGGTGCCACGGTCAACGAGGCTTAAAAGACCACGTAGCTCCTCGATTGAAAAACCGAGTTCACGACCGCGTAGAATGAAGCGCAGGCGCGCAACATGAGTATCGTCATAGATGCGATATCCCGAGGCCGTGCGCGGTGGCTCGGGCATCATGCCGATCTTCTCGTAGTAGCGGATGGTCTCCAGATTGCAGCCTGTTCGCAGCGCAAGTTCAGAGCGCTTTAGCCTCTTCTCAGAAACGAGATTGTTCATGACGAAAAAACCTTCTTGAGTCTGTAGTTACTACAGACCGTATCTTAACTCCCGAACGAAAGCGAGGATGGATACGGATGAGCACAACAGAATCAGATACTGAAATTTTGCAGGGCCAGGGAGCAGCGGGAGACCGGAAGCGGACCGTTTTCGCATCGGGCGGCGTAATCGGGGCTATCCTTGCCTCGACCTGCTGCATTGTGCCGCTAACGTTCGTAATGCTGGGCATCTCTGGTGCATGGGTCGGCAACTTGACCGCGCTCGAGCCGTACAAGCCTTTGTTCGCAGGTGTCGCGCTCGTTTTTATCGGCCTCGGTTTTCGGCAGGTCTACTTCAAAGAGAGACCTTCCTGTCACGACGGTAATTATTGCGGCAAACCGCAATCGGCCATCATCACCAAGGTTGCGCTCTGGGTTTCGACAGTCGTGGTCTTGCTCGCGCTGACAATCAGCTGGTGGGCACCATTATTCTACTGACCTCAAGCATAGGAGTATCCCACATGAAACGATCTGCGATCCTGGCGGTGGCGCTATTGATCATCGGTGGACTCGGTTGGACGACCGGAAGTGTCATTACATCCGTCGCCGCGCAGCCCATTGCCGTTCAAGTTGCTGCCAATCAGACGACCACCTTTAATATTGAGAACATGACCTGCGCGCTTTGTCCGGTCACCGTGAAGAAGGCAATGGAAGGTGTTGCCGGGGTGAAATCGGTGGCGATCGATTTTGACGCCAAGACGGCAATCGTGACTTTCGACCCATCAATTACGTCTCCCGATGACATCGCCGCAGCCTCCACCAATGCGGGCTACCCGGCGTCGGTCAAAGGCTGAGAGCGATGATGGCGGCTCCGATCCTCATGTCCGGCATCACTGCTGCGAACGTGGAATCACCTTGATGACGGGGGAATATTCCACATGCGCCGTTCGGAAAGACCTTGGGCAGTACCTACGTGAGGCCCACTTTTTGGCCGACAAACCTGAACTGGCGCCACTGACCTTGGCGATATACAGGCAACTCGGGAACGGGCATCCCGCCACCCTAGCCGGCCTTTCGGCGAGCCTCGCCCTGTCCTTGGCAGAAGCTGAGGCTTTGGTCGCTGAAATTCCCGCCGCGACGATTGAACGGGATGCGAGTGGTGCGGTCACCGCTGCGGGCGGACTGAGCCTTCACCCCGCCAACCATGTTTTCCAGGTCGGCGATCTCACACTTCATACTTGGTGCGTCTTCGACGGTTTGTTCCTGCCGCAAATCCTCGGCAAGTCAGCGACTTTGATCACGCGGTGTCCAGTGACGCGCCGGAAGATCGAAATCTCTCTCACCCCTGAAGCCGTTACCCACGCGAATCCGCAAAATCCCGTGATGTCCATCGTTACGCCAGACAAGGAAGCCAGATGTGCGAACCTGCGCGGTGTCTTCTGCAATCACGTCAACTTCTTCGCCGACGAAGCGGCGTTCCTGGATTGGGTGGCCGATAAGCCCGAGGTTGCTCGGGTATCCCTTTCAGACGCCCATGAACTGGCGCTGGCGCGAAACCAATTTCGGTATGGCGATCTGTTGGTGGCGTCCTAATTCCATCACAGGGAGAAATAAAAATGAATGACACGGTAATCCTCAAGACAGGAATAATCGGTGCGGTCATCGCTGCGATCTGCTGTGCGACACCCATACTTGTCATTGCACTCGGCGCGCTCGGCCTGTCGGCCTGGGTGGGCGGACTGGACTACGTGCTGCTGCCTGCGCTCGCCATTTTTCTCGGCCTGACGGTCTACGGCCTGTGGCGGCGGAACCGTGCGGCGACCTGCTGCGATTCCAAACATTCGAACGAACGATAAAGGAACCTGATATGTCAACCTGCTGCCCTCCCAATCTAAAGAATGGTTCAACTTACGATCTTGCGGTCATTGGCGCAGGGTCTGCGGGGTTCTCTGCAGCCATCACAGCGGCTGAACAAGGCGCCAACGTGGCACTGATCGGCCACGGCACTATCGGCGGCACCTGCGTTAATGTCGGCTGTGTTCCTTCCAAGACCATGATCCGGGCGGCTGAGGCGCTGCATGGCGCACGGGCAGCAGAACGTTTTCCAGGCCTCTCGGGCGACGCGCGGGTTGACGACTGGCGACGCCTGCTCGCCGCTAAAGACGAACTTGTCTCCACGCTGCGGCAGAAGAAGTATGCGGACCTCCTGCCCGAGTATAACAACATCACCTATTTGGAGGGGGCTGCACGACTGAATGGTGCGAGCGTGGTCGTGGATGGCGGGGCCATTGAGGCTGGCGAGACCATCATCGCCACAGGTGGACGTCCCTCCGTGCCGCCTATCCCCGGCATCGACAAGGTGAACTACCTTACCAGTACGACGCTGCTGGAACTGAAAGAGCTACCTGAGAGCTTGATTGTCATCGGCGGCGGCTATATCGGAGCCGAGCTTGCCCAGATGATGGCACGCATGGGTGTCTTAGTGACGGTGATTTGCCGCACACGGTTACTTCCCCAGGTCGAGCCGGAAATCTCTGACGCCTTGGCGGATGCATTCCGCTCCGAGGGCATTATCCTTCATTGTGGTATCGCCTATGATGCTTGCCACGAGGACGAGACCGGCATCACCGTTTGCGTCGAGGAAGGTGGTTCGCTCATAGAGCTGAAAGCAACGCGTCTGTTGGTCGCAACGGGGCGTACACCCAATACCGAGACGCTAGGCCTCCCTGATGCGGGCATTGAGCAGAACCAGCGCGGCGCCATTGTCGTCGATGACCATATGCGCACGTCCAAGCCACACGTCTACGCGGTGGGTGACGTGACTGACCGCGACCAATTCGTCTATATGGCGGCTTACGGTGCAAAGCTGGCGGCTCTCAACGCACTCAATGGCGATAGCCGAACCTATGACAACAGCGCAATGCCCTGGGTGGTGTTCACCGACCCTCATGTGGCGGGCGTAGGCCTCACGGAAGCCGCGGCGAAAACCGCTGGCCATGAGGTCAAGATATCGGTTGTGCCGCTTGATGCCGTGCCGCGCGCACTGGCGGCCCGCGACACTCGCGGTCTGATCAAGCTGGTGGCGGATGCCGGGACCGACCGCTTACTTGGTGGCCAAATTCTCGCCCCCGAAGGTGCGGACAGCATCCAGACATTAAGCATGGCGATAAAGTTTGGCATGACAGCCAAGGCGCTCGGCGAAACAATCTTCCCGTATCTCACCACTGTCGAAGGGCTGAAGTTGGCTGCACAGACTTTCAACAAGGATGTGAGCAAGCTCTCCTGTTGTGCCGGGTAACTGGCAAGTTGTAGAGCGCCTACGGTCGTATAGGTCTATAGGGCCGCGTTTCTGAACTTTGATCGCAAAGTGGATGATAGAGGGCGAAGACGTTAAAGCCGGTATGGCAAAGGGTTATCAGCCGACGGTCTATGTTGTCGCTGGGTATGCTCGCTTTCGATTCCAAAGTAGATATAAAGGATTATAGATTCTGTTTTGGGCAGGGGGATTATTTTGGGAGCCAAGCAGCAGAGGGATTATTCGCTATCGGACTCCTTTACTGCCCTAGGGCAGCGTTTGTTTGCCCAGCAATGGAGTGGCCAGGAAATCGAGGCCCGCAAGGTCCAAGACCCTGAGGTGATCCGGCAGGACCGGGCTCCATTTGAATCAGAGATGACCGAACTCAACCGCTTGCTCCAAGCGAAGAATGCCGAACGCCGTAAAGCGGTCAGCAAGGACGCCCTGGACCGCATCAATTCTGACCTGCTGGCGCTCGAACGGCGGCAGCAAGAACTTTTCACCTGTCTGAATGAAGTCGGCATGGTGAGAAAGTTCGAGGACGAAGATCACGCCCGCTGGGAGCGTTTTGAGCGGACGGAAGCGGAGCTCTTGCGGGCTTTTCGCGAAGGGGAGCTCTACGTCTTCGGGGCCAATTCCTCCAGGATAGAACCCCGTCTTTGGATTGAGATGCCAGACGGTTTCGGATGGAACTGGTCTCTGTCCCTGATCTTCTGGCCGAAGGACAAGTCTGCTCGACCCGTAGACGCTGCCAAGATCAATTGTGTTGAGTTTGAGGATTGGCTCGCGGGGCAACTGCCTGTGGTGGAGGGGGCAAATGTGGATCAACTGACGCCCCAACAACGATACACGCTCCACTTCCGAAAGCTCGCGAAGGCCGGACCAAAGCCCGCATCAAGAGACAAGATGAAGCGTGATGCCATGAGAGAGTTTCCCGGCCTATCTGGCCGCGCGTTTCAGCGGGTGTGGGACAAGGAAGCGCCCGATTCGTGGACAAAAAGCGGTAAACCAAGGAAGAAGAGCTAATTGTCGCACTTGTGGAGTGTGGCCGTTGCGATTTCCTGCATTTCTTCAAAAACCCCACAATTCCGCCGCTGTAATTGCCGCACTTTGCCCGCTGCAATTATCGTCAACCGTGCAGAATTTTTCGTTCCCCTGGAACATGACCGAATTGCCCCCGTCGCAACTTAGCGAAGGCGGGCCGGGGTCATGATGATCGAGCGTCCTCCTTCGCAAATGGAAGGATGACCGATGGTCAAATTCGAATACATAACGCAAACCCTCGCCCGCGATCCGGATTACCTGGACCGCATGATCGCCGAAGATGAAGCTGCACGCTTCATCGGCTACACAGTCCGCGCCTTGCAGAACTGGCGTCTCCGGGGCGGCGGGCCGAAGTTCATCAAGGTTTCGGGCCGGTCCGTCCGTTACCGTCGTCGTGACCTGATCGAATGGGCGGAAAGCCTCTTGGTTGCTTCGACGACGGAGGCGGCCAATGACAACTAAGCGGATCAACTTCAAGAAGGTGAACCGGGCGGCGCTGCGGCGCCTGCCCGATCTCCTGACCAACTGGGTCTGCGATGGCCGTCTCGTGTCGGGGGAATGGGTCGCCCGCAACCCGACGCGGTTCGACCGCCATCCGGGCTCCTTCAAGATCAACCTGCGGACCGGCAAATGGGCCGACTTCGCCACGGGCGACCGGGGCGGGGACGTGATTAGTCTCGCGGCCTACCTTGCCGATATCAGCCAGGCCGAAGCGGCGCGGCGGCTCGCCGACTACCTGGGGGTGCGCCATGACTGATCGGGCCTATGACAATACCGGGACCGGCTACCCCCGCTTGCCGGTTCCGGCGGCGGCCCCCGAGGGCTTTCCCAAACTCGGTAAGCCCGATGCCCGTTACGTGTACGTGGACGAAGAGGGGAAGGGCGTCTGCGTCGTCTACCGCTATGACAAAAGCGACAATAGCGACGATAGGCCCCGCAAGACCTTCCGGCCCTACGACCTTGAACGGTCGGGCTGGTGCGGCCCGGTGGTCCGGCCCCTTTACAGGCTCGACCTGATCCGGGCGACGGCGGCGGAAGATGATCCGCCGCCCGTCGTCATGGTCGAGGGTGAAAAGTGCGCCGACGCGCTCAACGACCTCGGCATTCTGGCGTCAACGGTGTTCGGCGGCTGCAACGGTGTCGCCCGCGCCGACCTGTCGCTCCTTAAGGGGCGCGCGGTCATCGTTTGGCCGGATTTCGACGCGCCCGGCTTCAAGTTCGCGGAGCAGCTCGCCGAATGCCTTAACGTAACGGGGACGGCCCCGGTCTCGATCCTGCCCATCTCGGAAACGTTCCTACGTAACGTAACGGGCAGCGCGACCCCTACGTATACGTTACGTAAGGGCTGGGACGCGGCGGACGCCATCGCCGGGGGCTGGGGGTTGGATGAACTTCGATGTCTGTTACGTCACGCGACCGGCACCGACGCCTTAGCTAAAGCTAAAGGGGCGGCCAACGCGGAAACCTTTAAAGGGAACGATCCCTTTAAAGGGGATTGTTCCCTTAAGGGGTCGGATGCTTTTAAAGGCGACGGGCCTTTTAAAGAACCAGCCAACGACGACGGCCCCCATCCCCTTAAGCTTAAGGGGATGGAACGCCGGGCCATCGAACTCTTCCCCGATACGGGGGAATGGGGGGAGCCCGATATGTCGGTTCTCAATCCCCGGCGGCGACCGCCCGCGTTCCCGGCCTCCCTGTTCGGTTCCTATTGGTCCGAATGGATCTCGCGCCAAGCCGAGGGCAAGTCGGCACCTGCGGATTACGTAGGCATGACCTTGCTGGTCACGGCCTCGGCGCTGATCGGCAACGCGGTCCGCGTCAGCCCGTGGGACGGATGGCAAGAACCCGCCCATCTTTGGGCGGCGCTGGTCGGTTCACCGTCTAGCGGCAAGAGCCCGGCCATGGAACCTGTCATGGATATCATCGGCGAACTGGACGCGGAGAAGGCGGAGGCCTTTAAAGACCGCAAGGCCGAATATGACGCGGCGGCGCTCGCCGCCAAGTTCGCCCGCGAAGAATGGGAACATGCCCTTAAGGCATCGGTGAAGAACGGGACACCGCCGCCGGCGATGCCGGACGCGGCACGGGAGCCCTTAAGGCCCGAGCGGCCTCGCATCCGCATCGGCGATGCGACGACGGAAGCAATCATGAATGTGCTGGTCCATCAGCCCAAGGGCATCTTAATGCTGCGTGATGAACTGGCGGGTTGGCTCGGGGGCTTCAACCGTTACTCCGGAGGCGAGGGCGGTGACCGCGCATTGTGGCTGGAAGCCTGGAATGGCCGAAGCTTCGTCGTTGACCGGGTGAAGACGGGCGAGCCATTGACCATTCCCCATCTCTCTGTCGCCGTTCTGGGTGGTATTCAACCGGACCGATTGAACTCGACCTTGCTTAAGGGAGCGGACGACGGATTGACGGCCCGCTTTCTGTTCGTCTGGCCTGATCCTGCGCCCCTGGCGCGGCCTAAAGGGATTCCACAGGGGGCAGAGGCTCGAAATGCCCTTAAGGCGCTCCATGGACTCGAAATGGCGTCAGACGCCCATGGCAATCCGGTTCCTCGCGTCGTCAGCCTGACGGACGAAGCCGCAGCCCGGTTCGAGATATGGTGGATTGCACAGAGGGATGGCGAGCCGGAAGGCCCGCTTGCGAGTTGGTGGGGTAAACTACCCGGTATCAGCTTAAGGCTGGCTGCAACGCTGCAAGGTTTGCGGGACGCCTTGGAGTTCGCTCCGTTGCGTCAGGTCGGCGAGGAAGCGGTCCAAGCGGCGATCATGATGATCGATGACTACTTCAAGCCGATGGCCGAACGCGCATACGGCGATGCGGCCTTGTCGCCTGCCGACCGTGACGCGGCGACGCTGGCAAAGTGGTTGCAGCGGGCCAAGCCGGACAGGATCAACCTTCGTGATCTGCAACGGGCTGGCGGCATTCCGGCCCTTAAGGACCGCGACGCCTTAAGGGATGCCGTGGACGTTCTGGTGGAGGCGGAATGGCTGCGACCGGCCCCAAGCCGGACCGGCGGGACGAAGGGGCGGCAGCGGGTGGACTATGAAGTTAACCCGGTCGTTAACGTCTGACAGAACCTAATGGCGCTATTGTCGCTTTTGTCAGACGGGGTTAGGCCTTTGTCCCGTTTAGGTGGGCCATGATCCCGCCGCTGGTCTTGTTGGCCGCTTCTTCCGCAACCTTCTCCGCAAGGTGGGCATAGCGGGCGGTGGTCTGAACCTGGGAATGGCCTAACAGCTTTCCAATCTCGGCCAGCGAAAGGCCGCTTGCGAGGCCGAAGGACGCGAAGGAGTGCCGGAGGTCATGAATACGAACGTCCGGCAGCTTCGCTTTCTTGCGGATGCGCCGCCAGGGCTTTTGCAGGTCCGTCAGATAATGACCTTCGACGGTGCCGGGAATGACGTAGGGGTTATCCTCTTCCGGCGTGATGCCCTTTAGGAGTTCTTGCACATCCTGGCCGATATAGACCTTCTTGGCCCCGGTCTTGGACTCGGGCAGATAGATGCCGCCCGGCTTGATGAACTCCCATTTCAAGGTCTGTATCTCGCCCAGACGGCAGCCCGTCAGGATCAAAAGCCGGAAGGCGTTGCAGGCGGCGGCGCTTTCGCTTCCGTCCGCCTCACAAGCGTCCAGGGTCGCCCAGAGGCGCTTTAACTCTTCCTCCGACAAGAACCGTTCCCGCTTTTTCTCGGCGTATTTCTTCACATGGCGGCAGGGGTTGGAGCCGTCCGGCCTCAGGCCCCAAATCTCGCACTGATTGAACATGACGGAGAGGACGCCCAAGGTGCGGTTCGCCTGATAGGGCTTGGACCGGTAATCGTGGTGCAGCTTGGCAATCTCCGTCCGGGTAATGTCCGTGATCTTGCGTTGGCCGATGGCGGGCTTGATGAACAGGTCCATGGCCCGCTGGTATTCCTTCTCCGTGCTCGTCTTGCAATGGGTTGGCACGTACTCCGTCATGAACCGGTCGCATATGTCCGCGACTGTCGGCGTCTTGCGATATTTTTGGATATCGTCCGCCGGGCTGGCACCCTTGCCCGCCGCCGTCAGAAGTTCACGGGCTTCCTTGCGGGCTTCGTCGGGCGTCATGACGCCCGCCCGCCCGAAGGTCACGCGACGGGTGCGCCCGCCGTGGCGGTACTGGACCATGAAGGACTTCTTGCCGGACGCCATGACGCGAAGGCCGAAGCCGGGCATGTCGCTATCCCAGATAAAGTAATCTGTGTCCTTGGGCGGGGCGGTGTCGATAAGGCGTTTGCTGATCCGGGGCATGGCGGGCTCGCTTCCATGGAAAACAACGGAAGCAATATGGAAGCAATTTATGGAGAAATGCAAGAGCGGTGAGCGTCGATGATGAATCCAAATATGGATAAAAACATATATAAAACAATATAATATGACCATTCATGGGGTATAGGCGTAATCCGTGATAAGAGTCGTTAGCTATCTCATAACCTGAAGGTCGCAGGTTCAAATCCTGCCCCCGCAACCAACAAAAAAGCCCCCTAAACCATCAGGTTAGGGGGCTTTTTGTTTGGACATATCACAGCCATTTAAATCCATGGGGAAACCTATGGAAAGCAGGGGGGGCAGGAGTCAGAGAGCGGGGGGAGTGGCGCGGTCTGCGCGGGCCTCGGACGGGTTTAACCCGAACTGTCGCTTGAATGCCGTTGAGAAATTGGCCGGATTAGAATATCCCGCGCCATAGGCCGCTTCGGCGACGCTCTTGCCCTCGCGTTCAATGGCGATGCGGGCGTGCTCCAGGCGCAGTTCCCGGCAGAAATCGGCAATGGTGCGGCCATAGACCGATTTGAAGGCGGTCTGCATCGTTCCGACGCTCATCCCCAGATCCCGGGCCATCCGTTTCAATGGAGGGTTTTCCGTATAACGGGCGCGGACATAGGCGCGCACAGCCTGAGCCTTCGCCTGTGTCTTCGTCGCGGGTGCCGCACAGGGGGCTTCGGTCTCTGTGGCGATAAGGCTTTCCAGCGCTTCCCGCAGGATTTCGATGGCGCGGCTTTCGACAGACATCCGGGCCAGCGGCGCCGGCGCGCGGGAGGGATTGATGATCTGTTCGGCCAGGGCGACCGCACGTAGGGACGGCCGCCACGTGGCATAGCCGCGATGGGTTGCTGCAAATCGGGCCAGGTTGCGGTTGGGCAGGTCCTTGTCTGCGAGGATGCGATCAATCCAGTCCCAGGGCACGGTGATGATGACCTTGCGCACGCGCGTCCCCTTGCGCGACAGGCGAACCATCTTGGAAACCTGGGTCAGTGACCAGATATGCCCGGTCGCGCCGTCCTGACCCGCCCCCGGGCCCAGGCGGACATCCAACCCGTCGAGCTTGACCACCAGGTCCCCTTCGAGCATGACCGCGACCGTGCAGGCAGGGGACATTTCCCATTCAGCCAGCAGGTCATGGGCCTCGACCGTATCCGTGGCATGCACGAACAGGCCGGAATGGCCGCGCACGTTATTCATACGCCCAAGGATTGCCGTGTCTTTGCGCGCAAGAACGGGCGCCGAGATGTGGAACGTCTCGGCATCGGTATTGACGGCCATTTCCTGCAGGTCGGCGCTGGTCACCGCAGTGTCCACCGGCCGGAACCGTCGGGGGCTGACCTCCACGATTGTTCGATCGACCATGGTCTTAAGCTTCAATTCCCACTAATCCCACCCGGGCCGGGCGGTGGCCCGATTTATCGGCATTGCGCATATGCATTAATAATAAGAATTATTCGCAATTAGTAAAGCGCCACCTATTGCGACCCAAAGTGCTTCCACTCGCCTATCGCCCGGCCGGGATGGTGAAATCTAGTGGGGCGGGGCCGAATTGCGATTTTTCACAAAGAAAATGTGTTTTTTGAAACGGCACGATGATGGTCGTTGCTGCCGACTAGTGATAATGAGAAGCATTCTTAATACAAGCGGCAACGACCAATCGAGGACCACAATGTCAACCACCCGATCCCGGGGCGCCCGCCGTCCTGCTCTGCTCTCTGCTCTTCTTTGCGGCACGGCCACCGTGGCCCTGCTGATTCCCGCCGGCCCGGCGGTGGCTCAAGACGCGACGGTGCTGGCGCCGATTTCCGTGACCGCGACAGAAGTCGCGCCGGGCGGCTATCAGATCGGTCAGGAAGAGTTGGAGCAGGCCAACCCCATCGACATCAAGGACGTGTTTCAGGGCGAAGCCGGGGTCAAGGTCGGCGGCGGTGCGGATTTGGCGCGCAAGTCCTACGTCAACGGCATCGAGGACTCAAACCTGAACGTAAAGATCGACGGCGCCCGTCAGGTCGGCACGACCTTCCACCACATGGGCACGGCGGTGATCGACCCGTCGCTGTTGAAATCCGTGCGTGTCGAGACGGGCGTGGCGCCCGCCGACGTCGGACCGGGCACGCTCGGCGGTTCCATCGCTTACGAGACCAAGGACGCCCGCGATATTCTGGACCCGGGCCAGTTGTTCGGCGGCACCGCCAAGTACCATTATGAATCGGACACCGATCTGCACAGCCCCAACCTGACCTTCGCCGGGCAGGCCCAGGGCTTCGAGGTCATGACCCACGGGTCTTACGACAACGCCAACAACTACCATGACGGCGCCGACCGCGAGATCGCCGGCTCCGCGCCTAAGATGAAGACCTTCCTGGGCAAGGCTGCCTGGACCGGCCAGGGCGGTGACCGCATCGAATTCAATTCGAGCTTCCTGCAGGATGAGGGCATCCGCCCCAACCGGGTCAATTTCGCGAGCCTGGCCAACGGCTCGCAGCCGATCCCCCATTCCTATCAGCGCAAAGCCTTCGGCGTGACCTACAAGGACGAAGCGCCGACGGAGATGATCAATCCGGAATTCGTGTTCTCCTACAATGAAATCCGCCTAGACATCGACAGGCTGGCGATCGGCGGCAGCCACAATGTAAATTCCAAGACGTCCAGCTATTCGGGCAAACTCGCCAACACCTTCACCACCAACCTGGGTGTCGCGCGGACCGGCAGCGTCACCGTCGGTGTCGACTTCTTCCGCGACAAGGGCGAGAACAGTTTCGGGTCCCGCCCCGGTTTCGGTCCTGCCAATGCGCCCTTTGGTAACAACGAAATCTCCAAGAACGTCGGGGCCTTTGCCCAGGCGCGCCTGAAGATGACCGACGATGTTCGCGTGTCCTTCGGCGGGCGCTTCGACAAGCAATGGTTCAACGGTGTCGACGGCACCCATATCAGCACAAGCGGCGTCAGTGGCAACGTAAACGCGGAATACGATGTGGTTCAGGGTCTGACCGCCTACGGTGGCGCCGGCACCACCTGGGGCGGCATTCCGCTGGGTGAATCGCTGATCTACAACTTGACGGCGTCGTGGAATTACACGGACCTGAGCGCGTCACGCGCCATGAACTACAAGGCCGGGTTCAAGGGCGACCACGGCCCGTTCTCGGGCGACGCCCACTATTTCATCACCCGCATCAACGGCTCCCACAATCGCGGCAGCGGCAACCGTCAGGACAACCTGAACATCCTGTCGCGCGGCTTCAACCTGTCGGGCAAGTACACCTACGGCGACGGCTTCCTGCGCGCGACCTTCTCGTCCCAGAACCTGCGCGCCAACGGTGAGGTCCTGGTGACCGGCAGCGCGTCCTATCATGGCTTCAACATGGGTGAAATCTTCACGCTTGAAGCCGCCCACACGTTCCCACAATGGGGGCTGCGCCTGGGCACCACCAACGAATTCGCGGTGATGAACGACGACAACGGCGCGGCCCCGGCGCCCGGATATGGCGTCGTTAACATCTACGCCCAATGGACGCCGGAAAAGATCGGCGACATGGAACTCGGCAATCTGAAGCTGCGCGCCGACGTCAAGAACCTGTTCGACCATACCTACGTCGACCGGGCGACATCGGCCAATGCCGACAATAGCCAAGCCTCACCCTATTACGAACCCGGGAGAACCTTTCTGCTGAGCGCCAAATTGGATTTCTGACCCGAACCGGACTGTCGGTTATCGCGCGGCGGGCCCGCCCCCAGACGATCTTCGCATCGCCGGGGGCGGCGCCCGTTCCGCGCGTCCGCGCGTGGTGCAGAATCTCCCGGACAGAAACACGAGACGAGGAACGATGGAATGATGCGCGCACCGATACCCCTGACCATGCTGACGGCGGCCCTGATTTTGATATCAGGCCTTGTGTCCCACCCGGCCCAGGCCGCGGAAACGATCACGGTGACCGATTTGGCCGGGCGCCAGGTCACGCTGGACGTACCCGTCAAGACCTTGATCCTGGGCGAAGGCCGGTTCGTCCCGACCCTGGCAATTCTCGACCCCAGCGATCCGTCCGACCGCATCGTCGGCATGATGGGTGATTTCGAGCGCTTCGATTCCGCCGGCTTCGCCCAGTACGTGAAGGCCTTTCCCCGGATCAAGGATATTCCCCAGATCGGCCACGGCAGTGCCGAATCCTTTTCCCTGGAAAAATCCATCAGCGTGAAACCCGACGTCGCCATCTTCGGACTGGGTTCCGGCCATGGTCCGGGGGCGCGGCACAAGGCGATCCTCGACCGTCTGGCTGCCGCCGGCGTTCCGGTGGTGGTGGTCGATTTCCGGATCGAGCCCCTGATCAATACGCCGAAAAGCATCGACCTCCTGGGGCGGATCATGGGCCGCGAGGTCGAGGCCAAGGCATTCAATGATTTCTATGCGGCCGAACTGAAGCGGGTCGAAGACGGCCTCAAGGGCGTTACCGACAAGCCCAAGGTGTTCATCGAAATTCACGTCGGCGGTCGGGAGGACTGCTGCGCCACCATGAACGAAGGCATGATGGGCCGCTTCATCGACTGGGCCGGCGGCATCAATATCGCCGAGGGCAAGGTGCCCGGCGCCTACGGGTTGCTAAACCCGGAATATCTTCTGGTCGCCCAGCCCGACATCTACATGGGCACGGCGATCGGCGCCGCCGGGGTCAAATATCCGAAGCCCGGGCGCATCGTCCTGGGGCCGAGCGCCGACGAAACCTCCGCGCGCGACACCCTTTTGCAGGCGACACAGCGCCGGACGATCAGCGGTCTTAAGGCCGTGCAGGCGGGTCGCGCCCATGCGATCTGGCACAATTTCTACAACACGCCGATGAACGTGGCGGCGGTCCAGGCGATGGCCAAATGGATCCATCCGGACCGGTTCCCGAAACTCGATCCCCGCAAGACCCTGGAGACCTTGTTCCAACGGTTCCAGCCCGTGCCGCTGGACGGCGCCTACTGGGTGTCCCTGAAGGCCGAAGAGAGCGCCAAATGAACCAGACGGGAGACATGATCGACGGCTCCGCACCCTCTACCGGCGGGACCCTGGCGGCTGGCTATCGCCGCTTCGTGACGCGGCGCGCCGTCTGGCTCGCGGCCCTCGCGACGGTTCTCGTTATCAGCGCCGTGGTCAACGTGATGACGGGCCCGGCGGGGCTCAGCCTGGCCCAGGTCGTCGACGGCCTGCTGCATCCTCGCATGCTGGAGCCGGGCATGTACGTGATCCTGTGGGAGGTCCGCCTGCCGTTCGCCTTGATGGCGGTGGTCGTCGGCGCTTGTCTCGGCCTGGCCGGGGCGGAAATGCAGACCGTGCTAAACAATCCGCTCGCCAGCCCGCAGACCCTCGGCGTGATGTACGCGGCAACCCTGGGTGCGGCGCTCGCCATCGTTCTCAATCTGTCGGCCCCCTTGGGGCTGCCGGAAAACTACGTGGTGCCGGTCTGCGCCTTCATCGGCGCGGTCGTCTCGGCCCTGTTGATCCAGGTCCTGTCCCGGGTCTACGGCGCCACGGTCGACACGGTGATACTGTTCGGCATCGCCCTGGTGTTTGCTTTGCAGGCGCTGATTCAGTTGATCCAATTCGTCGCCGACAGTGACAGCCTGCAACAGATCGTGTTCTGGACCATGGGCACCCTGACCCGCGCGACCTGGGAAAAGGTCGCCATCGTCGGGGCCGTGTTCGCGCTCTGCCTGCCGGCCTCGATCCGCCAGGTCTGGGCCATGACGGCCCTGCGCGGCGGCGAGGATTACGCCCGCAGCTACGGCGTCGCCGTCCACCGCCTGCGTCTGACCGTGTTGTTGCGGGTCAGCGCCATGGTCGCCGTCGCCGTTGCGTTCACCGGCGTGATCGGCTTTGTCGGCCTTGTCGGCCCGCATATCGCCCGCCTGGCCGTGGGCGAAGACCATCGTTTCTTCCTGCCGGGCAGCGCGCTCGCCGGGGCTGTGATCCTGTCGGGCGCATCCCTGATTGGGAAATCCCTGGTGCCCGGGGTGCTGATCCCCGACGGCATCGTCACGGCGCTGATCGGCATTCCGCTGTTCCTGGCGTTGTTGATTTCGCAAAAGCGGCGGAGCTGATCATGGCATCCCTCAAGATCGAAGCCATCAACGTCGGCTATCCAGGGAAACCGGTTCTCACCGACATCAGCCTGCCGGAAATCCCGCCGGGATCACTGGTCGGTGTGTTGGGCCCCAACGGGGTCGGCAAGTCGACCTTGCTGCGCGCCTTGGCGGGATTGGGGCCGTATACGGGAACGGTGCTGCTGAACGGTGAAAACCTCAACGGCATGAGCCATTTTCGCCGTGCCCAACGCGTCGGCTATCTGCCCCAGGCGCTGCCGCAGGAAACCAGCCTGGTCGCCTACGAGGCCGTGCTCAGCGCCTGCCGCGCCGTGCGCCCGGACTTGGACAAGACCCGGATCGACACGGCGGTGGAGCGCGTGTTCGATGTGCTGGGCATCCGCCCGCTGGCGTTCCAGGCGCTTAACAAGATGTCGGGTGGTCAGCGTCAGATGGTCGGCCTGGCCCAGGTCATGGTGCGCCGGCCGTCGGTCATGCTGCTGGATGAACCGACCAGCGCGTTGGACCTGCGCTGGCAGCTGACCGTGCTGGACACCGTGCGCATGATCCTGGGGCGTCACGGGGGCCTGTGCCTGATGGCGCTGCACGACATCAATCTGGCGATCCGCCATTGTGATTTCATCGCGTTGTTCGGTGATGGCCGTCTGCTCGCTTTCGGCCCGCCGGTCGAGGCGGTGACCAGCGACATTCTGTCCCAGGCCTATGGGATCGCGGGCCGGGTCGAGACCTGCTCCCGCGGTCTGCCCTTCGTCGTAACCGAACCCACGCAACCGATCCTCCCCCCACCCGGCCGTTAGGAGATAAGCCATGCCGACCTGTTTCGCCGCCGTCGAAACGGAAAACGCCAGCAAGTACCTCATGCAGTTGTGCAAGCATTTCGCCCACAAGGTCGATGTCGACTACGACAGCGCGCGGGCCCGCGTCGAATTTCCGCCAGGTCGCTGCATGATGACCGCCGAGGGCTCTATCCTGTCATTCTATTGCCGATCGGGCGAAGACCGGGGCATCGCCGTCATGCAGCACATCCTGTCGGACCATCTGACGCGCTTCGCCTGGCGCGAGGACATCACCTTCGATTGGCGGGAACAGTTTCCAGAGCCCGTTCCTGACGCCGTGCGCCTGGGCTTCGACGCCGGCTGACGGCCCCCTGACATGAACGAAGCGCGTCACATGACCCTGCCCGGACCCGGCCATTGGACGGCGGCGGGGCTGGTCGCGTTGGCCATTCATCTGGGCGTTCTGGTGGCGGTTCTGTCGGCACCGTCGGACGGCGCCAAGGCGCCCGGTCTGGGTGGGGTCGATATTGCCCTGACCTTGACCGCGGCCCGCGCGGGTGCCGAAATCGACGCGCGCCAACAGCAGGCAAAAACGCCGCAGGACGTCCCGCCACGGGAGATACCTCCGGCGGATGCCGTGCCCCCGACCCCCACCGAAGCCCAAGCCGTGCCCCCGGAACCCGTGGCGGCTGTCTCTCAGCCGATTGTTGAACTGGCGCCGCCGGTCACGGCCGAGGTGGCGGTCGCCGTGGAACCGACAAAAAGTCTGCCGGTTCCTCCAACCAAGCCCGCACCGGTCAAATCCGCACCGCCAGATAAAGTGACCGCGAAAACCCCGCCCAAAACATCGTCGGCGGCGCCGGCTAAACAGGCCCGGCCGGTCGCTCCCGCGGATCGAGTGCAACAGGCATCGCGGGCAACCTCGGCCAGCCAAGGGCGCCAAGACGACAGCCGCAAGGGCCAGTCCGCGGATGAACGGAATGCGCTGGGCGGCGGGCCCGTCGGCACGCCGGCGCCGGACTACATCAATGTCCTGCGTTATTGGTTGGAGCGTAATAAGACCTATCCCAAGGACGCACGGCGTCTGCGTCAACAGGGTGTCGTGCATCTATATTTTCGGGTGACACGCAACGGACGGGTGCTGTCCTTCGACATCCGAAAAAGCTCGGGCCACGTGCTTCTGGATGGCGAGGCGGAGGAAATGCTCAAGCGTGCCCAGCCCCTGCCCAAATTCCCCGATGACATGCCGGGCGGTTATCTGGATGTGGTTGTCCCTGTGCTGTTTTCTTTGCGTGGCAACAGCTAGGCCTTGGCCGTGAGAGCGGGGAGGCTGAAACATCTGTGACCATCGGATTGGATGAGATCCAACCGTAAGGGAAAGGGAGCAACGCTCAGTGCCTTGCTGGTTACTTCCCGGTCTACAGGGGCGGGGTGTGTTCCGGGAGCTCTGCCGGCACGAAATCGTCGGGGTCGCTTTCCGCCGTGTTCTGGCCGAGCGGTTCCAGGTCGTTGCGCATCCACCAGTACCAGAAGCCCTGATCGCGCATCCATTTCTCAAGCCGCGTGAGATCGGTCCATTCCCGGGGCAGGCCGCGCGCGCTGTAGATCCGTGCCACGGCGCCGTCGACATAGGCCAGCACGCCCCAGGCAAAGGGATGTTTGTCCTGGTCGCCGAAGCCGCCGCCCGCCTGGGTGCGATAGCAGCGGTAGACGACGGCATATTCGCCAAGCCGTCCCGCGTCGCGCAGGTAGGGGAAATCCGATTGCGTGATGGTCATGGTGACCCCGAGGGCTACATCTTGGTCCATGATGTTGACACTTTCTGCGATTACTGGCAACATCATGGTACATGGTGTAGTCCGTAGAGGCAACATCCCCCAAAGTGTCGGCCGTGACCGTGGCCACAAACGGGGAGCCCGCAGCGGCCCGCCAGATTGAATCCGGCAGCTTATCGTTGCGCCGGCGCATGGAGATACGGATATGACCGACAACCAGAGCCTGAACGCCCGCCGCCTGGCCGCGACCCCGCGGGGCGTCGCCACGGCCACCGCAATTTTCGCGGACCGCGCCGACAACGCCGAACTTTGGGACGTCGAAGGACGCCGCTACGTCGATTTCGCCGGCGGCATCGCGGTGCTCAACACCGGCCACCGCAACCCGGAAGTCATGCGCCGCGTCGAGACCCAAATGGCGCGTTTCACCCATACGGCCTATCAGGTCATCCCCTATGAGCCCTATGTCGAGCTGGCCGAGCGCCTGAACGAACTGGCCCCGGGCCTGACGCCGAAGAAGACTCTGTTCGTCACCACCGGCGCCGAAGCCGTGGAAAACGCCGTCAAGATCGCCCGTGCTCATACGGGTCGTCCCGGTGTCATCGCTTTCGCCGGTGGCTTCCACGGCCGCACCCATATGACCATGGGCCTGACCGGCAAGGTGCTTCCTTATAAGAAGGGCTTCGGCCCATTCCCCGGCGAGATTTATCACTTGCCGTTCCCCATGCCCCACCACGGGGTCACGGAAGCCGACGCCATCGCCGCGCTCAACCGGCTGTTCAAGGCGGACGTCGAACCGGAACGCATCGCCGCCATCATCATTGAACCGGTGCAGGGCGAGGGCGGTTTTTACATCGCTTCGCCGGAATTCCTGAAGGTGCTGCGCGACTTGTGCGACGCTCACGGCATCCTGCTGATCGCTGACGAGGTCCAAACCGGCTTCGCGCGGACCGGCAATATGTTTGCCATTGAGCATTCCGGCATCGAGCCCGATATGATCACCATCGCCAAGAGCCTGGCCGGTGGCTTCCCGCTGGCCGGCGTGATCGGCAAGGCGGCCATCATGGACGCGCCCGAGCCCGGCGGTCTGGGCGGTACCTATGGTGGCAATCCGGTTTCCTGCGCCGCCGCCCTTGGCGTTCTCGACGTCATCGAGGGTGAAGACCTGATCGCCCGTTCGCGTCAACTGGGTGAACGCCTCAAGGCACGCCTGACACGTATGCGCGCGAACGCCAATCTGCATCCCATCGGCGATATCCGGGGATTGGGCGGCATGGTCGCGTTCGAGTTGGTCAAGACGCCAGGCACGCATGTTCCCGATGCCGAGGCCACCAAGGCGCTTTGCGCAAAGGCGCTGGAGAACGGATTGATCCTGCTGTCCTGTGGGGTGTTCGCCAACACTCTGCGCATCCTGGTTCCGCTGACGGCGAGCGACGCCATCATCGACGAGGGCATGGATATTCTCGAACAGTCCCTGGCCGACATCGCGCAAGCCGCCATGGCCGCTGAATGACCGGCACGGGGTGCCGGTTGACGCGGCTCGCGCATTTTGAAACGATAACCACTTATCCAGCGGGGTACCCGAGATCATGACGCCTTTTGCAATCGCCGGCGTCCAAATGCACATCGCGGCAACACATGAAAACGTGACCGCGATGGCCCATAAGATCGATCAAGTGGCAGCCCGGTTCCCCTGGGTGCAGATGGTCGTGTTCAGCGAGCTGGCGGCCTTCGGGCCCTTACCGTCCAATCATCCGGAAAATCTCGACGCTACGCTCGAGACCTTCAAGAACCTGGCGCGCCAGTATCAGATCTGGCTGCTGCCAGGGACCCTATTCATGCGCCGGGCCGACGGCAAGCTGTACAACGTGGCCCCGGTGATCGATCCCAACGGTACGGTCGTCGCCGAATACGCCAAGATGTTTCCCTTCACGCCCTACGAGGCGGGGGTCGAGGCGGGCCGTGAGTTCTGCGTCTTCGACGTGCCCGATGTCGGGCGCTTCGGGCTGTCCATCTGTTATGACATCTGGTTCCCGGAAACCACGCGTCAGCTGGCCGCCATGGGGGCGGAGGTGCTGCTTCACCCCGTGCTGACCGGCACCATCGACCGCGACATCGAACTGGCCATCGCCCAATCCACGGCGGCCATGTTCCAATGCTACATCTTCGACATCAACGGACTGGCGGGCGGCGGGACCGGGCGGTCCTGCGTCGTCGATCCGGGCGGCATCGTCCTGTATCAGGCGGCCGGTCAGGATGAGATCATTCCCGTCGAGGTCGACCTGGCGCTGGTGCGCCGCCAGCGTGCCGTCGGCATCCGCGGCCTGGGGCAGACGCTGAAAAGTTTCCGCGATCACCGCCACGAATTTCCCGTCTACGGCTACGAGGGCTTCGACGATACCTATCTGCAAAGCCTGGGCCCGTTGGAAATGCAGCCGAAAAACTCAAAAGCAGGGATAGATGCGCCGCCACCGGCCGCGATCATGCCGCTGGCCAGCAATGAAGCCGCGCCCGCGCCCGCGCCCGCCAACGGTGTCATACCCCTGATAATCGAGGGAGGAGGATAAACGATGCCGGATACCGCCGCGATCGAGGGCCGCCAGTCAATCAGCCATTACTACAACGCCTCTCAATTCCGTGCCGATACCTGGAACCGCCTGAAAAGCATCGTTTACCGCCTGTCCACCGCCCGGGCCCGCCCCGGCGACAAGGATGCCGCCCAGAAAATTCTCGACGAACTGGAGCCCCTGGAAACCTATTGGGCGTTTCCAGGCCTGCATGTCTTCGGTCATCTCCACGCCTTGCTCAAGGCCGACGAGTTCGAACATCTGACGCAGATCGTCAACGGCATCGTCGGCGCGCTCATGAGCGGTCAATACCGCCGTCGCCACATCAATGTCCTGTCCCCGATCGAAGGCACCCTGACGGATGACGAGGACGAAGAGACCATCGACGAGCGCGCCCGGCGCCGGCCCTATTTCGAAGTCCTGATCGTTGACGACATCAACCCGGCCAGTCAGCGCCAGCAGCGCGACAGCCTTGTCGCCATGCGCCGCGACGAGGACGCCTTCACCTACGAGCCGGTGTTCGTGCCCAGTTTCGAAGACGCGCTGATCGCCATCCTGCTCAATCACAACCTGCAGTCCGTGGTCATCCGCTACGGATTCCAGCCCCGTTCCAAGCGGGTGATGCCGGTTCTGGAACGCTATCTCAAGCAATCGAAATGCGATGACCTGGACGATCTGGAGCCGCAGCTCTACGGCATCCGCCTGGCCGACGTCATCGCCCGCATCCGCCCGGAACTGGACCTGTTCCTGGTCACTGATCAGAACGTCGAAGACATCGCCGGCCATGTCGGCGACGCCTGCCGGCGGGTGTTCTATAACCTCGAAGACTACATGGAATTGCATCTGAACATCCTGCGCGGCATCGAGTCACGCTATCAGACGCCGTTTTTCACGGCCCTGCGCAGTTACGCCAAGCAGCCGACCGGCGTGTTCCACGCCCTGCCGATCTCGCGCGGTAAGTCCATCGTCAAATCCCATTGGATTCAGGACATGGGCGAATTCTACGGTATGAACATCTTCCTGGCGGAAACCTCGACGACCTCGGGCGGGCTCGACTCGCTCCTGGAACCCCACGGCCCGCTGAAATTGGCCCAGGAACTGACCGCCCGGGCCTTCGGCGCCAAGCACACGTTTTTCGCCACCAACGGCACCTCGACCTGCAACAAGATCGTCGTGCAGTCCGTAGTGCGGCCCGGCGATATCGTGCTGGTCGACCGCGACTGTCACAAGTCACACCACTACGGTATGGTCCTGGCGGGGGCCGAGGTGATCTACCTCGACAGCTATCCCCTGCATGAATATTCCATGTACGGCGCGGTGCCGCTCAGGGTCATCAAGAAGACGCTTCTTGAATTGCGCGCCGCCGGTAAGCTCGACCGGGTGCGCATGCTGCTGCTGACCAACTGCACCTTCGACGGCATCGTCTACAACGTCGAACGGTTCATGGAGGAATGCCTGGCCATCAAGCCGGACCTGGTGTTCCTGTGGGACGAAGCCTGGTTCGGGTTCGCCCGCTTCGGGCCGACTTACCGCACCCGCACGGCCATGCACACGGCCGGGCGCCTGCGCGAGAAATACCGCTCCGACGACTACCGGGCCCTTTACGCGGCCAAGCAGAAGGAAATCGAGGCCATCGCGCCCGATGACATCGACGCCCTGTTGGACCGCCATCTTTATCCCGATCCGGACCAGGTGCGCGTGCGCGCCTACGCCACCCAGTCGACCCATAAAACCCTGACGGCACTGCGCCAGGGCTCGATGATCCATGTCCACGATCAGGATTTCAGCGCCAAGGTCGAAGCCTCGTTCCACGAGGCCTACATGACCCATACCTCGACCTCGCCCAACTACCAGATCCTGGCGTCCCTGGACGTCGGCAGGCGCCAGGTCGAACTGGAAGGGTTTGAACTGGTCCAGAAACAGGTCGAGATGGCGATGGTGTTGCGTCAGCGCGTCCGCACCCATCCGCTGTTGTCGAAGCACTTCAAGATCCTGACCGTCGGCGACATGATCCCGGCGGCGCACCGCCAGTCGGGGATCGAAAGCTATTACGATCCGGAAACCGGCTGGAACAACATCTGGGAAGCCTGGGACGGCGACGAGTTCTGTCTGGATGCGACGCGCATCACGCTCTACGTGGGCGACACCGGTCTTGACGGCGACACCTTCAAGAACGAGGTGCTGATGGACAAGTACGGCATCCAGATCAACAAGACCTCGCGTAACACGGTCCTGTTCATGACCAACATCGGTACCACCCGGTCGTCGGTCGCCTATCTGATCGAGGTCCTGGTCAAGATCGCCCGGGAACTGGAAGACCGGGTCGAGGACATGAACGTGCCCGAGCGCAAGGTCCACGAGCGGCGCATCAATTCGCTTAAGAACGAATTGCCGCCGTTGCCGGACTTTTCCCGCTTCCACGACGCCTTCCGCCCGGACCCCAAGGGCACGACCGCCGAAGGCATCACGCGCACGGCCTTCTTTATGGCCTATGAAGAAGCCAATTGCGACTATCTCAGCCTTGATGACGGTAGCCTCGACGCCGCCATGAAAAGCGGGCGCGACGTGGTCTCGGCCAGCTTCATCATCCCCTATCCGCCGGGCTTTCCCATCCTGGTGCCCGGACAGGTCATTAGCGAAGAAATCATCGAATTTCTGCGCAAACTCGACGTGAAGGAAATCCACGGCTACCGGCCGGACCTGGGACTTCGCGTCTTTACTGAGGCGGCGCTGGCAGCGCAGGCGAAATAAGGATCTTCGCCCGACCGGTCAACCGCATGCCGACGCCCAATCACAATCTTTCGACGAGGGAGGTCAATTCGACATGAACGCCAAGCCAGTGACCCGCAAGCCCGCCGCCGCCAAGAAACGTGCCGCCAAGAAGCCCGCCACCAAAACCGTTGCGAAAGCCGCGGTGAAGAAGATCGCCAAGAAGGCCGCGCCTGCGCGCAAGGCCCCGGCAAAGAAGGCCGCCGCCAAGCGGCGCGCGGTGCGCAAGCCGAAAGAGCATCTTCTGAATATTTCCGAGGTCCGGCGCTATTTCCACCGCAACGAGGACCCGATCTTTTTCATCTCGGCGACCAACTTCAACCTGTTGGGCATCGATGAATGGTGCCGGAACTTCAAGTACATCAATTACATTGACTGCTATGACGGCCGCCATCCGAACACTTTCGTGCCGACCGAGCAGGCACATCCGGAATTCGAAAGCATCGAGGACATCGTCGCCTATCTACTGGAACACAAGGAAGTCATCGACTTCATCAAATCCAAGGGCGGCAAGCCCAAGGCCGTGTTCCTGATGTTCGACGAACGGGTCGAAAAAGCGTGCAAGGACCTGGGCATCGAAATCTGGTTCCCCAAGGCCAAGCTGCGTGAAAAGATCGACCACAAGATCGAAACCGTGCGCATCGGCAACAAGGCCGGCGTGCCCAGCGTGCCCAACGTGCTCGGCAAGATCGCGAGCTATGCCGAGTTGCAGAAACTGTCCAAGCCCATCGGCAACGATTTGGTCCTGCAGTCGGCCTTCGGCGATTCCGGCCATACGACCTTCTTCATCAAGTCGGAGAAGGATTTCAACAAGCACGCCCATGACATCATCGGCCAGGGCGAAATCAAGGTCATGAAGCGGATCAATTGTCGCGGTTCGGCCATCGAGGCCTGCGCGACCAAGAACGGCACCATCGTCGGCCCGCTGATGACGGAACTGGTCGGCTTCAAAGAACTGACGCCTTATCGCGGCGGCTGGTGCGGCAACGAGATCTTTTCCGACGCATTCGAGAAAAAGATCCGCGACAAGGCCCGCAAATACACCTTCGATTTCGGCAACCAATTGGTCAAGGAAGGCTATCGCGGCTATTTCGAACTCGATTTCCTGATCGACCAGGACAACGGCGAAATCTATCTAGGCGAATGCAATCCGCGGGTCACGGGGGCCAGTTCCATGACCAACCATGCGGCCTTCGCCCATGCGGATGCGCCGCTCTTCCTGTTCCACCTGTTGGAATTTTCGGGCGTGAAGTTCGATCTCGACGTCGAGGAACTGAATAACCGCTGGGCCGATCCCGACAACATTGACGGCTGGTGCCAGATGGTCATCAAGCATACGGAAGACAATGTCGACTTCATCACCGAGGCGCCGGAAAGCGGCATCTGGCAGTTGAACAAAGACGGCAGCCTGACCTACGACCGTTTCGACTATCACCGTCGCGCCGTGGAAAACGAGAACGAGGCGTTTTTCCTGCGCATCCAGAACGTCGGCGATTTCCGCTACGAAGGTGCCGACCTGGGCATTCTCATCACCCGCGGTCGGGCCATGGACGACAAGTTCCGTCTGACCCGCCGCGCCAAGGCCTGGATCAAGGGGATCAAGTCGCAGTACAAAGCGCGGCCGCTGCCGTCGGTCCCGCCCGTGGCGGCAGAGGCGCCAGCGTTCAAGATTCTCTGACAAGGAAGCGGGATTCTGCTGCCGGAAAGCACCTTACTGACGTTCCAAGCGGTCTCGGAAAAGAAGCCCGGGGACAAATGGCGCGCGCTTTTTCAGCGGCACTGGCCTGCTTATGAACGGTGGTTCCTGTCGGAGGGGATCGAGGCGCGGCAGACCTATCTGGCCGGCCTCCGGGCGCTGAAAAGTCACATGCCTGAATTGGTGCCGACCTATGAAGCGCTGGTTGATCTCGCCGGCGGTGGTGATACGGCGGCCCGGTTTCTCAGCTTCTACTGCCCGCCGCCATATTTGTCGGGATGCTCTCAGGCTGTCTGGCTCGGCGCGGAACCGCTTCTGGTCCGCAACTACGATTATCCACCACAATTGTGCGACGGCGTCATTCTCGGCACACGTTGGAACCGGCAATGGGTTATGGGGATGTCGGATGGCCTGTTCGGAATGGTCGACGGCATGAACGAGGCGGGCTTGGCCGTTTCCTTGACGTTTGGCGGCAGAACCATTGTTGGGGAAGGGTTCGGCGTTCCCTTGATCATTCGCTATATCTTGGAATTTTGTCGGACGACCGCCGAGGCGGTAAAGGCGCTCAAACGCATTCCCTGTCATATGGCCTATAACGTCACCGTCGTCGACCGCAAGGGACGCCATCTGACGGCCTATCTGTCACCGGATCGGGGATGCGTCATCACGGATTCCCGTGTCGCGACCAATCATCAGGAACAGGTGGAATGGCACCGCCATGCGCGGGCCACGGCGACGGTGGAACGCGAACGGTTTCTGTTGCACCGCCTGACCCTGCATGACGAGCCGGCGGACCGCTTTATCGGCGCATTCCAAAAACCGCCGTTGTATTCGATGGCCTATGACCGAGGCTTTGGAACACTCTACACCTCCGTCTATTGGCCGGCTCAGGGTCTTGTGGAATACCGATGGCCCAATGAAACCTGGTGTCACCACGTCGCCGCGCTTGACGAGGGTGTGCGGCAGATCAGATATCCAATTGGCGTTTTGAGGGCTTGAGCGGCCTGCGCTTCCTCCATACTCGGTGGCCGTGGCGATCTTGGGCAGCCTTTCTGCTTGCTGCCCGCCGCGGAGAGAAACCGCGTTACAGGATCTCACGCTGCAAACCGGAATTTGCCGCCAGGCCCGCGGTATCCAGATCTGAAAACACTTCCCCAATTCCGAACATGACCGGTCCATCGATTTCCTTGAGCGGCTGCGCGACGAGCTTTCCCAGCGTGGTCACGGTCCGTATTTCACCGGCGCGGCTGGCCTCTGCGACCGCGACCACCGGCGTTGATGGGGCGCGGCCGTGTTCGATCAGCCGGCGGGAGAACTGCCCCGCCGTGCGTCTTCCCATATAGACCAGCAGGGTCGTGCCGGGATCACTCAGCCCGGGCCAGTCAAGATCGTCCGGCAGGCCGCCGGCATGGCCGTGGCCGGTGACGAAACGGACGGATCGTGCATGGTCCCGATGGGTCAGCGACACGCCAAGCGTCGCCGCCGCGGCCAGCGCCGCCGTGATGCCGGGCACCACGTCGACGGCGATCCCACGGGCTTTGAGTTCCGCGATTTCCTCGCCGGCATGGCCAAAGATCATGGGATCGCCTGACTTCAGGCGCACGACTTGCTTGCCCTGGCCGGCCAGCTTCACCATCAGGGCGTTGATGTCTTCCTGACGGCAGGACGGGCGATTGCCGCGCGTGCCGACCAGAAGGCGCTTGGCCTCGCGCCGTGCCAATTCCAGCACGTCATCGGATACCAGATCGTCGTACAGGATCACGTCGGCGGCCTGGAGCGCCCGCACGGCCTTCAAAGTCAACAGTTCGGCATCGCCGGGCCCGGCGCCGACCAGGGTTACCCGGCCGCCGTTGCCGGCGACGCGGATCGTCAGGTTGCCCGGATCCATGAGGGTTTCCGGTGCCGGATGGTCCGGTTCTGCAAAGGCACGTTCCGCCTGGGCCCGCCAGAACAGGCGTCGGCGGGAGGCTTCTGGTATCAGGGTGCGAACCCGGTCGCGAAGGCCTTGTGCTGCCGCGGCCCAACGGGCGATGCCCGGCGGCAGCAGGGTTTCGATGCGCCGGCGGATCGCCTGCCCCAGCACGGGGGCGGCCCCGGCGGTGGAGATGCCGATCACCACTGGCGAACGGTTGACGATGGCGCCGAAGGAAAAATCGCAATGGGCCGGACGGTCGATGATGTTGACCGGCACCCCCGCCGCCCGTGCGGCGGCGGCAAGGCCGGCAGCCTGATCGTCGTCTTCTGCGTCGGCGACGGCCAGCGCGCATCCTGAAAGGTCCCTCGCGCCCCAGGGACGGTTATCCGTAATCCGCGTGACGGCAGCCCCGGCGGCGCTCATAAGTTCGGACTTCCAGCCGGCGGCATCCGTCGCCCCCCAGACGACGACGTGCCGGCCCTTCAGGTCATGGAACAAGGGCAGCACGGCGAGGTCCGCCATGGCGTCGGGTATGCGTTCCTCTGGCTGTCTCGGCATGTCAGCTTGCCTCCCTAAGTTCGGCATCGGCAATCAGGACTTCGATTTCCGGGCGGCAGGACCCGCAGGTGATGCCGGCCCCCGTGCAGGCCCCGACGGCCTCGACCGTGGTGCACCCCTGGTCGAGGATGGCGCGGCGGATGTCGTTGGCGCCGACGAACATGCAGGTGCAGACGATGGCGCCGGGATCGTTCTTGTCGGCGGCGCGACGTCCGGCCAGGATCGCGATCCGCTCTGGCAGGGTGGCGACATTTTCCGTCAGCTTTCCGGTCAGCCAGGCGCGGTCGACGGCAACGGGGTCTTTGGCTGCGAACAGCGCGCCGACCAGATCGACACCTCGGAAGGCGGCCATACGATAACCGCCGGCGGCTCGGTCCTCGCTCGCCATCACGCGGATGGTGTCGTCTGTTGCCTCAAACCCCAGAACCGCCGCCGCCCAAACCGCCCAGTCTTCGGGAGCCGTGGCGCCCGCCAATTCCAGGCGCCAGCCGCCCTCGGCCCGGGCCAGGGCCCAGTAGTCGGCACCCGCCGGGTCGGGCCGTCGGTCTGTGACGGCGAAACCATAGAACCCGGCGGCGAAGGGTGTGACGCTGACCGGCGTGTATTTCGCTTCCGGCTGGCCGGACACGGGGTCGACATGGGACGCCACCAGGGCGTCGGCCCGCGCCTTGCCTGACCATTGGTCGTTCCAATGCATGGGCATGAAGACCTGCCCGGATTTGACGCGTCGGGTGATCAGGGCGCGCACCAGGCATTCGCCCTGAGGGCTCGTCACTCGGGCCAGCATGGCCGGGCCGAGGCCCAGGCGTTCCGCATCCTCGGGCGCGATTTCCAGGAACGGCTCGGCCAGATGCTGCGATAGGGCCGGCGACAGGCCCGTGCGGGTCATGGTGTGCCATTGATCGCGAATACGACCGGTGTTGAGAATAAGCGGATAAGCGATGTCCGTCGCCGTGGCCGAGACGCGGTCGGTGACGGCGATGAAGCGTCCGCGACCGTCATTCGTGAAAAATCCGCCGTCGGCGAAAAAGCGGTCTTCGGACACCCCTTCGGCCCGCTGCGGCCACAAGGTCGGCGACAGCGCATCATAGGCCCCATCGTCGATCGCCGCCATGGCGCCGATGTCGAGATCGCGCGCGAGCGCCGCGTTGGCACGGACAGTCAGGGCCGCGTATTCGCGAAAGATATCGGCCGGGCGGGCATAATCGAAGGCGTCGCCGTGCCCCAGGCGGGCTGCGACTTGGGAAATCATCCACCAGTCGGCGCGCACGTCCTCCGGAATTGTCAGGAACGCGCGCTGCCTGGAAATCCGGCGCTCCGAATTTGTCACCGTGCCTTCCTTCTCGCCCCAGGCCTGGGCCGGCAGAAGGACATGGGCCAGGGCCGCCGTGTCCGTATCCCGCGTCACGTCCGACACGGCGACGAAGGGGCAGGCCTTGATGGCATCGCGTACCCGGTCGGCGTCCGGCAGGCTGACCGCGGGATTGGTCGCCATGACCCACAGTGCTTTGATCCGTCCGTTAGCGACGGCGTCGAACATGTCGACGGCCTTGAACCCCGCCGCCTCGGCGATCACCGGGCTGCCCCAGAAACCCTGCACCAGGTCACGATGGGATGGGTCGTCCAGTTCCAGATGGCAGGCCAGTTGGTTGGCGAGACCTCCTGTTTCCCGCCCGCCCATGGCATTGGGCTGCCCGGTCACGGAAAACGGCCCCATGCCGGGCCGGCCGATGCGGCCCGTCGCCAGATGGCAATTGATGATAACGTTGACCTTGTCCGTGCCGGCCGAGGATTGATTGACCCCCTGGCTGTAGACGGTGACCGTGCGCTCCGTGCGCACGAACAGCTTGTAGAAGGCCAGAACCTGATCGAGCGGCAGGCTGCAACGCGCCGCCACCCATTCCGGGTCCGCGCTCTCGGCTGCGCGCAGGGCCGCGGTGACCCCCGCCGTATGGTCGGCGATGAAAGTGCCGTCGAACCCGCCGTTCTGCGCCAACCAGGCCAGCAGCCCGTTGAACAGGGCGACGTCCGATCCCGGCCGGAGGGCCAGGTGCATGTCGGCGGTTTCCGCCGTCGCCGTGCGCCGGGGATCGATGACGACGACGCGGGTGCCGCGTTCTTTTCGCGCCGCCTGTAGGCGTTGGTAGAGCACCGGATGGCACCAGGCCAGGTTGGAGCCGACCATGACCACAAGGTCCGACTGCTCCAAGTCTTCGTACAGCCCCGGTACCGTGTCCGTGCCGAACGCCCGCTTGTGTCCGGCGACCGAGGACGCCATGCAAAGTCTGGAATTGGTGTCGATGTTGCCCGAGCCGATAAACCCTTTCATCAGCTTGTTGGCGACGTAATAGTCCTCGGTCAGCAGTTGGCCCGAAACATAGAAGGCAACGGAATCGGGGCCGAATTCATCAATCGCGGAGCGGAACCGGGAGGCGACAAGATCCAGGGCAGCGTCCCAAGATGCCTGACGCCCCCCGATCTCCGGGTGCAGCAATCGGTCGTCGTAGGACAGCGTCTGACCCAGATTGGTGCCCTTGGAACAGAGCCGCCCGAAATTGGCGGGGTGGTCGGGGTCACCGGCGATGGCGACGGCACCGTCGGCGCCCACGGTGGCCTTGACGCCGCAGCCGACCCCGCAATAGGGGCAGGTGGTTGCCGTGCAGGTCGCGTTCGTTTCCGCCGTGCCGTCGGTCATGCGTTCAGCTCCTCCCTATGCCAGCAATGCCCGGTCGATAAGGACCGTGCCGTCGCGCACCTCGACGGGGAAGGTGCGCACGCGCCCTTCGTCCGGTGCCTTGGCGCGGCCGGTTTCCAGGTCGATGACCCAGTTATGCATCGGGCAGGTCACGCCGGTCTCGTGCACGATGCCCTGGCTGAGCGGCCCACCCTTGTGCGGACAGCGGTCTTCCAGCGCGAAGACCTTGTCCGTCGCCGTGCGGAACAGAGCGACGCAACCAAGCGTCGCCCGGATGACGCGCGCCCCCTGCGGTGGGATGTCTTCCAGTCGGCAGATTTCAATCCAGACCTGTGTTTTCGTTTTCATGCTCATGTCGTTCATCACGCCACTTTCCCTAAATGCCCAAGACGGAAGGAGGTGAATTCTTCCGCGTCCTTGCCCTGGGCTCGCTCGGCCCAGGGGTCGTTCTGCATGAACTGCTGTGAATAGACGAAGCGGGCGTTGAGCTCCTTGCGCCGCGCTGCGTTCTCCACCACCTGCTCACGGGCGACGTCCAGGCCGACCCGGTCTGCCCATTTGTAGATGCGTTCCAGATAGCGGCCCTGTTCGCGGTAGAGCTGAGTGAGCGCGCCGATGTATTCCAGAACCTCCGTCTCGGTCGCGACGGTGCACAGAAGCTCCGTGCCCTTCACATGCATGCCGGCGGCCCCGGCGAAGTGAATTTCATAGCCACTGTCGACGCAGACAACGCCGATGTCCTTGCAGGTCGCTTCGGCACAATTGCGCGGACAGCCGGATACGCCGAGCTTGACCTTGTGCGGCGTCCAAGAGCCCCACATGAACTTCTCAAGCTTGATGCCGAGGCCGGTGGAATCCTGGGTCCCGAAACGGCACCAGTCCGTGCCGACGCAGGTCTTCACCGTGCGCAGAGATTTGCCGTAGGCATGTCCCGAGACCATGCCCGCCGCGTTCAGGTCTGCCCAGACGGCGGGCAGGTCTTCCTTCTTGACGCCCAGAAGGTCGATGCGCTGGCCGCCGGTGACCTTGACCGTCGGAATCTGGAACTTGTCGGCTACGTCGGCGATGGCGCGCAGTTCGTCCGGCGTGGTGATGCCGCCCCACATGCGCGGCACCACGGAATAGGTGCCGTCTTTCTGAATATTGGCGTGAACCCGTTCGTTGATGAAGCGGGATTGCTTGTCGTCCACGTATTCCCCGGGCCAGGTTGCCAGCAGATAATAATTCAAGGCCGGGCGGCACTTGGCGCAGCCGCAGGACGTCTTCCAGTTCAGTTCCTGCATGACGGCCGGGATGGATTTCAGTTCTTGGGCGACGATCAGCCGCCGCACGTCGTCGTGACCCAGATCCGTGCAGCCGCACATGGGCTGCACGGCATCGGGCTGGAAGGCGTCGCCCAGGGTGACCTTCAACAACTGTTCGACCAGCCCCGTGCAGGTGCCGCAGCTGCCGGACGCCTTGGTATGGGCGCGCACGCCGTCGATGCCGGTCAGGCCTTTTTCCGTGATGGCCTGGACGATGGCCCCCTTGCACACGCCGTTGCAGCCGCAGATTTCCGCGTCATCCGGTAAGGCTGCAACGGCCGCCGTAGGGTCCAGCGGGGCGCCCCCCGCATAGGCCTGGCCGAAGATCAGGGTTTCCCGCAGGTCGGAAATGTCCGTGCCTTTCTTCAGCATGTCGAAGAACCAGGCCCCGTCGGCCGTGTCGCCGTACAGAACCGCGCCGATGATCTTGTTGTCCTTCAGCACCAGACGCTTGTAGACGCCGCCGGCGGCGTCGCGCAGGACGATCTCCTCGCGATCCTCGGCCTCGGCGAAGTCGCCCGCCGAATACAAATCTATCCCCGTGACCTTCAGCTTTGTCGCGGTGACCGAGCCCGTGTATTCCGGCTCCGCGTCCCCGGCAAGGTTGGCGGCGATGACCTTGGCCATGTCGTAGAGGGGGGCGACCAGGCCGTAGCATTGCCCTCGGTGTTCGACGCATTCACCGACGGCCAGGATGTCCGGATCGGAGGTCACCAGATGATCGTCGACCAGAATGCCGCGCCCGACCTCCAACCCCGCGTCGTCGGCCAACTGGGCGCTGGGCCGGATGCCCACGGCCATGACCACGATGTTGGCGGGAAGCTCCGTACCGTCTTCCAGCACCACGCCCGCGACTTTGCCGTCACGGCCGGTGATTTCCTTGGTATTGGCGCGGGTGATGATCTTGATGTCGCGGTCGATCAGCGCCTTTTCCAGAAGGTATCCGGCGCTGGGGTCCAACTGCCGTTCCATCAGCGTCGGCATCAGGTGCAGGACCGTGACGTCCATGCCTTGGCGCTTCAGACCGTAGGCGGCCTCCAGCCCCAGCAACCCGCCGCCGATCACCACCGCATGGCCGCCGGACTTGGCGGCGTCCAGCATGGCGTCGACATCGTCCAGATCGCGGTAAGTGACGACGCCGGCCAGGTCCTTGCCCGGCACGGGAATGACGAAGGGGGACGATCCCGTGGCGATCAGCAGCTTGTCGTATTCCGCCACCGTGCCGTCGGCGGCGATGACCTTGCGGTCGGCGCGGTCGATCTCCATGACCTTCTTGCCCTTATGCAGGGTCACACCATGGCTTTCGTACCAGGCGTCGTCATGAATGATGATGTCCTCATAGGCCTTTTCCCCGGACAGCACCGGCGACAGCATGATGCGATCATAGTTGACGCGGGGTTCGGCGTTGAAGATCGTCACCTGATAGGCGTCGGGGGCCTTGTCGAACAAATGGTCGAGCACCCGCCCCGGCGCCATGCCGTTGCCGATGACGACGAGTTTCTTAGTCATGGAAATCTCTCCTCCGCTTCAAGCATGTCCGCCGGCGCGGCGGCCGGCGACATGCGCCGCCGGCCGTGCGTCGATGATCGGCTGGATGCTCACGCCGCCTCCGCCGCTGCGTCCTTCATGACGGACGCAAGAAGGCCGTAAGCCTCGGCCCAGGCGGTTTCGACCTCGGGCGTGAAGGCATCGCCCAGGCCCTTGCCCAGGGTCCACAAGAGAGCGCCGCCGACGATGTCGTAATGTTCGTCTTTGACGCCGTAGCCGACGTGGCGGCGGCCCAGGTCCTGGACCGGGGCGACGATGGTGTCGACCTGATGCAGGTTGGTGACGGCGACGCCGATCATCTGCATCAGCTTCTTCTTCTGCTCGGTCATGTCCTGCGGGAACATGGGACGCAGCTGCGGCGCCACCTCGAACAGGCGGCCATAGAAAATGTCGGCGGCCGTATCGGCGATGGGGATGACGGACTTGAAGCTGTCCTGGACCAGTTTGATCTGTTCGGGTGTCATGTCTTTTCCTTTCGTGACGTCTTGCGTCCGCCTGCGGCCCGGCAGCCGAAACGGCGCCGGGCCGGGCCGGACTAGTTCATGGGAACGCGGATCACGACGCCGCCCATCACCTCGCCCATCTTGAAATCGGTGCGGGGCGAATCCTTGTGCGCGTTGTGGCAATTGATGCAGGGGGCGGCCACGCCGACGTCGGCGTAGACGGCGGTGAAGTATTTTTTGCCGCCCAGTTCCTCTTCCCCATAGAACGGCTTTTCACCCTTGTTCTCGGCAATGAAGGCGAGGCCCTTTTTCTCGATGTCGGTGCGCGGCGCGTTCTGCTTGTTGATCGGCCAGAGCGACAGCAGCTGATAAGTGAACTTATCTGTCTTGCTCGACACCTTTTCCGAGCCGAAGCGGAACATCTGCGCCGGCAGGGGCAGGGCTTTTTCGTCCTCGAAGTGTTCGGACGCCTTGATCACCTTTTCCTTGGCGGCCAAACGTCCGACGACCATTTTGGTGTAGACCTCACGGTCCGACGCCATGACGAGATGCAGCATGTCGGTGAAGGTTTCGTAGGACACGCCTTTCTTGTCGTCGCTGCCGAACAGGCCTGCCTTGGCCGGGCTTCCGAGCCCCATGGCGAGCACGCCCGCACAGGCGAGCGCCGTGCACGAGGCGGCGATGGTCAGTTTCTTGGTCATGGTCATCTCCTTGTTGTCTTCCTGTCTCGATGAACGCGGGATTTACTGCTGCTGGCGGCGCGCCCGTTCCCGCATCCTGTTTTCCACCCAGTCGATGCTTTCGACATGGTGGGCGGGCTTGCCTTTGAAGTTTTTCTTGATGAGGTCCGGATCGGCCAATGCGTCGATGGTGAAACGCAGGCCATGGCAATCGGCGCAGACCGTGCGGATCATCTTTTCGTTGGGCCGCAGGTTGTCGTTCTGGTTATGGGTGACGAAGACCTGTTCGGTGCCGTAATCGTCACGCGCCAGGTGCTTGGGCATATGGCAGGTGGCGCAGGTCACGCCCGACCCCTTGGGCAGGTCACCCGAGGCTTCCCGGTCGACCAGCGAATTATGCGGCGACATGCGGAAGGCCTTGGTGTGGTCGTCGGCGTGGCAGCTTTCGCAGGCTTCGATCTGTGCGAACTTGACGTCGTATTTATGGGCGCCGTGGCAGGTGTTGCAGGTCAGCGCGGTCGCATGCGCGTCGTCCTGCATGGGAATGCGGGCCAGGGCCGGCGTCATGGGGGGCAGGCCCTTGTCCTCGAACAGGCCCAGGAAATCGTCCTTGCGCGACACCCAGAGCCCGTCGCGTTGACGCATGCCGTGCTTGCCCTCGGTGAAGGTCTTGGCCTCGGCCGTGTGACAGGTGGCGCAGACCTTGGCGCCCGGGGCTTCGACCCATTCGTCGGGGCGGGTGCGCTTGCGCGGCTGATGGCAGCCGGAACAGTTCACCCCCGCCGCCGCATGGCCGGACAGGGCCCAATCGGCGGTATGCTTCAGGGCACCCCGGCGGTCTGCGGGGGCGTCGGCATCCAGGGCCGCCAGCGCCTTGCGTTCGGGCTTGGGCTGATCCGCGGGCGGGGTCCAGTTGGACAGGGCGACAAGCAGGACCTCCTTGAAATCGGGCTCCGCATGGCGCTTTTCCAGAAAATCTTCGTAGAGGGCGCGGTTGTCATGGAAGTTGTGGCAGCCGGAATTGGTGCAGGTGTCGAAGGCGAGCCCTTCGTGGCTGGGCCGGTTTTTCGCGACGTCCTGATGGCAGAGCGCGCAGTAATCCGTGGGCAGGGTCACGGCCATGGCGTTGGTAATGCCAGGCTGGTGTTCGCGGTGGCAGGTCACGCAATAGCGTGCGTCCAGCACGGCGACCCGGTCGGCGTTGCGCGGGTCGACGAATTTGGACCGGGGGTGGGAATCGTTGGCCGCCTTCAACTCGTCGCCGTGGCAGGTGACGCAGCCTTTCTGCAGGGCATCAATGCCGCCGAACATGTTTGTGTGACAGGCGTCGCAGGCCATTTCGATCTGATGGTGGCCGGACGTCGTCTTGCCGATCAGGAACACGGAACGGAGATCGCCGCCGTAATACATGACCGCGGCGACCGCGACGCCGCCCGCGAGGGTTGCGGTGATCCAGACCAGCCAGAGAATCCTATTGCGCATGATCCCCGGCCCCTCAGTAGAAATAGACGGTCGCAACATGCGCCGCCAACAACAGGGGGATGGGCCACAGGAGCAGAATATGCGCCCAGGTCGGCACTGCCCGGGGGGCGGTCTTCGTTCCCTTCAAGGGACCGTTGAGCAGCCGGTGTTCCACGGCGGTGACGAGACCGGCCAGTGCGCCCAGTGCCGACAGCGCCAGGAAAGCGCCCATCAGCCAACCGTTCAGGTTGTCGCCCAGGTGAAAGCCCGTGTGCACGAACAGCCCGGCGATCAGGAGGGCACCGACAATGCCGTGCACCAGACGCCAGCCGTTGTAGCCGCCCAACCTGGCGAACATCTTGATTCGCTTGCGCAGGCCGATGACGGCGGCAATGACCATGAAGCCCAGCAGGGTGAAGCCCGAGATCTGCTTGATCAGCGGATCAATCCACAGCAGATCGACACGCAGCTTGTCCTGCACGCTCCCCGAATAGGGCCAGGCGGGCACGAAAGCCGTGACCAGGGCCAGCAGGGCGGCCAGGCCTGAGAACACGAGGAGAGATTTCGACCAGCCCACGGGCTCGGCCTTGGCGTCCGCCCCCAGAAGATCCTGCAGCAGCGGCTGGCAGGTGCCGCAGACGGTGGAGGCGCAGGTCGCGCGCTGCAGGTCGCCCAAGGTCGTGCAGCCGGCCGCCATGGCCTGGCCCAGCATGCCACGGGTCACGCCCGTGCAGTTGCAGACGGTCGCGGCATCGGCCCAGTCGCGCACGGATTGCGGCGCTTCGCCCTTCATCAGCAGGCCGGTCGTACGCAGACGGCGTAACCGCCAGGGCGTGATCCGTGCCTGGGTTTTGATCATCTGCTGCAATTGGTTGATTTCGGCCCATTTGCCGATGGCGATGGCGCCGATCACCCGGCCCCGGCGGACGATGACGCGGCGGTACAGGCCCGCCGCTGGGTCCGACCAGGAAACAGAATTCAGGCGCGTGTCGCCGTCGACCTGTTCGACTTCGCCCATGGAAAATACGTCGATGCCCACGACCTTGAGCCGCGTCGCCGGCAGGCTGCCGGCATAATCCGTGCCCTTGCGTCCCAGGATATGGTCGACGCAGACCTGGGCTTGTTCCAGGCCGGGTCCGACCAAGCCGTAGCAATGTCCGTCGAATTCGGCGCATTCGCCGACCGCGTAGATGCCCGGATCGTCGGTTCGCATATGGGCGTCGACGGTGATGCCCCGGCCCACGGCCAGTCCGGCGTTGCGCGCGATCTCCAGATTGGCGCGCACCCCGGCGCAGACGATCACGGTATCGCAGGGGATGACCTCGCCGGAGGACAGCACCACGCGTTCGACCCGGCCGTTGCCTTCAACCGCCTGAACCCGGGTCAGGGTGCGCGCGGTGATGCCGAGGCGTTCCATCCCGGCGGCGACCAGATCGCCCGCCGCCTGATCCAACTGGCGCGGCAACAGGCGGCTTTCGTGTTCCAGCACCCAGGCCTCGACGCCTTTGGACGACATGCCGCGGGCGGCCTCCAGCCCCAGCAGACCACCGCCGATGACCACCGTGCGGGTGGATCGGTAGGACCGCGCGACCAGGCGTTCGACGTCGTCGAAATTGCGGAAGGTGTAAACGCCATCCAGCGTGCAGCCGGGAATGTCCGGCACATGCGGGCGCGACCCGGTGGCGATGACCAGATGGCTGAACGGCCATGCCCGGCCGTAATCGTCGACGGCAACGCGGTTATCACGGTCGATTTCGCGGATACGCAGGCCGTCGTAGCGGCTGATGCCGGCGTCCGTGATGGCGTTCTGCGGCTGGTAGACCTGTCCGATCTGGACCTCGCCGGTTAGAAAGGGGGTCAGCTTGATGCGGTTGTAGGGATGCCAGCGCTCGGCGTTGAACAACACGACGGGGGCGCCCGCACGGGACAGTTCCTCGGCAACGCGCAACCCTGCCGGGCCGGCGCCGATCACCAGGGTCGGGGGGACGTCTGAGGGGGACGCGGTATCGGCCGGAGGCCCATTGTCCACCGCCGTCGCCGGAGCCTTTGCCCTTGTGAATGCCCGCATCGTGTCGAACATGTCGTGCCCTCGTGCAGAAACAGGAAGTCCGCTGCGGAATGCATCTGCATCCCGTCTGAGCGACGACGCTCTGCGTCCATCGACGGACGCGATCTGTTTCGGTTAAGAGAGCTCTTCGGCGAGCCTGATAACGGACGGGGCGGCGGTCATCGGCGCCTCATCACCGGTATGCTGAAATGCACAAGACATGCCAGATTCCATTGACTTGAATATCAAGGGCTTAGGCGTATCGCCATTACCGGGATATTCAATTTATGATTATAATTTAGTCAAAAAATTTACAACGATTATTTTTTAATCGTTTATTTATGCCGTCAGCGGCATTCCGGATCGTAAACCGCATCACCGAAAAACCGACCCCGGGACGCCCCTGTGCCTTCCGATTTCCAGTCCGCGTCAGGCAGGCTGAGCCCGAGGGGGCGCACCGCGTTCCGGTAGATGTCGGGGCGGTAGACCTGTTCGGCCAGGGCGCAGACGTCCGTGTCCTGATCAATCTGGCGCCAGCGGATCATCTGTTCAGCGAACCAGGCGGCGTGGGAGCGCCAGGGGAAGGTCGCGTCGTCGCGGAAGAAGGTGATGAAATCCGGATCGCTGATTATCCCGTCCGGCGTTCGACCGGGCAGGTCTCCTGCCATGGCCTGGGCCAGAATGGGGGCGTTGATGCCCAGGTAATGGGGGGCCGCCAGGGTTTCGGCCACGGCGAGGCGGTTTTCAGGCTGCTCGATCCATTGCGCGGCTTCGACCAGGGCCCGGATCAGTGCGTTCAGGGTGTGCGGATGGGCCGCCGCCCAGGTTGCCCGCACGCCCAGCACCTTTTCCGGCCCGTTGTGCCAGATTTGGGATTTCGTCGCGACGATCTCGCCGACCCCGGCTTCGACCGCCACGGCGTTCCAGGGGGGGCCGACGCAGAATCCCTCGATCAGGCCCTGATCCAGGTTGGCGACCATGAGAGGCGGGGGGATGACGACCAGGCGCAGGTCGAAATCCGGGTTGATGCCGGCGGCGGCGAGCCAGCAGCGAAGCTCGTAATTATGGGCCGAGAACGGGAACACCACGCCGAAGGTCAGCGGCGGACGGCCGGCTGCGCGATCGGCGTCGATCACGGTTTTCAGCGCCCTGGCACCCGACAGCACGTCGCCGCCATCCAGCCCCGCGGTGATCAGGCGGTCGTGCAGGTCGTTGGACACGGTGATGGCGTTGCCGTTGAGGCCAAGCGCCATGGGCGCGATCAGCGGCGTGCGGACATGGCCGATGCCGAGTGTCGAGGCGATGACCATGGGCCCCAGCATATGAGCGCAGTCCAGATGGCCGATGGTCACCTTGTCCCGGATCGAGGCCCAGGATTGTTCGCGGGAGATTTCAAGATGCAGGTTGTATTTTTCGGCGAAGCCGAATTCGGCGGCGACGACCAGGGGGGCACAATCCAGCAACGGGATGATCCCGGCGTGGACGATCGAAATCTCCGGCGGCGCCATCCCACCCGGTCCGTCCAAAATTTTCTCCCCCTGACTATCCAGCACCCTGGTCTCCATCCCTCTGGCGTTACGATGCGATGCGGTCCGCCGTCACCAGGCTGCTGGCGATATCGACGATGCGCTTCTTTTCGTTCATGGCGGTCTTGCGGAGGGCGGCATAGGCCTCTTCCTCGGACATGCCGCGGGTCTGCATTAAGATGCCCTTGGCCCGCTCGATGATCTTGCGTTCACTGAGCGCCGTCTTGGCGGCCGACAATTCCGATTGCAGGCGTGAAAAGGCATTGAAGCGCGAAATGGTCAGGTCGACGATCTGGTTGACGCGTTCTTTCTTCAGACCATCGACGATATAGGCGCTGACGCCGGCGTCGATGGCGGCGTCGGTCATGGCGCGGTCGGTCTCGTCGACGAAGACGGCTGTTGGCCGGCGCACTTCGCGCGAGACCTGGAACATCTGCTCGAGTGAATCACGCGACGGGTTTTCCAGATCGATCAGAATGACGTCCGGATCGATGGCGAAAATCTTTTTCAGGAGATTGTTCACGTTGTCGATAAGAGCGACTTCCGCATGGCCGGCTTCGGCCAGCCCGTCCATCAAGATGGCGGCGCGGACAGGGTCTTCATCAATGACGACAATGCTGAGTTTTGAATCCGACATGGAGCGTGAATTTCTCCCCCTTGAGGGAAGGTTGATCCAAGACACAGCCCCATCGTTGCGGATGCGTTGTTGCAGTGCAGCATAATCGTTGTCGAAGGGACGTTCAAGCATCACGTCACGGCTGGCGAATTGCCCAGAAACCAGGTTTCCAGTCGGTGGATATGCTGCCGGGCGTTGGTGCCGAGGAGAGGTGGTCAGTAACATGTATTTGACATCCATCAAATAGGAAGATATTGAACATGTATTATTAATCCATCAAATAGGAGACACCTATGAACCTTCCACGTAACAACGCATGCCGCGCCTGGGCGCTGGGGCTCGGTCTGGCCGCGGCCGGGCTGCTGTCGGTCGTTTCCATGCCTGCCGTCGCCAAGACGGTGAAGGTCGACATCCCCGTCATCGAAAAGGAACTGCCGATCGACAACAAGGGCACGACGCAACGCATGTGGACCTTTGGCGGCACCGTTCCGGGTCCGCTGGTTCGCGTGACGGAGGGGGACGAAATCGATTTCACGCTCCTCAATCAGAAGTCCAACAAGAACAGCCATTCCATGGATTTCCACGCGGCGGTCGTCGACGTCCTGGATGAGTTCTCGGAAGTCCGCCCCGGTGACACCAAGCAGTTTACGTTCAAGGCGAACCATCCCGGCGTCTTCATCTATCACTGCGGCGCCAGTTCCATGGCCGAGCATATTTCGCGCGGCATGTACGGCGTGATCATCGTCGATCCCAAGGAAGGCTATTCGGATGCCTATCCCAAGCCGGATCGCGAATACGTCCTGGTCCACGGCGATCTGTTCCAAGACGGCACCAGCGCCCAGGACCGGGCGATGAACAAGCAATGGGTCGGCACCCTCGTGAACGGCAAGCTGTTCCACTACGACCCGGTGCACGATCCCAACGCCGCCCTGACCCTGGAAGCGAAGCCGGGTGAGCGTGTCCGCATTTTCTTCGTCAATGCGATGATCAACGAAGCCGCGGCGTTTCATCCGATCGCCGGCATCTGGGACCGGGTGTGGGACAACGGCAATCCGAAAAACCTGCGTTACAGCCTGCAAACGGCGGAAGTGCCGCCGGCCCACGCAATGACCTTCGACATCGTTCCGCCGGCCGACCGTGCGACCAATAACGCCATTGTCGACCACCGGATGAAGCACGCTCTCAACGGCGCGATCTCCGTGCTGATGAACTTCAAGGACGCGAACCCGGACAAGGGCAAGAACGGCAATCTCATTCTGCGCTGAGAACAGGAGCACCCCATGCGAAAGGTTATCGCACTTGGCGGCGCGGCCCTGATGACCGCGCTGTCCGTTACCTCGGCCCTGGCGGCCGAGGCGCCGGCGAGTATCCAAAAGGACTGTGCGGTATGCCATCAGATGTCAGGGCCGGTGAGCCCTGATCTGGCGGCGCGACAAACTCGGAAGGGGCCGCCTCTTTTCTTTGCCGGCAACAAGTTCCGCCGGGACTGGCTGGAGGCCTGGCTGCAGAAACCGACCCGCATCCGGCCGGCCGGAGACTTCGCCCCTGACCATGCCGCCAAGGGGCCGGAGGGGGATGCCGTTGATGCGGCGTCCCTGTCCGACCACCCAGTGGTCGATGCGCCGGCGGCGAAACAGATCGCGGACTACCTGATGACCCTGACACCGAATGCGGCCCTCTTGGCGAAAGAAGACTACACCCCCGGCCGCGTGTCGGCCCGGATCGGGGCCATGGACTTCGTCAAGTTCAAGGGTTGCAGCGGCTGCCACAAGGACACGCCCAAGTACGGGGGCTTTTCCGGCCCCGAGCTCTACACCGCGTGGCAGCGCCTCCAGCCGCCGTTCATCGTGTCCTACATCCGCGACCCGGCAGCTTGGGAGCCTCGGACTCTGATGCCGAACAAGCATCTGAATACGGCCGGGATTCACAAGCTGGCCAATTACCTGCGGACCATCGGCGAAAAACCGGAGAAGGCGAAATGAACAAGCTTTTCATACTGGCTGTATTTCTGTGCGGATCGATCCTTTATCCGCGGCCGGCACCGGCTGCTGATGCGGCGCACGGCAAGGCTCTTTACCGGGTTTACTGTACCCAGTGCCACGGCCTGTCCGGCGACGGAAAGGGCATCAACGCACCCCAGCTTTCCGTCCAGCCGCGCAATCACCGGGACCGGGCGGAAATGTCGGCCCGTACCGACGACGACTTGTTCAAGGCGATCAAGGAAGGCGGTCAGGCGGTCAACAAGTCAATCCTGATGCCCAACTGGGACGGCAACATGACAGATGCCGAAATCCACGACGTGGTCGCCTACCTGCGCGAACTCTGCTGTGCCGGCGCCAAATAGGAGTACATGACATGCAAAGATTAGGAGTGCTCATTCTTGCCTTGGCGCTGGGCGGGCTGTTGCCCGCCGGTGCCTGGGCCAAGGCCCGCCATTTCGACATGACGATCGAGGAAGTAACCATCGATGTCGCACCGGGCCTGAAATACAAGGTCTGGGCATATAACGGGCAAGTCCCGGGCCCGCTGCTGCGGGTGAAGGAAGGAGACGACGTCGAGGTCACGGTGACCAACAACACAACGCTCAGCCATACGATTCACTGGCACGGCATGTACCAGACCAACAGTTGGCGCAGCGATGGTGTGCCCAATGTGACGCAGAAGGCGATCGAGCCGGGCGAAAACTTCACCTATCGCTTCATCGCCGACAAGGTGGGCACCCTTTGGTACCACTGCCACGTCAACGTTCCCGAACACGTGGGCCTGCGGGCCATGTGGGGCCCCTTCATCATCGATCCGAAGGAGCCGATCCCCATCGAGAAGGAAGTCACCAAGGAGGCCATCCTGATGTTCTCCGGCTGGAACCCTGAGGTCGCGCAGGAATATGGCAAGGGTGGCCATCCGGGAGAGCCGATCACGTATTTCTCAATCAACGGAAAATCCTTCCCGACGACGCAGCCGCTCAGGGTCAAGAAGGGGGACGTCCTGCGTCTGCGCCTGATCGCCGCCACGCTTGATGTGGCCTTCCACCCGCATGGCCATGACATGCTGGTCACCCATAAGGACGGCCTGCCGTTGGCTTCACCCTATGAGGCAGACGTCATTCACCTGAGCCCCGGGGAGCGTTACGACGTCATCATGCGTATGAATAACCCCGGGCGTTGGATCGCCCATGACCATATCGAGCATCATACCTCCAACAACGGCAAGGCGCCGGGCGGGTCTGTCCTGGTCATCGAATACGAAGGCATCAAAACCGACGACTGGTACGTCTGGAAGGACAAGGCCTACGACGCTGATTTCTATTATTCGGAAAGCATGACCAAGGGGCCGGGGATCCATGACGTTCCCGAACACGAGGGCACGTTCCCGGAGCTTCGCCGCTGACCGCGTTTGATCCGGGGCGTCCCATCGGCCGAACGGCGGCACCGGGTGCGAGAGCGCCCGGTGTCGCCCTAGGCGCTCCCGCTCCGGCGGAGGGCGGGTGTTGCGAGTGGCGGCATCCTTTTGTGTGATCTATAATCCGGCGTATGCATTTAAGCCGTCATTCAGATTATTCCCTGCGCGTTCTTCTGTATCTGGCAGCGCGTCCCGATGAACGGGGCACGCTGTCCAAGATCGCCGCCTACTTCAACATTTCGCACGAACATCTGCGCAAGGTCGTTCACGAACTGGGCAAGGCTGGCTTCATCAATACCTTTCAAGGCAAGGGTGGCGGCATGGAGCTTGCCCGCCCGCCGGATCAGATCAATGTCGGCGACGTCATGGCGCGGCTTGAGGGGACAACCCCCTTGATCGACTGCGCGGCCATCGAATGCAGGCTGTCACCGTTCTGCTCTCTCAGCAATGCCCTTGCCGAGGCACAGAAGGCATTCTTCCAAAGCCTCGGGCGGTACACGCTGGCGGACCTCATCTCCAGCAAGGACATGATCCGAAAGCTGATTGCGGTGGAGTGACGACACGGCGCTGGGGCATCAGGCTGTTTCCGCCGCGACCCGGCGAATGCCTTCAAGCGCCGGTTCCAGCAGGCGCCGGTCCGCGTCGCTGGAATAGACCAGGTAGGCGGGCAACGGGAAGGTCGGCGCATCGGGCAGCCGGTGCAGTTGCCCATCCTGCAGGTAGGGCTGCACCAGACGGATCGGAAAGTATCCGGACCCGCCGAACTGCAATACGTGCTGCAGGCCGAGCCAGCCGATGTTGGCGGTGATCCCGGCACCCACGAATTCGGGGAACCGCGCATTGTGCTTGGCGTAAAATTCGGGCCCCCAGTCGACATAGACATAATCGGCATCCGGTTCCGCCCGCGCCGTCGGCCGGCTCGAAACCATGACCAGGCTTTCCTCCATCAGGGCCTCGACGGTCAGGCCCGGGCGGCTTTGCGGCGTGTACATGACGCCGATGTCGAGGCGGCCTTCGATCAGGCCCTGCATGAGGTCCGTTTCGAACCCGATCTCCGCGCGGACCGAAACATCGGGGGCGGTCTGGCGCATCAGCGGCAGCCAGCGGAGCAACAGGCGTTCCCACAGCCCGAACCGCCCCCCAACCGTGAGTGACGCCCGGTAGCCCCTGGAAATGCCCACGTCCTGGCGGGCGTGCTCGACCGTGCGCACCAGCACCGCCGCGTGTTTCTGAAACTGATGCCCGGCCGGGGTCAGGGCCGTCCCGGCCTTGTTGCGCACGAACAGCTTGCAGCCCAATTGCTCTTCCAATGAATGGATGCGGGCACTGACCGTCGATTGGGTGACGTGCAGGCGGTCCGCCGCGCCGATGAAATTACCGGCGTCGATCACGGTCAGAAAGGTGCGGGCGAGTTCGGTATCCATCGCAAGACCCTTGATCGGCGATTGCATTTATATCGCTATATTCGATTTAATCGACAATTTTTTATCGTTTGCAAGATATAAAAGCCAAGTCGTACCCTTTTCAGGTCACCACGCAGAGATGTGCAGGTGCCGCTTCCGGGTAGGAAGCGCGCCTTAGACCGAAGGAAACGACCGTATGCAGCTTACCCATGCCAGCCTTCCTTACGCCTATGACGCGTTGGAGCCGCATATGTCGCGCGCGACCCTTGAAGCCCACCACGGGCGGCATCACCGCGCCTATGTGGACAAGGCCAAGGTCCTGGCCAAGGAAATCCGCATGGACGATATGCCGCTGGAACAGATCATTCAGCAGGCCGCCAAAAATGCCCATCAGCGGGACCTTCTGAACAATGCGGCGCAGGCGTGGAACCATGCGTTCTTTTGGCGCTGCCTGCGCCCGGACGGCGGCGGCCGGCCCGATGGCGATCTGGCGAAACGCATCGACGCGACGTTCGGCAGCCATGACGAATTTGTCGATGTGTTCACCCGCACCGCCCTGGGCGTGTTCGGCAGCGGCTGGACCTGGCTGGTCATCGACGGCCCCGGGCTGGCGGTCATGCATACGCCCAACGGCGAGACGCCGATCATGCACGGGCTTTCACCACTGCTGACAATCGACGTTTGGGAACACGCCTATTACCTGGATTACCAGAACCGGCGGCCCGATTACGTGGCCGCGGTCATGGGCCACCTCATCAACTGGGACTTCGCGGCGCAGAATTTGGCGCGGCCGCGCTTGGCGGCAAGCGCCGCCGGTCCGCAGATATGGAACAGCGCGGGGGGCTGACGATGGTGCCGTCGGACATCCGGTTCTGGTTCGGCTATTTCTTCATCGGCCCGCCCGCGTCGGGAAAACTGCATCGCATGCTGGGCCTGGGGGGGCGTCCCCGCGAGGCATCGAACAACGACCATCGCTGCGAGGTCATTCCCTTCCCCGGTGCGGATCATGTGCCGCCGCGGCCTGTCGAGGTTCCCCGTCCGGTCTGGGACCGCGCCCGCCGGAATGCCGAAATGATCTGGAGCCACCCGAAGACGCAGGGGGCTTTCGTCGTCCAGCGGCTGGTCGCGATCACTCTGGCGGTCACCCTGGCGTCTCTGTTCGAACGGATATGTGAGTAGGGCCATGGACGGAATGATGATGAAATCGACACTCTGCGCGCTGCTCGGTTGCCGCTACCCGGTGCTTCAGGCGGGGATGGGCGGCGTCGCGCGGGCGGATCTGGTCGGTGCGGTGACCCGTGCCGGCGGTTATGGTTTCCTCGGCATGGTGCGCGAAAGCCCGGATATGATCCGCCAACAGATCGAGGCCGTGCGGAACGGCACGGATCGGCCGTTCGGGGTCAACCTGATCCCCGCCGCGACCGACTCCCAATTGCTCGACGACGAACTGGCGGCCTGCTTCGATGCCGGTGTGCATTCGATCTGTCTGTTCTGGGATGTCTATCCGGACGTGATCAAGCGGGCCAAGGACCATGGCTGCCTGGTGTTCCATCAGGTCGGCACGGTCGAGGATGCGCGGCTGGCCGAACAGGCCGGCGCCGATGTGATCATCGCGCAGGGGGAGGAAGCCGGCGGGCATGTCCACGGCACGACATCGTCGCTGGTTCTGGTTCCCCAGGTCGTGCGGGCGGTATCCGTTCCCGTGGTCGCCTCGGGCGGGTTCGCTTCGGGCCGGTCTCTGGTCGCGGCTCTGGCGTTGGGGGCGGCAGGAATCCACTGCGGCACGGCGTTCCTGGCGACCGAGGAATCCTTCGCCCATGCCTATCATAAGGAACGGGTCGTCGGCGCGCGTTCGGAAGACACCCTGCGCACCGACCTGTTCGCCATCAATTGGCCCATCGGGGCGCCAGTGCGGGTCATCGGCAACAGCCTGACGGCCAAGGCCGGCACCACGCGTTTCGGCCATGATCCTTATTTGCGAAAGCGCGAGCCGATTGCCCTGGAGGATGATCGGCCGATCTATCGCTACAGCACGGATTCCCCCTTGCGCAACATGCGGGGCGAGCTTGAGCAACTGGCCCTGTTCGCGGGGCAGGTGGCGGGAGAAATTGACGATATTCCGACCGCTGCGGTGCGGATCGAACGGATCATGGCCGAGGCGGCCGGGATCGTCGCATCCTTGTCGGGTCGGTTCGAGGAGGTTGAGTAAATGGAATGGCGTGAGGTCAACAAGTGGCGGCGGGAAACGCGGAATGAAATTCTTGTCGCTAGGTTGGCGCGGCCGTTGGCGGTCCGCAAAGCCACCCGGGATAGGATCGTGGCGCATCTCAGCCGTGAAATGCCCTGGCTTGGCCGGGACGGGTTCGGTTTTTACTGGCCGTTTCGGGGTGAACTGGACCTGCGTGATTTCGCCGCCGCGGCGATGTCCGGTGGCGGGGCGATGGCCTTGCCGGTGGTCGTGAAGGAAAAACAGCCGGTCGAATTTTGGGAATGGCGGCCGGAGACCAAGATGGTCCCGGGGGTGTGGAGCATCCCGGTTCCGGCTTCGCGTAAGCGGATGCATCCACCCGCGTTGCTGATTCCGTTGTTGGGGTTTGACGATGCCGGGTACCGGCTTGGCTACGGTGGCGGGTATTATGACCGGACCCTGGCGGCCTCAGCCGAAAAACCCCTGGCCATTGGCATCGGTTATGCCGTCGATCGCCTGGCCACCATCCACCCGCAGCCGCATGACATTCCCATGGACGCGATCGTCACGGAAGAGGGCGTGCGGTGGATCTCGACGCGAAACCCGCTTGCGGCGCGGGCCCCGTCCGTCGGCGATGCGGGAGACCCGCCCTGCATGATGAGCGAAGCCGATCCCGCTTACATGGGCTATCTCACAGATGAGGAAACGGCTGCGTTTCTCAATGAGCTTCTGGAAGGGGAGCGGGCCGGGGCGCGCGGCGTGATCGAGATGGCGCGCGCAACCCCGGATCTGGAGCTTCGCGTGGCGCTGTCCGCGGTCGCCCAGGACGAGGCCCGGTACTGCGCCATGCTGTCCCGCCATATCGAACGCCTGGGCGGTAAGCCCAGTATCGAAACCGGCGCGTTCCTGGACAAACTGCGGGACACGGCGGAACAACAGGCCAAGATCGAATTGTTGAACAAGGGGCAGTCCTGGGTCGCGCGGCGGCTGGTTGAACTCCTGCCGAAAATCGCCGACCCTGATCTGTATGACGATTTGTGTGAAATGCGCGAGGTCCACGACCGCAATGTCGCGCGCTGCGCGCGGTTCACCAAACTGCCGGCCTGACGACCGGCCCATGAACCACGGGGACGGCGGCCTTCCTCGGCATCCGCATCCCCGCAGCAGATCCCCGGACGGCCTGCCTGCCGCCCGGGGATCGTCCCGCTGATTGTGTTTTTCTTTTAGATGCTGCAAAATTTCCGACACTGTTCCGGCCCCATCCCGGAACCTGCGGGAGGCCCATGATCCAGACGACGGCAAAGAAGGCGACCGGATGGCTTGGCGAGATGTCGGGTGCGGTCGCCGATTTCGGCACCTTCCTGCCGCTGGTCATTGGTGTGCTGGCCGTGCGCGGGTTCGAGGGCACGGGCGTGCTGACCGGCTTTGGTCTGTTCGCTCTGGCGGTGGCCCTGGTCTACCACCGACCCATTCCCATTCAGCCCATGAAGGCCGTGGCGGCGCTGATCATCGTCGGCGCGGTGACCCCGGCCCAGGCCATGGCGAGCGGCCTGATCATCGGCGGCGTGCTGGTGGTCTTGGCGGTCACGGGCATCATCACGCGCATCGCGCGGCTGGTTCCCAATTCGGTCATCATGGGCGTGCAGTTGGGGGTCGGGGCACAGCTGGCGCTGCTCGGATTTCAACATGTGTCGGACGAACCTCTGTTCGGTGGTGCGGCGCTGGCCCTGTTGCTGCTGCTGTTTCTCACGCCCTACCGGCACCTGGGGTCGCTGGTCGTCGTGGTGACGGCGGCGGCGGCCTTTCTGATGACCGGCGGCACGGGGTTCGCGGTGACCGGGCCGGGGCTGCACTTTCCGTTGCCGGCCTTCCCGACCGTGGCGGATTTTCAGGCGGCGCTGACGACCACGGCCCTGCCGCAGTTGGCGCTGACCCTGTCCAACGCGGTTCTCGCGACCTCGGCCATTGCCGCCGAATACTTTCCCGATGATGCCAAGGAACGCACCAGCCCCCGGCGTCTGGCATTGTCGACGGGAATTCTGAATGTCGTGCTGGCGCCGTTCGGCGCGCTGCCCATGTGTCACGGGTCGGGCGGGCTGATCGCGCAATATCGCTTCGGGGCGCGGACCTGGGTGGCGCCTGCCCTGTTCGGGCTGTTCTGTCTGGCGCTCGGCATCGGCTTCGGGCCGCAGGCACGCGATGTGCTGATGTTGGTGCCGGTCGGCGCCGTGGGCGCGATCCTGGCCGTGGCGGGGACGGAAATGGCCCTCAACCGCCGAATTCTCGGCGTCAAGCCGAGCTGCCGCGTGGTCATCCTGTTGACCGGGGTGGTCTGCGTCGGCGTCAACATGGCCGTCGGCTTGGCCGTCGGCCTAGCGGCGGAAGCCCTGTGCAGCGCCTACTACCGCCGCCGCGGCGAAACTTCGGGCATTTGAACGCCTAGGCGCCCAGCATCACATCCGACGCCTTGATGATTACCGTCACCTCCTTGCCGGCGGCGAGGCCCAGGGTTTTGGCTGAATCCAGGGTGATGGACGAGACGATGGTATTGCCGCCGCCGATGTCGACCGTGACCTGGGCGGTGACGACACCGTCCTTCACGTCGACGACCTTGCCGGTGATCTGATTGCGCGCACTGATCTTCATGGGTCTGACTCCCGAATGGGTTGGCGGGGTTCCGTTTGTGATGCCCCGGTTTATGACCTTTCCCAGGGGCATTTACAGGCTCTCATAAAACTGCATAATTATGCAAATATTACGAAACAAAATACCGAATTATCGGGTTGGAGGATCAAGCCCATGCGACTCGCCGTTTTTGTTGCCTGTTTGTTGATGTCCGGAGGGGCCATGGCCGACACCGTGAAACTCCATGCGGCGGGCAGCCTGAAAGCCGCCCTCACGCAGGTCGCCCGGGATTTCGAGGCGGCCGCGGGTCATAAGGTCGAAACGGCGTTCGGGCCGTCGGGCCTGCTGCGGCAGCGCATCGAAAAGGGTGAGCCGGCCGAGGTCTTCGCCTCGGCCAACATGAAGCATCCGAAAACCCTGGAAAAGGCGGGCAAGGCGGGGCCCGTGCGCATGTTCGCGCGCAACAAGCTCTGCGCCATCGCCCAGCCCGATGTACGGGTATCGACGGACAGGCTTCTGGATGTGTTGCTCGACCCCAAGATCACGGTCGGCACCTCGACGCCCAAGGCCGATCCTTCGGGCGATTATGCCTGGCGGCTGTTCGCCAAGGCGGACAAGGTTTCGCCGGGGGCGGAACAGGCGCTCGACGCCAAGGCGGTGAAGCTGACCGGCGGGCCGACCTCGAAAAAAGCGCCCAAGGGCCGGAACCAGTATGGCTGGGTCATGGAAAACAAGCGCGCCGACGTGTTCCTGACCTATTGCACCAATGCGGTGCTGGCGAAGAAAGAGGTGCCGGGCCTGCAGATCGTCGCCGTGCCGGATGCCCTTTCCGTCGGCGCCGATTACGGCATCACCCTGATTGCGGGCGCGTCCAAGGCGGCGGCGCTGCTTGCCGATTATATCCTGGGTCCCGACGGTCAGAAGGTTCTGGCCCGCTTTGGGTTCGACGCCCCGGAAAAATAGGCCGGGATACGGGCCGGACGAATCGCCCGGACGCGCCCGATACGGGTAAGCTCAGAAAGCCGCCGGAAACCCGACACGGACGTTTCCTGTACGGGCTTTCCTATCCGGTTTGCGTAATCGATATCCGATTTACGCGGCAAAAACCGATGCGCTGCCTATTCACGCTTTCGATCTCCGACTTTCTATCGGTTAATCCAAGGTGGAAAGAACAATGCCAGGGGTAAACGGGTGCGCGGCCATGTCATGCTGGCCCTGTAGCATAATTTAGCGCTTAATCATAAAACAGCACACTTGGCCTCAACTGTCAGGCCGTGTAGCAGTATTTTGCCGGTTTTTCACAGGAATACATGGTCTTCGTATTCACGCGGTAGGCGGAAAGTTTGCGGTGGACGGCTGAGGTGCGGGAGAGTAGCGGATGGCTTTTTATAATCTTGCGTCCCTTTTTACCTGAATAATATATGCGCTTTGTGAGCAATCGCTGAGTGACTGGGGTTATGGAAAAGATGGCCTGTAACAGGCCGCAGTGGGGGTAACAGTGATTAACGGATTCGTGTTTCGTATTCAGCGGAGCGGTTTGCCGGTTGTGGCGTTGGCTGCCTTCCTTAGTGGATGCCAGACCTTGAATTTCGACACGGCGACAACCGTATCGCCCGGCGACGGGGAAACAAACCTGTCGGCGCAGATGTCGCAGCCGCGCGAGCTTGTCGCCTTGATCAGGGAGGGCGAGCAGGCCCTTCGGGACAAGGATCTGGATAAGGCGCAGCGCCTGTTCAGCGGCGCGCTCAAACTTGATATCACCAACGCGGATCTGCAGTTTCTCAACGGCCTTGCTTATCACCTGATCGGCATTTCCAAGGATCGGTCCAAGCTGGAACTGGCCGAACAGGGGCTGTTGCTCGCCCTCAAGTTCGACCCCAGCCATCTCGCGGCGCGCTATCAGTTGGGCCTGCTTTACATGGATCAACGCCGCTACGCCCTGGCTCAGGGGCATCTTGCCGCCGTTGCTTTGCACCGGCCGAGCGATGCCCCTCTGCTGTACAATCTGGCGGCCAGTTCCTACTACAGTCACGATCCGCAAATGGCGGAAGCGGCCTTGAATCAAATGGCCAAGATCTCGCCGGAATCGGCGGCTGACCCCGATGTTCTGTGGGCCCAGGCCTTGGTCAAGGCGGCGCTGAACGACAACGAGGCGGCGAAGGGTTATCTCAAATCCTTCCGCGACAAGGATGCGCCGGGCGATCAGGTGAAACAGCTTGAACGGCGGCTTTACTCTTGGCGGGGTTTCTACGAGCACGACGCCAAGATCATCCCGGCCCAGTTCGGCCAGCAAAACCCCTATGGCACGCCGTCCGGTCAGAGCAATCCCTACGGGGCGCCGACCAGCCCTTACGGCAGCGCCCCCGCGAACCCCTATGGCGCGGATTCCGGGGCGGGTATCGCGCCGGGTACCGCCAGGGGGGGACTGCAGAACGATTCCAGCATGGTTGTCGTCGATGTCGTCATCATCGGCACCCAGGAAGACGTACGCCAAACCCGGGGTATCAATCTTCTGAACGGCTTGCAGCTTCAGTTCGGCAACCCGACGACAGGCGCCTACGGCTTCGGCTGGTCGCGCAATAACATCAACGACAAGATCGACAGCGGCCTTGACGAGAACACGCGGACGATCACCAATCAGATCGGCATTCCCGCCGTGACCTATTCGTTGAACATCGCGAACTCGGCCGATTCGGAAAATGAAATCCTGGCCAAGCCCAGCCTGGTCGCCCAATCGGGCCGGACGTCCGAATTCTTCTCAGGCACGGAAATCCTGGCTGCCGCCGTTTCCGGCGGCGACGGGGATTCGGTTTCCGTGCAGAAAGAGGTCGGAGTCAAATTGGCGGTGACGCCGGAAATTCTCGAAGACGATTTCTTGCGCCTGCATGTGGTCGCGGAACGGACCTTCCTGACCGATCCGGCAAGTTCCGTGCTGTTCGAATTCCGTCTCGACACCACGAAAACCAATGTCAATTCGACGGTCACCATGCGGTTCGGCGAAACCCTGATTTTGGGCGGGCTGAGCGAGCGTGAAACGTCGAATTCCAAGGACGGCGTGCCGGGGCTCATGGATATTCCGGGCGTCAGCCTGCTGTTTTCCGAGCGGTCCAAGCGCCACTTCGAACGTTCGATCCTGATTCTGCTGACGCCTCGGCGCCCGCAGTATACCCGCCAGGCGGAAGACAACCGCGCGAAGACCCGCGACCGCCTGAGTGACCTTGAACGCGATCTGGAACGTTTGGCCAAACGCCATGAAGATTGGTTCACCCCGCGTCCGACATTCAATCAGATCATCGATAACTTGAAAAAACGCGAGTTTTTCGAGGAATTCCGGTCGGGCGATTTCCGCCTCAGGGCTTGGAACGAAGATCCCAGAAACCTCGAACATATCGCCAGCATCCAAAAACGATTGGCGAATAATTAGAAACGATATCGTCTCTGAGCGGTGGGACGCATGGACCCCCATCCGACGCGAATGCCTGCGATCGATCAGGGAGGTCATGGATTGTGATGGTGAAGAACGTGTTTCTGCGCAGGATGGCCTGTGCGGTCCTACTGTTGACGTTGCTGCCGATCGCCGGCGGCCGCCCCGCGACAGGACAGTCGCCGGGCATCAGCGCACCGCCGGCCGGTGAAACGGTCAAGGCGACCTGGACGCTGATTCCCGGCCGCGCCAAGGATCTGTCGATCAACGCCGCGGCCATGGCCTATGCCGTGGGGGATGACGGCGTTGCCCTGCGGTGGCGGGCGGTCAGCCAGAAATGGGCCAGGATGTCGGGGGCCTTCGTGCGCATTACCGCGGCCGAAGGCAACAGGCCCTGGGGCGTGACCTCGGACGGCAACGTCATGCGCTTCAACGGCCTATGGTGGGAATCGAAAGGCGACAAGGTCGCCGACGTGGCCGGTGACGCGGTCGGTAACATTTACATTGTTCGGCTTGCCGGCACTGTCGAGAAATGGGAGCCCCTGTCGCAAAGCTGGAAAGCCGTGCCGGGACAGTTGGCGCGGCGCATCGCTCTTGATATCCGGGGCAAGCCGTGGATCGTCACGCCCAAGGGACAGATCATGCGCTGGGAAGACGGCGTCTGGATTACCATGCCGGGGATTGCCCGTGACATCGCGCTTGGCGCCGATGGTTCGGCCGTCATCGTCGACGGCAACGGGCAATTGCGGAAACTGCGCATGTCGCCTGTGCGTTGGGTGCCTTACGAGGGGGTCACCGATGTTGTCGCCGTGGGGCTTACCCCCAATGGCGGCCCTTGGGTGACCTTGGGCGACGGGCGCATTTTCGCCACCGTGCTGATCCGCGATCAGGTGCCGCTGACCGAGGAAGAAAACAAAGACAAGGCGGAAACACCGCATGCGCCGGTGCCTCAGGCGCCGCTGGCGCAGGCACAACCGATCATCGCGCCGAAGATCACGGCAAGCAACGTGCAGGCCACGACAAACACGGCCACGGAAAGCACCGCGCCGGATGCCAAGGCCGACGAGCCGACTGCCCAATCCATCGGCACCTCGGGCAGCGGCTCGGGCACAAGTAACAAGTCCAATTCCAACAGCAATTCCGTGTCACCCGGCGGCGGTGGTGGAACCAGCGATCCAGCCGCCAGCACGACGAACGAGAAACTGGAATTCGTCGATACGCGCGGCACCGCCCAACAGATCGCGATCGGCCGCGACGGCAGCGTGTTCGCGCTGGATACCAGCGGCGGGATCACGCGGTGGAGCAATGCCCGAGGTTCTTTTGAAAGCTTTCCCGGCCAGTTGGCGCGCATTGCCGTGGACAGCCAGGGTAATCCCTGGGGCGTGACCAGCGTCGGCCGCGTGTTCCGCCACGATGGCACGGCTTGGGTTCAGGTCCAGGGGGTGACCGCGTCGGATATCTCGATCGGCGGCAAAGATGATATCGTGCTGTTTGCCAGTGCCGACGGCATCTTGTCCCGGTTCGACATGGCGACGGGCAAGACCAGTAATGTTCCCGGTTTAGGCGTTCAGGTCGCCGCCGGGCCGGACGGCACGCCTTGGACCATCAGCAAGGACCATATCGCCCAGCGTTGCGGAAAAAGCCCCTGCACCCCTCTGTTTCAACTGGCGCGCAGCATCGCGGTGGGGCCTGACGGCACGGTGTTCCTGGTCAACACCAATGATCTTTTGATGCGCAAGCGCCCGACCGATAAGAAATTTTCCCAGGTCCTGGTGCCGGGCCACACGCCCGCCGCTGTCGCCGTCGGCCCCAATGGTTTCCCTTGGGTGGTGACGAGCACGCGCAAGGTCCTGGCGACCCGCTACTTCGAACGCAACGAGGCCGGTGATCGCGTCCTGGCCTTGAAGTCGAGCGGTGATACCACCGGCAGCGGTTCGACCGCGGCCGTCGTCGCGTCGCAAAGCGCCAGCGCCTTCACCTTCACCAAGAACCTGAAGTTCGACAAGTACAAGTCGAGTGACGCCGAAGCCAGCATGGGCATGCTGTCGGATGTCCATGCCGGGCATACGGGCGCGGTCTACATCTCGGGTGACACGGGGGTCTTTAAGTTCAACACCAAGACCGAAAAGTTCGAGGCCCTGGACAAGGCGTTCTCCAATTCGTCCCTGGCTGATGTGGGCGAGGATGAAAGCGGTACCTTGTGGGGGTTAAGCCAAATCGCGCCGGCCCGCGTGTACCGCCTCAAGGGAACCCAGGAAAAAACCTATTACGTCATCAATTCCACCGACACCAACACGCCGCGCAACATGGCGGTTGCCGCGGACGGCACGGTTTACGTCGCTGTCGGCGCCCAGCTCTATAAGATGGAAGCCGGCAAGAGTGTGTTCAAGCAGATCGAAAGCGACGACATTTTCTATGTTCATCTGGGCGCCGGCGGCGATCTCTGGATTATGAACCAGTCGTATAAAGTGCAGCAGTATACAGGCAGCAAGTTCGAAAACCGGCCCAAGGGCACGGCCCAGAAGGCGCAGGATATGGCCGTCGGTGCGGATGGATCAGTCTATGTTCTTGATTTTTCGACGAATCTGCTGAAGAAGTGGAACGCATCGAATGGGCGGTTCGACGATGTCAACATTACACAGGCGATGCACAAGGTAACCGTCACAATCGACGGCCGCCCATGGATCGTCAACACCTCCGGCGATATTACCTCCTCGGGCGACATTTGGCGCGCCAAGGACTGATCCCGTCGGCCGGTCAGGTGCGTAGCCGCAACAGGACCCAGAATCCTGCCGGCGCCAAGGCCAGGCCGGTGAACAGAACGATCAGCAGGATGAAGCCGGGCGTCAGGTCCGGGACCGGGGCAAGCGTCTCCGACGCGATTTGCGCGCGGTGTTGCTGGGCCAATCCGTAGGCCAGGGTTCCCTGAATGGCGGCCGTGATCACGGCGACCGTCGGCAGGATGGCGGCGAGCGCCGCCCAGGGACGCGGCCGGACGGGGGCATTATCCCGACGGCGCAGCCACATGCCGTACATGCCCGCCAGAATGCCGCCCGAAAGAAGAAGGCCCGTCATCAGCCAGATGATACGGGTGATCAGACCACCCCAGGTGCCGAAGTGCAGCGGGTCGGCGGTTTCCACCCAACGGTCGAAGGCACCCAGATCCGTCGCCCGGCGAAGCGCCAGGACCTCGCCCGTATAGGGATTAAGATGCACCTGATTGGCGCGCGCGCGGACCAACCAGGCTTCGGCCTGACCCTGGAAGATCAGGGAGGCGCCCATCCGGCGGGGCAGGGTCACCAAGACCGTGTCGAGCGCCGGATAGGCCCGCCAGGCCAATGCCTGGGCATGATCCAGGTCGAGCATCATCGGGGACGGCGGCAGGCTTTTGATGGCCGCCGCCGAAAGACGGGCGGGCTTGGCGTCCTCGGTCAGGACTTCCGCCTTGTGCAGCCCCCACTCGGCCAGATACCAGATCCCGGTGACGGAGAGCATCACGGCGACGACCAGGGACCAGGTGCCCGCGAAACGGTGCAAGTCCGAGCACAGGACACCGCGCCCCTGGTCGACCCGCAGGCGGACCAGCGCCCGCCACCACCGCTTGATGGACAACAGGCCCGTCACGACCGAGATCAGCAGCATCAGCCCCAAGGGGCCGACGATGAGGATGCCGTGCAGCCCCTGTATCGTGGGCACGATGTAGAACTGTTTGTGCAGCAGGCGGAAGAAGCTTTGCGTGTTGAAGGTGCTGCGCTGTCCCTGGACCCGGCCGCTGTAAGGGTCGACCAGCACCACGCGCAGACCGCTCTCCCCGTGGTGGACCAGAACGCGGGCGGCCCAGTGGTCGCCCCGGGGGGCGGCGATCCGTCGGATCGCGACATCGGGATAGGCCTGCCGGACGCTGTCGTGAATTTTCTGCCACGACAGGGCCTTTCGTTCCGCCGCCGGCGGCGGGTCCACCCGATAGGCCGGATCGGTCAGCCAGGTCAGTTCCGGGCCGAACACGGCGATGGTTCCCGACAGGCACAGCACGAAGGCCAGCAGGCCCAGGTTAAGCCCAAGCCAGGAATGGACCCGGTACAGGGCCTTGCGCGTGCCGCCGGTCAAGGCCCCGCCCGCGCCGTCAGAACGTCATGGATAGGCGGCCGAGAACGGTCAGCGGCTCACCCGGATGGACGATCGCCTGGTTCGATGCGCGTTCGTAGAAGTGCTTGTCGAACAGGTTGTAGACATTGAGATTCAAGGTCATCGACCGCCATGTGTATTTGGCGCCCAAGTCGGCCACCCAATAGGAATCGAGGATGTAGGCGGTGTCGAACTGGGCCCTGTTGTCGCTCACGTAACGCACGCCACCACCAAGTGACAGACCGCCGAGGGCGGTATCCTGAGGGAAGTCGTAGGAGGCCCAGAGCCGCGCCTTGTGGACCGGCACGTTGCCCAGGCGTTGGCCGACTTGCGAGGTGTCTTCCGGATTTTCCAGGGTCTGCGATTGGGTATAGGAGTAAGAGCCGATCAGGTTGACGCCGGCGATGGGGGTGCCCGACAGGTCGAACTCGAAGCCTTCGGCCTTCTGGCTGACGCCGGGAATGTAGCGGATGTCGCCGGTTGCATTCTGATGGGCGGAATCGACCACGCCGACATTTTCCTTTTTCAGATAGAACACGGACGCCGTTGCCGAGAACCGCTTGTCCGGAGTTTCCGCCTTCACGCCGATTTCCAGTTGTTCGCCCGTTTCAGGGGCAAGCGGATTGTCGTTGACGTCGAGGACCGAGTTGCCTTGGGGTTCGAACGATTGTGCCGCGCTGGCGTAGACGGAATAGGCATCGTTCAGCTGATAGAGAGAGCCGACGCGGAACGTAAAGTCGGACGCGTGAACGGCGCGTGCCTTGACACCGTCGGTTTCGCTCTCGCCTTTGACGAAATCAAAGCGCCCGCCGACCAGGACCTTCAGGCGCCCGTCTTCCAGCATGGACATTTGGTTCTGGCCATAGAACGACAGACGCCGGTTATGGGCGCGGATCGACTGTTTGGGCTGTGACGACGGCGGTGTGTAATTGATTACGGGATTGTCGGAAATCGTCACGTTGGACGTGTTCTCGCGAAATCGCAGGAAATCCGAGATCTCCCATGAAAACTCGGAGCCGAACAGCAAGGTGTGGTCGATCCCGGCGGTGTTGAACTTGCTTTGCAGGTCGGCCACGGCCTGGACTTCGTCGTCCGTGCGGTCCTCGTTCTGATAACGCAGACGGATGACTTCGGCGCCCACGGTGCCAACGACGTTGCGCGGGCGCAGGGATTCGTTTTCCGCATGGGCGCGGTGGAACGACAACTGATGGCGCAGCGTGACGGCGTCCGAGAAATCGTGGCTCAACTGGTAGCTGGCCGAATAGTCGCGGATGTCGCGGCCGTCGAGCGATGCCAGGTTGAAGGACGTGCTGTCCGACACCAACTGCTCGCCGTTGAAGCCGATGGGGACACCCGTGTCATAGGGCTGCTTCTCGCGGGTATAGCCCAGCTCGAACAAAACTTCCGTGCCCTCGCGGGGGGTCCACAACAGGGTCGGCGCGGCGGTGACGCGGTCCAGGTGCATGCCGTCGCGGAACGAGCCTTCGTCCGTATAGGCCAGGTTCGCACGGTACAGAAGGGAGCCGTCGGCGGTCAGGGGGCCGGTCAGGTCGGCCGTCGTCCGGTAGTGGTCGTAGCTGCCGGCCTCGGCGTCGACATCGTATGCGGCGGTCGCCTGGGGGCGTTTGGTGACGACGTTGAGCATGCCGCCCGGCTCGATCGCGCCGTACAGGATCGAGGCCGGACCCTTGAGAACCTCGACGCGCTCCACGTTGACAAGGTCGACCGTGCCGACGTTGGTCGCGCGCAATCCGTTGCGCCGCAGGACCGAGGATTCGAAGCCGCGGATGAAGGGCAGGACCTCCGACTGCGCGTTCAGGGTATTACCGGCCTGGACCACGCCGCTGACGTTTTCGTAGACGTCCTTCAGGTTCTGCGCGCCCTGGTCCTTGATGATCTGGCGGGGGACGACCTGGATCGACGCCGGGGTTTCGGAAATCGGCGTATCGGTCTTGGTCGCGGTGGCGCTGCGGGTCGCCCGGTATCCTTCGACCGGACCCCAGGCGCTTTCCCCCTGTCCCTCGACCGTGATCGGGCCGAGCACCATGGCGTCCGCGCCTTCGCCGGGCTTGGCCAGGGCGACGGTGCCGGGGCCGGTCGATTGCCAGCTGACGCCCGTGCCGCCCAGCAGAATGCGCAGCGCCGCGGCGGGCGGCAGGTCGCCTGAAACCGGTTGCGAACGCAGGCCCTTGGTCAGGCCCGCGGGATAGGAGAATTGCCAGCCGGATTGACGTCCGAAAGCCTTCAGGGCTTCGGCCAGGGGTTGCGCCGTGATGTCGAAGCGGCGCGTGGCATCGGCCGGCGCCTGGGCGAATTCGGCCGCATCCAAGCGGTCCGGGGTTTCCGCCGCTGCCGGGCCGCCCACATGAATCACGATACCGGTGGCCAGAAAACCGGCCATAAGCAGCCCGCTGCTGCGGCTTGTCGTCGTCATTTTCGATTACACCTTTACGCCCATTTCATAATTATGCGAATGCGATTTAATAGCATTCATATTAAGGACGGATGGTGTGGGGGAGTTTGAACAAATTTATCCGTAAAGATCGATCAGGCGGGGCTGACCAACAAAACCCAGGGACTGAGCGCGCGGACCCGCCCCCCCTGTGCCCTGGCCACGGAGTGCGCGGCCTGGTCCGGCCGTGTCAGATCGAACGAGCCGCTGACCCGCTGGCGGCCGAACGCCGCATCACCCAATAGGATGACGCCACGGTGATAACGGTCCAGTTCGGCGAGAACCTGGGTAATGGGCCAGTCTTCGACCTCCAGCCGGCCGTCGCGCCAGGCGGTGTCGGTGCCGGGAACAATGTCGGCCCGCCGTGCCGCGCGGGTCGTCAGGTCAATGCGCAAGCTGTCGCCGCCGACCAAGCCATCGTCCGGTGTCATGCGCCGTCCTGCCATGCCGACGGCCACGCGGCCATGTTCGACGGCGACGGAAACGCTGTCGTCGTCCAGGCGCAGGTCGAACCGGGTGCCGATAACCGTCACTTCGGCGGGGCCCGCCGTCACGGCGAACGGACGGGCCGCGTCGCGGGCGACGTCGAAATAGGCCCGCCCGCCCAGCAGGGCGGCACGGCGGATTGGGCCGGTGAAATCAAGGCTGATGGCCGTCGCCGTGTCCATGTGCACATGGGTGCCGTCTTCCAAGGTCACGGTGCGGAATTCGCCGGTCGCGGTGGAAATATCCGCGAACAGGCGGCGAGGGGCGCCGGTTCCGGCATAGAGCGCCAGTCCCGCCGCCATGGCGCCGGCGCCGGCCAGGACCTGTCGACGGCTGAGGCGGAGGGCGGGTCGGGCCGGGGGGCGGCGGGAGGATGCCGGGTGTTTGTGATCGGCCAGGGCCGGTTGCAGATGGGGGGCGGTTTGCCAGGTGCGGCACACCTGATCGAAGGCTTGGGCATGGGCCGCGTCGGCCTCCAGCCAGGCGTGCAGGGCCGTCGCCAGGGCCGGGTCGCCGGGATTGGCCTCCGTCCGCATCAGCCAGTCGAAGGCGGTGTTCCAGATCTCGTCGTCGATGGGGGGGGGGGTGCCCGTCATGGGGGTCTCGATCTCGTGTGCGGGCCCGGCGCGGGCGATTGCGGATGTTGGCCGCCTATATACATAGACGCTTGGCGGGGGCATTCGTGAACAGGGAAAGTTGCGGGATGCGGCGGAACCCGCTCATCGCTCCTGACGGCCGAGGTCGGGGCCCAGGCGCTTGGCGCAGTGGACCGTCGCCTGGCGCAGCATGCGATAGACATAGCCGGCGGAGACATCAAGACGGTCTGCGATCTCGTCCACGGAATGCCCGGTGATGCGGTGCATTTCAAACACCAGGCGGGTTCTCTCCGGCAGTTCGGACAGGGCGTCGCTCAGGACACGCACCATGTCCCGTGAAATGGCGGCCTGCTCCGGTGTCGGATCGGCGCTGGGGGCGGCCAGGGGCAGCTCTTCGCGGGCGCCATAGCGCACTTCAAGCGCCAGTCGCCGCGCGCGGTCGATGGCCAGATTGCGGACCAAGCGGAACAGATAGGACACGGGTTGGCGAACCGTATCCGCGGGCGGATGTTCAGCCAGCTTGATCCAGGCGTCCTGGACCACATCCTGGGCGCGAAAGCGGCAGCCCAGGATCGGCGCCACGGATTCGATCAGGGCCGCATAATGCGTGTCATAGGCAAGCGCCAGGGGGCTTGCCGGTCTGTGAGCGCCGTTGTTGGTCATTGTCCGGCCGGATCCAAGTTTGTGCGTCTGTCCCATGATGCAGGGGCAGGCCAGCCGATATTAAATGAGAATGATTATCAATTCCAATAGAGAGTTTTCCGGATCATGCGCCGGACGGCTGCGCGGCATCCGGTTTCGTTCCGCCGCCGTTCCGACGGCGCGGCGCGGCGGGCTTGGCCGCCGGTTCTTGATGTTCCAGGGCGGCTTCCAATGCGGCGATTCTGCATTCCAGGCGGTTGAGCCGAGCGTCGGTGTCCCCGGCCCCGCGGGCAGCCCGGATCATGGCCCGCAAGGTGCGCCCTGCTGCGGCGGTGCCGCCAATCACCCGACGTCCCACCGCGGCGGCTTGGGCGGGGGACATCGCGGCCAAGCCCCAGCCGGTCACGCTGACGGCCCCGCACCACACGACAAAACCCGCACCGCCGCCGCCATAGAGCAGAAACACGGCGGGGGCCAGCACGCCGGCGATGGCAAGCCAGGTCTGCCACGCCTTGCGTTCAAGGGGGGGCAGGCCGAACACCCGTCGCCGCTTGGCGTTGCCCAAGGCAAGATAGGCGAGGGCCGCCGTCGAGACGGCAACAGCGGCGACGATGGCCAGGATACTCATTCGGCGGGTTCCGGTAACGGGTCGCCGGCAGGGCGGACATGGGGCTGCCGCGCCGCCCAGCGAAGCAGCAGGATGCCGAGTGCGAGGAACATCAGATCAAAGGACAGCACCGCCCCTTGCCCCTGGACCACGGCATCGGCCCAACCTAACCCGCCCATGGCCATGCGCACGACGGGCAGCGCGACGCAGGCGGCGCCGAGCAACCGCCGGAACCGCCGGGCCAGGCCGCTGCCGTCGCCCGCGAAGGCGCCGACCGCGATACAGGCGAGAGCACCCAGGACAAAGCCCATCGGTGTCCAATAGAAGGGATCGGCGGCCGGCAGGGACAGGAAAAAGCCGTAGGCCGCCGCCGTCATGGCGAATGGCAATCCGTAGGCGGTGATCGTGACCGCACGCCCGAAGCCGCGCCACAGGGCGGCCTCTTCGCGGCGACGCACCCAAAGCTGCATGCCCGACAGGATCACGTAACACATGGCGGCGCCCAGACCGACCCACACGGCCTTGGACAGGGGACCCGCGAAATCGCCCGTGTGCAGGGGCCAGATCAGTTCATAAAGCGCGCTGCCCGCCGACGGTTTCCGGCCGACCCGTGGTTTGACGCCCAGGAACCGGCCGTCCGTGCCGTCGAACACGTTGCGCACCCAGGCCAGTTTTCCTTGTGGCGGCATGTGCCAGAGGTTGATGCGGGCATCGGCGCGGCCGTAGTGGTCAACCACGAGGAAGCGGACCGGCGTGCCGGTCAGGGCCGTGGACTGGGCGACCACGGCATCAAGATCGGCCAGGGCGGCCGGGCGCGGATCGGGTGTCACGGCGGGTTCGTAAAGGGTTTCGCGCATCGCCTTCTGGTCGCCGCCGAAGGCGACCTGCGATATCAGGGGCAGGGAGACCGTGGCCGCAAAACTGAAGAATGAGCCGGTAAATCCCAGAAGAAACGCGAACAGAAGGCCCCAACTTGCGGCGAGGACATGGCGGTCGCGGGCCGTGACAAGACGGTTGCCCGGTCGAGCGGCGACGAACAGGTCACGGATCAGATGGCGGTGCATGAGAAAGCCGGTGACGCCCGCCGCCATCATGGACAGCCCGAGAATACCGGTCAGGATCAAGCCCCAAGGCCGTGGAACGTAGAGCTGCACGTGCAGGTCGACGAGAAAATCTTCGAGCGCGCTGGCTTCGAACCATTCCGGTTTCGTGAACACGAATCCTTCGTTGCGCGCCAATTCCTCACCCGTTACGCCGTCAAGCCGGAACAGGGTGCCGTAATTGCCGATCTTTCCGCTTTCCGGGTTGCGGGCATGGGCATGGGGAAACACGTTCAGGTCGCCCTTGGCCGTTGCCCAGATGGCGATTTCTTCAAGGTATCCCTTGGTCATCCGTTCTGCGATGGGCCGGACCTTGCCGTCGAGATCACCTGCCAGCGGCGCGTGACTTTTGGCGCCGCCGACGGACCATGCGGCAATTTCGTGGGCGAATACGGCGACCGTGCCGGTGGCGACGACGGCGTAAAGCAACAGGCCCAGGACCGTTCCGGACCAGCCGTGCACGGCGGTCAGGCGTTTCAGTTGGGATTGCGAAAGGGATTTCATCGATGGGGCTTTCGTCACTGTTTGATTCGGCTGGGGCGCGTCATATCCATCCGGCAAAGGCCATGGCGGCTGTCAGTCCGCAGACGGTGGCGGTGCCGCAGATCACGGCGGCACAGCGCAGGAGGCTTTCCTCCACGCAGGCATAAACGAAGACCACGGCCCAGATCAGCGGCACCAGGATCAGGGGAAAGACGATGTTGTCGACCCCGGCGGCCCCCTTGGGCAGCCAAATCGGCATGGCCATGGCGAACAGAAGGGCCGCCGCCACTGCGCCGGGGCCGGCCAACAGCCAGCGGGTTAATCGGGGACGCATGTCCAGTGCACGGCTCAGACGTGCCGCCAAGGGAAAAGGTCCGGTTTGTTCGTCGAATGTCATACTCATGACTCTAAGACGAACAAACAGACCAATAACCTCTCCCCCTTGGAGAAAAAAATTCTCCCAGGGGGGCAGAGCATCGCAGGTTTTCGAGGCCTACCACTGGTAAGACAGATTCCCGATGACGGTCAGCGGTTCACCCGCCGTGCAAATCCCGGCGCTGTTCCGGTAATAGCAGGACCCGACATGCTGCTTATCCAGAAGGTTTCGCGCATGCAGCCCGAAGTGCACACCCTTCCATTCGTAATGGACCGAGGCGTCGAACAGAAGAAAGGCGGGAACGGAAAGGGTCCGGTCACCATCACCCCAATGCATGCCGCGATAGCGGACGCCGGCACCGAAGCCCAGGCCTTTGAAGGGGCCTTCCGGGATGGTGTAGTCCGCCCAGGCCGTGGCGACATGCTTAGGTGCGGGCGTCAGAACATCGCCCAGGTCGGCCGGGTCGACGCTCTCGATGACTTCAGTTTCCATGTAGGTGTATCCGGCGGTCACGTTCAGGCCGAAGTCGAAACTCGCGACACCTTCCAGTTCGATCCCTTGGGAGCGAACGGCGGCTGTCTGGTCCGTCGTGTTCGTTGACGGATCCGTTTCCGTATAGTTCTGGCGGCGCAGGTCGAAGGCGGCCAGCGTCACGGAACTGCGGCTGCCTTCAGGCTGGAACTTGATGCCGATTTCATATTGCTGGCCGGTTTCGGGTTTGTAATTCCTGCTCGACGGGTTGGTGCCGATCACGGGTGCGAAGGATTCCGCATAGCTGGCATAGGGGGCCAGCCCATTGTCGAACAGATAGACCACGCCCGCCCGGCCGGTGAAGGCGCTATCCGCTTGCTGGGAAACCGCCTTGGTGAGGTGATTTATGGTTTCGGTCACCGCGCGGTCGAACCGCCCGCCCAGGGTGAAGCGCCAATGGTCGCCCCATTCGATCTGATCCTGGAAATAGATGCCCGTTTGGCTGCGCGTGAAGTCCTTGTTGATGATGATGTTACCTTCGGACGTCTGCGTGCCGTAGACCGGTGCGAAAACGTCGATCGATGTCGCCGATCCGGAACTCGCGATCTGTTCCAGATACATGAGTTGATAATCGAGTCCGGCCAGCAAGGTGTGCCTGGTGCCGGCGACATCCAGTTTCAGTTGCGCATTACTGTCCGTGTAGACACCGTCCAGGTTGCCGAAATTGCCGTAGACGCTGCGCGACAATGTCCGGTTGCCGTCGAACCCCGAGCCGTAAACAACGACATCGTCCAAGTCGACGTTGTTGTAGCGGAGTTTGTGGCTCAGCTTCAGGCGTTCGCCGACGTCGTGCGTAACCTCGTATCCGATGGCGTATTCCGTCCGGTCGACCCGGTCGATATCCGGCTCGCCCACGAAACGGCTGAGCGGAACCTCACCGTTCGCATTCGCGACCACCGTTCCGGACCTGGGAAGGGCCTGGGAGTTCTTGGTGTTGTCCTGCTGGTAATGGCTGAACACCGTCACGGTGGTGTTCTTCGACGGCTGCCAGCTCAGCTGTGGGGCAAACCAGTAACGGTCGTCTTCGATGAAATCGATGAAGGTGTCGCTGTCGCGGTAAAGGCCGGTAAAGCGATATGAGAACTGCTTGGCCTCGTCAATCGCCCCCGCGAAATCGAACTTGCCTTGATACCGGTCGAAATCACCGCCTTCCAAGTGGACGATGTTGATGGGGTCCGTTGTCGGACGTTTGGAGACATAGTTGACCAGTCCGCCGGGTGATCCCTGTCCGTAGAGCACGGAGGCCGGGCCGCGCGGGACTTCGACCCGTTCCGCGCCCCAGGGTTCCGGGTTGTAGCTGACGACGTAATCGGGGAAGGTCAGCGCCAGACCATCCTGGAAAATGCCGTTGGTCGTTGCATTCAACCCGCGCATGCGCAGGTCGGTATAGCGCGGTTCATTGCCATACGGTTGCGGATCGACGCCCGGCGTATAGCGCAACACTTCGTTGATCTTGTTGACGTTGCGGGCATCCATCTGGTCGCGGGTGATGACCGAGATCGACTGCGGGGTTTCGATCAGCGGCGTGTCGGTCTTGGACGCGGACATGCTGCGTTTCGCGACATAGCCCGCGACGGCGCCGCTGGCCTTTTCACCCCGGCCCTCGACGGTCACGGGGTTCATGGTCATGACGTCGCCATTGGCGCCCTTGCCGGGCAACTCGACGGTGACCGATGCGGAAGACGTATAGCGCCCGACCAGACCGGAGCCCGCAAGCAGTCGGGTCAAGGCATCCCGCGCAGTGAAGTCGCCGACCAGCGCCGGGGCGGTCCGCTCGAACACGGCGGGTTCCGTATAGAGAACCTGAAGGCCGGTGACGGCCGAGAACTCGGCGATGGCCTGGGGCAGGGGCTTCGAGGAAATCTTGAAGGTGAAGAGATCGTCGGCCTGGGCCTTTTCGATGGTCTTGTCCGTATCGTTGCCGGCCTGAAGTGGCTCCGGCGCGGCGCCGGCGGGCGTGGCCAGCACCAGGGCCAGCAGCGACGCGCCGGTTAGCAGAGCGTACCGCGCCGTTAATGTCGTCCCGCGGTTCAATGCCCGGGTGGATTGGTGTTCGTTGTTCATCCCCGTATTCCCCTTGAGTTCATGCTCATATATTTAATTGCGACTAAGTAGCAAAATCATATGAACATGAGACGGGGTTGAAGGTCCGTTTCCCCCAGTGCTGCCGGCATAATTTTTCATGCCCTTGGATGGCGGGCGCGGCGCGTTTTTAATGCAGCACGACGAGATAGCCTGTGATGCGTGTTGCGCTGAGGGGCAGGGTGTCCGTGATGGCGCGAAGCGCCGCGCCGGGGTCGTCCGTGTGGAATACTCCGCTGACCTTGAGGTCGCGCAGTGCATCCTTGGCGATCACGATGCGGCCCGGGCTGTAACGGTTGATTTCGGCAACCACGCTGGACAGTGGCATGTCATAGAACACGAACTGTCCGCGTAGCCAGGCAGTCACGGCGGTCCGGTCGAAGGGCTTTGGCGGTGAGATCCCCGCCGCCGTCAATTGGGCGCTTTCCCCCGGGGTCAGGATCAGGGTGTCGCCGAGGCGACGGTCGGTCAGTCTGACCCTGCCTTCGGTCAGACTGACGTCGGCCTTGCTGTCGGCGATACGCAGATTGAATCGCGTGCCGGTCACGCGGACGGTACCCATGGGGGTGTCGACCGTAAACGGACGGGCGGCGTCCGGCGCGACATCGAACCAGGCCTCACCCCTGAACAGGCGGACATGGCGGCCGTTATCGGTCATGTCGATGGCGATTGCCGTGTCGGTGTTCAGGGTGATGCGGCTGCCGTCGGCAAGGTCAACGGGGGCGCGCACGCCGATCGACGTTATGTAATCGCTTTGCAGGCGGATCGCGATGTCGTCGCGACACAGCAGCCCTGCCCCCAGCAGGATCATCAGGGCGGCTGCGGCGGCAAGGCCGTGGAGCGGGCGTTGCCACCGGGTGGTGTGTGTTCGTCCGATTTCCGTATCGGTCAGCTTTCGGGTCGGCAGTTCAAGCCGCCCCCACAGGCATTCAGCCTCGGCGAAGGCCGCATCGTGCCGTGGATCGGCGGCAAGCCATGCCTGAAAGTCGGCCGCGTCCGCGTTCCGTTCGCGCAGGCGCGTCAGCCACGAAACGGCCTGTGCGAAAATCACGTCGTCCGGAGGCTGGTGGGTGGAATGATCCTGATCGTCGGTCATTTGAACCTGTGGCGGGTGTCAACGGGGTGCCGGGTCGGCCGCTCTATGCGGGGCTCTTAAGAATAAGACGGTTGGCGGCCGGAAAATCCCCCATGAAATCCGCGTGCCGGTTTTCGGGCCCTGCTTATCTGGGGCGTTGGGGCGGTCACACGTCGCGCCCGGCATCGCGCAGGCGCCGGCGGCAATGGACCATGGCGCGGGCGATATGTTTTTCCACGGTTTTGTCGGAAATGCCCAAGGTCTGTGCGACTTGACGCATGGTCAGGCCGCGTCCGCGGTACAGCAGGAAGACCTCGCGGCATTTATCGGGAAGTTCCGCAACCGCCTGGGTCAGGATATGCCATTCCTGTCGCGCCGAGACGACATCGTCGGGGGCGGGGCTTTGGCATTCTAGGTGCGCCAGCATCCCGTCGTCGGCATCGCCATCGACCCAGGTTTCCCGGCGCCGATTTCGGCGCATGTGGTCGATCGCCAGGTTTCCCGCCATGCGATACAGATAGGCCCGGGGGTTGTCGGGCATGACGGCGCCGGATGTGGTTGCGCGAATCCAGGTTTCCTGGACCACGTCTTCGGCGATGGCGAGCGACCCCGTCCGCCGCAGGATGAAGCGACGCAGTTCCTCGTAGTAGATCTCCGCAGCCTGAGCCAGGGAGTGGAACGGGTGTCTCGTCATGTTGCCGGTCCGTGGGCGTCGATCATCTTCATGTGGCCTGATCGTGTCGTGGCATCTGCGGGCAGGGAATGGGCCGCACTTGTGGTTCCGGGGTAATCGCCTCGGCCCACCGACAACGTACAGTTATTGAGAATGATTCTCAATAACGTTTGAGTCTGTTTCTAATTTTGAGTCTGTTTCTAATAAGGTGGCTTTCGTCGGATTGGCATGCCGTTCGGGTGCGATGCCGCACTACGCTGGTGGAAACTTGTATTGCGTCGCACAAAAAAGCTGGACAGCTTCGCCGAAGCGATGCTTTCGTAGGAACATGATCAGGGGGAGTTACACAGGATACGGATCGGGGGCGCGGCGCGCGGTTGCGTGGCTTGCCCTGTTCCTGTTCACCCTGCAAGCGGTTCTTCCGGCGGGCTACATGCTCGATACGGACTCCCTGCGCGATGGCCGGTACGAGGTCGTCATCTGTACCGGGGCCGGTCTGCAGACGGTCGTCCTCGATAAGACGGGCAATCGGGTCGCGCCGGACGGCCCGGCCACCCCCGGCAGCGAAGGGATGCAGAAATGCCCCTTTGCAACCGTCGCGGGCAAGGCCCTGGCGGTTCCTGAACAGCCTGTCCTGCTGACGGTCCATGCGGTTCGCAGCGTCTCCGGCCTTCTGCCGCCCGCCCTTGGCCTGCCGGCGTCGGCGGACCGCCTGCCGCTCGGCTCCCGCGCGCCCCCCAGTCTCCTCGGCTGATCCCCGCAGGTATCGGCGCCCCTAAGGCGCGTCCGACACCCTTCGCGTTGTGACGGCAGTAGACGGCTGCCAAGCCCTGCAGGCGTGGGCCAGCGATCCTAAATCCATATAACATGCAATTGACATACATGTTATATGGCAGTAATGAACATGCATAAATTATACATCATAGGAGCAAAACATGCCCCGACGTTTCGTCTCGGCTGCCGGTTGCGCGGTTCTTATTTCAGCGTTCATGGGTGCACAGGCGTCCGCCCATATCGTCCTCGACAAACGCGAAGCCGCGGCCGGTTCCTACTACAAGGCCCTGTTCCGCGTCGGACACGGCTGCGGCACGTCGCCGACCGTCCGCGTCACGGTGCAGATTCCATCGGGCATCCTCAGCGTGCGGTCCCAACCCAAGGCGGGTTGGACCATCGACATCCGCAAGAAGACGTTGCCGGAACCGGTTGCCGGTCCGCACGGCAAGACGGTTACGGAAGTGGTTTCCGAGATCGTGTGGCACGGCGGTTCCCTGCCGAACGAACACTTCGACGAGTTCGCCCTGCAGATGAAATTGCCGGACGCCGCCGACGGCGGGGTGCTGATCTTTCCGGTCATCCAGGATTGCGCGCAAGGGACCCGCGCTTGGGTCGAGGTACCCAAGCCGGGACAATCGCGCCGGGATCTTACGTCCCCGGCCCCGACCCTGACTCTGACCGCCAATCCGCACGCCCACAAACATTGACGACCGTACCGGGGACGATGCCGCCGAGGCGCAATGCGCGCGACTGGCCAGCCCGGTGCCAAGGAGAATACGACCATGAACCGATATCCGATCCGCAACCCGCTCGGCGCCCTCATCGCCATAGCCCTGACCGCGGCCGCCATTCCGGCGGCGGCGGCCGAGGGCACGGCGACGCCCGTTGAAATGAACCCGGTCACCGTCACCGGGACCGCCGCGCCGTCGCTCACCGTGCCGGGCACGGACGATGCCCGCCGCCTGATCGAACGCACCCCCGGCGGCGTCGAACTGGTGCCCGACACGGCCTGGAAGGACACGGCTTCGGGCACGCTCAAGGACATCCTCGAATACACACCGGGCGTGTTCGTGCAGCCGAAGTGGGGTGAGGACTCGCGTCTGTCCATCCGCGGTTCGGGTCTGTCGCGGAACTTCCACATGCGCGGCATTCAGCTGTACCAGGATGGCGTGCCGATCAATGCGGCCGACGGCAGCACGGATTTCCAGGAACTGGACCCGACAGCGTTTCGTTATACCGAGGTCTACAAGGGTGCGAACGCGCTGCGTTATGGCGCCAATTCCCTGGGTGGGGCGATCAATTTCGTGACGCCCACGGGATATGATGCGGATCTTGCGCAGGGGCGTCTCGACCTGGGCAGCTTCGGCTTCCGCCGGGGCCAGGTCTCAAGCGGCGGCAACAACGGCGTCGTCGATGTCTTCGCCACGGCGTCCTGGTTGCGCCAGGGCGGGTATCGCGACCACAGCGGCGGTCATTCCATCCGTACCTCGGGCAATGTTGGCTGGCGCATCAATCCCAGCCTGGAAACCCGCTTCTACATGGGCTACGCCGACATTCAGCAGGACATCCCCGGGTCGGTGACCAAGACCGCCGCCCTGACCGATCCCAAGACGGCGGCGTCCGCCAATCTGACCCGCGATTACCAGCGCAACATCGAATCCTGGCGCTTCGCCAACAAGACGACCTTGCAGTTGGATACGGCGACGGTGGAACTGGGCGGCTATGCCGTGAACAAGCACCTGATCCATCCGATCTTCCAGTATCTGGATTACACCTATCACGACTTCGGCGCCTACGGCCGGATCGTCGACGAACGGGAAATCGCCGGCCACGGCAACCGCCTGACGGCTGGGCTGACGATTTCCGGCGGCTGGGTCGACAACACCCAGTCGACCAATAACGCCGGGAACAAGGGCGGGCTATTGTCCGCATCGTCGGACCGGTCGGTCAATTATGCGGCCTATGTGGAAAACGCCTATGACTTGCGGCCGGGGCTGGCGCTGATCGGCGGGCTGCAGTTCCTCCATGCGACGCGCAAACGTAATGACCGCTTCGACAATGCGACCGACACCTCGGGCGAAAACGATTACACCTTTGTCAATCCCAAGGTCGGATTGCTGTGGCAGGCGGCGCCCGATTGGCAAGTGTTCGGCAACCTGTCGCGCAGCGGCGAAGCACCGACCTTCGGTGAACTGAACTTCACCAACACCACCTTGTCCGATACCGAGGCCCAAACCGCGACGACCTTGGAAATCGGCACCCGCGGCATGGTCCGGGATTTGAGCTGGGACCTGGTCATCTACCGCGCCCATCTGAAGGATGAGTTCCAGTACTTCGACCTGGGCGGCGGCAACTATTCCGTCACCAACGCCGACAAGACCATCCACCAGGGCATCGAGGCCGGGATTGGCTGGGCCTTTGCCAGAAACCTGCTGGAAAGCGGCGATAAGGGGGACAGCCTGTCGCTCGACGCGGCCTATACCTACAGCGACTTCAAGTTCGATGACGACGCGACCTGGGGCGACAACGACCTGCCCGGGGCGCCCAAGCACTTTATCCGGGCGGCGCTGACCTACCACCATCCCCTGGGCTTCCATGCCGGGCCCAACATCGAATGGGTGCCCGAGGCCTATTTCGTCGACAACGCCAATTCCGTGGCGACCAAGTCCTATGTCCTGTTCGGCTTCCGTGCGGGATACGAGGTGTCGAAGGATGTGTCCATGTTCATCGACCTGCGCAACCTGGCGAACACGAAGTATATCGCCAGTTCCAGCGTCGCCGCGACCGCGACCGACAGTTCGGCCCTGTTCGAACCGGGAACCGGGCGGTCCGTTTTCGTCGGCCTTCGCGCCGCGTGGTAGGCGGCAGATCAAGAAGGAAGTGCATTGGAGGTATTGACTTGATATTAATAGTCAATCGCATTATGGAACAGCCAATCACCTGTGCTGCCGCCGGGGATCAGCCCCGGCGGCGCCCCACCGAAGCCAGCATACGAGGCCCAGAATGAACAACCGCATCCCGTCCGTCCTTGCCGCCGCCTTGCTTGTCGCCGGCCTTTGTCTTTCCGGCGGTGCCGCATCGGCTGTGGAAAAAGGCCGCATCGGGGTCGAGTTGAACAAGCTGGAGGCCGCCGGCGACGCCTGCCGGGCCTATTTGCTGTTGTCGAACGGGACGGCGGCGGCATTCACATCGCTGAAACTGGACCTTGTCACCTTCGATGCGGACGGGATCGTGCAGCGCCGGGTCGCCGTTGAGGCGGCCCCCATCGGCGCCGGCAAAACCAGCCTGAAGGTATTCGATATCAGCGGCATTCAATGCCAGGCGATCGGGCGCATGCTGTTGAACGGTGTGATGTCCTGCAAAGGGGCGAAGGCTGAACCTGCGGACTGTCTTGCGCTTGTGTCTGTGTCGTCGCGCGCGGCCCAGCCTTTCATTAAGTAAGAATTTTTGGATATCGGCGTGAAGGAATTCGGTTTTTCAATCGTCTTATTGAATAGGCAGCCCGTGTCGAAGCGGATGCGGGGCAGTCATTGTCGTGCCCGCTTGGGGCGCAACACCCAGGGGTTAGAGGAGTAATCAAATGGAGAACCAACAGGTGGGGGACCCGCTGGCAGCCGTCGCGGAAGATCCCGGAATGTTGGCGCAGGGCCTGGACTGGTTGATTGCCGGCGGACCCGTCGTCGCCATCCTGATCGCCATGTCCGTCGTCGCCGTGGCGATTTTGGGCCTGAAGCTGTGGCAGTTCCGCGGCGTCCGCTTGTGGGATCGGGACACTGCGCGCCGGGGGTTGGCCCTGTACCGTACGGGCAAGGCATCGCGCGCGGCAGAGCTTCTGCGCGCTTCGCCCAATCCGGCGGCGCGGGTCGTGCTGCTGGCCATGCGTGGCAAAGCGCGCCGTGACCTGGACGAAGGCAAGGTCCGTGAAGAGGTCGTGCGGTGTGGTCTGGACATGCTGGAAATGTTGCGCGCCTACATGCGCCCGCTCGAAGTCATCGCCACCCTGGCGCCGCTGTTGGGTTTGTTCGGCACGGTGCTGGGCATGATCGAGGCCTTCCAGCAGTTGGAGCAGGCGGGCAATCGCATCAACCCGGCGATCCTGTCCGGCGGCATCTGGGAGGCCTTGTTGACCACGGCCGTCGGACTGGCGGTCGCGATCCCGACGGTCGCGGTGGTCAACTGGCTGGAACGGATGATCGATCGCACCGCCCATGAAATGGACAACCTGGTGACCCAGGTCTTCACGGCGGACCTGACGGCCGCCCCTCAGACGGAAGAAAGCCATGCCGGCTCTGCCTACCGCACGCCTGTCGCTGGCGCCGCCGAATAACGGTCGCCGCCGCAACCTGATCTCGCTGACGCCGCTGATCGATGTGGTGTTCATCCTGCTGGTGTTCTTCATGCTGGCGTCGTCGTTCCTCAATTGGCGGTCCATTACCCTGGACTCGCCGAAACAGACGGGAAGGTCGGCGTCGCTGGAGCAGGCTTTGTTGATCGAGGTGCGCGCGGACGGTCTGCGGCTTGCCGGTGAGACCATGTCGCTCGACCGCATTACGAGCCGTGCCGTGGCGGCGCTTGCCAAGAAACCCGACCGCCCCGTGCTGGTCCGCCCCGACGACGGCATCGCCGTACAGGAGGTGGTCCAGGTGGTCGATGCACTGGCCGCCGCCGGGGTCGCCAACCTGTCGCTGATCCGGAGGAATAAGTGATGCGCTCCCTTCGGCCCGGCCCCGGGCGTGGCACCAATGACGACGACCGCATTCTGCCGCTCATCAACGTGGTGTTTCTGCTGCTGATCTTCTTCATGCTGGCGGGACATTTGGCGGCGACCGATCCCTTCCATATCGAGCCGCCGGTTTCCGCCAGCGAGACGGAACCGGATGAGGCCGGTCCTGTCATTCTGGTCGGCACCGACGGGCGCATCGCCTTCGACGGCAAGACCGTGGACGACGCCGGGTTGAAGGCCGCCCTGATCGCGCCGGTCGAGGCCGGGGTGACGCATTTCCGGGTCAAGGCCGATGGCGGTGCGCCGGCGGTGCGTTTGGTCGAGATCATGGAACTGCTGCGCGCTGCCGGTGTGCGGAAGGTCAACGTGCTGACCGTACCGAAGGCCCTGTGATGGAAATTCGCGTTCGTCATTGGAATATGGCTATTGCCGGGGCGGTGTTTCTGCACGCGGCTGCGGCCGCCGTCGTGTTGTGGACCCCGGCGCCGTCGGGGGCACAGCTTCCGGGTGTCGGCGGGATCGAGATTTCATTGGGCCCGGCGGGGGGCGCACCCGGTTCCGACGCCCAAGATTCTCCGGAACCGCAGGAAGCGAAACCGGTCGAGCCGGTTGAGACCGTCGAGGCGGTAACGCCCGAAGTTCCGGCGGAAGTGGTGCCCGTGGAGCCGGTGGTTCCCGACGCGGTCGCCATCGAGCCGGTCAAGGCGGTCGAGGAACGCCCGCGCGACCCCTTGCCCGTGCCGCCCAAAGTGGTGCGCCCCAAGGCAGCACCGCCGCCCAAGCCTGTGGAAACGGCAGCGGTGGCCCCGACCCCGGTTCACACACCGCCGCCGGCGGTCGCGGGCTCCCAGGGCAAGGCCGGCACCAAGGATGCCAAGGACGTCGGCAGCGGCGACAATTCCCAGGGCGGTGGTCAGGCCGGCGCGGCGGCGGATTACATGTCCGTGCTGCAGGCCTGGTTGGAAAAGCACAAGGAATACCCGCGTTCGGCCCGTCTGCGCCGCATCGAAGGGGCGGTGCTGCTGTATTTCTCCATCGACCGGGACGGGCATCTCCTGGCCTACCGGATCGAGAGATCCTCGGGCCACCGCATGCTGGATACGGAAACCATCGCCATGATCAACCGCGCCCAGCCCCTGCCGCCCATTCCCGGCGACATGTCCCGTGACAAGTTGGAAGTCGTGGTGCCGGTGCAATTTTCCTTGCGATAAGGGCCTGTCTGGCGGGCGAGGGTGGCTTGATACTCTCCGTGTATCCGTGAAATCAGTAATTGCGAATAATTCTTAATATCGCTATCTTCGCGCCAAGAATAAGGCCTGAAGCCGTGGCAAACGGCGGGCGTGCAAGAGTTTACAGCCGATTTCATGACCACGACGACCGCGGACAACCTGATCACGGCTTTCGAGGCCCATTACGAGGAATTGATGGTCTTCGTGCGCCGCCGCGTGCGCTGCCCGGCGATGGCTGCCGACATCGTGCAGGAAACCTATGTACGCGCGGTCACCGCGAAAACGCCGGCTCCCGTCGATAATCCGCGAGCCTTTCTGTACCGCGTCGCCGGCAACCTGGCGATCGATCACCTGCGCCGGGAACAGCGCCGCCAGGCCATCATGGCCGACGGTGTCGTTGCCGACTTCGTTCCGGACGGCCAGCCGGGGGCGGAGCGCGCCGTCGCGGCGCGCCAGGACATCGACCATCTGCGGCGCATCGTCGACGGCCTGCCGCCAAAATGTCGCGCGGTGTTCATGTTGCGCCGGTTCGACGGCCTGGATCAGGCCGAAATCGCCGACCGCCTGGGGATCAGCCGCAACATGGTGGAAAAGCACCTGCGCAAGGCCCTGCTTCACTGCGCCGCGCGCCTTGACCCGGAAGAATAGGGTTTCCCCTCCTCTAATCTCCGCTTCATTCGTCATACCTATTGGCACCATGCGTCTCTATGCGCGGTCTGCCGTCCAAGGCCTGACAGATCAAGGGAATACAACTTGTCCGACCGCCCGAAACAACCCGTCTCCGCCGCCGCCCTGGAGCAGGCCGCGGCTTGGTTCGCGCGGATTGACCGAGGCGACCTGTCGGACCGTGAACAACAGGCGTTCGACGGCTGGCTTGCCGCCGATCCCGGCCATCAGCGGGCGTTCGAGCGGATTTCCCGGACCTGGGATGCACTTGGCGATCTGGCGGGCACTGTGGAAACGACGTCATTGGCAGGAAAACCGGCCACGGATGGATATCGGACCGGGCGCCGCTGGGCGCTGGGGGCCGTCGCGGCCGGGCTGGTTCTGGCCCTCGGGCTGGGCACGGATCTGCCGCAGCGCATTGATACGGGGCTCCGCGCCGATGCCGTGACGGCGGTCGGGGAAACGCGGACGGTTTCCCTGCCCGACGGGTCGACCGCGCAGTTGAACACGGCCAGTGCCATCGCCGTCGATTTTGGCCCGGACGATACGGGGCCGCGGCGGGTCCGCCTGCTGCGGGGCGAGGCGGCGTTCGACGTGGTCAAAAACCCGGACCGGCCCTTCACGGTGGCCGCCGGCGGCGGAATCAGCCGGGTGCTCGGCACGGTGTTTAGCGTGCGAGTATTGGGCGATGGCGCGTCGGTGACGCTGCTTGAGGGCCGGGTCGCCGTCGCGGCGACCGACGGCGGGGCGGAAACGATCCTGGCCCTGAACCAGCGGGTCAGCTACGGCGCGGCCGGGGGGCTCGGCGCCGTGGAAACCGTGGACCCGCAAAGTGCCGCCGCCTGGCGCCGGGACAAGCTGGTGTTCCGCGACCGGGCCTTGGGCGCTGTCATCGACGAACTGAACCGCTACCACGCGGGCCTGATCCGCCTGACCGGTGCGGGGCTGCGCCAGCGGCGGGTCAACGGCGTGTTCGACACCCGTGATCCGGTCGCCGTCGTCGGGGCGTTGGAAACGGCGCTCGGCCTCAGGTCCACCCGCCTGACCGACTATCTGATCCTGCTGCATCAATAACGGTGGCGGCCCGCAGGCCGGGATGCGGGCGTGAAAAAAATGCGCTTCGGACCTCCTCTATCCTGCTCCCCGGCCGTCACATAATTACGAGTAAGAATTAATTGCGTTTAAAACGGTGGAATGCCGGATGCGCGGGGACCAAGAGGGGAATGGGTATGACGCCGACCAGAATCCGGATGAACAACCACGCGCAGGCAAACCGCCGGTGCGGATTAATGCGGGGGCTGCTTGCCGGGACGGCATTGGCCGGGGTGCTGGTCATCATGCTGCCCGGAGCAGCGGGGGCAGCACCCGCGCCGGAAACGGTCCTTCAGGCGCAGTCGGCGGAATCCCGCGTCTACGACATCCCTGCCGGTTCTCTCGCGGCGGCGCTCAACCGGTTTGCCGATGAAAGCGGCCTGCAGTTGGTTTACGACACGGCGCTGGCGGCCGGCCTGCAGACCCAGGGCATTAAGGGGAATTACACCGCCGAGCAGGCGTTGCAGTTGCTTCTGACCGGTACGGGCGTGACCTGGCATTTCGCCGGGGAAAAGTCCGTGACCCTGAGCAAACCCCAGGCGGGCGGAACGCTGATGCTGGACACGGTCTCGGTCATGGGCACCAAGCAATCGCGCTACAACAGCCGCCATGCGGAAACGGGCACCCGGTTCGACAAGGACCTGATCGATATCCCGCGAACAATCGACATCATTCCCGAGCAGTTGCTGCTGGATCAGCATGCCCGGGAAATGGAGGACGTCTACAAGCTGTCGCCCAACACGGTGAGCGCTGACGGGTTCGGTGGAACGCGCGAGGACTACATCATCCGCGGCTTTCGGCGGGACGACGATATCTATCGAAATGGCGTACGATTGAAGACCAGCGGCCGGTTCGATCCGGCGACGGTGGACAGCATCCAGATCATGAAAGGGCCTGTCGCCGACATCGGTCAGATGACACCGGGCGGCCTCGTGAACGTGGTAACGAAAAAACCGCAGTTCGAGGCCGAACATCACGTCGAAACCAATTTCGACGAAGACGGTGAGCGGAACCTCACCTTCGACGCCACCGGCGCAATCGGTGACAGCGAGAATTTCGCCTATCGCATCACCACGTCGGGCGACCAGGGGGAGACGTTCCGGAAGAATTCCAAGGTCGAACGCCAATTCCTGTCGACGTCGTTCCTTTGGGTCGGCGACAGCGGTGCGACCGCGCGGGTCAACCATGAAGTCACCAACGACGATCGCACCATGGACCGCGGTTTGCCCACGGTCGCCGGGAACGGCAGCACGCGATTGATCGCGGACGTGCCGACGGACACGGCCTACCATCCGGACTTCGTTGACCGTCAAGCGACCTATCATATTTTCGAATTCGACGGCGCCGTGCCTTTGGGGGACAGTCCGTGGTCGCTGGAAAACAAGGTCGCCTATTATACGGAAAAGGCACAAGACGTTTACGTCGAGGTCCGCAGCATCGCGGCGGACGGCACCTTGACCCGGCGGGTCCAAGGCAACGACGACCGCAACCTGCAGACATTGTTCGGTCGCCTGCAGGCGCGCGGGAAGTTTGACACCTTGGTCATGCCCACCGAGCTCGTTGCCGGCTTCGAGTATCACCAACAGGACCATGACTGGCGTAACTATGCCGGCGCCAACCAGGTCGGCGGTACGGTCAACAATCCGACGCCGGAGATACTGGTCGACGATTCCGGAAACCCGTCATCCTTGCAGTTCACCGACCTGTCGCAGAAATCATACGGCCCGTATTTGGCGACCGACATCGAGATCATGCCGACGGTCAACTTGACCGGGGGGCTGCGTTACGAGTTCTACAACGGCGATTTTTACCGCAAGAATCTTCTGACCAACGCCATCACGACCGCGGAACAGCCGCGCGATGCGAAGCTGACGAAAACGGCAGGTCTAGTCTGGAAGCCGGTCGAGACTGTCGCCCTGTACGCCAACTATGCGGATACCTTTACGGCGCAGGGAATTTCATCGGGCAACGAAAGCGTTCTGGTGTTGGAACCGGAACAAGGGCGGCAATACGAGGCGGGCATCAAATGGAACGCCTTGGGCGGCAAGCTTCTGCTGAATGCCGCTGTCTTCGACATCAAGAAGGAAAACGTCGTCGAAACCGTGAACGGCGAGCCCCAATTGGTGGGTGAGGTCAACACCAGCGGGGTCGAGGTCTCCGGGGTCGGCAATCCGACGCCGGGTTGGAACATCCGCGGCGGGCTTGGTTTCCTCAAGGCGGATATCACGTCGACGGATACCTCGACCGACGGCAACCGCCCGCGCGGCGTGCCCAAGGCGACCGCCAGCCTGTGGACCAGTTATGAATTCACTGATACGGGGACCAATCTTGACGGCTTGGGGGTCGGCGGCGGCGTGACCTACGTCGGCACCCGGTTCGGTGACGACGCCCATACCTACAAGCTGGGCCAGTACCTGCTGTTCGACGTGGGCCTGTGGTACTACCTGCCCGTGGGCAAGGAAAAGCGTCTGCGCTTTGACCTCGGAGTCAAAAACATCACCGACGAAACCTATTACACGGCCTCCGGCGGGACCTACCGCATCAATGCGGGTGCCCCCCGAACCGTGTTCGGCGGCATTCGTTTGGACTTTTAGGTCGTGGTTAGGCTGTGGCGGCGGAATTTTTATCAGTCCCGGTATGATGATTTCGCCTGGCCGTTCGTCTTATGGGTATGAGGACATATTCACAGATCGGGGTACGGACCGGGACGGGCGCATCGTTTCTCCATATCGTCCAACGCATCGCGGCGGCGGTCTTGGGCGGCTACGGCCTGGCCTGGGCGGCGTCGGTCCTCATGGCCCGGAGTCTGCCGCTGAGCCGCTATGAAGCGATGCAATGGGCGGTGCTGGCCAGCTTTCTCATCTACCTCTGCGTGGTTCTCTGGGCTTTTCGTGCCCGGCCGCTGGCCCGCATGTGGGGCGGGATATTGATTCCGGCGGCAATCTGCGCCGGCCTGGCTCATTGGCTGGGGCCGGTCGCCGGCCGTCTTGGTTGAGAATAATTCGCAATTAAGGTGCGGTTTTGCTCCCGCCGTTCGTCCTATGTGTATGAGCACGCATTTGCATAAACACCCCCGGCAGTCCCGGCGATGAAGGAAGGGTTCCGCCAATCCATGTCCTGGCTCCATACCTGGGGCGGACTGCTCATGGGCTGGATACTGTTCTTCGTCTTTCTGACCGGCACGACGGGCTATGTGGAGGCCGAACTGGACCGGTGGATGCGCCCGGAAAAGCCCCTGGTCGCGGCGGAGGTCACGCAGGCGGACGCCCTGGCCCTGGGCCTCAAATTCGTGCAGGAGAAAATGCCGGACGCCCGGCGCTGGCTGGTGTCCCCGCCGGGCGGGCGCGAACAGCCGGAGTTGCGGTATTTCGTCGAAGGTTATCCCGAAACCGAAGGCGCGACCGGCAAACGGCAGAGCGGGTTCCTTAATCCGGAAACCGGGGAAAAGGTCGCGTACCGGGCCACGGGCGGGGGCCGGCTGCTGTACCGCATGCATTACCGGCTTCACTACATCCCGACAACGGCGGGGGAATGGATCGTCGGGTTCTGCGCCATGGTCATGTTCGCGGCTCTGGTCACCGGCGTCATCATTCATGCCCGCATCTTCAAGGACTTCTTCACCTTCCGGCCCGGCACCGGGCACCGCAACTGGCTCGACGCCCACAACTTGCTCGGCGTACTGTCCCTGCCGTTTCATTTGATGATCACCTACTCGGGGCTGCTGTTCATCTGTTACCTCTACATGGCGCCGGTGATCGCGTCTGAATACGGCTGGGGCGAGGACAACCGCCGCGCATTCACGGATATCATGTTCAGTGGCCGGCCGTTTGACCGGAATACGGAACGGGCGGCTCCAGCGCCGTTGGCGCCACTCGCCCCCATGCTGGCCGAGGCGGATCGTATTTGGGGGCCCGGCAACATCGGTTTCGTGGACATCACGCGGCCCGGTACGGTCGCGGCCCGGGTCCGCATTCTCGAAAGCACGCGGCGCGTCTCAGGTGATCGGGCGGAAGTGCTGTTTAACGGGGCGACGGGGACCGTGGTCGATGCGCCCGCCGTCAATCCCGCTCCCCGGATCGTGAGCGAGACATTGCTGTCCCTGCACGAAGGTCTGTTCGCCGGGCCGGTGCTGCGCTGGCTTTATTTCCTTACAGGTCTGATGGGCACGGCGATGATCGGTTCAGGATTGATCCTGTGGACCAAGAAACGGCGGGCGCGCCTGGAACGGCGCCTCGGCTTCGCCCTGGTCGAACGCCTGAATGTGGCGACCGTCTGTGGCCTGCCCACGGCCGTCGCCGCATATCTTTGGGCCAACCGGCTGGTGCCGGTCGATATCGCCGGGCGCGCAGCCTGGGAGGCGAATATCATGTTCCTGGCCTGGGCGGCCCTGGCCGTTCATGCGGCCCTGCGCCCCGCCGCCCGCGCCTGGACCGAACAATGCTGGATCGCCGCCGCCGCCTTCGGCCTGATTCCCCTGGTGAATGCGCTGACGACAGACCGGCACCTGGGGGCAAGCCTGCCCGCCGGGCAGTGGGAGCTTGCCGCCGTCGATCTGACCTGTCTGGCCTTCGGTCTTGGTTTCATCGTCGCGGCCCGGATTGCCGCCCGCGGCCATCAGCGTGCAGTAAAGGCGAAAGAGATTTCTTCCAACCTGCAGGAGGCGGCCGAATGATCGTTCTCGCTTTCTTTCTGTCCTTCGCCGCCTGGACGGCCCTGGCCTGCGCCATGAACCGCCACCGCCGCGACATGGGCTGGGCGCGGGCCGCGCCGGTGCAACGGATCATGCTGCGGAGTGTCGGCGGCGGTCTGCTCGCGGCGTCGCTCTGGGCCTGTGCCGGCCATTGGGGATGGTCCATGGGTACGGTCGCCTGGTTCGGCGTGATGACGGCTTCTGCGCTCAGCTTGGTGATGGCCCTGGCGTTCCGGCCGGGGACCCGGCGCGCGCCCTAGGCGGCCCTGCCCGTTGCCGGACCGGGGCGCCGTTCCTATATTCCAAGAAACGCGTCATTGCCCGTGGGAGGATGTCATGCATGGACCCCGCAAACGCGGTTTCCTATGTGCTCTGCTGGCGGCCGTCGTTGGGCTGGCCGCCTGTGCCGTGCCGACGCCTTACGGCCCCGCGTCCGGCGCCGACGGTGCGCGCGGGCACGGCTATTGGGAACAGGGTCTGGAGGATGACCACATCCGCGTGACCTTTTCCGGTAATACGGTGACACCGCGCGAAACGGTGGAAAATTACCTGCTTTATCGCGCCGCCGAGGTCACCCTGGCCCGAGGCCGCGATCATTTCGTCGTCGCCGATCGGGACACGGACAAGACCACGGTCTACCACACCAGTTATGATTTCGACGGGCCCTTCGGGTTTGGATTCGGGCCGAACTTCGGGTTCTACGGCCCCAGGCGGGCCTGGTGCTGCGGTCCCTACGGGTATGGCGCGTCTTTCCGGAATTCCTACGGTTATTTCGGCGGCCATGCCGAGGCCACGTCCTGGCCCGTCGACCGCTATACGGCCCATGCCGACGTGGTCCTGGGCCGTGGACCCAAGCCGGACGGCGCCGACGCCTATGACGCGCGGGCGGTGATTGCCCGACTGGCGCCCGCGATTGCCCGCGAAAAGGGCCGGCCATAACCGGCGGTGTCTGTTGTCTTTTCGGACAATCCAAGATACATAGTTATTGAGAATCATTCTCATTGTGTGGCGCAACGATGCGCCGCTCACCTCGACGGATTGACCGGGCACCCGTCTATGCCGAACAACTCCAATTTCCTGGCCGTCTACATAAGCCATCGGGGCGAACTGGTGAACTATGCCAGTCGGCTTCTGGGCGATCGGGCGCGGGCCGAGGACGTGGTCCAGGAAGCTTATATCCGCTTCAATTCCGCCGCGTCGGGCAGCATCCTGGAAGAACCTTTGGCCTATCTGTACCGCATCGTGCGCAATCTGGCGTTCGACAGCACGCGTCGGACATCGGCCGAGGCCCGGCGCGACAAGGCCCATGAACTGTCCCTCGCGGAGGCCCCCGGCGTGCCCTCGCCCGAGGATACGGCGCTTTACCGCGACGAACTTCGCCGGGTGCGGGACGCCCTGGACGAGTTGCCCGAGGGACAGCGCCGGGCCTTCGAACTGCACCGTCTGGGCGAATTGACCTTTCAGGAAATCGCCGGGCGGCTTGGCGTTTCGACCGCCACGGCGGCGCGCTGGACGCAGCAGGCGCATCTCCACATCACCAAGCGTCTGCGGACGTGACCGGACGAACAAATGACGGCCGGGGGCAAGAAATTGCCTGCCGGCAACCGTCATGCATATGACGACATATCTTATGCCAAGGCGACGCCACCGGCGCCGCTTGCGGACGCAAACCAAGAGAGACCGATGACCGCCGCACCCGACGGCCCCACCGACACGCAACTGGAACAAGCGACCGTCTGGTTCTACCGGATTGCCGAGCGGCCGGACGACGGCGCGCTGCGCCGCGGGCTGCAGGCATGGCTGGCTGAAAACGCGGCCCATCGGCGAGCCTGGGATCTGACGCAGCGGTCCTGGGACTTGTCGGGGCTGATGGCTGTTCAGGCCGGGAATGCGGCGCCGACGGCACGCGCCCGGCCGCAATCTCGCCGCCGGATGGTTGCGGCGATGGCGGGGCTGGCGATGGCAGCCTGCCTCGCCCTGTTTGTCGTGGCGCCCCAGGTGCGGCTGCATCTGATGGCCGATCACCTCACCGGCGCGGGCGAGACGACGACGGTGGCGTTGTCCGACGGGTCGGAGGTCGATCTGGCCGCCGGCAGCGCCGTTAAAACCCATTTCACCGAACGGCGCCGGGAACTGACCCTGCTGCGGGGGCAGGCGCTGTTCCGCGTCGCCAAGGATACGGACCGGCCGTTCATCGTCGATGTCGGGGGCTATTCGGTCACCGTAACCGGCACGGCCTTCGACGTCGCCCTGACGGATCGCACTTTGGCCGTCGCCGTCGCCCACGGCAGCGTGCGGGTCGGCGGGGCGCGGGCAGGAGACGTCGATCTTGTCCCGGGTGACCGCATCGCCATCAACCGGCGCGACGGTGCCGTCGCCCGCACAAGGGTCGACGCGCGGGATGTCGCCGCATGGCGGGGCGGCAGCCTGATTGTACAGGACCGAGCCTTCGCAGACGTGGTCGATGTGATCCGTCGCCACTATCCGGGGGTGGTCGTCGTGGCCATGGCGGGACTTGAGGGCCGTCGGGTCACCGGCGTGTTCGACCTGTCGGACCCGGGGCGGGCTCTCGGCGCCCTGGCGGGGCCGTTCGGGGCCGTCGTGCGCCGGGCAGGACCCTTCGTCATCACGGTCACTGCGTTCTGAGCAACTCAGCCGAGGCGGCCGGCGGACGGGAAAGAATTTTCATCTGACCCTGAGATTTCCCGAGAAATCGCGATCTTCGGTTCGTCACTCTAATAGAATGAGAATAGGAATTATTCTCATAAATAGCATCTATTGCCGAATTAAGAGGGACGAAAATGAGGGGTTTTGGGGAAATGAGCGGGCGCCCGCATGCCGGCGAAGGACGTAACCATGCAAGCGTGACGCGGATGGGCCGGGCCTTGGGGGCCGGGACCGTCGCCGGCCTGCTGGCCGTGGCGCTGCTGCCGGGGGCCGGTCTTGCCGCCGATACCACACCTTCCATCCTTGCCGTGATGTCATCCCAGGAGACTGAGGTGGCGGCCGGTGAGGCCGCGTCTTTCGATATTCCGGCTCAGCCGCTGGCGGCGGCGCTGACGGCTTTCGGCCGCCAGGCGGGATTGCAGGTCTCCGGCGACCACGCAGACCTCAGCGGCATCACCAGCCGCGCCGTGAGCGGCGACCTGACGCCCGAAGCGGCCCTGATCCGGATGCTGCAGGGCACGGGCATTACCTTTCGTTTCACGGATGCCAAGACGGTGGTGCTGAGCAAGCCCACCGCCGGCGGCGACCGGGTGACCTTGGGCACCATCGCGATCGAAGGCCGGGGTGAATCGGCCTGGGGGCCGGTGACTGGTTATGTCGCCACGCGCAGCGCCACGGGCACCAAGACCGACACGCCGATCATCGAGACGCCGCGGTCCATATCGGTCGTCACCGCCGATCAGGTCGAGGCCCAGAAGGTGAACAATATCCGCGAAGCCCTGCGTTATACGCCGGGCCTGGTTCCGGAAACCCTGGGCGTCGACAATCGGTCCACGGAAATCATCTACCGAGGCTTCGGGTCGGACAAGGCGCTCTACCGTGACGGGTTGAACATCCAAAGCCAGGGGTTCACGGCCCTGGAGCCGGACACCTACGGCCTGGAACGCATCGAGGTGCTGCGCGGCCCGGCCTCCACGCTGTTCGGCCAGAACGCGCCCGGTGGTCTGGTCAACGTGGTGACCAAACGGCCCCCGGAAACATTTTTTTCTGAAGCGCAGCTTCTCGGCGGCAGCTTCGATCAGGTCGAAGGTCGTTTCGACGTCGGGGGGCCGGTTCTTGACAGCGGCAAGGTATCGGTCCGGCTGACCGGTCTGCATCGCGAAGGCGACACGCAAATCGATTACGTCGACGACAACCGGACCTATATCGCGCCGGCGGTGAGCGTGCGGCTTACGGACCAGACCAGCCTGACGCTTCTCGGTCACTTTCAGAACGACGATTCGGGAAGCCTGCTGCAGTTTTTGCCGGCTTCGGGCACGGTGCTGGGCAATGACAACGGTAAGCTTCCGGCCAGCCGCTTCCTGGGTGAACCGGATTTCGACAGTTATGAAAATGTCGCCGGGACGGCCGGTGCCCTGCTTGAACATCGGTTCGACGACACCACCACGTTCCGCGGCAATATGCGCTACGGCTATGCCAATACGCGGTTCGATACGGTCTATACCAGCGGCATGGCGACCGCGACCACGGTCAATCGCCGCATCCGAAAGGACCGCGCCTATCTGCAGTCCCTTCTCCTGGACACCCAGGTGGAGAAATCGTTCGAACTGGCGGGGTCCCGCAACACCATCGTCGCCGGGTTCGATCATAAGAACCTCAATTACGACAGCGTGATTCTCATCAACGTGGCGCCGACCATCGACATCTTCAATCCCGTCTATGGTCAGGCGCTCAACATCCCGACCGAGGCCTCGAACGCCTTCATCAACAGTTCGGATCAGCACCTCCGTCAGTCCGGGTTTTATTTCCAGGATCAGACGAAGCTGTTCGACCGGGTCGTCGTGACCCTGGGCGGGCGTTATGACATCGCGCGCTCCGAAACGATTGACCGGGACGCCAACAGCACGGAAATCCAGGAGGACACGGCATTCACCGGGCAGGCGGGGCTGACCTATCTGTTCGACAACGGGTTCGCACCCTACGCCAGCTATGCGGAATCGTTCGAACCGCAGATCGGCACCGACAGGTCGGGCAACGCCTTCGTGCCGACGACGGGAACCCAGTATGAAGTGGGGCTTAAATACCAGCCGCCCAACCGGAACATGCTGTTCAGTCTGGCAGCGTTCGAACTGACCCGCCAGAACGTCACGACAACGGATCCCAGTGACAACAACTTCAGCGTCCAGACCGGTGAAGTCCGTTCCCGTGGTCTTGAATTTGAAGCCCGGGCCGGCATCACGGACGAACTGAGCCTGATCGGCGCCTATACCTACCAGCGTGTCGAAATCACTGAAAGCAACGGCACCGACGTCGGCAGCACGCCGCGCCAGACGCCGAAACATCTGGCGTCACTCTGGGGCGATTATACGTTCCGCAACGGCCCGCTGGGCGGTCTGGGGCTGAGCCTCGGCGTGCGCTACACGGGGGCGACATTCGGGGATTCCAACAGTTCGTTCCGGGTGCCGGAGTTTGCCGTCCTGGACGCGGCGATGCGCTATCAGTTGAAGGACACGGCCTTCACCTTCGAGGTCAACGCCAAGAACCTTCTGGACAAGGAGTATATCTCGTCCTGCGCCTCGACCTCACAGTGCTTCTACGGCTTTCGCCGGACGGTTCTGGCGAGCCTGAAGGCCCAGTGGTAGGTCCTGCCCGGTGCGCCGTGTACTGGTTGTCCTGCACCGCTGGGCAGGACTCTCCATTGCAGGGTTTCTGATTATCGCCGGTTTGACCGGCAGCCTGATCGCGTTTCAGACCGAACTTGATTCCTGGCTGAATCCGGATCTGTTCCATGTCGAAGGGACAGGCGCGCGGATCGCGGCCGGCGACCTGGTGGCGCGGGTCGAGGCCACGGATGCGCGGATCAGGGTGCGTTCGGTTCCGGTCAGGGTCAGCGACGGTTATGCAGCCAGCCTGTTCGTTACGCCGCGGGTTGATCCCGCGACCGGACGTCCCTTCGATGTGGAATACGATCAGGTGTTCGCCGACCCGGTGACAGGGGACGTTCTCGGTGTTCGAAAGTGGGGTGCGCTGCATCTCGACCGGCGGCATCTGATGCCGTTGATCTACCGGCTTCATAATTCGCTGCTTATCCCGGGGGGCTGGGGGCGGTGGATCATGGGGGGCGTGTCGCTGATCTGGTTGTTTGACTGTTTCTTCGGTTTCGCCCTGACACTGCCGAAAGGGGCCGCGGTTGCCGCCCGTTGGCGGCGGTCATGGTTGGTGCGGCCGACGGGAAGAGCCTACCGCCTCAACGTCGATCTGCATCGCGCGGGCGGGCTTTGGTTGTGGGGTTTGCTATTCATGCTGGCGCTGTCGGGCATTCAGTTGAACCTGGATCGCGAGGTGTTCCGCCCGGTGGTCGAACTGTTTTCCCCTGTCGCCCGCTCGCCGTTCGAAACCAGGGGCAATCAGCCTGCCGGCGAAACGGCGACCCTGTCGTTCCCCGCCGCCGTCCGGCGGGGGGCGGAGATTGCGGCCGGACAGGGCCTTGTGGCGCCCAGCCGTCTTTCCCACTACACCCGCTACGGGCTTTTCCTGATCGAATTCGGCGACCCCCAGCATCAAGCCGCTGCTGGGTTGGGGCCTGCCTATGCGGTGATCGATAACCGGAACGGGAATCTTCTGGGGCTACGAATTCCCGGCCGGGGAACGGCCGGCGAGGTGTTCACGCAGATCCAGTTTCCGCTCCATTCCGGGCACATCATCGGTTTACCCGGCCGGATTGTGATTTCGGCTATGGGGATTGCCGTCGTCATCCTATCTATCACCGGCGTGGTCATCTGGTGGAAGAAACGGGGCGCACGCCAAACCCGGGCCGCGCGGACCACGGTCGCCGCCGAATAACGGTGGCGGGGCTAGGCCGGCTTGCGCAGCAGCAGGCGTGCGATCCGCGCCTCGCCCCGGTGGCGCAGGCCTTCGTTGACGCGGATGCGGCCCTTCAGCGCTTCCATGACCTCAAGCCCCGGCAGGGCGTCCAGCAGGTCGCCCAGTTCATACAGCAGGTCCGGGTCTTCCGGGCCCAGGCTGCGCCCGCCGGCGCCGGCCGGGGCGAAGCCTTCGGCGACGAACCAACCGCCGGGGGCCAGTGCCGCCGCCGCCGTCCGGGCCGCGTGCAGGCGCACGGAAGCCTCGCATTGCAGGTACATTAAAAACACGGCGTCCCAGGTGCGGCCCGGGGGCGGGGACCATTCGGCCAGATCGGCCGTGATGCGCTCCACCGTTACGCCGCGCACGGTGTCGTGGGCTAGGGCCAGCTCCGTTGCCACGGTCGAAGCATCGACCGCCGTCACGGCCAAACCCTGTTCGGCCAGCCAGCCGCCGTTGCGGCCGTCGCCATCGGCCAGGCAGAGGGCCGAGCGCGGGCGAAAATCGGAGCGCGCCATGACTGCGCGCAGATACTCGCAGGGCTGATCGCCGAACAGGCGGCTGTCGGCCTCCGTCCCGGCCTTGGCGTAGCGTGTGTTCCAATCCTTCACGGTCGATGGCCCTCCCTGAGATCAGGGATATTCCTACGCGCCCGGCGCGGGTTTTTCCAGTCCGTGCGGAGTGGGTCAGCCGAGGGAGCGCCGGTCGAAGGTGATGCTCTTGATCAGGGCATGGACGGGCATGCCGGCGGTGAGCTTTAGGTCCGCCACCGCATGGCGGGTGACGCGCGCGCGCAGGCGGCCACCGCCGATATCGATCAGGGTTTCGGCAAAGGCGGTATCCGGTTCTTCTCGGACCTCGATGACCGTGCCCTTCAGGATGTTGCGGATGCTGATACCCGTGGGCGGCTGGGTCGCCAACGACACGTCGCGGGCGCGCACCCGAAGGCGAATGGTTTCGCCGACGGCGGCATCGACGGCGGGGATGGTCAGGATCTGGCCGTGATGATCCAGGAAGGTCAGGCTGAAGGCGTCGTCATGTGCCTTGACCGTGGCGGTCAGCATGACCCCGGCCTCGAACCGCCCAGTCATGGGTTGCAGGTCCAGGCGTTCCAGCACCTCGCCGACGGAGCCTTCGGCGACCTTACCGCCCCGGGACAGCACGACCAGGCGGTCGGCCAGACGGGTGACCTCGGAGATGTCGTGACTGACGTAGAGGATGGGGATGTTCAATTCCCGGTGCAGGACCTCGAAATAGGCGAGGATTTCATCCTTGGTCGAACGGTCAAGGGCCGACAGCGGCTCATCCATCAACAGCAGTCGCGGTTCCGACAATAGGGCCCGGCCGACGGCAACGCGTTGGCGCTCGCCGCCCGACAGCTTGGCGGGTGCCCGGTCCAGCAAATGCGTGATGCCGAGAAGGTTCACGACCTGGTCGAAATCGACGGCAGGGACAGTTCCGTTGCCGCGCGGTGCCCGGCGGGCGCCGAAGTTTAGGTTGCCCTGCACAGTCAGATGGGCGAACAGCGACGGTTCCTGAAACACATAGCCGACGCGCCGTTTGTGCGGCGGGCGGAACAGGTTTTCCCCGTCGTTCTGCCACGTCCGATCGCCGAGGGCGAGGCGCCCGGGCAGGCGGTGCAGCCCGGCAATGCAGCGCAGAATCGTGGTCTTGCCGCAGCCCGATGCGCCGAACAGGGCCGTCACGCCCTTGAGCGGCGCCTTGAACGCCACGTCCAGGTTGAAATTACCGACCGGCCCCTTGAAGGCGGCGTCGAGAACCGGGGTGTCCGTGGTCATCGTGCGGCGCGCCCGATGCGCTTTTCCAGCAGCATCATGGACAGGATGACGACGAAGGCGAACACCAGCAGGCCGCCGGCCAGGATATGGGCCTCGGCCCAGCGTAGGGTTTCCACATAGTCGTAGATGGCGACGGACAACACCTTGGTCTCGCCCGGGATGTTGCCGCCGATCATCAGAACGACGCCGAATTCACCCACCGTATGGGCGAAGCCCAGGACCGCGCCGGTCAGGAACCCGGGCCGGGCCAGGGGCACGGCGACGGACCAGAAGGCGTCCCAGGGCGAGGCATGCAGGGTCGCCGCGACCTCCAACGGCCGGTCGCCAAAGGCTTCGAAGGCGTTGCGGATGGGCTGCACCACGAAAGGCATGGAATAGAATACGGAGCCGATGACCAGTCCCTGGAAGGTAAAGGCGAGGGAGCGTTCGCCCCACAATCCGGCGATCCATCCGCCGGGCCCGTCCGGCCCCATGGCGACCAACAGATAAAACCCCAGCACGGTCGGCGGCAGCACCAGCGGCAGGGCGACCACGGCGGCGACGGCTTCCTTCCACTTGGCCTTGGAGCGCGCCAGCCACCAGGCAATGGGGGTGCCGATAATAAGAAGAACCACGGTGGTCACCGTGGCCAATTCAAGCGTCAGGCGGATCGGCGACCACAGCCCGGCGAGATCAAGCCCCTGGTCAGGCATCCGGGCGGATCTTGGCCGGTTCGCCCGTGCCGTAACCGAATTTGTCTTTCACCCGGTTGGCCTCAGCCCCGCCCAGGAACAATAGGTACGCGCGGGCTGCCGGGTTGTCCTTGCCGGCGGTCAACAGCACGGCGTCCTGGGCGATGGCGGGGTAGAGGTTTTCCGGCACGGGCCAGCGCGACCCCTGGTCGTGACCGGCGATCTGCGACAGGGCGATAAAGCCCAATTCCGCGTTGCCCGATTCCACGAATTGATGGGTCTGGGCGATGCTGTTGCCCTGGACGATCTTGGGCTTCAGGGCGTCATACAGGCCAAGTGCCTTCAGGGTCGCCACGGCGGCCGCACCGTAGGGGGCGGTCACGGGATTGGCGATGGCGATCCTGGAAAAGGGTCCACGCTCCAGCGTGCTCGGTCCCTGCACCAAGGCGGCGTCGCGGCTGTAGAGCACGATCTTGCCCGTGGCATAGGTGAAGCGGGTTTGGGCCACCGCCAAGCCGTCGGTCCCGGCCTTTTGGGGGCGGGCCTGGTCGGCGGCCAGGAACACCTCGAACGGCGCCCCCTTGGCGATCTGGGTATAGAGCTGCCCGGTCGACCCGAAGCTGTACACAACCTTGTGGCCGGTCTTGTTCTCGAACAGGGCGCCGATGTCCTGGGCGGCCTGGGTGAAATTGGCGGCCACGGCGACCTTGACCTCGCCCGCGCGGGCCGGGCCGGGTAGCATCAGCGCGGCGACGGCGGCCAGCAGAAGCAGGCAGCGTTTCAGCGCGAGGGGCGTGGACACGGTGATCTCCTCCGATAGGACAACTCGGACATATCGGAAAGTATCTTTTGCCGGCAGCGATGGCAAGCTTGCGATGGGGCGCTATTCGCCCCCGTTGGGCAGCAGCTTGCGCATGGCGATCAAGTCGCCGGCGATGGCCTTTTCCGTCTTGGCCTCCATCTTGCGGTACTGGTCGAGAATCTTGTGCCCCAGTTCCGTCAACTCGGCCCCTCCGCGCGAGCTGCCGCCCCGCGAGGTGGTGACCAAGGGCGTGCCGAACTGCGCGTTCAGGGCTTCGATCAGGCCCCAGGCTTTCTTGTAGCTCATGCCCAAGTCGCGCCCGGCGGCGGCGATGGAGCCGGTTTCGCCGACGCCCTGCAACAGGTCGGCCTTGCCCGGCCCGATGGCGATGTCGGGGGCGAGAACGACGCGAAGCCGCGCCCCGGTCTGCTGATTTCCTGCCTTCATGGCGGCATTCTACTCCGCTTGATGCCGTTCGGTCAGGCGAAAATGCCCCTCATGGCTGTGCCTTTGGGGTCTCCTGGGCTAGGATGCGGCCCGCAGAATTCACTTGCCATCCAACAACCACGGAACCAAGCCCCATGACCACTCCCGCAGACGACCAAGGTGCCGTGCGCCTGACCCGTAACGGCGCCGTTGCCCATCTGATTTTCGACCGGCCGCAGGCCCGCAACGCCATGACCTGGACCATGTACGAAGGCCTGGCCGATGCCTGCGACGAGATCATGGACGATCCCTCCGTGCGGGTCGCTGTGTTCCGGGGGGCGGGCGGCAAGGCTTTCGTCGCCGGCACGGATATCGCCCAATTCGGGGCCTTTTCCTCGGGCGATGACGGCCTAGCTTATGAGGATAAGGTCGAGACCTATATCTCCCGCGTCGAACGCCTGCCGATGCCGACCCTCTGCGTGGTCGAAGGCTGGGCTGTCGGGGGCGGCATGGCGATCGCCAACGCCTGCGATTTCCGCATCGCCACGACGGGATCGCGGTTCGGCGTGCCCATCGCGCGCACGCTGGGCAACTGTCTGTCGGCGCAGAACCTGCGCGCGTTGACGGAAACCCTAGGTCTGCCCATGGTCAAGCGCATGCTGATGCTGGCGGAAATGCCCGAAGCGGAGGAACTTCTGGGCCATGGCTACCTGCTGGCCGTTGCGGAGGCCGACGGCATCGATGCCCTGCAGGCGGAGCTTGTCGAAAAGCTGCTGGGCCACGCGCCGGTGACCATGCGTGTGACCAAGGAGGCCCTGCGCCGACTGGGCACCGATCTGACCCCCGACGACCGCGACCTGATTCATGCCGCCTACGGCAGCCGCGATTTCAAGCACGGCGTCGAAAGCTTCGTCGCCAAGCAGAAGCCGGCGTGGAAGGGCGTCTGAGCACCGTTATTGAGGCGGGGCGAAGAATTCGAAACGCAGCCCGCCCGGAATGATGCAAAGAAAATGCCGCGCCGGGGATTGCGGCCGCACCGGGCAGGGCGCGCACTCGGTCTCGACACCGGGCCAGGTGCTGACCCGTTCGTAAACGGCGTCCAGCGCCGCGAAATCCGCGACCTTCAGGGCCAGGTGATGCAGGCCGATGTTCTTCCGGCGGTCGAAGGGGGTGGCGGTGTCCGGATTTTCCGCCCGCCACAGGGTCAGCATGATTGTGCCGTCCGAAACGAACACCGCCGGATAATCGGGAACCTCCCCCACCTGTTGAAAGCCGAGCGCTTCTTCAAAGAAAGCCTTGGTCTGGTCGAGGTCGGGAACGGTCAGGCCGATGTGATGGGCGCCGAGGGTGAGCGGGGGCGTGGTCATGGTCGTGCTCCAATTACAATGTTGATAGACAGAACAGTCTATATATTTCATGAGATGGAAATTACGGCAACCGTCTTGCCGCCCGGATTGTGAATTTTGATGCCTTGGCCGAATTGGGCCGTGCCAGGACGGAAAGTGTGCTTTCATATCCGTCCTGGGCAGAAGCCGGATTGGCAGGGCAAATAAGCCCACGCGCATAAGTATACTATCCTTAAGGCGTGTATAATATGGCATGAAGTTTGCGTCGTTAGCGTTGCTAAAGGGGGCCTGAACCCTGCCGGTTGTGTCGTGTCTTCTGGATGAAGATGTAATGCAGACATTGCTCGGGCGGGGTTGGTGAAACCGATAAATAATCGCCAAATCAGGCGATTGGAGGAGAACGAATGGCTAATGAAGCCGCACAAGTTCTCTCATCGGACCGCACGTCCTTGAGTGATGTACTCGCCGTTACGAAACGCATCGCCGAAGGCGTGGTTCGAGAGAATGCGACGCAAATTGACAAGGATTGCTCCTGGCCGGAAGCAGGACTGAGAGCCCTGCAAGCTGCCGGATTGGGTGGATTGGTGGTTGACCGTAAATTCGGCGGTCTGGGCCACGGCCTGACGGCACTGGCAAAGGTCTGCGAAACCCTCGGGCGGGAATGCGCATCGACGGCGATCTGCTTCGGTATGCATTGCGTTGGTTCGTCTGTGATCGCGGCCCGTGCAACGGATTACCACGTGCAGGCATTCCTGCGCCCGATCTGTGATGGTGAGCATCTAACGACACTGGCGTTAAGCGAAGCCGGGACCGGATCGCATTTCTACTTTCCGCAGACCCGCCTGACTCATATGGATGAGGCGACGCTTCGCATCGACGGGAGTAAACATTTCGTAACCAATGGATCGCACGTCGATTCATACGTCGTATCCGTCATGAACCATGACCCCGAAGGACTGGTGCAGTTCTCTTGCACGGTTCTTCCCGACGGGACTGAGGGCATGACATGGCATGACCCCTGGGAAGGCTTCGGCATGCGTGGCAACGATTCCCGCACGCTTGAACTGAACAGCGTCCATTTAGACGCACGTAACCTGCTGGGATCTGAGGGCGATCAGATCTGGTACATGTTCAATGTCGTTGCGCCGTACTTTCTGGCGGCCATGTCGGGGACATATTTGGGTGTTGCTGCCGATGCCCTTGAAATCGTGCGGGCGCATTTGATTGCGCGGGAGTTCAAACACGACGGTCGCCGTTTGTCCGATTCATCTGTCTTGCAACAGCGCCTTGGCACGCTTTGGGCCAAGACCGAAGCCGTGCGTCAACTTCTGTACAACGGGGCGCGGTTGTTTGATTCGGGCGATGAGAATGCGGTTATACACATTCTGTCATCGAAGGCGGAAGTCGCCGATGTTGCAACGCATGTCGTCAACGAGTCGATGACCATGATGGGGGGAAGCGCCTATCGGGATGGTGATCGGTTGCAACGGCATTTGCGCGATGTACGCGCGGCGCATGTGATGGCGCCGACGACCGACCTGTTGCGCATTTGGACGGGCCGAAAGCTCCTGGGGAGCGCATTGTTCGGTGATGAGTAGCACATGATGAACGCGCAAGTGCTCTATCAACTCGACGATCAACCATTCTTGGACCGCCTGATCGGCTCCATGGGCGATGGATTCTCTTTTCATGCATGGGCTGGGGCGGTCGACGACATCTGTCAGGACAATGGCGAAGAGTGGCCAAGATTGCTTTTGTTGGGCGCGGGAGATCGTGATCCTGTCGGAACAGCCGTTGGATTGCGTTACTCGGGCGCCAAATTGCCGATCGTCATATTGAATGATGCTTTCAGCGCTGGCGGCCAGGAGCAGTCTCAAAAGTTTCAGGACCTGCCAGTCAGCGATACAGCCGTACTCTCAACAGCCGACCCGAAGGCCGTTGCGGATCATATTCGTGAGCGCATTCACATTCTGCAATGCCGCCGCGCAGCCATTGGGTCGCTCCGCCACGCCGAACAGGACTTGCCGAACCGACACAGCTTTCAGGATGCCCATCATTCGTTTCTCGACGACCTGCTGGAGCATGCGCCGATTGGAATTCTGCTGATCAGTGATCAGGGAATGGTCCATTCGATCAACAGGTTCGGATTGGAGATGCTCGGTTTGGATGAGCGGGACCTTACCCGACGCCATATTCGTGATGTGCTGCCTGGCTGTAATCTGGATGGCGGCGCCGTTGCGGACCCGAGCCAGAGGCATTCGGTGCAGCCCATGGTGCGGGAATTGACGATCGGCGCCTATCCAGAAAGCACTCGGCACCTGTCCGTACGGATCGTACCGGCGGCGACCACGGCTGGCGGCGCGCCTGAATTCATGGCTTTGGTGTCGGATGTAACCAGCGAAGTTCGTGCCCGCGAAATCGCGCAAAAAGCAAGCGATCAGAAATCATGGTTGGTCGAATTCATGAGCCATGAATTGCGAACACCGCTCAATGCCATTCTGGGATTCGCCCAATTGCTCACGATTAACGGGGGCAATGGCCTGGACGATAAGCAGGAGAAATACATCGAGAACATGATCAAGGCCGGAAACCATCAGTTGAATCTGATCAACCATGTCCTTGAACAATCCCGCAGCGATGACGGCGCCTTCAATCTTAGAGTTACCCCGATTTCTGTGCTTGAGCTCGTTACCGAAAGTGTTTCATTGGTCGACATGCTGGCCCACCAACGCGACATCACGATTTTCGTGGACGATGTCGCGGCGAACCTGACGGTCAACGGTGATGATTTCCGCGTCAAGCAATGCCTGCTGAATCTTTTAGGGAATGCGATCAAGTATAACCGAGCCGGGGGCCGGATCATGATCGGGGCCCGCAGAGTTGGTGACGGATTCATCCGAATTTGGGTCAAGGACACGGGAACTGGGGTCGCCGAATCTCATTTGGAGGAAGTGTTTACCCGTTATCACCGTACAAGCGACGCCTTATCCTCGAGGGTCGAAGGGGATGGTATCGGCCTCGCGCTCTGTAAGCAGTTGATCGAGTTGATGAACGGCCAGATCGGTGTGGACAGTGTTCTGGGAGACGGCAGCACGTTCTGGTTTGAATTGCCGGCAGTGAAGTAGCCGGTCACGGTGGAATCCAGTCTGTCCCGACAGGTCAACCTGGAAAGCGCGCCTTCAATTCGGCGACCTGTTCCGGCGAAAGGAACGTGGTGTCGAGCCCGCGCAGCATGAGGTAGAGCCGCGCCGTTTCCTCAAGTTCTTCCGTCGCGTAGACCGCATCAGCCAGCGTCTTGCCGGCGACCACGGGCCCGTGGTTGGCAAGCAATACCGCGTGGTGGTCCGACGCCATTTCCTTGACGGCCTTGGCCAGGTCAACGCTGCCTGGCGGAAAGAACGGGATCAGCGGCAGGGTGCCGACCTTCATCACGTAATAGGCGGTGATCGGCGGCAGCACGTTCTTCGGGTTCACTTCCTTCAAACAACTGACGGCGACCGAATGGGTCGAATGCAGGTGCACGATGGCCTTGGCCGTGGCGCGCTGATCGTAGACGGCCATGTGCAGGAAGGTCTCGATGGTCGGCTTGTCGCCACTGACGTGATTGCCGTCCTTGTCGAGCTTGGAAATGCGTTCCGGGTCAAGCCGTCCCAGGCAGGATCCGGACGGCGTCATCAGCCAGCCGCCGTCTTCCGTCCGCACGCTGATGTTGCCGGACGATGCATAGGTCATGCCCCGGTCGAACAGGGATTTTCCAAGAAGAGCAATCTCGTCGCGCTGTTTGTTTTCCGGGGTCATGCGGCGGCCTTTTCGTCGAGCATGGCCAGCGCTTTTTCGAAAAAGTCCTCGGCCCCGAAGTTGCCGGACTTGAGGGTGAGCGCCAGGGGCGCCTCGCCGCCAGCGCCTAGGGACAGGCTTTCCGTCCAGGGCACGCCCGGGTCGATTTCCGGGCCGATGCGCATGGCCTGTACGCCCAGCGCCTGAACCACGGCGCCCGACGTTTCACCGCCGGCGACGACGAAGCGCCGCACGCCGCCGTCGCGCAGGTTGCGCGCCAGCCGTCCGAAGAACCGTTCGACCGTATCACCCGCCTGACCGCGGCCCATTTCCGACTGCACCTTCAGCACCGTATCCGGGTCAGCGGTGGAATAGATCAGCTGCGGTCCGGTATTGAGGCCGGCCAATATCTTGTCGGCCAACACGCGCGCCGCCTCGACCACGTCGCCGAGGGCCAGGGGATCGACCTGATGGGTCGGCCACAGCTTTTTCGCCCGCGCGACCTGCGCACGGGTGGCTTGTGAGCAGCTTCCGGCAATGACCACGGCGGGGCCGGTGACATTCGGTAATTGCGCCTTGGCGGCGGCCCCCAACAGGCCCTGGCGGCGATAGTTTTCCGGCAGGCCAAGCGCAATGCCCGAGCCGCCGGTGACCAACGGGTGATCGGCCACGGCCTGGCCGATCACGCCCAGATCGGCGTCGTCCAGGGCATCGACGATGGCATAACGGTTGCCGTTCTTTTTCAGGGACGCGAAGGCGGCTTTTACCTCGGCCGGGCCTTTGCGCACGGTCTTGTGTTCGACCAGGCCGACCATCTCGTCCGTCTGCCGGGACAGCACGCGGACAAGATTGGCGTCGCGCATGGGGGTCAGGGGGTGATCCTTGAGGCTCGATTCAGACAACAGCACGTCGTTCACGAACAGATAGCCCTTGTAGATCGTCCGCCCGGTGGTCGGAAAGGCCGGGCAGGCGATGGCGAAATCGGCGTCGAGCGCGTCCAGCAGGGCGTCGGCGACCGGGCCGATATTGCCGATGTCCGTGGAATCGAAGGTCGAACAGTACTTGAAGAAGATCTGCCGGGTACCCAGACCCTTGAGCCAGGCCAGGGCGGCGAGCGATTCGGTGACGGCTTCGTGCACCGGGCAGGTGCGTGATTTCAAGGCCACGACCACGGCTTCCGCATCGCCCAGATCCTTCAGGCTGGCGCCCGAGGGCACGCCGTTGACCTGGACCGTGCGCATGCCGTTCTTGACCAGGGTGTTGGCAAGGTCCGTGGCGCCGGTGAAATCGTCGGCAATGCATCCCAATACGATGGACATGGGGGTGGCGTCTCCTCGGTGGCGGTCGCTGCCCGGTGGGCGCGGCTGTTTTTGTCTCTGAAGTTATATAACGCCTAAATTCGCGAAACGCACGGTCTAGGCGGCGGGACCAAGCAGGTCCAGCAACTGGCGCAGGCGAAACGGTTTCAGCAGCGTATGATCGGCGCCAAGCCGGGCCGCGTCCTTGAGATACATGGCCTTGGCTGACATGGCGATCACGGGCAGGCCGGGCCGGGTCGCCTTTGCTTTCAGGATGAACTCGATACCTTCGCCGTCGGCCATGACAATGTCGGTGACGGCGGTGTCGACGGCCTCGCGCGCGACGATCTCAAGCGCCGCATGACCGCCCGACGCGGCCAGTACGCGAAACCCGGCATCTTCCAGGGTTTCGCACAGCGTCCCGCGCAGGTCCGCGTCATCATCGACCAGCAGAATTGTCGTCATGGCTGGATTATCGTTGTTGGCCGGTGGGCCGTGAAATCACAGCCCATCACATTATGTTGTCTGTGCAGCCTGCGGCATCATTCCTGGACGTTGGCCATCGTCATGGCCAGGCCCGCGCCCAACAGGGCGAGCACTGACAGCGTTCCGATCGCCGCCGTGATGCTGATCCCCATCAAGGCCCCCGTCAGCGCGCCGGTTCCCAGCAACAGTATGCCGATCACGGTGTTGCTCAGCGCGACGTACTCGGCCTTGCGGTCACCGCCCGCAAGGTCGACGACGTGGGTTTTGCGCCCGATGCGTACGCCGGCATGGGCGACGCCCAGCACGAATAGAATGGCAGCGTAAAAGATGATTGAGCCGGCAATGCCGGGCATATGCGTCAGGGCCAGCAGCGCCACGGGGCCGAGCGCGCCCGCGATCGTCGCCGCCAGGGCCATTGTGGCGCGGGAGGAACGATCGGAGAGAATGCCCCAGAACGACGAACTAAGCGCTGCGGACAGACCCGAAGCGATGATCAGCCAGCCCAAGCCATCAAGCCCCAGGCCCGTTTGCTGCTGTGCCAGGGTCACGTAAAGCGGGCCCACCAACGCTGTCGAAATCATCAAGGCCCGGGTCGCCAGAAACCGCTGCAACTGCCGGTCCTTGGCCAGGATCGAGACCTGTTCGCGCACCAGATCGTTGATGCCGCGCCCGCCGCTAACGGCGCCGGGATGCTCGACAATCCGAAGATAGACCGCCGCCGCGACGAACCAGCAGATTCCGGCACCGGCGACAAGGGCATAGAGCAGCCAGTCAGGCCGGGTCGCGGCGGGGCTCAGCATCAGGTAGGTGCCCACGGCCCCGGCAGCGAGCCCGGCAATCGTGGCGGCATGTCCGCTGACGCGCCCGCGACGGCCCTTGGACACGGTCTTGCCCAGAACGTCCTTGGCGGCGATGGACGCGACGCCGCGCGCCAGACTGAACAGCACCACCAGCGTGGTCACCGTCCATCCCGCCGCCATGCCCTCCAGACCCGCAACGGCCGCGCCGGCCATGGCCAGGATGCATGCCCCCTGCGCGATCGAGGCGACGGCCCAGAACGCCTTGCGCCGGGGGAACTGGCGGATGACGCCGCCGACCAGTATTTGCGGCATCAACGCCAGCGATTCCCGGATCGGAACAAGCAGTCCCGCGAAGGCGGCGGGCGCGCCCATCGTGCCTAAAAGCCAGGGCAGGACGACCTTGGTGTCGGCCAAAGCGTCGCCGGTCTTGCTGAGGGCCTGGGCCGCCGTCTGGGCAAGAAAATTGACGGGTTGTTCGCGGCATTGTTCTTCCGGGATGTCACGGCACAGACGGGCGTCCTCGTCGCCGGTCGCGAGATCGTAGAACTGACCGGTCAGCCTGCCATCGTGAACCTCCGACATGATCAGCCGGTTTCTTTAAGCCGCGCCAGATAGCGGGGGTTGCTCTCACCCAATTCCGCCTGCGTGACGGCGGTCAAATGGGCATGGGTGCCCTGGGGGGCATTGCCGTCGCGGATGGCTTGGGCGAGGGCACGATTGAGGTCTTGAAGGCTGCCGTCCGCACCCAGAAGTGCCTTGAGGGCCGCCGTCTCGGCCCGTTCCGGCGCATCCCCGGCGGCGGCCTGACGCGCGGCGATGGCACGGGCGTTGCGGATCATCGCCGCGACGTATTTGGCATTGCCGGCATCGGGGGCGGCGCCGGCCTCCGTGGCGTCGGCGATCATGGTCAGGGCGGGGCCGCTTGGGTTTTTTCTCATGTGCCTTCTCCCGTCATGGCGAGAATTTCCGCCTCGAGTTCCGGCACCACATGGGCGGTCAGCGCCAGTTCGAGGGACGGCTCCTCGCCCGATACATGCCGCCAGGCCTGCTGCAGGGCGATCACCGCCCAGCGCACATGGGCCATGACCTCCCAATAGGTGACGGTGGCGGGGTCGACCGTGCGGCCCGAGGCGTCTTCATAACCCGCGAGGAAGGCGTCCCGCGGGCCCAGGCCGCCGGCTTCTTCCTCCCAGCGCCCGAAGCGCCAGCATTTGGCGAGGAACCAGCCGATATCCTCCAGCGGATCGGACCAGCCGGCAAATTCCCAATCCAGGGTCGCGGACAGGGTGCCGCCTGTTTCTTCATGTGCAATCATCAGGTTGCCGATGCGGTAGTCGCGGTGGCACAGCACGATGGCGCTGGGATCGGGGGCATGATCGGAAAGCCAGGCCAAGCCCCATTCGACGGCGGGATGGGGGTCGGGCAGGGCATCCAGATAGGCACGGTACTGTGCCACGGCGGCGCGGGCTGGGTCCTTGGGCAGTGGGCCGAGAAAGGCCAGGTCGGCGCCCTGCGGCGTGATGCTGTGAATGCGCGCCAGGTTGGCGCCGATGGCGTAGACCAGATCCGCGCTGGGCGCTTCCTTGACCAGCCGGCTGCCCCGGGCCTCGCCCATCACCCGATGCATGAGAAAGAACGGCACCCCCAGAATGTCCAGGTCCTCGCACAGAACGCAAGGGGCCGGCACGGCGACCCCGGCCATGTGTGCGGCCTTCAACAGTGCGAATTCCTCGGCCCGGGAATGGCTGGTGGCGACGGCGGAGGCCGCGTCCCGGCGCAGGACAAGATCGTGACGGCCGGGCCAGGGACCGCCGGCGACGTCGATTTCCAGCCGATGGTTTTCCTGGATCGCCCCGCCGGACAGACGTTCCGTCGCCAAAATGCGCATCGCCGCCCCGGCCTGCTCCGCGAGCCAGTCTGTCAGACGGGCGCGCTCATCGGATGTCAGGTTTCCGGCCACGGGCAGCCTCAGCCCCAGTGCCAGTAATCAAGGCCCTGTTCGCGGAACTGGCCGGCCAGAACCATCTTGTGAACCTCGGAAGCACCATCGACCAGGCGCGCCTGGCGGGCGTAGCGGTAGATCCATTCCAGAACCGTGTCCTTGGAATAGCCACGGGCGCCGCACAACTGCACGGCCGTATCGACGCATTTGTGCAGGGTGTCGGCGACCTGGACCTTGGCGGTCGAAACCTCGGCCCGGGCCCGGCTGCCCTGGTCGAGGGTCCAGGCAGCATGCATGGTCAACAGGCGGCCGATCTGGATTTCCTTGGCCGCGTCGCCCAAAAGCAACTGCACGCTTTCCCGGTCGGCCAGGCGGGTGCCGAAGGCTTCCCGTTCGGAGATGTATTCATCGGCGATTTCCAGCGACCGTTTGGCCAGACCCAGCCAGCGCATGCAATGGGTCAGTCGCGCGGTGCCAAGCCTGATCTGTACGCATTTCATGCCTTCGCCGACGCCCATCAGTCGGTTTTCGTCGGGGATTTCCAGGCCGTCGAAGGTCAGTTCGCAATGGCCGCCGTGTTCTTCCGGCCCCATGATCGGGATGCGGCGCACGATTTCCCAGCCCGGCTGATCCTTGTGGAACAGGAAGGCGGTCAGGTTGCGCCGCGCGTCGTCGGACGTGCGTGCCAGCAGAATGAAATGGTCGGCCACGCCGGCCCCGGTGATGAACCATTTGCGGCCGTGGACGACCCATGTGTCGCCTTTCTTTTCCGCCCGCGTGCGCATCATGCCCGACGGGTCGGACCCGGCGCCCGGTGCCGGTTCCGTCATGATGATCGAGGACCGCACGGCGCCGTCGATGATCGGCTGCAACCATTGTTCCTTCTGCGCGTCCGTTGCGACCTTGTTGAGGACGAACATGTTGCCGTCGTCGGGGGCGGCGGCGTTGAACACCACGGGCCCGAAGATGGAACGGTTCATTTCCTCGTAGCACGCAGCCATGCCGACCGTGTCGAAGCCACGTCCGCCGCGCGCCGTCGGCATGGAAAGCGCCCAAAGCCCTTCGCTTTTCGCCTTGGCGCGCAGCTCGTCCAGCAGATCCAGGCGAATGTTCTCGTGGTCGTCGAAACTGGTCGGGTCGGCTTCCAGCGGAAGGATGTGGTCGGCGACGAATCGGCGGATGGCCTGCCGGGTTTCGTCCACTTCCAGGGTCAGATTGAAATCCATGAAGGCGGGTTCCTGTCTTTCTGCGTCGTTGGCCGGGTCATTTTCACCAGGCGGCGGGCCGCGAGACTATCAGATTTGCCGGAAAAATTGGAAATGGGGCATGAATTCTTGTCTGATTTTTAATCTTGTCAGGGAAAGATCAGGGTTGTGGCCTAAATTTCTCCCGTCTTAAAAGAAAACAGCTTTTGAGGGCGGGGTCTTTGTTGCCAAGGATGACCGCCATGGACTTGAACGAACAACAAGACGCACGCAGAAGCCCCCGTTCCGTCGTGTACGGGGACGTGGAAGTCAACGGCGGCAGCCCTTACCGGGGCGGAAAGCTGTATGACATGTCCGTCGGTGGGGCGGCGATTGTCTATCCCGAAGGCAGTGAACCTCAGGACGGCCCGGTTCAGGTCGATGACGAGATTCTGCTGATCATTCGTGGCCGTGCCCATGTGCCGGGCCGTGTCGCCCGCGTATTCGACGGGGGATTCGCCGTGCAATTCGATTGGTCCCTGGATATTGCCGACGACCGTTTTTCGAATTCCCGAGACAGTTGAGCCCTTTATCAAGGGCGAAAAGTCCTTAAAGCGTATTGACCAAATGGCCGCCGTCGACGGCGACGACTTCGCCGGTCATGAAATCCGACGCGTCCGAGGCCAACAGTAATAGGGCGCCTTCCAGGTCTTCCGGCTTGCCGAAGCGGCGTTGGGGAATGCGTTTCATGAGGGTCTGGCCGCCTTCGCTTTCCAGGAAATCCCGGTTCAGATCCGTCTCGATGTAGCGGGGGGCGATGGCGTTAACCCGGATTTTATGCCGCGCCCATTCCAGGGCCAGCGACTTGGTCATCTGCACAATTCCCGCCTTGGACACCGCATAAGGCATGACGCCGCCCGCCTGACGCAGGCCCAGGACCGAGGCGACGTTGACGATGGTGCCGGGCCTGCCGGCGGCGATCATGTCATTAGCGGCACGCTGGGCGACGGTCCAGGCGCCGGTCAGGTTTGTTGCCATGATTTGATTCCAAGTCGCGGGATCCAGGTCGATGGCACGGTCCGTGGAAGCAAGGCCCGCGTTGTTAATCAGGATCGTGACCTGGCCAAGCGCCCGGTCGGCGGTCTCGAACGCGTCGGCGACGGACTCCCGATCGGTCACGTCCATTTCGACGGCCAGCGCCTGTCCGCCGGCGGCGGTGATCGTATCGACCGTTTCAGCAAGTTTCTCGCGTCGCCGGGCACAGCAGGCGACAGCGGCGCCGTGGGCGGCCAGAACTTCGGCAAAACGGCGGCCCAGGCCGGAGGACGCCCCGGTGACCAGCGCCACCCGATCTGCCAGCAGGTCATCGCGGAAGAAGCGGCTCATGATTTGGTCTCCTGGTCGGTGTCGTTGGCGCGGTCGCGCAGCACGAACTTCTGAATCTTGCCCGTCGATGTCTTGGGCAGAGGGGTGAACACGACATGGCGCGGTGCCTTGTAGTGGGCCATGTTGGCCCGGCACCAGTCGATGATGGCCGCGGCATCAATGCGGCCTTCGGCTCCTGGTTTCAGGGTGACGAAGGCGCAAGGCGTTTCCCCCCATTTGGCGTCGGTCTTGGCGACGACGGCGGCTTCCATCACGTCAGGATGGCGATAGAGACATTCCTCGACCTCCAACGACGAAATATTCTCGCCGCCCGAGATGATGACGTCTTTCGACCGGTCCTTGATTTCCACATAGCCGTCGGGATGCATCACGGCGAGGTCGCCCGTATGGAACCAGCCGCCCCGGAACGCGGCCTCCGTCGCTTGCGGGTTCTTCAGGTAGCCCTTCATGATGGTGTTTCCGCGCAGCATGATTTCACCCATGGTTTGGCCGTCGCTGGGCACGGGTTCCATGGTCTCCGGGTTCATCACGGTCTGGCCCGCCACGGTGGGGTAGCGCACGCCGGCGCGGCTGATCTTCTGCGCCTGGGCGTCGGGGTCAAGGTCGCCCCAATCGTCCTGCCAGGCGCAATAGGTCGAGGGGCCGTAGGATTCCGTCAGCCCGTACAGATGGGTCACGCGGAAGCCCATTTTTTCCATACCCGATATCACCGCCGAGGGTAGGGCGGCGCCGCCGGTGAATACCTCGACCTTTTGGTCGAAGGTGGTCTTCACCGCGTCCGGCGCATGGATCAGCATGTTGAGGACGATCGGCGCGCCGCACATGTGGGTGACGCGATGTTTGGCGATCATGGGAAAGATCAGGGCCGGATCGACCCGGCGCAGGCAGATATGTGTGCCCGCAGCGGCGGTGATCGACCAGGGGTAGCTCCAGCCGTTGCAGTGGAACATGGGCAGGGTCCACAGATAGCGCGACTGGCGGTCGAGGCGCGAAACCAGGGCGCCGCCCATGGCGGTCACAAAGGCGCCTCGATGGTGATAGACGACACCTTTCGGATTTCCCGTGGTGCCGGAGGTGTAGTTGAGCGAGATCGCCTGCCATTCGTCTTCCGGCGGCAGGACCGGGAATTCGGGGTCGCCCGTCAACAGAAAGGCTTCGTAGTCCATGTCGCCCAGGTGCTCGCCCCGGGTGCCGCCCTGGGCTTCCGTTTCCGGGTCGTCGATGTCGATGACGGGGATTTTCCGCCCGAGCCTGGCGAGGGCGTCCTTGATGACCGGGGCGTGTTCCCGGTCGGTGATCAGCAATTTGCTTTCCGCATGATCCAGGATGAAGGCGATTGTCGGCGCATCGAGCCGGGTGTTCAGCGCGTTCAGCACGGCGCCCGCCATGGGAATGCCGAAATGCGCTTCCAGTAGCTCCGGCGTGTTGGCGCCCATGACGGATACCGCGTCGCCTGGGCCGATGCCGCGCGCCGCCAGTGCTCCCGCCAGTCGCCGGCAACGGACCAACATGTCGCCGTAAGAGATGGTCCGCGCGCCGTGGATGGCGGCCGGTTGATCGGGATAAACGGATGCCGCCCAGGTCAAAAAGCTCAGCGGTGTTTGCGGCTGATGGTTGGCCGGGGTGGGGCCCAGGTCCGTCTCGAAGATGTTGTTCGCCCTGCTCACGGGTGAGGTGCCCCCCCGTTTGTTCACTGTTGTTGGCACGATTGTCGGCCCAACAGATACCACCGGGCCGCCGCCCCGCAAAGGGGGTGGCCTGACGCGTGGTGCTTCAGGGGGCGTTGTTGCAGGTCGATTGCGGCGGAAATTGCCCAGCTTCGACCTTATCGACAATCACGCTCTGGATCAGCTTTCCGCCGAGGGCAAGATTGAAACGGCGGCGCAGATGTTCGGGCAGGGTCTTGGTCAGATCGGCCCGCAGGGCCTCGACTTCGGCATAGCGAATGGTAACGTCGTTGGTGACGGTCGAAATCAGGCGCGGCGCCAGGCGACAGACCAGATCCTTTTCTTTTAGGCCCGGGACCGTGACTGATACGGACAGCATAACGATGTCGCCGGTTCCTCGCTTGTATTTCAGGCTGTAGCCGCCCAGGCGCACAGGGATCGCCTGAATGCGCAGGGTCTGGGGCCGGTTGAGTTCCTCGTCATGCAGCACCATCTTCTGGTCGGCCATCAATCCAGTCAGCAATACAGCGCCCAGAACGGTTCCGGTAACGCCGCCGGCGACGGCGAGGCTTTTGTAGAAATTCACGTGTAGACATCCTCGATCGTACCCTCCCTTCCCTCAAAGGTATCTGGTTGGATCGGCGATGAAATAGGGGGGGGATCGGCGTTAATTGGTCTGTTAGCGATAAAGTCCTTTGGCGTTAATGGCGTCCACGACATAGGACAAATCCGTCATCCCGCGCAGCAGGGTCTGGGCGCGGTCGGGCGGCACGTGGATCAGGCTGTCGTTCGGATCGCTGGCATGGAAGGTATCCATTGCAACGCGATAACGACTGCGCTGGGTGATGATGAAAAGGTATGGATCCGTTTTCGACCGCAAGACAATCAGATCAGAGTCGGCCACGGCATTTCCTTTTTCTCAAGGCATTGCCGCGATGGTCAGCGGGTGGCGCCAAGGATGGTGTTATGGGCGAAGGCGAATGCAGCGTCGATTGCCTGCCGGTTTGCTCTGCGCGAATACGGCGTTACGTATTCAGACGCACTGGCACTAATTAATCGCAATATGCGAGTGCTTTATCAACATTTTTATATGCAAAAAAATATAAAATAATTATGACGTCATCACGGCGCCCACATCAATGGCCGGCCCTGGCGGTAAAATTGCATTTCCCGGTGGAGACGAACACGGTATGGATGACACTCCCACCCCCGCGAAGGCCCCCCCAACACATGGAACTCTGGATACCGATCACCGTCCTGGCGGCATTTCTTCAGAATGCGCGTTCGGCGTTGCAGAGGCATTTGAAAGGGCGCCTGTCGACGCTCGGCGCGGCCTATGTCCGCTTTCTTTACGCCATGCCTTTTGCGCTGGTCTACCTGTGGGGGCTGCACGAGATCGCCGGCAAGGACCTGCCCGTATTCAACACCACCTTTCTGATGTACTGCGTCTTGGGCGGTGCCAGCCAGATCGCCTTCACCGTGCTGTTGTTGTATCTGTTTCAATTCCGCAACTTCGCCGTGGGGACAACCTTTTCCAAGACCGAAGTGTTTCAGGTCGCGGTCCTGGGGTTTCTTATTCTTGGTGACAAGGTGACCACCGCCGCCGCCGCCGCCATCGCGCTGGCAGGCGTCGGCGTCGTCGTGCTGTCGGCGGGTCAGTCGAAGGTGTCGCTGAAGGCGCTGATATCCGGAGTGACGGAAAGGGCGACGGTGATCGGGCTTGTCTGCGGCGCTTTCTTGGGGGCGTCGGTGGTGTTCTTCCGGGGGGCGGCGCTGTCGCTGAAATGGGACGACCTGACAATGACGGTTGCCTATACGGTGGCGGTGTCGTTGGTCATCCAGACATTTGCCATGGGTGCCTATCTGGCGTGGAAAGAGGCGCCGACCCTGAAGGCCGTGTTCGTCCATTGGAAATGGTCGGCGGCGGTGGGGATGGTCGGCCTGGCGGGGTCCATTGCCTGGTGCTTCGCCTTTACCATGCAGAACGCGGCCTACGTCCGCGCCTTGGGACAGATCGAACTGGTCTTCACCTTCGCGGCGTCGATTTTCTTTTTCAAAGAAAAGGTGACGCGCCTTGAAGTGATCGGCATCGCCTTGATCATTTTGGCGATCCTGTTGCTGATTCTCAGCCGGGCATGAGTGCCTCGGCGCCGTCGGCGCCTAGTGGAATTCTTCGATCTTCATCTTGATCAGAAGTTTGCCCTTCTCGTCGACGCTTTCCATCAGGCGCGCGGTGAAGGACACCTTGGCGCCGGTCTTGGCGGTCTCTAAATCATCGACGCCGATGTTGACGAACAGCTCCGGTCCCGGCGCGCCGTCCATGTCGATCAGCATGCCGGCGGCCGGCGCGTAATCGTCTTCGTGCCATCGGCGGGTTTCCGTGACCGTGCCGGTCCATTTCACCAGCTTGTTATCAAGGCCCTTCACATAGGCTTTGAAGCTGTCGGCACCCTTCGCCAATTCCTGCGCGGCTTGATCGAAGGTCAGATTGCTCGGCTCTTTCTTGCCGCATGCGGCAAGCCCGAAAGCAGTTGCCGTTGCGAGGGCAATAACGAGTGACTTGTGCATGAATGCTCTTCCCCATTGTCCAGTTTCGGCATGTCGATTCGCGCGGAAGTCGCGCCGCTTGATAAGCGAGTTAGAACGCAAAATCTAGCATTTTGGCTGCCTGAATAAATGGTACATGGATCGTAAAGGATAAAAATGTCATATTTACTAGTGGCGCGGCCCGCGAATACTCGGGCCGCATTTGTTCAACGATTAAGGGGGGCATGCAATGGCCGGACCTCAGAAAACAGTTTCGAAAAAGCCTGCGGCGAAGAAGTCGGCGGCCAAGCCCGCGACGGCCAAAAAGCCCGCTGCGAAAAAGGTTGCTAAAAAGCCTGCGGTGAAGAAGGCGGCTGCCAAGAAGCCTGCGGTGAAGAAAGCTACTGCCAAGAAACCTGCGGTGAAGAAGGTTGCGGCCAAGAAGGCGGCTGCCAAGAAGCCCGCGGTGAAGAAGGCGGCTGCCAAGAAGCCTGCGGCGAAGAAGGCGGCTGCCAAGAAGCCCGCGGCGAAGAAAGCGGCTGCCAAGAAGCCCGCGGTGAAGAAGGCGGCTGCCAAGAAGCCCGCGGCAAAGAAAGCGGCTGCCAAGAAGCCTGCGGTGAAGAAGGCGGCTGCTAAGAAGCCCGCGGTGAAGAAGGCGGCCGCCAAGAAGCCTGCGGTGAAGAAAGCCGCTGCCAAAAAGTCTACAGCAAAGAAAAAGAAATAGGTATGCCTAGCGCGTCCGGCCCTTTTAAAGGGTCGGATGGTGCCGCCGCCCGAACTGTTTCTGGGGCCGCGGATACGCGGCCCTTCTCCATTGCGTCAGATTGCGCCGGGCAGTCGCATGCCCGCCTTGACGTTCCAGAACAGGACGTGGGTCTCGCCGTCCGAAACGTCGAGCAACGACGCGGCCCCCGTCGCCATCTTGGCCTTGCCCGCCACCTGATGGCCGGCGAGGCCGTCCGGGGTGAACTCCAGGAAATAACGCAGGATACCGTTGGACGAACAGACCAGCGCTGTTTCATCCGCGCCCAGGCGCGCTGTTAATTCTGCCGTCAGATTGCGGAGGTTGCGCGTCACCGTTTCGGCGCCGGGCATCCATTTGACGGTTTCCGTTGGCCAGCGGCTATCTTTTTCCCAGGCGTCGAGTTCGCGCGCCGCCACCGGGCCGAAGCGGGCGACGATGTCGCCGTCGCTCATCCCGCCCCAGGCACCGTAATCGATTTCCATCAACCGCGGGTCGATCTCGGCCGCGCCCGGCGCAGCAAGATCCGCCATGACAATCTCCGTATGCCGGCGGGTGCGTTTGAGCGGTCCACAGACGAACAGATCGGGGCGGATGGCAGAAGCTTTCAATTGAGCGGCCAGCGCATGGGCCTGGTCCTCGCCGGCGGCGGTCAGGGGCAGGTCCTCGTTGGCGCCGACGCGGACCGGCGTCTCACCCGTTTCGAAAGTATTGCCGTGGCGGACCAGCAGAAGCTTCATGAACGGACGGTGCCCGTGCCGTCATAGGCGGTCAGTAGTTCGCCTTCGCGGGCGATCAGGTCTTCGGCGGCAGTCAGATCGGCGGGGCTATCGACAGACCAATGTGTGCGCCCGGCGTAATCCACGGGCACGACGCGGATGGGGATTCCGTTTTCCAGGGCGCGCAGTTGTTCCAGGCCCTCGGTTTTTTCCAATGTACTTTCCGGCAGGTCGACGAGCCCGGCCAACGTCTCGCGCCGATAGCCATAGATACCGACATGGCGGTAAACCGGGGCGGCTGCGGCGCGGCGGAAAGGGATGATCGCCTTGGAAAAATAGAGCGCGTTCGAGCGGTTATCCAAGACAACGGTCGTGCCGCTGGCCGGGCTTTCTTTTTTGTGGGCTTCAAGGGCGGCCAACTGCGTATCGTTGAGCGCCACGGCAGGGGTGGCGATGCGGGCCTCCGGGTCGGCAAAGGCGCCTGCGACGGCGGCGATCACCCAGGGTGGGGTCAGAACTGCGTCGCCTTGCAGGTTGATGATCACGTCCGGCGGCGTATCCATGGCCTGAGCAGCAGCATGGGCGCGCTCCGTGCCGTTGCGGCAGCCTTCCGGCGTCATCACCGCTTCGGCACCGAACGCGGCGGCGGCCTCGGCAATGCGTGCGTCGTCGGTGGCGATGCAGACGCTGTCCACATCCTTGGCCGCGCGAGCAAGCGCCCAGACCCGCTGCACCATGGAAACCCCGGCCACGAGGGCCAGTGGTTTGCCGGGAAAGCGGGTCGAGCCCCAACGGGCGGGAATGACGACGACGGTCCTGAGACCCTGAGACATGGGGTTTCTCCTCGGCCTCTTTTCTAAGTCAGGGCATCGCTGCAAACAACAGCGGACAGCGTCCTGCCGTGCCAGGTGGCTTGAAAGATAAAATTTGAAGGAAATTTTATTAAAATAAAATCAAAATATAATTCAAAATTATAAACAAATAATACAATTGATAGATGCATAGACGAAAGTAATAATAATTGAAATATTGCGCGGTTGCGCAGTCGGGGTGGAGCATGCGAACTCTAAAAAATCTTGTCGCCGACGCGATTGAAGAAATCCGCGATGCCCTGTTTCGAGACCGGGACATGCTCCCGGCGCCCGCAGCCCGCGCAGCCGCAATCGACGGCCATCGAATTTTCGCACCCGTCATCACCGATGACGCCGGTTCCGGCGCCCGCGCTGACGCGGCAGGCGATGCGACGCTCGCTCTTCGCTCATCCAACGAAGAGCCCCGGCCTGGGGACTGCAGTCTGCTCCCCGGCACTGCCCTCTCCGGGCCGGGAACCCATCCTTCGCGTCTAGGCCAGGCTCCGGAAGCCGACGTGTTCATAGAGACGGACACAACCCAGGGCATTCTGGGTGATGTCGATTGGGACGTACTGGCGGGCGGCGACGCCACCGTACGCATCCTGGGCGATGATGGTCAACTGATCGACCGGGCGCGCGGCTGATCGCTGCGCGGCCTTTGCGATACGGCCATTCCCGCCTTCACGCTTCACTTCTCATGTTCGTTGTTGAAACCGGCGGCCTGACTGTCTGACCCGTGCAGGCTGGACGCTGCCCGGGGGCAAGGGTAAAGGTTGAAGGGGGTTATTAGAAAGGGACGCGGTCATGACGGACAAGAAACGCGCGCTTATCGTCGGTGCCGGGGCGGGGCTCAGCGCCGCTGTGGCGCGGCAATTGGCGGCGGACGGCTGGCAGGTCTGTTTGAGCGCGCGGAATACGGACAAGCTGGCGGGGCTTTGTGACGAGATCGGGGCGACGGCTCATGCCTGCGACGCCACGGACCCGGGCCAGGTTGCGGCCCTGTTCGCGACCCTTGATGAAAACGGCGGCGCCCCGGCCTTTGTTCTGTACAACGCCTCGCGCCGCGCCCCCGGGGCACTGACCGATTTGAATCCGGCCGAGGTCAAGACAGCCATCGAGATTTCCGCCTTCGGTGGCTTCCTGGTCGCCCAGCAGGCGGCACAGCGCATGTTGCCAGCGGGGGGCGGCGCGATCTTCTTCACCGGCGCCTCGGCCAGCGTGAAGGGCTATCCCCGGTCGTCCAGTTTCGCCATGGGCAAGTTCGCCCTGCGCGGCTTGACGCAGAGCCTGGCCCGCGAGCTGCACCCCCAGGGCATCCATATCGCGCATTTCGTGATCGACGGCGGCATCGCCGCCGACCATCGTGAGGGGCGGCAGAACACGGCCGACCAGCCGGACAAATGGCTGGAGCCCGACGCCATCGCCGAAACCTACATGGCGATCCTGAAACAGCCCCGTTCGGCTTGGACCTGGGAAGTCGAAATCCGACCCTGGGTCGAGACCTTCTAGGACGGCGGGATGGCCGACGCCGCCTCTCTGTTCAAGCAGGCTGAGACCGCCTGGCGCGCGGGCAACGGCGCCGAGGCGAAGGCGGCGGCCGAACAGGCCCTGGCCGACGACCCAGTCCATGTCGGCGCCCTGATGATCCTGGCCAACCTGTGTTTCGCCACCGGCGACGTGGCGGGGGCGCGACCTCATCTGGAACGCTTGGCGATCCTCATGCCTGACGAGGTGATGATCCGCAACAACCTGGGCCGTGCCTGCCTTGCGGCGGAAGACCTGGGCGCGGCTGCGGAAGCCTTCACGACGGTTCTGGAAACCGCGCCCGCCAATGCCCGCGCCATTGACGGCTTGGGCATCGTGCGCCACCGGCAGGGCGATTATGCCGAGGCGGCGGACCTGCATGGCCGCGCCGTGGCGGCGGACCCGGACTTTGCCGCGGGCTGGTGCAACCTGGGCATCGCCTGCACGGACCTGGGCCGTTACGCCGACGGGGCGGCGGCACTCGACCGCGCCTTGACCCTTGATCCTGATGACGCGCGCACGCGATTCAACCGGGCGGTTCTCTATTTGCTGATGGGGGACTTGGCCGCCGGCTGGCCGATGTACGAGTCACGCCTGGCGTTCCAGAGCATGGCCACGCCGCCGGGCCAACGCTGGAACGGCGATGCGCTTTCAGGAGAACGTGTGCTGCTGATCCCGGAACAGGGCTTCGGCGATGTCATCCAGTTCGCGCGCTTCGCCCCCCGGGTGCGGGACCGGGGCGGTGTTCCCGTGCTCGCCGTGCCGGGGGCGCTGACGGCCCTGATGGCGGCCCAGGGTTGGGACGTTGAGATCGCTGATGCGGACAATCCGCCTGAGGCCCCCCTGTGGTGCCCCGTGATGAGCCTGGGCGCGGTGCTTGGTCTGACAGCGGATGATGTTTCCGGCGCGGCCTATCTGCGCGCGCCGACCGCTGATGCCGGGGAGGGCGCGGGGCCGCGTATCGGACTGGCTTGGTCCGGCAACCCGACCCACCGCCGGGACGGGGCGCGCAGCCTGCGCCTTGCCGACCTCGCCCCCTTGTTCAATGTCCCGGGCGTCCGTTTCGTCAACCTGCAGGTCGGGCTGCGGCCGGACGATGCGGCGGAATTGGTCCGGCGGCCGGACCCGTTCGCCGAGACGCCGGGGCTCGGGACCTTTGCAGATACCGCGGCGGTCGTTGCCGGGCTCGACCTCGTCATCAGCGCCGACACGGCGGTTCTGCATCTGGCGGGGGCGATGGGACGGCCTGCCTGGGGCCTGCTGCCCTTCGTGCCTGACTGGCGCTGGGGCCTGTCCGGTGAGGCGACGCCCTGGTACGACAGCCTGCATCTTTACCGACAGCCCGCCTTGGGCGATTGGCCGTCCGTCGTCACGCGGGTGGCGGCGGATCTGGGCCGGATTGGGAAGGGTTAGGAGGCGGCTGCCCGCGCCGCGCACTCGGGGCAGCGGCCGGTCATTTCCACGCGCACGTTATCGACGGCGAAACCCTGTTCGCGCGCGCGCCCGGCAAGATGGGTTTCGCAGGATTCCAGGTGAACCTCGAGCGTGCGTCCGCAATCGGTGCAGATGAGAAACCCGGTCGCGTGGTCATGGGGGCCATGATCGCAATGGACGAAGGCATTCAGGCTTTCGATGCGGTGCACCAGACCCCGGTCCATCAGTTTATCGAGTGCCCGGTAGATGGTCAGGGGGGCTTTCATCCCCGCCTTGCGGATGGCGGGCAGGCCCAGGACGTCATAGGCCGTAAGCGGCTTGTCCGCGCCTTTCAGCGCCGTCAGCACGGTTTGCTGGTTGCGAGTCAGTGCCGGGCCGTCGTGATGCGCGTGGTCAGCCATGGTCAGCCGCCTTTCCGTGCCAGGGGATCAATCCGATCAGGAACAGGACGAGGGCCGCGACGACGATGGTCGGGCCCGCCGGGGTGTCCGCCGCGACCGCCGCCCCCAGCCCGCCGGCCACGGCCAAGGCGCCGATGCCCGCGGCGATCATCGCCATGGATTCCGGCGTATGGGCAAGGCGCCGTGCGGCGGCGGCAGGGATGATGAGAAGGGCGGTGATCAACAGGATGCCCACGATCTTCATGGCGATGGCGATCACGCCGGCCAGCAGCAACATGAAGATCAGGCGTTGGCGTGCCGGGTTCATGGCTTCGGCCGCCGCCACGTCGGGGGCTACCGTGGCGGCCAGAAGCGGCCGCCAGATGCGCAGCAGCATGGCCAGGATCACGGCCCCACCGCCCCAGATCAGGATCAGGTCGTTCATGCCGACGGCCAGGATGTCGCCGAACAGATAACCGAACAGATCAAGACGCAGCCCGGTCATGAAACCCATGACCACCAAGCCCACGGCCAGGGCGGAATGGGACAGCAGGCCAAGCAGAGTGTCCGTCGCCAGGCCGCCGCGCCGTTCCAGCGCCAGCAGGGCAAGGGCGACCAGGACAGAGACGACGAATACGCCGAGCGTCGCGTCGATATCGAAGGCGATCGCCGCCGCCGCACCCAACAGCGCTGAATGGGCCATGGTGTCGCCGAAATAGGCCATGCGCCGCCACACGACAAAGCAGCCCAGGGGGGCGGTGACCAGGGCGACGCCGATGCCGGCCAGGGCCGCCCGCAGGATGAACTCACTGATCATCCGGCGTCCCCTTCGCGGTTGTCGGATGATCGTGGTCCAGGCGGCAGACGGCACCGTCGCCGTGGCTATGGGCCGCCGGGTCGCGGCTGGCCAGAGGAATGACTTCGCCGTCCGGGCCGTGGGCATGGTCGTGATGGTGTTGGTAGACGGCCAGGGTTTCGACCGCGCGGGGGCCGAACAGGCGGCGGTATTCGGGGTCGGCGGCGACGGACTGCGGCGTTCCGGCGCAGCACACATGGCGGTTCAGGCACAACACCCGATCGGTTTCCGCCATCACGAAATGCAGGTCGTGTGAAATCAGCAGAATGCCGCAGCCCAGTTCGTCGCGGATGTCGCGGATCAGCTCGTACAGCGCCACCTCGCCGGCGAAATCGACACCCTGGACAGGTTCATCCAGGACCAAAAGGTCGGGGCGGCGCAGGATCGCGCGGGCCATCAGGGCGCGCTGAAACTCGCCGCCGGACAGGCGCTGCACCGCCGCGTCGGCGAGATGGCCGACCCCGGCGCGGGTCAGGGCATGGGCGATGGCGTCGTCGTCCGCCGGCCCGGTCATGGTCATCAGGCGCCTGACGGTGAAGGGCAGGGTGTCGTCGATGGCAAGGCGCTGCGGCACATAGCCCACGCGCAGGGCCGCCGCGCGCTCGATCTTGCCCGCATCCGGCCGCATCAGGCCGAGCACGACCTTGGCCGTGGTCGACTTGCCGCTGCCGTTGGGGCCGATCAGGGTGACGATCTCGCCGGGGTTGATGGTCAGGTCGACGCCCTTGACCAGCCATTCGCCGCCGCGTTTAACGCCGATGCCCGTGGCGCGGAACAGCACGCCGCCGGGAGTGCCGGGGGCGGCGTCGGGGCCAATGGCGCGGGCGGTTTGGGGCATGGCCGTCAGGTTCCTGTTTACTTGCGCAGGCGGGATCGTGTAAGTCACTCCCGGCTACAAACGTTATATCATAACATTTCCGGACAAGAGGCGGAACATAGTCCAATGAACGTCCCTGTCAATGCCGCGCGCGTCCTGCTGATCCTGCTGGCTGCCGTGCTTTGCGCGCCGCGCCCCGCCGGGGCGGAGGTACGGGTCGCGGTGTCGATCGCACCGCTGCATTCCCTGGCCGCCCAGGTCATGGCGGGCGCCGGCGCGCCGCGTCTGTTGATCCCCGCCGGCACCTCGCCGCACGGCTTCGCCCTGTCCCCGTCCCAGGCCAGCATGCTCGCCGAGGCCGAAGTCGTGCTGTGGATCGGCGGCGGGCTGGAAGCGGCCCTGGCCAAGCCGATCGCGACCCTGGCCAAGACGGCCCAGGTGGTCGCCCTGTCGCGGGCATCCGGCCTTGTCCGCCATTCCATCCGCCATCTGGGCGATGACGGCCATGATCACGGTCATGGTCATAACCATGGCCAGGGGGCCGGTGCGGAAGACCCCCACTATTGGCTTGATCCGGAAAACGCCAAGACGATGACCGCCGTCATCGCCGACGCCCTGGCCGCCGCCGACCCGGCGCGGAAGGACCTTTACGTCCGCAACGCCGCCGCCGCGCGGGCCGGGATCGACACCCTGACTGCCGATTTCACGGTTCGTTTGGCGCGGGTCAAGGACCGGCCCTTCGTCGTCTTCCACGACGCCTATCAATACCTGGAACGGCGCTTCGGGCTGGTGGCTCAGGGCATCCTGGCCGTCGACCCGGACCGCCCGGCGGGGGCTCGTCATATCGCCGATCTGCGCGCCCGCATGACGCGGCTGAACGTCGTCTGCCTGTTCACGGAACCGCAGTTTCCATCACGCCTTGCGACGGCGCTGATCGAGGGGACCCAGGCGCGGATCGGTGTTCTCGATCCCCTGGGCACTGATTTCACGCCCGGTCCGGACCTGTATGGGAACATGATGGCGGCCAATCTGCGGGCCTTCGAGGATTGCCTGGGCGGCAAGTCCTAGGCTCATCCTCCCATTTCCGGACCGGAAATCGGTTTGGCGCCGCGGCTGCCTGCTCTATGCTTTCCCCGGCGCCGCCGGCCCATTCGAAACATCGACAAGGCCGGCACTGTGAACCGACCACCATACGGCGGCGTTCTTGGGGGCAGCATGTAAGGGTGAGCTGCCATGCCGTCAGATTATTTGACGCGTGCCAAAGGTCTGTTCCGGATACTTCCCGCCATTTTGCTGATCGCGGGCGGGCTGTCCTTGTTTGCACCTGCTGCCGTCGCGGAAGAATTCGCCACCGTTCGCATGCGGCCCCAAGCCATGCCCTTCGTAACGCCCGACAACAAGGTCGTGAAGCGGATCGTCAATTTCTTCATGACGGTGACCAAGAAATCCGTGCGCCAGGTCTGCGCCAATCAGGCCGAGGTCAAGAGCATCTTCCTGGTCAACACCTACAACCGCCAACTCGCCGATGCGAAATGGCAATACGATATGAAGAACCTGGCGAGCGACCTGTACCGCGCCCTGGAACCGCTGTTCGGGCGCGAGAAACTGGTCGCTGTGCATCTGTCGCTCGGCCGTACGGAAAGCAGTCGCCCGAACAACCAGATTCAAAAACGCCTGGAACAACTGGAAGACTGCACCACCGTGCGGTCCCTGCCGAGCGACGGGGTCACCGCGCGCTACAGCGATGCCATGGCGGCGCCCGTGCGTTCGCTGGCCACGGATGCGTCGAAGGCCGTGACCTCCGGTGCGGCCAAGCCATCGACGGCGCCTGCTGAGGACCCTGACAAGCCGTTCGAGACGCATCCGCAGATGCGCGAAGCACCCAAACCCGAGATCGATCTGACCAAAACCGAGATCAAGGCGCCGCCACCGCAGGGCAAGCCCGGTGCCTGCAATTTCGATATTACCGACCTGTGGCAGCCGGCCTGGCTTGCCCTCGACAATGAAAAGTTCCGCATTGCCCGCGCCTTCACCGTCGATGCGGACGCCAACGGCAAGGTCGACGACGTGTCTTTCGTGCTCAAGCGTGAAGACGACAGCGAGCTGACGACCACCTACCTAAGCCTGCACAGCACCAGGGGCAACGCCGAGATCCGTCACCTGACCCTGGCCGATCCGTTGATGATCTTCCGGCTATGCCCCGGCAGTCACGATTTCCCCATGCCCGGTGCGGTCATGAAGGAGGCGGCGAAGATCGAACGCCCCGATCTGGCGGCCGAGGTGATGGCCCGGATCAAGGGCGAGGTTCCCCCGCCCGTCGCCGAACCGGATGCCGTTGATTTCTGGCGTTGGGTCGCGGCCATCGTCGCCATCACGGCGGTGCTTCTGGCGATTGCCGTGCTGGTCGTGTTCTATCTGATGACCCGCAACGACCGTCGGCGCAAGCGTGACCGGCGTGGCAAGAACCGACGCAAGCGCGACCGGCGCAAGCGGGACGACGGCCCCAAGGGTGAGGAGCGCCGCAAGGGCGAAGATCGCCGCGCCGACGAGGACCGCCGGGAAGAAGACTCCCGCCGCAAGACCACCGACCGACGCGGCACGGTCACCGCCGATGACGACGATGCCGACGACTGACCGCCGCTTATCCGATTCTTGAAGAAATGCCGCCGTCCACGGGCAACAGCACGCCGGTGATGTACTGCGCTTCGTCCGAGGCCAGGAACAGGGCCGCATTGGCCACGTCCCAGGCCGTGCCCATGCGGCCGTAAAGCGGCACCTGAGCGTCGCGTTCGTCGCGCACGACCTTACGGTCGACGCCGCGTTCCTGGGCCCGGCGCTCAATCGCCATGGGCGTGTCGATCAGACCTGGGATGATGACGTTGGCACGGATGCCGTGGGGCGCGTTCTCCATGGCCAGCATATGGGTCATGGTATTGATGGCGCCCTTGGACGTCTTGTAGGCGATGGTGCCGCGCGAGCACAGCGACGAGGTCGATGAAATGTTGATGATCGACCCTGATTTCTTTTCCCGCATCACCGGCAAGGCATGCTTGCAGGTCATGAACATGGCCTTCAGGTTGAGTTCGAACAGCTCATCCCACATCTCGGCCTCAAGTTCGGTCGTCGGCTTGTCGCCGCGCGACCGCCCGACATTGTTGTGCAGCACGTCGATGCGGCCGTAACGTTCGGCGCAGGTCGCGGCGATATTACGGCAATCGTCCTCACGACGCACATCGGCCTGCAGGGTCGATCCCTTGCCGCCTGCGTCGGTGATCATCTTCAGGGTATCGGCGGCGCTGGCCTCGTCATAGTCGACGACCAGAACAGTGGCGCCTTCCTGAGCGAAACGGATGGCGGTGGCGCGGCCGTTGCCGATGGTCTGGCCAGCCTGTTGCCCGCCACCGACGACGATGGCGATCTTGTCTTTCAATCTCATGTGCGGATGCTCCCGAGGATGTTTTTTTGTATACAATATCGGGAGTATAGACAGCCTTACATCGGATGGTCGATGGCGAAGGTTTTCTTCAGGCCGCGCTGTCCTTCGGGCGTGACGCGGATCACGCGGCTGTCGCGGACGCGTACAACCCAGCCCAATTCGAACAGACGGTCGGACAGGCCCTTGCCCAGGGAGCCGGCGATGTGGTGGCGCCGTTCGCTCCAATCCAGGCAGGGTCGGCAGAAACAGCGCTTTTGCTGGCTGAGTTGATCCAGGTCGATCCCGAATCCGGCCAGCATGTCGCGGCCTGTGGGTGTGACGACACCGCCGTCGGCGGCAAGGTCGATGGCCCCCCGGTCGGTCAGCGCATCGGCCAGGGATACCCCCAGAACGCCGGCCAGATGGTCGTAGCAGCTGCGGGCCATGCGCAGGTCCCTGTCCATGCGGCTTTCCGGGCGGATGCGCCGCGGCGTGTCGACGGCGCAGACCACCTGCATGCTTTCCAGCATGGCCGCCACGGTGGGCGAGGACAGGCGGAAATAGCGATGGCGTCCTTGCTTTTCCATGGCCAGCAGGCCCGCCGCCTGAAGCTTGGCCAGATGGCTGCTGGCGGTCTGCGGCATGATCCCCGCACACCAGGCAAGCTCACCTGCCGTCAATGCCCGTCCGTCGAGTAACGCCGTCAGCATCTGCGCCCGCGTCAGGTCGCCGACCAGATTGCCGATCTCCGCCAAGTTCATTGCGTTCACCGTCGTCATGGGGTGATTGTACCTGCCGCCGGGACCGGGCGCACGCGAACATGCTTCGGCGCCGGTCGAAGTGTTCTCCGGCAAGATCGGCCCGGATCCGTGACACAGTATGCGCCCCGCAATCAATCCGGACCTCTCATGACAATGACCCCCGCCGCGCCGTTTCCCAATCCGCGCGCAACTTTGGACCTGGCCGCGAATCTGGGCCTGCTGGTTCTGCTCGCGTCTTTGTGGGGGGCGTCCTACAGCTTCATCAAGGTCGGGATCGAGACAATCCCGCCGATCACCCTGATCGCCGGGCGCACGGCCATCGCCGGTATGGTGCTGCTGATGATCATGCGCGCGCTCGGCCTGCGCATGCCGCGCGACGCCGCGTCCTGGCGGTCGTTCATGGTTCAGGCATGCCTCAACAGCGTTCTGCCGTTCACCGCCATCGCCTGGGCCGAACAGACCGTGGACGCATCGTTGGCGACGATCCTCAATTCGACCTCGCCGATCTTCATCTTTCTGCTCGCCATGATTCTGCGGTTGGAGGGGGAGCGGACCTGGCGCAAGTTCCTGGGCGTCGCCTTCGGTTTCGCCGGGATCGTCCTGGTGATCGGCAACGATGCCCTGCAAGGGCTGACGCAGGAATTGATGGCGCAGTTGGTCATTGTTGGCGCCACGGTCTGTTATGCCGGGGCGGCGGTGTTCGGGCGGCGCTTTTCCGGGATGCACGCCATCGTCCCGGCGGCGGGATCGATGATCGCCGGCGGTGCCGTGCTGATCCCGGCCAGCCTGATCGTAGAGCAACCGTGGACGCTTTCGGTATCAACGGATTCGGCGCTGGCCCTGTTGGGCTTATCCGTGCTGTCGACCGCACTTGCCTTCGTCATCTACTTTCGTCTGCTCAAGACTCTGGGTTCCGTCGGCACGGCGGCGCAGGCCTATCTCAGGGTGCCCATCGGGGTTGCCCTGGGGGCGCTGGTCCTGGGCGAAACGTTGCCGCTTACCGCCTGGGCCGGCATGGCCTGCGTGATCGCCGGGGTCGCGGCCATGACCCTGCCGGCGCGGCGCGGAGGGCAGCCTTCGGCGCCCTGAACCTTCGGCCGCGGACGAAGCGATCGCGCGTGACCCTGCCGCCGCCCGGCGGCACCATCTGCCGGTGAAATTTCAACGGAGGAACCGGCCGATGTTCGATGGAATTACCGATCTGCGTGACCTTGGCGCCGGACCTTGGGTCATCCCACGGCGGCCGTGGTACGCCCGGTTGGGCGCTTGGCTGTGCCTCTGCGGTGAAAAGGTCCGTCAGCGCCGGGCGCTGGCCCGGCTGGATGCACGCCTGTTGGCCGACGTGGGACTGACTCGGGCCGAGGCCGCCCGGGAATGCGCCAAGCCGTTCTGGCGATGACGGAGACTTGCGCTTGGGCAATCACGCGGTTTCTAATGACCGGGGGGCAAGACAAGATGCGAGGAAACGTCAACCATGACCGACCATAAGGGCGGCTGCCATTGCGGCAACATCACCGTTACCTTCACCACGGCTAAGGACCCGGCGGAAATCGTGCCCCGGGCCTGCCAGTGTTCGTTCTGCCGCAAGCACGCGACCCGCGCCCTGTCCGACAACGCGGGCCATATCCATCTGCAGGTCAAGGACGCCAGCCTTCTGGGCCGTTACCGCTTCGGCCTGAAGGTCGGTGATTATGTGTTCTGCAAATCCTGCGGGGTCTACGTATCGGCCTATATGGAAGACGGCGCCCCTGGAGCAGAAGGGCGGGCCTGGGCCAATGTCATGGGCAACGCCATGGACGATCGCGACATTTGGGCACCGACCGAGCCCATCGAATACGGCGTTGAAACCGAAGACGGCAAACGCGAACGCCGGCGCCACAAGTGGACGCCGGCGTCGATGACGGTCGAAAGCTAGGAGCGGGTTCGCGCCCTCAAGGCGTGAAGGAAATCCCCCGCGCCTTTAAGGTGCGAAGGAGATCATGGTCCGGACTTCGATGCTTTCCCGGGGCGGCGTGTCCGGGGCGGCATCGGGGTTTTCAAACCCCGTGTGCGCGGTATAGCGGGCGCGCCCGTCCGTGGCGGTGTCGAAGCATTTGAGCAGCAGGACCTCGTCCCCGCCCATGCCGGGATACCAGTACCATTTCTGCCCGTCCGAATGGGCGTTCTGATAGATCTCGCCGACCCGGTCCTTGTAGACAAGGTCCGTGGCCAGGAAGTCTTCGGTCCGCATGGTGCGGGCGTCGGCCACGGCGATCGGCGTGCGGTCGGCGCTGGCGCCGATCGACCGCCACACGTTGACCATGGCGAAGCGGTGGCCCAGGTAGCGGTCGGCGGTGGCGGCGTCCATCACGTCGCGCACCCGCTTGGGGCCCGATGTTTCCGTATAATCGTTATGGGCGATCAGCACCGGCAGGCGTTTGGCCGTGGCGGCGCGCTTGCCGTCGTCCTGCACCCGCACCGTGTGGTCGAAGATATGGACGTCCGCCGCACCGGTCACGCGCTTCAGGAATGCGGTGATCTCCGGATAATAGACGGCCTCGATGCGGGCTTCGTCGTAGAAATCGGCCATGGCTGTCGGCATGGTCGCCAGTTCGAAGCCCTGGACGTCCAGGCTGGCCGCCGGCGTCAGCGCGCGGGCATCATGCATTTCCACCGCCGCTTCTTCGAAGCTGCCCAGACGCTCGTTCGGCTGGGCGTGGTCGGCGGACATGAAGACCCGCGGCTTTTCGGCCTGCGCATGGGCCATGAAGTTGATCGGGGCCAGGACCGTGCGGCCGGGATGCGGCCGGGTATTGGCGGCGGCTTGGGACATGATCGTCTCCTCAACGGTTCGTTCCCGTGAATCTGCGGTCTTCGCCGGCGATTGGCAAGGGGGCAGGGGGAATGACACTTTTTCCCCCAAGGATCAGGATGCTTTGAATTCTGGAATACTCGTTCCTGAAATCAGGCTATTCCGCCGCCCGGGGCGCGGCCAGGGGGGCTTCGGTCGTGTCCATATGTTCGGCTTCGCGCAGTTCACGGTCCAGCCGCACGCCCGCATGGGCTCGGTTGGACGACAGCGGTGCCAGCAGGGAATAGATCACCGGGATCAGGACCAGGGTGAACACGGTGGCGATGCCGAGCCCACCGAACACGACCCAGCCGATGGCGACCCGCGCTTCCGACCCGGCGCCGGTCGCCAGGATCAACGGCAAAGCGCCCAGCACCGTGGACAGCATGGTCATCATCACCGGGCGCAGGCGGATGATCGCCGCCTGGCGGATGGCATCGGCCACAGACAGGCCGCGGTCGCGCAGCTGGTCGGCGAATTCGACGACCAGGATGCCGTTCTTGGCCATCAGGCCGACCAGCATGACCAGGCCGATCTGGCTGTAGATGTTGATGGTGCCGCCGGAAAGTTTCAGGGCGAACACGGCCGCCGCCAGCCCGAAGGGCACGGTCAGCACGATCACCAGGGCGCTGACGATGCTTTCGAACTGGGCCGCCAGGACCAGAAGGACGATCAGCACGGCGAACGCGAAGGTCAGGGCGACCTCGTTGCTGGTGTCCTGCAGGGTCGCGGCCTCGTTGATGAAACGCAACCCGATGCCGGGCGGCAGGGTGTCGTCGGCGATGGCCTGAATGCCGTCAATGGCTTCCTGCAGGGACATGTCGGCGGGAAGCACGGCCTCGACCTCGACCGCGCGCTTCTGGCCGGACCGGTCAAGCTCGGCCGCCGTGCCGACCTCTTCCAGGGTCACGAAGGCCGACAGCGGCACCAGACGCCCATCGCCCGTCGGCACGAACAGATTGAACAGATCGGTCGGATCGTTGATGGCGCCGGCCGCCGATTCCAGCATCACCGGGATTGAGCGGTCGTTGACGTTCAGCTCCGCCACTTCGAACCCGGCGACCATGGCGCGCAGGGTATCGACAATGCCCTCGATCTGGACGCCCAGGTCCTCCGCCCGGCGGCGGTCGACCTTGACCGACAGCTGCGGTTGGGTCTGCTGGAATTCGACCTCCGGGTCCTCCAGCCTGGGCAGGCGTTCGCGCATGGCGCCCAGGAAATCGAAGGCGGCGGCGGCGATGTCCTTGTAGTTGGACCCGGTCAGGGTGAATTCGATACTGCCGCCGGCGCGGCGCAGGTTCAGGCTGTTGGGCGTGCGGACGCGCGCGGTCGCCCCCGGGATCGCCCTCAGGCCCTTGTTCAGGGATTTGGCGATTTCCTGTTGCGAGCGCTTGCGCTGATCCCAGGGCACCAGAGGGGCGATCAGATAAACGCGGTTCGGGTCCCAGCGCCCGACGATGGCGAACACGTTTTCCGCCTCGCCGCTGTCGACCAATGGGCGCAGCAGGGCCTCGGCCTGGACCGACTGGCGGTCCATGTAGTCGAGCCCGACGCCGTCCGGCCCCTGCATCATGATGATGATGGCGCCACGGTCCTCGCGCGGCAGCAATTCGGTCTTGATGGTGGGATAGACCAGCAATGCCGTCGCCGCGAGCATGGCCGTACCGCCCAGGATCAGCAGCCGGGCGTTGAGAGTGAATTCCAGCATCCTGGCATAGGCCGCATTGATGCGCTGTCCGGCGGCGACCAGGATAGCCGGCGGTTTGGTCGGCCCGGCATCGCCCCGGTCGGGCAGGCGCGATGCCAGCATGGGCACCAGGGACAGCGCCACGAAGGATGAAATCGCCACGGCCACGGCCAGGGTGAAGCCAAATTCGGTGAACAGCTTACCCGCCGTCGACGGCAGGAAGGCAATGGGCAGGAACACGGAAATCAGTGTTGCCGTGGTCGCCAGCACGGCGAAGAACACCTGGCGGGTACCGTTGACGGCGGCGGCGTAGGACTTCATGCCGAGGGTGCGGTGACGCTGAATGTTTTCCAGCACAACGATGGCGTCATCGACGATCATGCCCGTGGCCAGGACCATGGCCAGCAGGGTCAGGATATTGACCGAGAACCCCATCAGATAGATCGCGCCCACCGTGCCCATGATGGCGACGGGGATGGCGACGGTCGGGATCAGGGTCGGGCGCAGGCCGCCCATGAACATGAAGATCACGGCGATGACCACGGCGACGGCGATCAGCAGGCTGTTGATGACCTCGCGCACGGACGATCGGATAAAGCGCGCATCGTCGGAAATCTTGACCAGCCGCACGTCCTTCAGGCGCTTGTTCAGGCGATCGACGCTTTTGTTGACGGCATCGGAAATGGCGATGGTGTTGGATTGGGCGCGGCGCACGATGCCCAGGCCGACCACCTTGGAGCCGTTGAGAACGGAATAGCTTTCGGCCTCGGCCGGGCCGTAGAAGGCCTGCGCGACCTCGCCCAGGCGCACGTCCTTGCGCAATTCCAGATCCTCGACCTTGGCCGGCTCCCACACCGAGGCGTCGGCGCGCACCAGCAGCATCTGGTCGTCCGATTTGAAACTGCCGGCGGGCACGTCGAGTCGGGTTGAGCGCAGCACCTTGGCGACGTCATCGATGCTGAGGCCGTAGCGCGCCAGTTTCATGGGATCGACGACGATGCGCAGGACCTGTTCCTGATCGCCGAACAGGTCGACCGAGGCGACCCCGTCGATGGAAAGGAACTCGGGCGAAATGTCGTCTTCGGCGATGCGGGTCAGATCTTCCTGGTTCACCTTGTCGGACACCAGGGCCAGGCGGATGATCGGTTGGGAATCGGCGTCGGCCTTGACGACGGTGATGTCCTCGACGCCTTCCGGCAATTGCCGCTCGACCCCGGCGACCGCTTCGCGGATGTCGTTGGCGGCGACGTCCAGATTGACGTTGGCGGAGAATTCGGCGCGGACGCGGCCGTTGTTTTCCTCGCTGGCGGCCTCGATGCGCTTGACCCCGGATACGCGGGCGACGGCCCCTTCGAGTACGCTGACCACCTCGGCATCCATGGTTTCCGGCGAGGCCCCGTCGAAAAACGCGCGCACCGTGACGATGGGGCGGTCGACGTCGGGCAGTTCACGGACTTCGACGCCCATGATCGCGGCCAGACCGGCGATCATGATCAATAGGTTCATGACGACCACCAGCGTGGGCCGGCGGACCGACAGGGACGGCAGGTCGCTGAACCGGGACATGTTACGGGGTCGCCTTTTTCTTGCCCTTTGGGGCGGCGTCGCCGGCGGCGAATTTGTCGAAAGGAATGGCCTGGATGCGCTGGCCGGGGCGTAGGCCCTGGACGCCTTCGACGACGATCAGGTCGTCGGCGTTCAGCGGCCCGTCGACCAGGATGCGGCCACGGTCGCGGCGGACGATTTTGACGAACACTTTCTCCGCCGTTTCGGTCTTGCCGTCCTTCTTGGCGACCCGCCACAGATAGGCGCCGTCGCGGCTCCACAAAACGGCGACCTCGCGGACGGTAGGATAGGGTTTGCCGGTGAAGGCCAGCTCGGTCTCAAACGACGTGCCGGGGCGGATCAGGTCTTCCTCGTTGGGGATCGTCGCCTTGACCCGAAGCGTGCGCGTGATCGGGTCGATGCGGCTGCCCAGTTGAGAAACCTTGCCCGCAAGCCGCAGGTCCGGGGCGGTCCAGGGCCGGACCATGACCGGGTCGTCGACCTTGATGCGGCCGGCGTATTCCTCAGGCAATTCGAATTCCACCAGGATTTCCGAGCGGTCATCCAACGTGGCGATCTGCGTATCCGTGGTCACCCGATCACCGCGGTCGATGTCGCTCAGCCCGATGATGCCGTCGAAGGGGGCATAGACGATGCGGTCGTCAAGCGCCTGTTCGGCCTGATCCAGGCGCAGGGTCGCGGCTTCAAGGTCGGTCTGCGCCGTTTCCAGGCGCGCCTGGGACGCGGTGCCCGACGGCGCCAGTTTTTCCAGGCGCTTCAACTGACGGGTCGCATCCTTGACCGCAACCTTGGCCAGACGCACGGCGATCTGCTGATGGGTGTCTTCCAGGCGCAGCAGAATTTGCCCTTTGTGAACCCGGTCCTGACTGCGGAACGACACGGCGACAACTTCGCCGGCAGTCTTGGGGTAGAGTGCTGCGGACTTGCGTGCCTCGCCCGTGCCGACGGCGCGGACGATGATCTTGTCCGTAGCGGCGGGGGCCTTTTCGACCAGAACCCGCGTGCCACCGCCGCCCGCGCGCGAGGCGTTTTTGGGCTGGGCATCGACCTCACTGCCGTTCAAGGCATACCAGCCGGCGCCGAGAAAAACGGCCAGGCCGATGAGGACGACAAGTTGGGTGCGCAGAATCATGGTCGATGTCTCAATACGGTTCCGTGGTGTCAGGCGCCGAAGGATACCGGCCAATTCCACACAAATTCCTAATGCGCGAAGATTAGCCGGGGACTGATGGAAACTTATCAAGTTTCATGGCGCGGGCGGCTGGAATTTTGTAACAAGATGTCGCGCACCGGCCCAGGCGGCGGTGCACGCAACCGGAGCAAAAAGGAATTCCCGCATGTTCGTCGTCACCGTCACCTTTGTCGTAAAACCTGAGCATATCGCGGATTTCTCCCCAGCGATGATCGAGAACGCCCGTGCGTCGGAAGACACCGAACCCGGCTGCCGGCAGTTCGATGTTTGCCGCGATCCGAAGGATCCTGCGGTTACATTTTTATACGAAGTTTATGACGATGCGGCCGCGTTCGAGGCCCATAAGGCGACGGCCCATTTCAAATCCTTCGACGCCCTGGTCCAACCCTGGTTGGCGTCGAAAGTGGTCAAGACCTGGGTTCTCGCGGACTAAAGCGGCAGTTTCATCCCCGCGTGGCTGTGCACGAAGCCGAGGGATTCGTAAAACGCCAAGGCGTCCGGGCGTTCCCGGTCCGTGGTCAATTGCACCATCCGGCACCCCTTGTCCCGGGCGAGGCCGATGGCATGTTCGAACATCGTCCGGCCCAGGCCGCTGCCGCGGGCCCTGGGGGCAATCCGCACGCCTTCGATCAACGCGCGCCAGCCGCCTTGATGAGAAATGTTCGGCAGCATTGTGATCTGCAGGCAGCCGACGACGCCGTCGCCGCCGCCATCATCGGCGACCAGCAGGCGGGTGTTGGGATCGTCCTGGATTGCCTGGAAGGCATCCCGGTAACAGGTGGGAAGCGGGGTTTCAAAACGCTCGCGTTGCCGGCCTATCGGGTCATCGGCCAGCAGGGCGACGATATGGACGAGGTCGTCCGCGGTGGCGTCCCGAAATTTCATGATCTCATTTTACTAAATGGGGCTTGGGGCACCTGTCAAAGCCGAGCGTCCGCCATTGCGTGAATTTTGATTTTCCAAGATGCAGACAAATTCATAAAAAGTCATCGAATTTGATTGAACATCAAAATATTCATTGATAAGCCGATAAGGACCACGCCTGCCACGGCATGAATATCGAATATGGGGAGGGGGCATGCCGCCTAGCGAACTCGGGAGTGACGGTGATCAGCCATCTCCCGACCTTGGGTTTGTGCAAAGCCCTAAAATTAAACGCGTTTTTGATTTCTGGATCAACCTGTGCCGTGACCGCCCATTTCCGGCATGGACCGATGTCAGATTGATGGACCTCTACGACGTGGCTCCCTTCCTGGCCGTGGTTGACGTGGAACAGGAGAACGGCGCGCTGCGGTTCCGTTATCGATTCTGCGGCACGGCGCTGGTCGAGGCACGGGAGCGCCTGGTTCCTGCGGACCCCACCGGACGATGCATTGATGAGATCGTGTGGCCGTTCGATCCGGCGCCGCTGATCGGGGCGTGTGCCAAGGCCTTAAGTTGGCGGAAACCCGCTTTTTTAGCCGCTGGTGAGGTAAATGAAAGCGCCTATCACCTGCACGAGCGGGGGTATTTTCCCCTCGGACCGAACGACGGCACGGTGTCGCATATCCTCATTTGTGTCGACGAGGTCCAGGCAACCTGACGCCGGATGTTTCCAATCGGCCGTGCCGGGGGTTAAATAAGGGATCGGACGTTTCAACGAGGATACGATCGCACCATGACCGACCGCCCCACATCGCCGCATATGGCCTCCAACGAACCGACCCTGGATGCCGACGAAATTCTTGCCGGTATTCTCGAATGGGTCGCCATCGAAAGCCCGTCTCATGACGGCGTCGCGGTCAACCGCATGGTCGATCTTGTCGAAAAGGGCCATGCGGCGCTGGGAGCCAAGATCGAGCGCACGCCGGGGCGCGACGGGTTCGGCGACATTCTGGTGTCACGCACGCCTTGGGGGGGCGACGGGCCGGGGATTCTCGTCCTGTCGCACCTGGATACGGTGCATGCCATGGGCACCATCGAAAACGAACTGAAGGTTCGGCGCGAGGGCGACAAGGTCTACGGACCCGGCATCTACGACATGAAGTCAGGTGCCTACATCGCCAACCATGCCTATCGGCATCTGGTGCGCGCGGGCAAGGAAACGCCCCTGCCGATCACCTTCATGTACGTTCCGGAAGAAGAAATCGGCAGCCCCACATCGCGCCAGATGATCGTCGACCTGGCGAAGAAGAACAAATACGTCCTGGTTACCGAACCGGCGCGGGATGGCGGCAAGGTCGTCACGGCGCGCAACGGACGCCTGAAATACGACATCACCGTCACCGGCCGGCCGTCCCATGCGGGCCTGCGCCACATGGACGGGCGCAGCGCGATCCGGGAAATGGCCCATCAGATCCTGTTTCTTGAAGGGCTGACCGACTACGACCGCTCGATCACCTGTTCCGTCGGCACGATTTCCGGCGGCACCCTGACCAACGTGGTGCCGGCGAAATGCTCTATTACCGTGGACCTGCGGGTGCCGGATATGGAAGCGGCCAAGGAGGTCAAGGCCAAGGTCGAGGGCATGACGTCTGTCGATCCCGACTGCGTCCTACAAATCGAGGGCGGCGTCGACCGCCCGCCCTATGAGAAGTTCGACGGCATCGAAAAGCTGTTCCAGCATGCCAAGGGGTTGGCGGCGGAAATCGGATTCGACCTCCAGGATCTGAAGACCGGCGGCGGCTCCGACGGCAACTTCACCGGCGCGCTCGGCATTCCCACGCTGGATGGCCTGGGCGCCGACGGCCACGGCGCCCATTCCCACGACGAATTCATCTACTACTCATCCCTGGTCGAACGCTGTCGCCTGATGATCCGTCTGTTCGAAACTTTGGAGTAGGTATGGTTCGCCGGGCTGCGCTATCGGCATTGCTTGTCCTGCTGACGGCAGAGCCGGCGGCGGCAGATGCGGAAAACGGCCGGGCCCTTGCGCAGCGGCATTGCGCGCGCTGCCATGTGGTCGGCGAATTCAATCCGCAGGGTGGGATCGGTTCAACCCCGTCCTTGCAGTGGATCAAGAAGCTGCCCGACTGGCGCGACCGGTTTCAGACATTCTACGTCCGCCGCCCCCATTTGGCTTTCATCAAGGTCAAGGGGTTGGCGCCCCTGACCAAGTTGCCGCCCTATGCCACGCCGATCGAGATCGCGCCGAGCGATGCCGACGACATCTTTGCCTTTGTCGAGGGGCTGCCCGTGCCCAAGGGCCATTCGGACATCACCCCGATCGAAGGCAAATAGCGAACTGTTATTCCCAGTCCGCCTTGGACAGCGACGCGATCAGATCATGTACCGCGCGGCGTTTGCGCGGATTATCGATGCTGTAATAGGCAGTAACCAGTTCGGTGGTTTCGCTGGAACCCATGACGTCCGAGGAATCGCGCGGATCTTCGGCAAAGACGACGTCCAGATCGAAATTGTCCTGGGTCATCTGGATATCCTGCGGCATGCCGTCGAAGAAGTAGGCGACGGGAATGTCCAGAATCCGGCTGAGTTGGTATAGCCGGCTGGCGCCGATTCGGTTGGCGCCGCGTTCGTACTTCTGGATCTGCTGGAACGTCAAACCCAGAGAGTCCCCCAACTCCCCCTGACTCATCCCTTTCAGTTTTCGCTGCTCGCGAACCCGCCCACCGACGTGGATGTCGACGGGGTGTGCGACCCCGGGCGGCATGCGGTTCGGGTGCGATTTTTTGGATGCTTTAGGCATATACGGTTTCAACCTCCGTTTTTACTATCCGTTCGAATTTTCGGGATAATTGGTCTGATTTATGGAGGATTTCAGGGCGAGCGAACCCTTTGAATCCGTGCGCAAGCTAACACACTGCATATCCGCATGTTATCTAGACAAAAGGCCTATAAGTGTCGCGAAATACACGGAATTATGGTTCCGTGCAGCGATTATGGGGTACTTTGAATTGTATGTGAAAGCGGTGCCGGTGCAGCCGGGCGGAAACGCAAGCTCAGTCGTCGCCGCCGTCGTTACCGTCGTCCAGGGTGTCCCCGAGGGCATTGCCGGCGTAGGGAATTTCCTCTTCGACGAGATCCCAGATGGTCCGCGCCGTGGGGACTTCCCGTTCCTCGGCGATATGGGCGACAAGGCCCGCGGCGCGGGCGATCACGGCGAAGCCGCGCATGATTTCCGGCGGGATGCCGATTTCCGACAGCACCGCCGCCGTGCCGCCCGTCGCGTTGATGGTCATGTGTTTGCCGAACGAATCATCGACGGCCTGACTCAGGACCTCGATGGCGCGAATGTAATCGCCTCTGACACCGTTCGCCCGGGCGATTTCGAATAGCTTGGGCGTGCGGGGGTCGTCCGGTTTGTGCAGGTGATGGCCGAACCCAGGCAGGTGCTTGCGTTGGGCCCGGTGCTCGGCGACGATCCGCTTCGCCGCGGTATCCATCGGCTCCGTCCCCTCGACCATCTCGCGCAGCAGCTTGGAGCAGTTTTCCATGGTGCCGACGAAGGTCGATCCGACGTTGAGCAACCCCGCCGCAACGGCGGCCTGCAGGGCTTCGGGCGCGGAATGATAGGTCAGGCGCGTGGCGACAGCGCTGGGCGTCAGGCCGTGTTCCATCAGCGCCAGCAGGACCGCGTCGATGATCGCTACGTCGGCTGCCGTTGGGGTGCGATTCAGGATGTGGCCGATCATGGCTTCGGTGAAGCTCATCTTGCCCATCATGTCCGTCACCAAATTCTGATCCCGATAATAGAGATCGGTCAGCGTGTGGGTCGCCAGCTTCTGGGTCGGTTTGATTTTGTCGGCCATGGTTCTACGCCTCCTGGAATTGGGCTTTGGCTTCGCGGCGCAGAACCTTGCCCACGGGGCTGCGGGGCAGCTCGTCGACGAAATGCACGCGCTTCGGCGCCTTCACGGAATCCAGCCGCGATTTGACGTATTGGATGATCTCGCTCTCGTCGGCGGGCTGGCCGGTATGGACCTCGACCGCGGCCTGCACGGCCTCGCCCCATTTGTCGTCGGGCAGGCCGAACACGACGCATTCCTTGACCGCCGGATGCTGGCCCAGAACGGCCTCCACATCGGACGGGAACACGTTGAAGCCGCCGGTGACGATCATGTCGCGGATGCGATCCTTGATGTAGATGAAGCCGTCTTCCTCGATCGCCGCCACGTCGCCGGTATACAGCCAGCCGTCCTTGATGGTTTCGGCCGTGGCGTCGGGCATGTCGAGATAACCCTTCATCACCAGGTCGGACTTGATGACGATCTCACCGGCCTGGCCGGTCGGCAGGAAATTGCCTTCGGGATCGACCACGCGCAGGTCACAGCGGTCCGTGGCCCGGCCGCAGGACGCCAGGCGATGGTCGTTGTTCAGCCAATCGCGAGACCGCATGACGGTGACGATCTGCGGCACTTCCGTCTGGCCATAGCAGGTTTCCAGCGCATTATTGAACATCGGCAGGCCGCGCTTGATCTCGTCCGGGCGCATGGCGGCGCCACCGACGATGACATGCTTCAGGCTCTTGAAATCGCGTTTCGTCAGGTCTTCTTCGGCCATCATCATGTAGATCACCGTGGGCGGCAGGAATACCGTGGTCACCCGATCCTTTTCAATGGCTTCGATGATCGCCGCCGGGCGCGCCGGTTGCGGCATGAAGACCTGCATCCCGCCCTGGGCCAGGATCGGCACCAGCAGGGTGCCCGTGCCGTGGGTCATGGGGGCGGCCAACAGGTTGCGGTCGTCGCCGTCCAGCTCGAACGCGCGGATCATCAAGTCAATGCAGGTGTGCCACACGCGGTAGGTCTGCTGCACCCCCTTGGGCCGGCCGGACGAGCCGCCGGTGAACTTGATGGCCTGCACGTCGTCGGGCGCAAGGTCATGGCGTTTCGGCATGCGGCCGGCGAAATCGCTCATCAAGGCCGCCAGATTGAGATCGCCGCCGCAGGCATGCTGGCTGCCGCCGGTCGGCCGGCCGCGCACCACCGTGGCGCTGCCGGGATCGAAGCGGCCCATGCAGTCGGCGTCGGCGACGATGATCGAGGGTGCTGTTGCCTCGACCATGCGCGACAGTTCTTCCTCCCCGTTACGGGGGTTCAGGGGAACCCAGGTCTTGCCGGCGGCCAGCGTGCCAAGGAACGCAGTCAGGTGTTCGACCGTGTTGTACCCGCAAATGCCGACCCGGGTTTGCGGTGCCGGGTCGATGTCTTGCAGGGCCGCTGCGACGGCGTTGACGCGGGCAGCCAAGTCACCGTGGGTCAGGGTCAGATCCCCATCCTTGATGGCGATGCGATCCGGCGCCTTGGCGGCGGCGCGAAGGAAGTGGTCGATGGGCAGGTCCATGGCGGAAATCTTCATGCTGATCTGAGGGGAAGGACGGGGGTGGCCCTTAGTCCTGGGGCGTCATGTCGGATTTGTAATGCTTCCAGCGTTTCACATAGTCGGGCGGGATGCGGGCGAGCATTTCTTTTTGCGCGTCGGACACTTCCTTGATGACCTTGCCGGGGATGCCCATGACCAGGGAATTGTCGGGAATTTCCTTGCCCTCGCCGATCAGCGCCTTGCCGCCGATGATGCAATTCTTGCCGATCTTGGCCCCGTTCAGGACCACCGCGCCGATACCGACCATGGTGCCGTCGCCGATCGTGCAGCCGTGCAGCATGGCCATGTGGCCGACCGTGCAATAGTCGCCGATGGTCAGGGGGAACCCGGGGTCCGCGTGGAGGACGCTGCCGTCCTGGATCTGCGTGCCTTCGCCGATGGTGATGAGGTCGTTATCGGCACGCACCGTGGCGCCGAACCAGACGCTGGTATCCTTTTTCAGGACGACATTGCCGATCACGACGGCGTTCGGCGCGATCCAGTAATTGTCACCGTCAGTCTGGACCTTAAGGTCACCCAGGGAATACTTCATATTCGTCTCCTACGCGGTTTTCCTTAGGCTATAGCGCCCTGACCATCCCAGGGCAATTGCGTTCCGTCCAGGATGGCGTAATCTGGGGGCTTCCCGAACACCGGAGACCACAGAACCATGCCAGGTACAAAACGCCCGAACCGCAAGCCCAAGAAAAAGCGTACACCCACCGACAGTGATAAATCCGGACAGCAGCACGGCCCCGGTGTCACCGCCGGCGCCAATGCCAAATCCTATGGCGCGCCGAAGGGCGGGCGGTCGATTTCCAGCCCGGCCATGACCCGCGGCGCCGCCAGGGGAGGCTGATTACTCTGCTGCCGGCTTGAGCGCCGCCGCGACGGCGACCGGGGGGCGATGGCCAGGATCGCGCGGGGTCGGGGTGCCGGCCTCGCCCGCCTGCTGGGCATAGATCGAGGTATAGCCCGCGGAGAAGTCCGGCGGCGTGGGGCAGGGCTCCGGGTCCATATGCGCCCATTTGGCGGCCTCGCCGCGTACCATGGCCCGGAAATGCTCCGTGTAGGTATCTTTCAGGGCCGTATAGGGAAAGGCATCCGCCGAGGCATAGGCGTTGATCAGCAGCGGCCGCCCGGAAACGGTTTGGGTCGTCGCCTCCGTCGCGTGCACGGCGCGGGCGTGGTGCACGGTGATGGATCCCTTGGGCGCCGGGCAATAGACCGCCGTGTCGGTCGGTAGTTCGGCCACGTCGGCATCGGTCAGGCGTCCGGTCCAGATGCCGTTCGCATCGTAATGTTCATAGACCGGCCCCAGGTGGCTGCCCGGAATGACGCCGAGCGGCCCGTCCCCCGGGTTCACGTCCGCCAAGTAGGTACCGATGGCCAGCACTGAATGGTTGGTGTGGGGATAGAAGGCGATGTCCTGGTGCCAGGCGACCTCATCCTTGCCGTCGGACCATTTGAAATTCAGCTTGGAATGGTGAAAGCAGACGTCGGGGCCCAGAAGGTCCGCGGCCACGTCGGCGATGATGCCGTTGGCGAATTGCCAATAGGCGGGGTCCATGCCGTCGGGCTTTTTTAGGCGGCGCACCACGGGCCTGTCGGCGGAATGGCTGGGGGCCACGTCCAGCACGTCGTTGGGTTTGGTCAGGGCGCGGGAGCGTTCGATCCAATCCGCGGTGACGCGGTTGATCTCGTCGACGATGTCGTCGGGGATCAGGCGTTCGGCGACCAGATAGCCGTCACGGAAATAGGCTTCGCGCTGGGCCTGGGTCAGGACGCGGGCGGGGTGGCGCAGGATGTCTTCGGGGGTCATGTTCGGATGCTCCGGGAACGGTCAGGCGGTCATTCCATCGCCGCCATGAAGCCTGATATTACCGCGTCCAGCGACGGTTGGTCGACCCAGCGCAATACGGCCAGGATGTCCAGGTCCTGATCGATCCAGATCAGGTTGGTGCCGGCGCCCATGGCGAAGAAGCTGGTTTCCGGGGCCGAGGGATACTGCGCCCGGTCCGTGTTCAACCACCATAAATATCCGTAAACGGGATTGAGCGGGCAGGGCGTGCGCAGGGCCGATACCCAGCCTTCGGGCAGGATGCGATGGCCGTTCCACACGCCGTCTTCCTTGATCAGCAGGCCGAACCGGGCATGGTCGAGCGACGAGATCTGCATACCCCCGCCCCAATGGGTGCCACCGGGCACGGAAATCATCTCGACCCCGTCGATGGTGACCCCGGAATTGCGGTAGCCCATCCAGCGCCAATCGTCCGATGCCCCGATCGGGGCCATGATGGAATCGCGCAGGACCTCGGGCAGGGGGCGGCGGAATACGTGCAGCAGGGCAAGCGCCAGGGCGTTCACCCGCACGTCGTTGTATTCCCAATAGGTGCCGGGGGCGCCCAGGTCGCGTTTCTGGCCCTTTTTCAATTCGCCGCCGCCATGGCCGAGGGTGCGGAAATGATCGACCTGATCGGGCTTGGAAAACAGAGTGCCCTGCCATTCCGACGTCTGGGTCAAAAGGTGGCGCCAGGTGATCGATGCATTTTGTTCCGACGTGAACCAGTCGCCGTCCACATAGCCCGCGACGGTGTCGTCCAGGTCAGAAATCAGCCCCTCGCCAACCGCCAGGCCGGTCAATACGGCCAGGTAGCTTTTGGCGATGGAAAAGGTCATATCGGCGCGCGCCGGATCGCCCCACTGCGTGACGATGCGCCCACCCCGGATGAACAGGCCCGCCGGCCCGCCCCGGGGGGCGACGGTGCCGAGAATTTCGTTCCACGGCGGCGGTTCGTGTTGGGTCAGGGTCGGCAGGAATTCGGCGCGGTCCAGGTCGCGGGGCCAGGATGTCTCCGCATTCTCGGCGAAGGTCACGGCCTCTCTTAGCCGGCCCGGATGCAAGCCGGCCTGTTCCGCGGGGACGGTTGCCCAGCCCTTACCGGGAGGCGGGAAATAGGTCATTCCGATTTGTCCTCGGACAGCTTTACGTCGCGCTGGTCGCCCAGCAGCTTGAGCCGCGCCTTCTCCGCCTTGGCGATGTGCTTGCGGGCCAGGCGTTCGGCCTTTTCCGGTTCGCGCGCGCGGATGGCGTCCATCAGGGCGCGGTGTTCCTCGTGCGCCGTGTCCGCCCGGTCGGGGAAGGAATAGGTCGTGCCTTTCAGCAGCGCCAGCGCGTCGGACAGCGCCGCCGCCGATTTCAGGAGATAGCGGTTATGCGCGGCCTGAAACAAAGCCTCGTGGAACTTGCGGTTGGCCTCGGCCATCTGGGCGGCATCGCCCTTGCCCGGGGCGGCCGCGGCCAGGCAATCCTCCATATAGGCCAGTTCCGGTTCCGACGCGTGCTGCGCGGCGAGACGTGCCGCGGCACCGTCCAGAACACGGCGCATGGCATAGAATTCGACCACCTGCTGCTGATCCAACTCGGCGACGACGACGCCGCGCCAGGGTTCGAACACCAAAAGCCCGTCCGCCTGCAAACGGCGAAGCGCTTCGCGTACGGGGGTGCGGCTGACGTTCAGCCAGGCCGCGACTTCGGTCTCGCGGATTCGCGTGCCCGGAGGGTACCGCCCGGCGCGGATCGCGTCCCGCAAGCGCGCGTGGACAAACTCGCCGCGCGACAGCTGTTCCGTAGTGTCGTCCTTGCCGGTCATTTACACCCCTGCCGCTTCGTTGAGTTGGCGTTCCAATTCCGCCCGTACATCGGCGGGGATGGGGCAGGGCTTGCGCGTTGCCAGATCGATGAACACGTTGGTGCTTTCCGCGGTGCCGTGCAGACGGCCGTCCTTGAACAGGCCGGTGCCGATGGTGATTGAGGAGTTTCCGATCCGCTTGATGCAGGTGCCGACATCGACGGTGCCCGGGTAATGCATTTCTGCACGGAAATCGATGATTACGCGGGCCAGGACGAAATCGATGCCGGGATGCGTGTCCGGTTTCAGATATTGGGTGACGAAAGCGTTGCGCCCCGCTTCGACGAAGGCGGCGTAGGAAACGTTGTTCACATGCCCCATACTGTCTTGGTCGGAAAATCTGAGGGTGACCGGCGTCCAATGGCGGAACGTTTCCGCACGGGTCGTGTCGATTGTCGGCGAATGGTCGTTCATCGGTGGATTGCTTCCCCCCAGTTTTGTGTCTGCGCACCCCTGTTTTTTTAGGGGGGTTCTTTGTCAATGTACAATACCAATGTATACAATATTTGTCTTGGTCGTCAGGGGGAAAACCGCCTTGCTCTGTTGCCTCGGCGGGTAAAATTGAGGACCATGATGGGGGAAGGGTACACATGAACATTGGAAAGACGAACCGTCTGCGGGTGATCCGTTGTCTGGCTGTCGCGGCTGCGCTGGCAGGGGGGCTTGTTCTTTGGCTGTATCCCGGCCCCGCCGGGGCACAGAAGATGCTGTTCTTCCGGATCGCCAGCGGCGCCGCCGGCGGCACGTACTTTCCCATGGCGGGCCTGTTGGCCCAGGTGATTTCCAATCCGCCGGGGGCGCGAAGCTGCGCCAAGGGCGGCAATTGCGGCATGGAGGGACTGGTCGCCTTCGCCCAATCGACCCATGGCTCCGTCGCCAATGTATCCGCGCTTGATGCGGATCAGGTCGAATCCGCCTTCGTTCAGTCCGATGTGACCTTTTGGGCCTATACGGGCACGGGGCCGTTCACCGGCAAGAAGGCGTTCAAGAAGCTCTGCGTTCTGTCCAGCCTCTACCCCGAACACGTCCATGTGGTTGCGGGCAAGGACCGGGGAATCAAGTCCGTTTACGACCTGAAGGGCAAGCGGGTGTCCATCGGCTTGCCGGAATCGGGCGTTCTGGTCGGCGCGCGCCTGGTGCTGGGCGTCCACGGGCTGGTGGAAAAGCGCGATTTCATGCCGGAATACGTGAAGTCCAAGACCGCCACCGAACTGGTTCGTGACGGCCATCTGGACGCCTTTATCGATGTGTCGGGCTATCCCATTGACGGCGTGTTCGAGATGGCGAACACGACGGGCCTGACCCTGGCCCCGGTGCAAGGCAAGGAACGCGCCGCCCTGATCGCCAAGGCGCCGTTCTATTCCGCCGACGTCATTCCGGGCAATACCTACAAAGGCAATCCGCGTTCCGTGGAAACCGTCAGCGTGTCCGCGCTTTGGGTGTCGCGGACCAACCTGCCGGACGATCTTCATTATGGCGTGGTCAAGGGGCTGTACGGCAACATGCAGGCGCGGCACCTGTTGAACAACGGCCATGCCAAGGGAAAGAATTTGACCCTGGAAAGCCACCATGCCGGGGTTCCCATCCCCTATTGCCCGGGGGCCGCCCGTTTTTACAAGGAAAAGGGCGTCTACAAGGCGCCGGCCGCCCCTTAAGGCCTCGACCCACCACAGGAAACAAACACCATGGATATTTACCGCCTCAGCGCCGAAGCCGCGCTTGCCCGTATGGAAATGGGTGACCTGACTGCCCGCGATCTGGTGCAGGCCTGCTTGGACCGCATCGCCGACCGCGAAGATGCCGTCGGCGCCTGGGCGTTCCTGGACCCGGACTTGGCCCTGACCCAGGCGGATGCCGCCGATCAGCGACGCCGCGACGGCCAGGCAGGGCCGCTTAACGGCATTCCCGTCGGCATCAAGGACATCATCGACACGGCCGACCAGCCGACGGAGAACGGCTCCCGCCTGTGCGCCGGCCGCCGTCCTGACAGGGATGCGACCCTGGTCGCCCTGCTGCGCGAGGCGGGGGCGGTCATCATGGGCAAATGCGTGACCACGGAATTCGCCCTGTCGGCCCCCGGAAAGACGCGTAATCCCCATGATCCGGCACGCACGCCGGGCGGTTCGTCCTCGGGCTCAGCCGCCGCCGTCGGTGATTTCATGGTGCCGCTCGCCATCGGTTCGCAAACCGGCGGCTCCATGCTGCGTCCGGCGTCGTTCAACGGTGTTTACGGATTGAAACCCACCTTCGGCACGATTTCCCGCGCCGGCATGTCGCCCCTGTCCCGGCGATTGGATCATCCGGGCATCTTCGCGCGCACGCCCGAGGACGTGGCCCTGGCCGCCCGGGTGCTGATGCGCGGCGACCCGGCGGACAAGGACATGCGCGGACATGCCGGACTGGGTGAGGCGGACCCGCTGACCGCCGCGCCGCGCCTGATGTTCGTGCGCGGCCCAGCCTGGGATCGCGGCGAGGCGGACATGCAGCGCGCGATCGAAGATCTGGCGCGCGGCCTGGGTGATGTCGTGCATGCGGCGGAACTGCCGCCCATCTTCGATGGCGCCCTGGCCTGCCACGGAATGGTGATGAACGGCTCGGTCGTGCAGGCCCTCGGCCCCTATTACGACCGCGACCGCGCGGGCCTGGACCCGATCACCGCCGACCGGATCGAACGCGGCCTGTCCGTAACGTCCCGCGAGTACCTGGACGCCCTCTATCAGGCCGAAGCGATGCAGGACGCGCTGGCGGGGGTCTTTGACGGTATTGATGCGATCCTGACCCCGGCCGCGCCCGGCCAGGCGCCCCGCGACCTGAGCCGCACGGGCGACGCATCCTTCAACGGTTATTGGACCCTCATGGGGGCGCCGGCGGCCAGCCTTCCCTTGCTGAAGGGGGCCGACGGCATGCCCATCGGCGTGCAGGTCGTCTGTCCCTGGGGCGAGGACGCCAAACTGCTGCGTATCTGCCGCTGGCTCTCGGACAAGGTCGGGGAATGGCGGTGACTGTTGCGGGCATCACGGCGCCGGTGAACGGCGACCGCCTGTGGCGGTCTCTCATGGACATGGCCGAAATCGGTGCGACAGCGGGCGGTGGGGTCGGCCGCATCGCGCTCAGCGATCTCGACAAGGCGGGCCGGGACCTGTTCGTCGGCTGGTGCCGGGAGGCGGGCCTTGCGGTCCGCATCGACCGCATGGGGAATATCATCGGCCGCCGCGCGGGTGTGAATGATGATGCTCCCCCGGTGGTCACGGGCAGCCATCTGGACAGTCAGCCGCTCGGCGGCAAGTTCGACGGGGCTTACGGCGTGCTGGCCGGGCTTGAGGTCGTGCGCGCCCTGAACGATGCCGGCATCACCACGCGCGCCCCGCTTGAAATCGTCGACTGGACGGACGAGGAAGGCGTGCGCTTCACCGCCGGCGTTGTCGCGTCGGGGGTTTATGCGAGGCAGTTTGATTTGGATTACGGGCTCAATCTGCCGGACCGCGAAGACACGACCACCCTGGGCCGGGAACTGGCGCGCATCGGCTATGACGGTGACGCCCCTTGCGGCGGCTATCCCATTTCGGCGTTCTTCGAGGCCCATATCGAACAAGGCCCTATTCTGGAGCGGGAAGGTGCCGTCATCGGCGCCGTGCTTGGCGCCCAGGGGCGGCGCTGTTACACCGTTACCGTGACCGGTGAGGAAGGCCACGCCGGGACGCTGCCGATGCCCCTGCGCCGCGACGCCCTGGTCGGGGCGGCCCGCATGATCGACGGGCTTAACCGCCTGGCTTTCGATTTCGACCCCCTGCCGGTCATCACCACGGGCTATTTGCAGGTGCGGCCCAATTCCCGAAACACGGTGCCGGGGCGGGTTACCTTTTCCGTCGACATCCGCCATCCGGATAACGCGCTGTTGGCCGACATCTGCGCCAGTGCGGAAGCGTTGTGCCGGCGTCTTGCCGAGGAGGCCGGGGTGGCGGTGGAGATTGCGGAGATGTTTGGCCGTGATTCGATCGCCTTCGACCCCGACTGTGTCGAGGCCGTGCGGGCCGCTGCGAGGCGACTTGACCTGGTTTGTCGCGACATCCATTCCGGCGCCGGACACGACGCCTGCAATCTGGCGCACATCGCCCCCACCGGCATGATCTTCGTGCCCTGCAAGGATGGGATCAGCCACAACGAGCGTGAGGCGGCGACGCCCGGCGATCTGGCGGCCGGATGTCAGGTGTTGCTGGAAGCGATGGTCGCCCGGGCGGGGATTGCCTGATCCGAAGATCAAGTCAACCGGTGCGGTAGGCCAAAGCCGGGGTCAGTCTTCCTCGCCGCCCAGGGAGCGGACCAGATCGACGATCCGGCGTCGGACCTTGGGGTTGCCGACGGCGTAATAGGCGCGGACCAGTTCCAGGGTCTCGCGGCGGGCCATGGGGTCGCGTTCCAACGCATCCTGCGGCAAATCGGACAGGCCGATCTGCATCTGTCCTTCGTGGGTGCGGATTTGCGAGGGCAGTTCCTCGAAAAAATAGGCGACCGGCACGTCGAGAATACGCGAAAACATGTACAACCGGCTGGCGCCGATGCGGTTGGCGCCGCGTTCATATTTCTGAATTTGCTGGAAGGTCAGGCCGACCGCGTCGCCAAGCTTTTCCTGGCTCATGCCAAGGAGCGTACGGCGCAGGCGCAGGCGTTGGCCGACATGAATGTCAACCGGGTTGGAAACGCCCGGGGGAAGCCGCTTTTGTCGGTGGCTTTCGTTCTTGCTTGAGGCTCTAGGCATTTGTTTTCCTTTTTGCGCCCCTGGGTTGTACCCGTGCGCGTTATCTTTGCAAGCCCTCCCGCCGTGCATATGATTATACCACATCGGAGGGTGAGCCGGAGTGAACTTTCAAGGAGAAATTAGTATTGTATGCATATTATTACAACGTATTTTGCAAATTTCGTCGACAGGCGTTGGGGAAAGCCTGCCGGGTCCCATTCCCCGGATTTCCGGGAAATTGCATATGAAATTGGGGTGTTTATGAATTTCCACAACCCTGTTGACCCCTAAGAGCCGGCAAACGACAATCAATTATTCAAGAGAGAAAAAACAGGCGCGAGGGGGCGTTTCATGGCCGACGAGCATTTGGACGAGCATTTTGTTGAACTCGTCTCCAGCGTGTCGCACGCGAACGGGGTTTTTCGTATAACCCTGGCCCAACAGATCGAAGGCGGCACCGCGCGGCCGATCACCCGCCTGCTGATTCCGGCCAACCAGCTTCAGGCTGTGCTGCGCGGCGTGGCTGACGGCGCCAACGAAATTCGTGAAAAGCTGCAAAGCCAGGCGAAGGATGCGGGCGACAAGGATGGGGACGCCCCGGCCAAGAAAAAGCCCGCGGGCAAAGCCGCCGCGAAAAAATAGGCGAATTCACCGAATTCTTCCGAAAGGGCCGCCTCAGCGTTCGCCCAGGGCGTCGTCCAGATTGGCCAACAGCGGATCAACCAGATAGCGCAGCACCGTGCGTGTGCCGGTCTGGATGCTTGCCACCACCTGCATACCGGGAAACAGGTTATAGACCAGGGAACCTCGGCTGAAATGGTCGCTTTCCGTGGCGATGCGCACCTTGTAGTAGGGGTTGCCGTCGGGGGTCTGCAGGGTGTCGGGGCTGACGTGGATCACGGTCCCCTTCAGGGCGCCGAAGCGCATGGCGTCGCCCGACGCCAGCTTGACCATGGCCGCCTGTCCCGGCACGACATAGCCGATGTCCTGGGTTTGCAGTTTGGCCTCGATGATCAGCTTGTCGCCCGCCGGCACGATATCGACGACCGGGTCGCCCGGCCGGATCACGCCGCCCACGGTAACCACGTGCAGGGTCTTGACCGTGCCGTCCACCGGCGAGCGCACGACCGTGCGTTGCAGGTTGTCGCGGAATTTCTGGATGCGCTGGGTCAATTCGCGGAAATTCAACTGCGCTTCGTCCAACAGGCGCTGGGTTTCCTTGTTGAATTCGCTGGTCACGCTTTCCAGCACCGCCTGGGCCTCCTTGCGGGCGGCATCGGCGCGCAGCAATGACGCCTCGTCCGTCTCGATCCCGCCGCGCAGCTGTTCAGCCTCTTTCAACAGGTTCAGATGGACGAACCGGTTGGTCAGGTCGCGCTTCAGCAGGCCTTCGCTGATCCGCACCTGTTCATCAACCAGTTTCAGGCTTTTGCCCGCGTTGGTGATGCGGGTCTTGATCTCGTGAATTTCCTGGGTCCGTTGCACGATCGCGGCGTTCTGGCGCTTGAGGTCGCCCAGATGCTTTTCCAAATCCGCCTGAAAGCGCTGCCGCGCCGAATTGGCCAAATCGGGGCGGTCGCGCACCAGTTCCGGATCCAGGGTAAGGGTCCGGTCCCCGCGCAGCAGGGCGCGCAGGCGCGCCAGGTCGAAACGCAGGGACACCAGGCGTTCACCCAGTTCCCCGACGTCGGCGTTGCTGGCCGTCGGTTCCAGCACGACCAGTTCCTGGCCCGCCGTCACCTTGCCGCCCTCGACCACCTTGATGGCGCGAACGATGCCGCCTTCCAAATGCTGAATGGTTTTGACCTGGGTCGAGGGAATGACCTCGCCCAAGGCCATGGACACGATGTCGATTTCGCTGATCGACGACCAGATGCCGAAACTGACGACCATCGCGGCGCAAAGCCCGAACACGGCATGGGTCTTGAACGGGATCGTTTCAGACGGCCGGTAGCCCCCGTCGGCGGGGGCGTCACCGGGCGTTTCCACCCCGCCCGGACCTGCCCCGTCGGGGGCGGGCCCTTGCGGCGGTGGGGGGCCGTCGGCGGATTTTTTCGCCATGTAGGCGGCCGCCGTTGAGGCTGCCGCTTCGGGCATGGCGCGGGCCTTTTCCATCAGTTCCTTGAGCCGCCCGGTGGCGGCGACGGGATTTCCGGCCATGGTCAGTCTCCGCCCCGTGTCCGGTTGGTCTGCGGGGTGCCCGCGTCGGCGGGGGCCTTGGGCGCTGGGCCCGGCTGCGCGGGCCGCGGCGCGGCCTGCGGGTCTTGAACGCCCGGCACATGGCGCACGACGGGCACCGGTTTCTGGTTGAGGTCCAACAGATAATGGGCCCCGCGCACGATGTTCTTGTCGTGGGACATGATGATGATGGTGCGGCCCTGCTTGACGAGGGAGCCCATGATCTTGTGCACGGCGGCGCAACCGTCGGCGTCCAGGCTTTCCGTCGGTTCGTCGATCACGGCCAGTGCGCCGTTGGTCGCCAGCGCCCGGGCCAGGCCGAGCCGCCGCCGCGTGCCTTCGGACAGCCGCCAGCCGTTGTCGACCACGGGCGTCTCGAAGCTTTGCGGGCTTTCATCCAGGAACCGCCGCAGGCCGACCGCGTCGATGATGCGGTTGAGGTCCGAGGTCTGGACATCGGGGGCGTTGACCTTGAGATTTTCCTCGATCGTGGCGTTCAGCAGGGCCGGTTCCTGCGGCATGTAGATGACCTGCCGGCGCCACCATTCAAGCGCCACCTGCTTGAGGTCCAGGCCGTCGATCAGGATCTGCCCGCGGTCCGGTTCCAACAGGCCCAGGATGATGCGGCCCAGGGTGGTCTTGCCGCTGCCGTTGTCGCCGACCACCAACAGCACGTCACCGGCTGTCAGCTTAAGGTTCAGGGATTCGAACAAGGGCATGGGCGCGCCCTTGAACCCGAAGGCAAGGTCGCGCAGTTCGATGGTGCCGGAATACTTGGTGACGGCGGAACCTTTTTCCGGTTCCAGCGGCACGCGGGTCAGTTCGGCGAACATGGTCAGCGCCTGGCGCGCCTTGGCGAAGGCGCTGCCCAACTGCGACAGCTTGGTCACCGGCTGCAACGCCCGCGCCGACAAAATGTTGGCGCCGATCATCGCACCCACGTCCATGTTGCCGCTGACGACCAGAAGGGCGCCAGTGGTGATGACGGCGACGCTCATCAGGCCGTTGGCGGTCTGTGTGATGGTCTGGATCATGCCTTGGCGGGACGTCACGTCGCGGCGCAGGTGCTGCGACGTATGCACGTGTTTTTCCCAGGCCCGGCGCAGGAAACCGCCGGCGTTGAAGGCGCGCACCAGATCCTGTTCGCGGGTCGCCGTGCCCAGTAGCGCGCTGCCGACGCCGGTCGCGTTCTGCAGTTCCGCCGTCTTTTCCTGCATGGACATGGAGCCGTAGACGCCGAACGCGAACACCCCGACCAGAAAGGCCAGCACCACCACCGCCATCAGGGGATGCAGCAGGTAAAGCACGAATACGAAAATCAGCGAGAACGGCACGTCCAGGATGGTCGCGATGTTGGACGACGAATAGGCCTGTTCGACCGAGGCCATGCCGTTGACCATTTCACGCCGGGTTTCCGGCGGGATCTGTTCCAGGTCGCCCGCCCGGGCCCGGGTCAGGATGCCGTAGCCGGCGATGGCAAGCTTTTCATCCGGTTCCACATTGACGCCGCGGGCGAGGGAGCCGCGCGCCTGGCGGAACAGATATTCCAGGGTGATGGCCAGCAGCACACCCGACGTCAACGTCGCGAGCGTCGCGTCCACGCCCTGGCTGACGTATCGGTTCAACACCTGCATGACGAACAGGGGGCTGGCCATGGCCAGGATGTTGATGAACAGGGTCGCGACGATCAATTCCGTCGCGATCGCCGGCCTGGCGAAGACCCGTTTCAACAGTTCCTTCATGCTCGCTCACTCGTCTGCCCGCGAAAATCCCCGGATTTCCGCGCTTTGCCGCACCCGGCAACAGAGGCGCCGCCACCATACCACATCGGCTTTCTTCGCGGCGATCCTGGCGAAATCATAGATTTTTCAGATGAATGATTGGTGAACGGGGCGGTTGACGGCTAGTTGACCGGGATCCCGGAGACCATGAAGTCGTTGCTGTCCAGATCGGCGCCATCGACGTTCTGCAGTTCGATTTCCATGTCCGCCTGGGCATCGCCGTCGGCATCGATTTCCAGAATCTTGGTCTCATTGTTGAACCGGGCAGAGGTATCGCCGTAGCCGGCGAAGTCATTGGTTTCATCGCCTACGAACATGAACATGCCTTGATCGAAGGCCGAGATATCGATCTTGTCGGCCCCGACGGCGTCGAAATCCAGGATCACGTCGCGCAGCAGGCTGCCGATGCCGCTCTCCGACGGCGAGTTGTAGATGAACACGTCCATTCCCTCACCGCCTTCGAGAATGTCCGCGCCGCCGCCGCCGTAGATAACGTCGTTGCCGTCATCGCCGGACAGGCGGTTCGTGACGTTACTGCCGATCAGGAAGTCATCGAAGCTGCTGCCCTCGGCGTTTTCGATGTTGCTCAGGGTGTCGATGTCGCCGCTGTAGATGTCGTGGGCGGTGCCGCCGCCAATGGTCGACGGGCTGATGTATTCCATGCTGTTGCTTAGATTGACGATGACCCCGTCTGTCGGGTTCTGGAAATAGCTGACGGTATCGTTGCCCGCGCCGCCGTCCAGGGTGTCGTAACCCTGCCCGCCGATCAGCAGGTCGTCGCCGCCGCCGCCGGACAGGTCGTCGTCGCCGCCGTTGCCGAGCAGGATATCGTCGTGGGCAGAGCCGACCAGGGTGTCGATGCCGCTGCCGCCGGCGACCAGGGTGTTTGCCGCCCCGCCGGAGGCATCCGATCCGTTGGCGACGGCGAAGCGGTCCAGTGCGTCGCCGTCGCTGAATTCGAATTCGATGTAATCGAGCGAACTGGCCGCATGGTTGGTCACGGTGGTCTTGTGGACATAGCCGCTGCCGATGTCTTCATAGAACAACATCAGGTCCGTGCCCGACCATTCGGCGCCGATAAATTCCATCGGGTCGCGGATGATCAGGGTGTCAATTCCGTCGCTGCCGCCCGCCAGGGTAATGATGTCGCCGGTGGTCACGGCGGCGCTGGCGATGTCCATTGCGAACGCGCTCGTGGTCGAGGCCAGAATCCAGTCGTTGCCCGCGCGCCCGTTGTAGGTGTCGTCGATGTCCGTGCCCGTGCTGGTGGTGATGAGGATGAAGTCGTCGATGTCGAGGATACCCGTCATCCCGGCAATGTTGATTTCCATTTCGACGCCCGGGTTGACGATGATGACATAATCACCATCGGTATCGAACTTCAGGATATTGCCATCCCGATACACTGATGCATCGCCACCACCCAACAGAACACCGCTTCCGAGGGAGAATTCAACACCGTCGGCGATCACGCCTTCGAGGACGATCTTGTCCTCATCGGCGTTGAAGTCGTCGATGGCGTCGCGGTTGCCACTGCCGACACCGGAGTCGGCTTCCGCCGTGAACACGAAGTAATCTGGGCCCGCGCCGCCGGTATGGGTTTCCTGGACGGCGGTGGCGATGATGGTGTTCGTGCCGCCGGTGGTTTCGATCAGGGCGGTGCCGTTGCCGTCCCGGACATCCGTGCCCGCGAGCGGCGTGGTGACGCCCTGAAGCTTGATCAGGGTGCCGTTGTAATCGGTCGTGCCCGTGCCCCGGCCCTTGACGTAAAGATAGCCGTCGCCGCTGTCGGTGAAGAACACGACCCGGTCCTGGACGCTGTCGTCGATGGCGATGGCGTCGACGGTCGCCTGGACCGGGCCCGCATGGTCGTATTCTTCGATCATCAGTTCCAGGCCGTCCATGCCGCTGAAGCGGATCGTGTCGGCGCCGCCAGTGAAATCGGTGATCGTGTCGTAGGCGACGTCTACGGATTCGTCGCCGCGGGTGTATTCGAAGCGGTCGTTGCCGGCGCCCCCGGTGAAGGTATCGGCCCCGCCTTCGCCGCGGAACCGGTTGTCGCCGCCGTCGCCGGTGAACACATCGTTGAACTGCGAGCCCCGGATCTGTTCGATGTTGAGCAAGGTATCAACTCCGCCGTCGCCGTCGTTCGTCACCTGGCCGCTGCCCAAGGTCAGGTCAACGGTGATGGCGCTCGCGGCGCTGCGGTAATCGGCGCGGTCCGTGCCGGCGCCGCCGTCCAGGGTGTCGTTGCCGCCGCGCCCGATCAGCACGTTGTTGTCGCCGTTGCCGGTCAGGACGTCGTCGTGAATGGAGCCGGCCAGTTCGTTGACGCCGCCCATGAATTTGTCGAGGCCGGTGCCATCAGACTGGCCGGTTAGGTTGCCACTGTTGCTGGTCAGCCTACCGAAACCGGTCACGCCGCCGCCGAAGGTCACGGCATCGTCCAGGGTTACGGTCACGCCGCCCATGGCATCGCCGTAGTCGGCGCGGGTGTAGCCGTTGCCGGTGATGGTGTCGTCGCCGCCGCCGCCGCGGATGGTGTTGGACACGCCGATGGTGGGGATGAAGGTGCTGCCGTTACCGTCCGGGTCGAAGGCGTCGAACTGGCTATTGTCCCAGTTGGTCATGTCGAAGTCGTCGGCGAAGTCGCTGCCGATGATCTGGTCGATGGTGCCCAGCGTGTCGGTGCCGACCGAGGCATCGCCCGTGACCGTGTCGCCGGTCACTGTAATCCCGGCGGTGGCGTCGGAATAGTCGGCGATGTTGCGGTCGACGCCGGCCTTGCCCCGCGTGCCGCCGGTCAGATAATCGTTGCCACCGCCGCCGATCAGCACGTTGCGCCCGGTCAGGCCGTCGATAATGTCATCCCCGTCCGTGCCGGGCAGTGGGATGTCGTCCCCGTTGATGCCGATGATGACGTCGGTCACCGGGGCGATGTCCAGATAGATGGTCCGCGTGTCCGTGCCGCCGAAGCCGTCGGAAACCGTGACGGTGAAGGAATCCGCACCGAACGTATCGAGGGTGGGGGTGTATTCGTAGCTGCCGTCGGGATTCAGCATGACCGTGCCGTTGGCGGCATTGACGTCCAGGGTGAAGGTCAGAGCGTCGCCGTCGATGTCCTGGGCCGCGATGCGGCCGCGCAGGATGGTGTCCTCCGTGCCGGTCAGCGGCCCGCTGGGGTCAAGGCCGCCGTAAATTTCCGGTCCCGTGTCCATATAGACCGGGCCGCCATAAGGGATGCCACTGAAGGAGTTGACGGCATCGCTGATCGACGATACCGGGTCGCCGCCGGCGCCCTCGTTCAGCGCCACATTGAAGACCAGCCCGGTGCTTTCCGCCGGGATGGGTTGTTCGGCGCCGTTCTCAATCTCCCAACCCGTGCGGGCGACGTCCCAGATGCGCACGTCGGCGATTTCGCCGTCGAAGAAATAGTCCTCGTCGCTGTCGTGATAGCCGCCGATACGCATGTCGTTGGGATAGGTGTAGGTCATCGCCGCGCCGGAAATCTCCTGCGCCGCGACTTCGATGCCGTTGACGAAGACCCGCGCCGTCCCGCCGTCGTAAGTGGCGGCGACATGGGACCATTGGTTCAGGTTGATCGCGCCGACGGGCGTATCAATGACCTGCAGCACGCCGTCGACGGTGAATGCGAAGCGGATGACTTCATCCAGGCCCAAATGCAGGCCATAGCCACTTTCATTGCCGCCGTCGTCGGTGATGTTACCGACAATGCCGGCCCAATCGGACGACGCATTCGGATTAATCCAGGCTTCCAGAGTGAAGGTGGTATCGACCTCGAATGCCATTTCCAGGCCGAAGTTGATGACATCGTCCACGCCGTCGAAGGTGACCGCGCCGGATGTCACGTTGGAGCCCAACAGAAGCGGGGAATGGTCGACGATATGGGCGTCCCCGACAAGGCTGCCGTCGTCCCCGTAACCATCCAGCGATAGTTCATTGATCAGAGTTGCCGGCGGCTGGCCATCGAAATGGCTTTGCGCCATGTCGGCCTGAATATCCGTGGCCTGGCGGACCTCGTCGAAGAGGCGGACCTGCGCGACGGCGCCGGAGAAGGAATCCGTGGGCGTTTCGCTGCCGTCGCCGTTGGACGACCCGATGGCCATCGTGGTCGCCGCCGGCAGGGTGCTGGTGCCGATGTTGCTTGTGCCTTGGGAAGCGCCGTTGACGAAGGTTTCGAACGCCCCCGTGTCGCCGTCATAGGTGATGGCGACGTGATTCCATTCACCGGCCGTCAGCGCACCGCCGGCCCCGGTTCCGGTCGCGACGCCGCTGGTGAACGACAGGCCGTTGCCGTTGAGCGCAAACACGAGGTCGCCGGCGCCGACGGCGGCGATGGCCTGGGTGCCGATCAGGTCGTCCGGTTTCACCCAGGCGGCGATGGTGATCTTGTTGGTGCCGTCGACCGGATTGATCTGGGTGACGTTGACCATGTCGCCTGCGCCGTCGAGCACGGCAAAGGCGCCGAACGGATCCGACGGCGGGCCGCCCGCCGTAATCACGTGGCCGTTGCCGGAAACATCAATCAGGGTCGGGTCGTTGTCGAGGGCCTCCGAACTCGTGTTGTCCAGGGTATAGCGCGCCGCCAGGCCCGTGGGGTCGGCAAGGTCGGCCTGCTGATGGTTGTCGGCGATTTCCTGGGCCGTGCGTTCGTCGGCCCAAATGCGGATGTCGTCGACCGCTCCCTTGAAGTGCTCGGCATTGTTGAAGCCCTTGCCGAAGAGGAACGCGCCGCCGTTGTCGATGGTGAGCGCGCCGGTGCCCGAGGCCGTTTCCGCGCCGTCCACATACAGGCGGAAGGTCGTGCCGTCGTAGGCCACGGCGACATGGTGCCAGGCGCCGTCGTCGATGGCGTTGCCGGTGTCGACGATTTCGATGGTGGTGCGGTCATCCGTGCCGATGCCCAGCTCGCCGCTTCCGGTGACGAAGATTTCAAGGCCCTGGTTGCCCGTACCGGTGCCGAACGATGCCAAGGTGCCCGCGCCGACAGGCTGGACCCAGGCTTCGATGGTGAAGGGCCCGTTGACCGCGGGCAGCAGGGCCGCCGGGTTGTCGACCTGGACGAAGTCGTCGATGCCGTCGAACTGCGGCGTGTTGACGTTGGTCCGCGCGCCCAGGATGACCGGCGCGTCGTTGGTGTTCTGTACGTCGAGCAGGATCGTCCGCGTATTGGTGCCGCCGGCGCCGTCGTCGACGGTGACGGTGAAGCTGTCGCCGCCCGCGTAATCCGGATGGGGGGTATAGGTGAAGGTGCCGTCCGGTTGGACGTCCACCGTGCCGTGGGCGGCGCCCACGTCCAGGGTAAAGTTCAGGTCGCCTGGTCCGTTGTCCAGATCCCCGGCGACGATCTGCGACGAGAACGATCCGTCTTCCGGGACGACCAGAAGGCCGCCCGGCTGGGTGATTTCCAGGCTGTCGATCTGCGGGCCGTTGGCGACGACTTCCCGGTTGTACAGCGAGACGTGGTTTTCCGCGTACAGGGTTGAATCCTGCGCCGCCAGGGTGGCGGTGTTTGCGGGATTGCCGGCCTCGGTCACCGTGAAGGTCAGGTTGTAGCCGTCATCTACGATCTGGACATCATAGGTCGTGCCGTTGGTCAGGATGATCGAACCCATGCCGGAATCGCCCAGGCTGGTCCCGACGCCGTTCTCGTATCGGAGGATGGCCAGCTTGTTGTCGCCCGCGGCCTGGGTGACGAAGGAGATGCCGTTCGTGACCTGATAGAAATTGCCGCTGTCGGCGACGCCGTCGGACCGGGTGACGATCGAGAAGAAATCGTTGGCGGTGTCCTGGAACGTAAAGCTGGTATTGACGATCACGGGGTCGGTTGCCGACGGTTCGTACTCGGCCGTGGTGGTGACGATGGCGCGGTTGCCGAGCGTCAGGGCGCCGCCGGCTTCTGCCGCGGTCGCGCCACTGCTGGCCGTATCGACCGTGAAGGCGGCCGGGTCCAGGGTGCCGTCGTTGAAGTCGTCGGCGAAAAAGGTCGCGGTGTCGATCAGGAAGTCCGGCGAGGACCCGCCGATGGTCACGTCGCCCAGCAAGGTTCCGACGTTGTCGCCGCCGGCAAGGTCGACCACGATCCCGCCGTCATCGCTGTCGAGCGGATAATAAGCAACCAGGTTCGGTTCGGCGCCGGTCAGGCGCAGGCTCATGTCGGCGGCGATATCGTCGGCGGTGCGCGCCACGTCATAGATGCGGACGTCGGAAATCTCTCCCTGGAACTGATTTGTTCCATTGGGCGCCTGGCCGATATAGGCGCTGTCCGTTCCGATCGCGAGGGAAAGATCGACGGGGGCGGAGACGGAAACCCCGTCGAGGAAAATTTCAGAGAAGCCGCCGGACGTCGTAACCGCGACATGGTGCCAGACGTCGTCATTGATTGCCGGCCCGCCGGTTATGAAGTTGACGTTCAACGAATCGAACGCCAACTGACCGCTTCCCTGAATGAATAATTGCCCGTTGGTGCCGGTGCCGGTGGCATTGCCGATCGACAGGATGGCGTGATTGACAGCGGTTGCGTCTGTCTTGACCCAAGCAGACCAGGTGAAGTCGGCAGCGCCGTTCGGCAGGCCCACCGGATTGGCCAGACTGATGCTGTCGCCGCTGCCGTCGAACTGCGCAACGTTGCTTGATTGCACCACACCGAGAATTTCCGGCGCGTCGTTGACCGGCGAGATGGTGACGGTCTGATCGAAGGCCGCGGACGTGCCACCGTCGCCGTCCGACAACGTGAACGAAATCGTCCTGGGGGCTGCACCCGGTTCGACCGTATCGTTCTGGAAGGTCACGGCGCGGGCCAGTTGTTCGACAACACCCGGCGTCGCGAAGGTGGTCAGATCGATGGAAAGCGCGCCCGAGGCACCGTCCAGGTTGATGATGCCGATCACGTCCTGGCCGATGCTGACGAGGCTGCCGTTCGTCATGCCGGAACTCAGATCGAATGCCGCGCCGGCATCGATGGCCAGCACGTCGCCGATCTGATAACCGCCGGTAACATCGATGGTCAGGGCGCCACCGTCGAAATCAGCGCTGTCGAGATCGGTTATCTGAATGGTCGGGTCGACGATTACCGGCGCGCCGTCTTCGGTAAAGTCGGCCGCAGGCCCGGCGGACGTCACGGTCGGCGCGTCGTTGATGTTTTCGACGCTGATGGTGACGGCAAACGGCGTCGACGGGGCGCCCTGGTCATCCGTGACCAGGAATTCGATGGTGCGGTCGGCCAGATCCGGCTGCACCGCCGTGGAATTGAACGTGACCGAGCGCAAGACCTGTTCGTATTCGGCAATCGTGCCGGTGCCGGTCAGCGTCAACGCGCCAGTGGCCGCGTCATAGCTGCCGCCGATGGCCCCCACGGGGGTGAAGGACAGGATATCCGTATTGGCCTCGAAGGCCGTGGTGATGGTTACCGTGGCGCCGTCAAGGGTCGTGCTGTCGACATCCGTCAGGGTGATGCCGCTGTCGACAACCAGGGGGGCTCCGTCTTCCACATAGGTCTTGCCGTCAAGGCCGAAGGAAATGACGCGCGCGCCGATTTCCGTATTGTCGGCGGTGGCGCCGACCGGGTCGGACTGGCGGAACACGGCGATCAGGTTGCCGTCGGCGTCGGCGGCGATGGCCGATTGCTGCTGGTTGCCCGCCGTATTCTCGTTGACCGTGAATTCCGTGCCGACCTTGGCGCCGGCGGCGTCGAAGCGCTGTGCGCGGATCGCCGTGCCGTCGCCGTCTGCGGCGACGTCGTTGGTCGACCAGGACACCACGAAGCCGCCGTCGGGCAGGGCCGCGATGGAGGGTTCGTTCTGATGGCCTGTGATGTCTGTGTTGGCCAGCAGATCACCGGTTATCGGCGTGCCGTCGGGCCCGAAGATACGATAGCCGATGCCGCCGGCGCCGTCGTTGTCGCCGGAGGCGATGTCGTCCGTGCGCCAAGCGACGACGAAGTTGCCGTTCGACAGGGTGGTGACCTCGTGCTGGTCCTGGTGGGTGCCGCCGCCCTGATTTACCGCGACGGCGAATTCGGCGCCCAGCGGCGTGCCGCTGTTGTCGAATACCCGCGCGAACAGGTCGTTGTCGCCGTCCGTATTGTCGGTCCATACCGCGACGAAACCGCCGCCGGGCAGGGCCGCCAGTTCCGTGCCCTGGGTGGCCGGTGTGGGCGAGGACCCCAGCAGGAATTCACCGGTGACCGGCGCACCATTGGGGCCAAAGACGCGCGCGGTGACGTCCTGGCCGCTGGCGATGCCGGGATCCTGTTGATCAATGGCGATGACGAAGCCGCCGTTCGACAGGCCCACGACCGTGCCGCCGTTCTGCACCGTGCCGCTGAAGTATTCGCCGACATTGAAGGCATCGGCCCCCGGGGTCGATCCGTCGCGGGAAACCGCCTGGCCCGTGGCGTCGTAGCGCTGAACGTAGAGGTCCGACGTGGTGGCATCGGCGGCAGTCGGCTGATTGACGTAGGAAACGATGAAGCCGCCGTCGGCCATCGGCGAGACCCGGGCATTGTATTCGCTGCCGGGAACGGTGTTGGCGATGACGAATTCCGGGCCGTCGGGTCTGCCGTCGGCGTTGAAGATGCGCCCGATGGCGCCCAGGTCCGCGCCGCCGCCGACGCTGTAATTGTTCCAGGTGGCGACGAACTTGGTGCCGCCCGCGAAATAGGTGACATCGGCGGCCGACTGTTCGCCGGTCAAGGCCGTGTTGACCAGAACTTCCGCATCGAAGGTCGCCGTGCCGGCGGGCAGGGTCGTGGTGGTGATCTCGGGCGCGTCGTTGACCGGCGTGATGTTGACGGTCTGATCGAAGGCCGCGGAGGTACCGCCGTCGCCGTCGGAAACCTGGAAAGTGATGGTGCGTGGAGCCGCGCCTGGCTCAGGGCCGACATTCTGATAGGTCACGGCGCGCGCCAATTCCTGCACCAGGGCCGGGGTGGCATCCGGATCCAGGTCGATGACGATGTTATCCGCCGTCGTCGCCGCGTTGATCAGGCCGATGTCCGTGCCGGATACGCTGACCACGCTGGCCATGGTCAGCCCGGCGCTCAGATCCACGGCACCCGACGTGTCGATGCCCAACAGATCGTCGACCGTCCCATTGGCGGTGATCGCGGCGGTGAACTGGCCGGTGTCGAAATCGGCGCTGTCGACATCACCAAGGTCGATGGCGGCATCGACGGTGACGGCGAGGCCGTCTTCGATGAAGGTCGCGGCGCCGCTGGCGGACGTGATTTCGGGCACGTCGTTGACGTTGAGCACGTTAACGGAAACCGTCTTGGTCGCCGTCGCCCCCAGGCTGTCGATGACTTGGACCTCGAAGGTATCGGTGCCGACGAAGTCCGCATTTGGGGTGTATTCCCAGGCGCCGTCGGTCGGGTTGACGGTAACGGTGCCGTTCGTTCCCTGGGCCGCGACGCCGAAGGTGAAGTCGTCATTCTCCTGGGTGTCGCCGTCGATGTCGGTGGCGATGATCTGGCCGCGCAGGGCCGAGTCCTCGGCCAGGGTGAACAGGTTGTTGTCCACGAACACGGGCGTGCTGCCGGAGTAGGTGCCCGTGCCGCCGTTGCCGGTGACGTCGCGGAACTGGTCCGTCGTGCCGTTCAGGACGTCGTCCAGGTGCCAGGCGCCGGTCAGGGTCGGGTCCGTGCCGTCGGGCAGGTCGTTCATGTCGGCCTGGATCTCGCCCGCCGTGCGCGCCACGTCATAGGCGCGGACATCGAAGATTTCGCCGAAGAAGGGTTGGTTGGCGGTCTGCCAACCGCCGATCGTCACGGAACCGTTGTCGATGCTGTTGATCGCGGCGGTGGTCGTGGCGACGCTCACGCCGTCGACGATCAGCTCCAGGTTGCCCGCGCCGTCGTGGGTGAAGGCGACGTGGTGCCACAGACCGTCATTAATGCCGAGGGAATCTTCCAGCACCGTCGGGCCAGAGTCCGGGGCAAGCGCTTGAACCCGACCGTCGCCGGTGACGCGAATTTGCGCGTAATCGCCGGCCGGGTCTCCGACGCGGATGATCGTCTGGGGATTGGCGGGGTCATCCGTACGGAACCAGGCTTCGTAGGTGAATGCGCCCGTGCCGGTGGCCAGCGACGAGACGCTGTCCGAGACGATGTTGGCGCCGGACGCCAAGGCCGTCGTGTCGACAATGGTCCCCGTCTCCTCGACGGTGATGGTGCTGCCGTCCGGTGAGATGGCGGCGATCGTGTAGGTTCCGTCGTTGGCGGTCAAAGACCCGGAGACGGTGAAGGTCTGGCCCGCCGACAGCCCGGCGAAGGTGCCGGCCTGCCCGGCGACGATCTGATCCGTGGCGGCTAGGAACTGCAGGGTATTGCCACCCGAGGCGGTCAGGTCGATCACGCTGGCGTCGGCGGTGTCGACAGAAACCGTCCCGTCGAAGCTGAGCGCCTGGCCGATCAGCGGCACGGCGAGGGGGGCCGTGGGACTGGTAATGTCGATGACGGTCGGATCGGCGGCGTCCGCGCCGGTGACCGTGCCGACTGTGGCATCGGCGGAGGAACCCAGCACCCCCTGGTTGGTGATGGTGCCGTCGGCGACATCGGCGGCATCAATGGCGTAGTGGATCTGCAGGTCGTTCGTATCGACCGCGCCGGTCGCGTCGGCGGCGATTTCAGTCGCGGTGCGTTCGTCCGAATAGATACGGAAATTGCCCATTGCACCGTCGTACTGAAGGGTGCCTTGGAAATGCTGTCCGATGAACAGGTCGGCGCTGCTCAACGACGCCACGGCGCCGCTGGCGGAACCGTCGAGAACCCCGTCGATGTAGAGTTTGTAGTTGCCGGCCCCGTCGTGGGTATAGGCGACGTGGTGCGGCTGGCCGTCGTTGAGGGCGGTCGAGGAATCGACATAGGCACCGGAGACCAGTCCGGCCCGCAAGCCGCCGGATATCGCATTGTCGCCGATGTTGAAGAGCAGGAATTGGTTGGCGGAAAGGGCATCCCCGACGCCGGCCAGATAGGCCAGTGTGTCCGTCGTCTCGATTGTGAATTCGACCGAGAACGCGCCGGCGAAGTTGACGCCGGTAGTGTCCGCCTGAATGAAGTCGTCGGTGCCGTCAAACGCGAGGGCCGGGCCGGTAAGCCCGCTGCCCAGAATGCCGTCGGCGGTGGCGCCGAGCGAGCCCAGGTTGGTCGCCTGGCCGTCGGCGAAGTCGTAATAGACCAAGGGGGCAATGCCCGAGTTGGCGCCGCCCGCGTCGGAGGCGACTTCGTTCGCCGTGCGGGCCTCGTTGTAGATGCGGAATTCGTCGATGCTGCCCTTAAGCGGGAAGACCGGGTGGTTGATGGCGACATCCTGTGTCGCGTTGCCCAGGTTGTTCACCGGATCGACGCCGCCCGGCGTACCGTCGACTGCCACGCCGTTCACGTAAACGACGATCTCGCCGCTGGGGCCGTCGTAGGTGAAGGCCACATGCGTCGGCTGATCGGGGATGACGACGCCGGGTACGGTGGTGAAGCTCGAAAGTTGGCTGTCCGTGCCGCCATCGCCAAGTTGGACGACCAACTTGCCGTCGGGATAGGTCGTAAAGGCCCAGCCGGCGTAATCACTGTTGAAGTTCTCGGCGATCCGCACGCCGTCCGCAGGCGGTCCGGCAAGATTGATCACGGCTTCGACGGTGATCGACGCGGCATTGATGATCGCCGGATCCGTGGGAATCGTAATGTAATCGTCCACCCCGTCGAACTGCATGCCCGCGCCGTTGGTGGTGACGGCGATTTCCGGATTGCGGTTGACCGTGACCGTGGCGGCCGTGCTGCCGTAGTCGATGGTGACGGTATATTCGGGGCCCAGGTTGTGCTGGATCGTATCGAAGATGTTGTCGATGCCGGCTTCCAGAACACCGCCGTCACCGCCGATTTCCGCCGTGTGGCCGGAATAGGTCAGGATCTGGAACGAATTGCCGTCGACGGTCGGATCAAACCCGGGCGCGAAGGTTAGGTTCAGAGTGTCGCCCGCCGCCGTCAGGTCCATGGTGTCCAGGTTAAGCACGTCGTGGGTGACGTTGTCCGTAACGTCGATGTTGACGCTGGCGCCCGGGTCCAGATTCAGCGGCCCGCCGGTGATATCCAGGGTGCCGATGTTATCCACTCCGGCGACCTCGATGATGCCGTCGCCGGCGATGTCGGCGGCGTTTGCCAACTGGATCGTGCCCTCGCCGGTGATGACACCCGCATTTTCGAGATTGACGCCGTCGAGGATCAGCGTCGCGCCCGCGCCGACGGAGATCTCCCCGCCGTTGTTGGAAAGGAAACCGGGGGCGGTGATCGTTACCGTGGCGCCCGGGGCGACGGTAAACGCGCCGTTCGGCGAATTGATGACGGTCGGGGCGGCGATTACGGTGCCGGTTCCCTCGATGGTCAAGGTGCCGTCGACGTTGAGGTTTACCGAACCGCTGACAATGTCGCCGTCCAGGGTCAGGTTGCGGCCGTCACCGATGGTGAGGGTCGGGGCGCCGACGCCGTCGATGGTGATCGCGCCGCTCAGCGTCAATTCCGAGTAGCCCGGGTAGAGGGTGAAATCGCTGGTCAGCGTCAGGCTGCCCGTGCCGGCCAGATCAAGGGCACCGGTGCCGGACAGATAGGTGTCGCCGTCGACTATGGTCTGACCGTCGCTGACCGTCAGCACGGTCGCCGTTGCCAGATCGATGGTGCCGGCGGCCGCGTTCAAGATGCCGCCCGCAAGATCGATGGTGGCGCTGGCGTCGACGGTAATGGTGCCGTTGGCGGTGTCGATGCTGCCTTCGATGATGCGCTGACCGCCGCCGCCCGATGTATCACTGAAGGTGATGGTGCCGGTGTTGGCGATGCCCGGGTTGCCCACGGTCAGGACCGCATCGGCTGGGGCCGCGTCGAAATTGTCGATGACGATGGCGCCGGCGTTGACGATGCCGAGCGTCACATCCAGGGCGACATTGCCGCTACCCGATCCCCCCAGGATGAGTTGCCCAACCTGATCACTGTCGATCTCAATGGCCAGGGCGCCGTTGATCTGGTTGCCGCTGCCGGTGACGGTCATTCCCCCGGCGATGCTGTCGTTCGAGGAGGCAGCCAAGCTGATCAGCGGCAGCCCCAGGGTTGCCGCGCCGCTCAAGGCGACCGTGCCGGCGATGTTCAGGTCGCCGGTGCCAAGTACGGAGGCATTGCTGACGGTCACCGTGGCGCCCTGTTCGACTGCCGACGGTACCAGCACGTTCAGGGTGCCGGCCAGAATGTTCAGGTCGGCGTTGACCACCAACTGGCCCACCGTCTCGTTGACCGGACCGTTGTTGAAGGTAATGGGTGCATATCCACCGTCGTTGATGACCGCGATGGTCGTTGCGTCGGGAATGCCCGAGGTCCAGTTGGCGGCGTCGAACCAATCGCCGCTAAAGTTCAACTGATCGTGGTCGCTTCGCGTCAACCCGCTTTCCAGGGAGACCTGAACGGTCGCATCCTGGGTGGCGGTGCCGCCGTCGCCGCTGTCAACCGTGAAGGTCACTGTGCGGGCCACCGTGGCGGGTGTGTCCGCGCCGTTGATGAAGGCGATGGTGCGGGCCAGGGCCTGGACAGCGGCGGGCGTGGCGTCGGAATCCAGGTTGATCAGCAGGTCGCCGGCCGACCCGTCGTAGGTGCCGTCGATGGTGCCGATCGACACGCCATTGAACAGCACGGTGGTTCCGGACAGTGTGATGCCGCCGGCTTCCTGAACCAGCAGGGCGTCGCCGGCATTCAGGTTGCCCGTGACCGCGGCCCTTAGGGAGCCCGTGTTGAAGTTCGCCGTATCGACGTCGGCGATTGCTATGCTGCTGTCAATAACGACGGCGTCGCCGCCTTCCTCGAAGGTCGGCGCCGGATCGCCGCTGGCCGTGATGACGGGATCATCGTTCACGTTGTTGACGGTAATCGTCACCGTCGCGGTGCTGGCGATACCTGCCGCGTCGGTAACGCGGAAGGTGAAGCTGTCCGTGCCGCTGAACTCGGCATTGGGGACATAGCTGAAATCGCCGTTTGATTGGATCGTGACCGTACCGTTGGTGGCTTGGCCGCCACCGGCGACGGCAAAAGTCAGCGTGTCGCCCAGGTCCGGGTCGTTGGCCGTCAGGGTGCCGGTAATGGTCGTGTCTTCGTCGCCGCTTGCGGTGTCGGCATCAGCGGTGGGGGCATCGTTCGACCCGGTGATCGTCACCGTCAGGGTCGCCACGTCGGTGCCCGCGTTGATCGCCTGGGCCGAGGTCGTGAAGGCCTGGCCCGCCAGGTTGGCGGTGATCACGACTTCGCCGCCACCACCGACCGAGGCGGTGACCTTTCCGGCGATTACGCCGTTGGCGTTCAACTTGGCGACGATGGCGTCGCGGACTTCGTTCGCGGTCGTCTCGTTGGTCACCGTGTGGGAAATGCGGGTGCCGTTGACGGTGACCTCGAACACGTCGCCGCGTTCCACCGTGCCGCCGACGGTATAGGTCGAAACCTGATTGATCCCGCTGGCGTTGGCCACGGTATTGGCCAGAGAAATTGTCTGATCGTCCGTTCCGGCATGGCCGTCGGACACCGTGTAGGTCAGGGTTCCCGTCGCCGACTGCCCGGCGGCCAGGGGCTCAAACTGGCCGTTCGGATTGACCGTGTAACTGCCGTCGGCGTTGATCGTAACCTGGGCGACCACCGGATCGCCGTTCGGCAGGGTGAAGTTCACGTTCTGTGCGACGCCGACCGTGCTGCCGTTGACCTTGATGATGCTCAGGCTGTCGCCGGTGTCGATGTCCGTGTCGTTGGCCAGCAGGCCCGCCGCCGCTGTCTTGCTGATCGCCGTGCTGTCGTTGGCGGTGGTGACGAAATCGTTCTTGGCGTCCGGGTTGTCGTTGGTGGGCGTGATGTCGATGGTCACCGTCGCCGTATCGAAGGACGGCGGATTGGCCCCGTTGGATACCGTGTAAGTGAAGGTGTCGGTGCCACTGTAGTTGGCGTCCGGGGTATAGGTGACCCGACCATTTGGAACGGTGATGGTATCGGCATCGGCGGTGACGTCGCCTTGCGTCGCGACGCTGGTGACGATCGGCGTGCCGGGCACGGCCGACGTCAGGGTGATGGCGCCGCCGCGACCGGCGCTGGCCGCGGAAACGACCGCCGCCATGCCCGGTGTGCCGTTGATCAACTCCGCGAAGAGTTCGGCGTTGCCTTCCGCGTTCGAGCCATCGTCCAACGTGTAGGTAACACTGATGCCGTTTACGGTCAGCGTGATCTTGTCACCGTCGGTGAAGGTAGGACCAAAGTTCAATTCCCTGACTTCGGGCACGATGGTGATCTTGCCGTGGGTGGGTTGGCCGACCGCGGCGATGGCCGCATTGGTCAGGTCGCCGCCGTCGGCGCGTTTGTCGTTGCCCAGCACGTCGAAGGTAATGGCCTGGTCTTCCAGCACCTCGTCGTCGCCGCTGACCGGTCCGCCGTTCGTGGCGTCACCGTCGCCGATCACGTCGTCGCCGGCCACGGGGGCGGAATCGCGGGCTTCCTGCTGGATACGCAGTTCGGCCTCGTTGCGGGCCTTGAGGATCGCCTGTTCGAACTGGGCCAAGCCCGATGCCGCCTGGAAGGCGGCCTGCTGGGCGATGGTCGCCTGGGCGTTCGCCGTGGCGGCGCCGGACAGGGCGTCGGGCACGTAGCCCTCGGCGATTTCCGCCAGCAACTGCGCGGCGGTCACCACGTCGGACGGCACGGTCGGGCTCAGGGCGGGGGACAGGTTGCCCAGGTTGTTCGCCGTGTTGACGATGACGGCGGCGCTTTCCGCCGTCAGGTCCCCGTCGCTAAAGATCGGCGCCAGGCCGTTGGCGGCGGCCCGCGCCGTGCCGGCGGCGGTGCCCGCCGTGTCGACGGCGTCCTCGATGGTTTCGGCGATGGCGGCCGCCTGCTCCAGGCCGTTTTTCAGGGCGCGCAGGGCCGCCTCGGTGCCGGTGCGGGCGGCGCTGATGGTCGGCGCTTCGCCAGCCACGCCGTCCTGGTTGGTGGCGCTCGCCGTGATCCTCAGGAAATCCGCCGCCGGATCATTGGAGATCAGCACCAATTCACCGTCCTGGAAAGCGGCCGATGCGGTGAATTCAACGTTGTTGCTGGTGAGAGCGGTATTGATTTTGGCCACCAGGGCGTCACGAATATCCGCAAGATCCGTGCTGCCGCCAGTCTCGCCGCCGACCGTAAGTACGACCGGAAGATCGACGGCGCCGTTGCCGTCAGTGTCGAAGGAAACGGTCAAGGTGTCGCCGGCTTCCACGGTGCCGCCGATGGTGACCGAAATGGTCTGGCGGGTCGCGGCGATGGCGGCGTCCAGCGCCGTGACGGTAGTGTCGAGCGCCGTTGCCGTTGCATCGCCGTCGCCGTCATTTACGCCGTCGGCCAACAAGTCTTCGATCGTGGTCTTCGCCGCGTCGGCGGCAGCAAGGGCGGCAAGGATTTCGGCCGAAGCGCTTTCGGCCCCGGTCGCGTCACCATTTTCCGTGACCGTCACGCCGAGGCTGCTGCCGGATGTGGTTGCGGCAACGACGAAGCCGCCGGACCCGCTGGTCGCCGAAGCCTGGGCAACGCCTTGAAGGTCGGCGTGATCGTTGACGGCGTCGACCAGAGCGTCGCGGATGTCGTCGATGGTGTCGCCGTCCTGGGCCGTGACCTCGACCGTCACGGTGTCGCCGTTGTCGACGTCCCCCGGGGTCGGGTCGATGGTCAGGGTGAATACATTACCCGCCGCCGGGGTGCCAGTCAGGGTCACCTGATCGAAGCTGGTGGCGAGCTGCAGCATCTCTGCCGCATCGGTGATCGCATCCTCCGCCTTCGTCAGGGCGGCGGTGGCGCTGGCCGTGGCCTGAGAGAAGGCGGCCTCGGCAGCCTCGGCGGCGGTGTCGGCGTCTTCGTCGGCGGCCCGAATTGCCGCATTGTTGGCGGCGGTGATCAGGTCGGCGATTGCGTCGCCGTCCGTGCCGGCGAGGTCGGCCTGGGCCTGGGCGCTGGCGGCCGATTGGGCCGCGGCCGCGGCATCGCGCACGGCCGATGCGACCGAGGAATTGGTCGCTGTGACCTGGGATTGCGTGTCGGTCAGAAATGCCTGGGCGACGCTACCGGCCCCTTCTTGCGCGACGGCTGCTTGGGCTGCGGTCAGGGCGTTCCCGGCGGTGGTGCCGGCCGCGTTGGCGGCGGCAAGCGCGCTTTGGGCGGCTTCGCTGGCGTCGACGGCGTTCTGTGCGGTGCGGTCGGCGACGGAGCCGTTGGAAATGGCATCCAGGCTGAGGGTGTCGTCGCTGTCGTTCGGAATGCTGGTCAGGAACGCGCCGGCGGCACCGGCCTGGGTCGCTGTCAGAACCAGGGCCCCCGTGCCGCCCGCGGCGACGGTGATACCGGCGATGCCGGCATTCTGGATCGCCGTGACCAGGGCATCGCGCACGGCGTCGGCATCGTCGCCGACGCTGATCAGGCCGCTGGCCGTCGATACGGTGACCGACGTCCCCGCGATGTTGATCGAGAAGCTGTCGCCATCGGCGACCACAGTGTCGCCATCAACGGTGACCGTGTCTTGCTGTGTCACCTGATCGGCGTTGACCTGGCGTTGCACGCGGGCGGCCTGATCGTTGGTGCCGCCGGTCGCATTTGTTGCGGACGCCGTGGTGGTGAAGGAAGTGCCCGGGGTCACGCCGGTCAAGCGGATGGAATCGGCGGTCGCGCCCTGGCTGACGGTGACGATGCCGTCCAGGGTCCCGGCGTTGGTCAGCTGCTGGATGAAAGCGTCGCGGACTTCGGACAAGGTGGTTTGCGTCGTTACGGTGAAGTTCGCCGAAGTCGTGCCGACGGTGATGAAGAACTTGTCTCCGGTCTCGACCGCGCCCGACAGGGTGACGCGCGTGACCTGGGTGGTTTCCAACTGCGCTTCGATGGCGTCCAGAAGGTCGTCGTTATCCAACGAATCCCGGCTTAGAACCTCGCTGACCGCGTCGCCGACGGCCTTTGCCGTGCGGGCGTGAAGCGCTGCGTCGGCGGCGGCCGTCTTGGCCGCGGTGGCCTGGGTCGCGGCGTCGCCGGCGGCGCCGGCCGCGTCGTCATTGGCTTCTTTGGCCGCGATGGAGGCGGCGGCGGTCTTGGCTGCGCTATCGGCCTTGGCGGCTTCCGACTCGGCCGTGGAGGCAGCGGTCTGGGCATCCGTCGCCGCCTGCGCCGCAAGGTCGTCGGCGCCGCGCAGGTTGGCGGTGGTCGTCACCGCCTGGGCCGCGTTGTCCTGGGTGCCGCCGCCGTCCGTGGCGGTCGCCGTCGCGGTGAAGGCGACGCCGGCAACGTCGGCGGTGATGGCCAGTGTTTCGTCCGTATCGCCGGCCGCGGCGGTGACGGCGTCCCCGGCGGCGCTGTCGTTGATCAGCGTGATCAGGGCGTCGCGGACCTGGGTCAGGGTCGTGATGGAATTATCCGTCGGGACGGTCAGGCTGACCACGGTGCCGTTGACCGTGACCGAATAGGTATCACCGGCCTGCACCGTGCCCTGCAGGGTGACCGTATCCAATTGCGCGACGTGCGTGGCGCCCCCCAGGTTGCCGGTGACCGTCGACGCGGTTGCGCTTTGGTCGTCGTTGGCGCCGTTGTTGGTCGCCGATGCCGTCGCCGTGAACCCGATACCCGGCATGGCCGCGGTCAAGGTAATGGCGCCGTCGCCGCTGCCGGCGGAGGCGACCACGGAATCGGTGGCGCCGTTGGCGGGAGTGTTGATTTTGGTGACCAGGGCATCGCGCACATCGGCGATGGTGATGCCGGTCGATGCCGCGGCCGTATCCGTGCCGACGGTGACCGCGACCACGTCGCCGTCGATGGTGACGCGATAGACGTCGCCGTCTTCGATGGTGCCGTCCAGGGTCACCGTATCCGTCTGGGCCACGCCCTCGGCGGTGGCGACGGCGGCTTGGGCCTCGTCGGCGGCGGCTTGGGCGGCCGAACGGGCGGCTGCGGCGCGCGGGATATTGGCGAGCGCCGCGGTTGCCAGGTCAGCCTGGGTTTCGGCGGTCGCGGCGGCGGTCTCCGCCGATGTGGCGAAGCCGGATGCCTGATCGGCCACGGCCTGAATCTCGGCGGCGGTGCCGCCCGGTGAATTCAGCGCGGCGGCATCGTCGGCTGCGGCACGTGCGGTATTGTAGGCGCTCAGCGCCGCCGTGGCGGCGGAGGTCGCCGTGGTCAGGGCGGCCTGGGCGGCGGCAAGATTCACGCCGACGATGGTGGCCCCTGTGTCCGGATGGGTGCCGCCGTCACGATAGACTTCGGCCAGATCGGCGGCCGCATCGGCGGTGGCCGCGGCGTCGCTTGCGGAGGCATAGGCGGCCTGCGCGTCGGCGACCGCATCCAAGGCATCCTGCAGCGCCGCCTGGGCGCGGTCGTTGGCCTGTTTCACGGCCTGATAGGCGGCGGGGTCGATGGTCTGGGCGGCGGCGGAGGCGGTGAAGTCGGCCTGTGCGTCGTCGGCGGCCGTGCGGGCGGCCGTCAGCGCGGTCTGCGCCTGGCTCAGGCTGGTGGAGGCGTCGGTCGCGGCCAGTTCCGCCGTGGTCGCGGCAGCGCGGGCGGAAGTTGCGGCGGTGGCGATGGCCTGGATGTCCGACACCCGGGTCTGGGCAGAAGCCTGGGCGGATGCGGCCTCGGCGGAATCAGCGGCGGCTTGATCCGCGGCGGCTTGGGCATCGGCCTTGGCCTGGTCCAATGCCGCTTCGGCGGCTTCGATGCGGGCGGCCTCAAGCCCGGCTTCGTCGGCGGCGGCGACGGCGGCTTGTTTCTGCGCCACCAGCAGGGCGGCGTTGGCGGCGGCCACGGCCTGTAGCGCCGATGCGGCGGCGGCCTTGATCGAGGCGATGGCCGCCAGTTGCGTGGCGTCGGCGGCATCCTGGACGGTGCGCAGGTTATCCGTGGTCTGAATACCGTCATCCAGATCGTCAAGCGCGGCGGCGGCATCGGCGGCGCTGTTGATGGCGTCGATGACCGCCTGTGCCGTCTCGGCGGAGATCGGCAGGTCAAGGTCTTCCGCCGCCTGCAACAGGGCGTCAAGGGCGGCCTGGGCCGCCTCGGCGGCGGCGGTGGCGGCTGCCGCTGCGGCATCGGCATCCGGCGTGGCACCGGCGGCGGCGGTGGTGGCAAGGACCGCCTGCTGGCTGGCCGTGGTCGCCTGGGCCTTGGCGCTGGCCAGGGCTTCGGCGATTTCGTCGGCGAGGGAGTCGAGGAAGTTATCGACCCGGGTCTGCGCGGCGCCCTGGGCGTTGATTTCAAAGGCGGCGGCAAAGCTGGCCTGAGAGGCGGCCTGGGCGGCCTGGGACGCGGCCTCGGCGGCGGCCTGTGAGGCCGCATCGGCATTGGCCTGGGCGATGGTGACGTTTTCGTTGGCGGCATCGGCGGCGGCCTGGGCCTGGGCCAGGGCATCCTCGGCGTCGCTCAGCGCTTGTTCGGCCTGGGCGACGGCATTGTCCCAGACCTGTTCGATGGCGGTGTCGACGTCGTCGTCTCCGTCGTCCGCGGCGTCCCGTTCGGCCCGTACCTGGGCCAGCGAATTGGTGCGCGAGGTGACCGTGGCTTCGGCCGCGGCCAGCGCCACGTTCGGCGCGACGGCATCGGCGGTCGCCTGCTCGGCGGTGGCATTGGCGGTTTCGGCGGCGGCGGATGCGCGTGCGGCGGCGGCGGCGGCATCGCGCGCGGCTAGGGCGGCGGTGGCGCGATCGCCGGAGGCATCCCCGGACGTCCAGGCGGCGACGGCGGCATCCGCGTTTGCGGCGACCTGGGCGGCGGCTTCGGCCTCACCGGCGCTGATGGCGGCAGCGGTAGCGGCAGCCTGGGCACGGTCGGCTTCGGCCTGGGCAGCAGATCCTTTGCCAAGGGCCGCGGCCTGGGCGGCGTCGGCGGCGGTTTGCGCCTGGTTGGCGGCGTTACGTGCGGCTTCGGCGGCATCGGCGGCAAGGTCGGCGGCACCAGGAATATTCGAGGTCGCCAGCGATTGCGCCGTGGCGGCGGCTTGGGCGGCGTCCTGGGTTGCCGGGTCATCATCGGATGCCTGGGTTTCCGCCTCGTCGGCAAGGCGGCCGGCTTCCTCGGCCGCGACGGCCTGGGCGGCGGCGCGCTGGGCGGCGGCCTGATCGGCGGCGGCCTGGGCATCGGCGGCGGCCTGATCTGCGGCAGCCAGGGCGTCTGCGGCGGCTTGTTCTGCCAGTTCCGCGGCGCGGTCCTCGGCGGATTGCAGGTCGGCATCGCTGCGGGCGTCACTGGCCGAGGCTTCGGCGTTGTCGAGCGACTGCAAGGCGGCACCGGCGGCGGCGGCGGCGCTGGAAGCCGCCTGCGAGGCCCGGTTCGCCTGCGCCGAGGCTGAGGTCGATTGACCGTTCACGACGATGCTGCCGGCACCGCTGGCGGCCTGGATCGCACGGTTGCCGTTGAGTTCGGCGGACGTGGCGGCGGCGGCGGCGGCCTGTTCGGCAATCGCGGCGGCGGCGGCGGCGGTTTCCGCGATGACGGCGGCGGCTTCGGCAGCTTCGGCGTTATTGGCGGCTTCGGCGGTGGCGGCATCCTGGGCGGCCTGCTGCGCCGTCAGGGCCAGTTCGGCGGCGATCGCCGCCTGCTGTTCTGCGGTGGCGGCATCGGCCGCGGCGGCGTCGGCGTAGCCCAGGGCTTCGTTATAGGCGGCAAGATCAGCCGCGGTCTTCGCGGCGGCGGCGGCCACGGCGGCGGCCTCGGCCGCGGCGGCGGCTTCTTCCTGTCCTTGGGCGCCGCCAAGGGTCTCATCGAAGTTGATGGCCTGAACCAGTGCCTCGCGCAGGGCGGCAACGGTTGTCAGGTTGGCATCGACGGTGATTTCGATGGTGCTGTTGACCGCGACGACGGCATCGGCGTCGGGGTCGAGGTCCGCGGAAATGGTGATGGTGTAGGTGTCGCCGATTTCCGGTGTGCCCAGAATCGTTACCGTGGTGACCTGGCTGCCGGTTTCCGTGGTGGCGGTGGTCAGCACGGCCGTCCCGTCATTGTCGTCCGTGGCGCCGCCGTTTGATGCGGAGACGTTAACGGTGAACGTCTGGTTCGACACGTTGCCGGTGATCAAGATGGTGTCGGCGGTCGGACCGGCCGTTGCCGAGACCAGACCTTCGTCAGCGACGGTTTCCTGTTTTTCGGACAGGGCCAGGGCGGCGAATGCGGCTTCGGGACTATCCGGTTCCGGATTGATGAAATCGGCCAAATCCGCTGCGGCGGATGCGAGAACCGATTTGGCCTTGGCCAGATCGATCAGTTGTTCCGCCCGGTCCGTCTGTGCGGTGGCGGAGGCCAGGGCGGCGGCGCGCGCGGCGACGGCTTCCGCGCTTTGGCTGGCATAGCTTAGATTGGCGGCATTGGTGACCGCGGTTTTGACGGTGGCGATATAGCTGTCGAGTGACGAGATCAGGGCATCGCGGACTTCGGCCTCGGCCGTGGCGACCTGCGTGCGCAGCGCGGGATCGCTGGTTGCGGCGGCCGGGAAGTCGAGGATGTCCGTGCGCGCCTGCAGGTCGGCGTTGCCGCCGGCGGTATCGGAGGCCAGGAACGTGGTGACATTGAAGCCGGCGATGCTGACGGCGGCGTCGAGCAGCGCTTCGAGCGCCGACTTGGCGGCGGCATTGGCGGCGACCTTGTCGGCGGTGCCGACGATGGCATTGGCCTGCGCCGCGTCGGCATAGGCGTTGACCGCGCTGGCCAGCAGCGACAATTGATTGGTGACGGTTGCGATGTCGTCGACGGCGATTTCCAGCGCCGCGTCTGCCTGTGCCTCGGCGGATGCCTGGGCGACCGCCAGATACCCTTCGGCCTGTGCCTCGGCGGACTGGGCCGTCGCCAGGGCGTTGATGGCGGCGAGCGATTCGGTCAGTTCGGCTTGCGCCACGGTTTCAAGGTTGGCGACCGTGGTGCGGGCCGCGTTGGCCACCGCCGTTGAGGCATCGGCGACCTGATCGGCACCGTTGATATACCCCGGATTACCCGCCGTAACGTCGTCGAGGGCATCCAGGTCGATCGTCGCCGTGGAGCTGTCTGGGGCGGTGACGGTCGTTGAATCGCCGACAGCCAGGGTGCCCGCGTTGTTGGTGACGGTGACCTGGACCGTGGAGATGTCGTAGCCGCCGGCACTGTTCTGTGCCGCGATCAGGAAGGTGTCCGTCGCGCTGGCGCCATTGGCAAGGTCGGCATAGGCGTCGGCATCGGGCGTGTAGACGACGTTACCGTCGGCGTCGAAGGTAACCTCGCCCTTGTCGCCGTCGCCGATCCCCCGCGCGCGGGCCTGGGCTGTTTGCGCCGCGTTCTGGAACAACGCGAAGACTTCTTCCTGAAACTCAACGGCGGCCTCGGCATTGGATTTGTTCTGTGTTGCCAGGGCCAGTGCCGCCGCAAGCGCCGGGGTGCTTGATCCCGCCGCCGTCGCGTCGTCCAGCGCCGTGGTCGCGGCTGCCAGGGCGGCCTCGGCCGCATCCAGGTTCTGTTGCACGCCGTCGGCGGTCAGCCCCGACAGGGTGCCGGAAACGGTGGTCAACGTATCGCCGGACCCGGCAGTCACGGTGACGTCATCGGATACCGTGATCGTGCCGTCGACATTGGTGATGGTGACGGTGATGGTCTGCAGGTCGAAACCGCCGCTTTCGTTTTCGATGGCGATCTTGAAGGTGTCGGTCGTGCTGTCGCCCGGGTTCAGGGCGGCGATGGCCGCATTGCCCGTATCGACGGTATACGTCAGCCCGCCGTCGGCGTCGGCGACCACGTCGCCCTTGTCGCCGTCGCTGGCCCCTTTCTGGATCGCTTCGGCGCTTTTCGCCGCGTCCTCGAAGGCCTCAAAGGTTGCTTTATCAACGGCTTCGTCGACCAGCTTGGTCAACAGATTGGCGCGGGCGGCCAGCACGTCGCCGGCGGCGGTGACGGCTTCGGCCTTTTCCGCGGTCGCGGTTGTCTGCGCGGCGGTCGTGGCGGCCTGCTTGGTGGTCAAGTCAGCCTGCGCCGTGCCGTCCTTGAAGGCCTGGGCGGCCTCGCGGGCCTGGGATGCACCTTCGATCGCGGCGGTCGCCGTGTCGGCGGCGGACTCGGCCGTGTTGGCGTCTTGGACCGCCTGCTGGAACTGCGCGATTACGGCCGGGTCGACGGTGCGGGTCGCAACGAAGGCGTCCAGGGCGGTGATCGCCTGTGCCTTCAGGCCATTGACGGTTTGCGCCGCGGTAACGGCCCCGGCCTTTGCCGTCAGCATGACGGCCGGATCGGTGGTGTTCAGAGTGCCCTGGGCGGCGGTCGCGGCCTGATCGGCCGCGTCGGCAGCCTGCACCGCCAGATTCAGCACCGACAGCAGTTCAGGCGGCAGATCGGGCTTGGATGAAACGATGTCGCGGATCGCCGTGACCTTGGTGGTCACGATGTCGACGACGTTTTGCAGGTTGTTGATGTCTGTGGTCGTCGCGCCGGCGGCGGCCAGCTTGCCATTGATGTTGGTGCTGAACGATGTGGCGGCGGCGGCGCGCGCGGCGGCGACACCACTGCCAGCGGCGGCGATGGCGTCGGTCTTGGCGGTTGTCGCGGCGGCGATGGCGGCGTTCACCACTGCGGACATTTCGGTGGCGGCAGTGACCAGGTTTTCGCCGGTCGCGCCGTCCAGGCCGACGGCCTCGCGCAGGGCGGCCAGGGTCTCGGCATCGATTTCGCCGCCCGACGCGGCGACGGACAGCATCGCCTGCGCCGACTGGATCATAGTGACCAGGGCTTCGGACAGGGCGCGCGCGGCGTTGAGGGCTTCCAGCGGCGCGACGACAACCTCGATCAGGCTGTCGGTGTCCGTCGTCGACAGGCCGGCATTGGGGCCAAGGACGGAGAGCGAGCCGCTAAGCGAACTGACGGCCGTCGAAGCGGCGGTTTCCGCATTGGCGGCGGCAGTCGCAGCACTGTTGAGCAGCGAAAGGGCCTGATTGATGGATGAAAAATTTGCCGTATTGAACGACAGACCAGCCTGCTGCTGCAGGATTTGGAGAACTTCCGGCGGCAAATCCTGGATCGTCTTGGGCGGCGGCGCCAGCCCGGTATCAATGATGTCTTTGAATGCGTTGAGCCGGATGGCATTGATTTGCTGCTGGGCGAGCCCTTCGGCGATCGCCTGATCAAGCTGCGCCAGTTTGTTGGCCAGGGACTCCATCGCGTCTTGGTCCGCGGGCGGCGTGTCGGTGCCCTGCTGCCCCGGCACCAGGCTGTCGTCGCCACCTGACGGTGACGGCGGCAAATAGCGGAGAACACCGCCGTATTGCTGCTGAATTTGCTGCGCCGTAATGATGATCGGCGGCGGCGGGGCCAAATTGATGGAGGCGATGGAGACTGTGGCGCCAGCCTGGTTCAGGACGATTGTCCCGGCGTTGTTGGAGATCACCACTTCGCCGACGAAATTACCTTCCGGCAGAATCGTGAAGTTGCTTTGCTCGCCCTCGGGCGCGGCCTTGCCGGCCAGGGCCGTGCCGCGGATCCCGATGGTCGCCGTCGGCGTGTTGATGAGCATGTTGTCCGGGCCGGTCTTGGCGATCTGGCCCGAGATGAAGGAGAACGCCCCCTGCACGATCGACGCGCCGAAGGTGCCGGCCTGGGCCTGCGGATCGTAGACCATTTCGTCCAGGACCATGCGGCCGTTGTCGGCGAGGGAGAAGGTCGATTCGTCAGCGAATTCCATGCCGACGGCGCCCAGCGGCCCGGTTTCGATGACGTCGCCCTGATAGACCGGGTCGCCGACCTTGAGAATGGCCTTGGTGCCGTCCGCGTGGGTGGCCTCGACCTTGCCCGAGACGGTGACGATCTTGCCGATCGGCTCAGCCGCACCCGCGGGACCCGCCTGGGCCTCGACGCCGGGGGCGGCGGGGCCGGCCAGCTTGACCGCAAGGGGGCCGTTGATGACGGCCCCATCGGGGGTCACCAGATCGGGGGGATCGGCGAACTTGAAGAAACTTTTGATGAGGACCTTGGAACCGTCCTTGCCGACCAGCAGCAGATCAGGCCCCTGGCGCACGAACTGCGCCTGGAGAATCCAGCCGCCATCAGGCACATGGACCTGTTCGGCGCCCGCCGCATCAAGGACAAACGAATTGGCGCTGCTCCAATCTTGCGGTTCTGCGCTTTTATCGTCCGTGCCGGGAATAAATTGGTTTGTGGCCACCCCTTAAGTGCTCGCTCTTCTGTGCGCACGACAGCACCTATTGGTCGCCGCCGAAGCAAACCCTCCTAATTCCCTAGATTGAGCACTGACTGCATGACCCGTCGGTGCGCGATCTTGGTGTCTCGTTCGCCGGGCCTCAGGATTGTAGGCATTCAACATTACACCAACGTGAACGATCCGCCCACGCCGATACGATATAGTATGTATAAAATTATCTTAAAATCGACGGAAAAAATGTGACCGTTGACCACATGGCGGATAAATCGTCCTGAATCCGATTTGGGCGGGAAAGCAGTGATAAACGGGAGGCTACTTCGCCTCGACCGCGGACACTTCCAGGCGCCCCATCGCGTTCAGCAGACGGAAAGCCGCCTGCACGATTGAGACCTCCGTCAGGACGGAATCGCTCTGTGCGTTGATCAGGCGGGTTTCCCCGGACAACACATCAAGCAGCGAACGGCGGCCCGCTTCACGCTCTTCGCGGGCCAATTCAAGAAATTTGGCGGCGATTTCGACCTGCGCGGTGCGGACCTCGTGGTTTTGCCGTGCGGTCTCCAGATCCGCCCAGGCAAGGCGGATGGTCTCTTCGATCGTGCGCTGGGTGTCCGCGGCGCGGTCGATCGAGGCTTTATAATCGCTGCTGGAGGCGCTGACGGAATCAAGCGCGGTAAAGCCCAAATTGAAGGGAAAGTTGAGTTCGACCTTGGCGGCCTGGGTGTTGCGCTGGCCGATGGTGCCGTCCAGGTTGCGCTCGTGGCTGGTTTCGACGACCGCGTTCAGTTCGGGAAAGAACAAATCCTGACGGGTCCGCGTTACGCTGTCCTTGGCGATGTCGGAGGCAAGCCGCGCGTTGCGCAGCTGGAAGTTTTCCTTGAGCCCGATTTCGATGGCTTCCTCAAGGGTCCTGGGCATCAGGACTTCGGGCACGGGGGGAAGACTGAATTCGTTGATCCCCTTTGGCATGTCGCGGTACAGCGCATGATAGCGGGACAGGGCGTTGCGCAAGGTGCCCTCGGCGACCACGCGGCGCGACTGGGCTTCGGCCAGCTCGGTCTTGGCCTGCAGAACGTCGGTCGAAAACCCGGCGCCGCCTGCAACCCGGGCATCTTCAAGTTCCGTTTGTTTCTTGATGTTGTCTTCAGATTGCCGCGACAGGGTGAGGCGCCGGTTAGCGCTGTAGACCTGGATGTAGGCGACAATGCCCTCGAGGACCAGGTCCTGGCGTACCTGGTTCAGGTTGATCGCCGCCGAGTCCCGGTTCTTTTGGGAAATATCGATGTCCGTGTCGGTCTTGCCGAAATCCCACAGCAGTTGCGTGACGCTGAGCGACGTCTCGTTGAATTTTTTGGTGGTGTCCTGGGTGCCGGGATTGGCGCGCTTCTGGAAGCCGTTGTTGATATCGATTTCCAGTTCGGGGAACCAGGCACCGCGGGTTTCGCGGATGCGGCTTGTCGCGGCGTTCAGCGAATTCTTGGCGGCGTTGATCCGGTCGTGATTTTCGATCAGGTCAAGCAGGGCATCAGGCAAAGACTGAGCCCGCGCGCCGGCACTCCATGCCGACACGCCGAAGATCACCGCAAATGTGAACCCCGCCTTGAGAAGGCTGTGCAACGTCTTTCCCCAAGTGCCTTCGCCATATTTCGGCATAAACTTGCACACTCGGGGGACAATTGGAACATCTTATCGGGAGGGCCGAAGCCTGTTTCAGGCACCGCGACTGTTTTTTTGATTCATGTAAGTTTTTGAAAAGTTTGCGGAAATCATGTCGAGCCTCAATTGGTGATATTCGCGCCGTAGATGACCGTCCTGTCCTGCCCCGCCGCCCCCTCGATCCCGTGTCCGGGATCGCGCGATTCGCCATCCCAACGGCGGCGTCAACCGGGTAAGGTTTGAACAAAGGCACCCTGCGCGAGACCGCGCTGAAGATCGCCGAGGGAGGAATCATGAGCCAAAATCTTTCGAAAACCGAGGATGACCTTATTGCCGCTGCGGCCGAATTCGCGGCCCGTGACGTGCGGCCGGATGCGGCCGGGTGGGAAAAGGCACGGGCATTGCCCGCCGAAATGTTCGAGCGGGCGGCGGCCGCCGGGCTGACCTCGGCGATTTTGCCGCGCGAGGTTGGCGGCGGCGGCGTCGGGATGCTCTGTGCCGCGCGTATGGCCGAAGTCCTGGCGGCGGCCGACTTCGGCTTTGCCTTCGCGCTCAAGGTTCATGCCAACGCGGCCAACGCCGTGGCCCGGCGCGGCACCGACGAACAGCGACATCGCCTGCTGCCCGGCATGATCGACGGACAGCGCATCGGCGCGTTCTGCTTGACCGAACCAGCGGTCGGCAGTGACGCGACTGCGATCACCTGTGCCGCCGCCAAAGAAACGGGCGGCTGGACGGTGACCGGCGAGAAGGCCTGGGTGACCAACGGCGTCAACGCGGACGTCATGAGCGTTTATGTCCAGACCGACGCCGAGGCAGGATGGCGCGGCATCGCCAACGTCCTCATCGAAGGCGACTTTCCCGGCCTGTCCCGCGCCGCGCCCTATGATCTTCTCGGCGGGCATGCGGCGGGGCTCTGTGGTCTGACCTTCGAAAACTGCCGGGTTCCTGATGCCAACCAGCTGATCGCGCCCGGCGAGGGGTTCAAGGCGGCCATGGCCGGCATCAACATGGCGCGAATGTTCGTCGCCGCGCTGTGCTGCGGGATGTTGGCCGAATGCCTTGACCGGGCCTTGGCATATGGCGCCGGGCGCATGGCCTTCGGGCGGCCTATCCTGGCTAATCAGGGTTTGCAGTGGGAACTGGCCGATGTGGCCACGGACCTGGAAGCCTGTCGCCGCCTGACCGAGCACGCGGCCCGCACGTTGGATGCCGGTGAGGCCGGCATCGCGGAATGTGCGCATGCCAAGAAATTCGCGACCCGCGCCGCCGTACGGGGCATTTCCGCCTGCATGCAGGCCATGGGGGCGGCCGGGCTGCGTGCGGAGGAACCCTTCGGCCGCCATTTCGCGGCGGCGAAGATGTGCGAATTCCTGGACGGCACGACGGAAATTCAGAACGTGGTGATTTCCCGCAGCTTGCTGCGGCCCCACGGGCTTGACGCGTCCTAGACCTTGCCAGTTCGGCGTCACATATCCTCGTAGGCAACGGTTCTGTTGCGCCCGCTGCCCTTGGCTTTGTAAAGCGCTTCGTCGGCCCGCTTCAGGGCCCCCTCGATGGTGTCACTTGGGTCCCTGACCGTGGTTACGCCGATACTGACCGTCACGTTCAGGGTTCCAGAATCGATGGGGATGGCAAGTCCGCCAAGATATTCCCGCAGTCTCTCGACCGTCAGCATGGCGCCTTGCGGGTCCGTTTCCGGCAGGATCAGGGCAAATTCCTCACCGCCCATGCGACCGACGATATCAACGTTCCGCAGCCGGTCGACGCAGGCTTCCGCCAGAGCCCGCAGCACATTGTCCCCGGCGTCGTGGCCATGGGTGTCGTTGACCGACTTGAAGTGGTCGACATCCATCATTGCCATGCCGAAACTGCGGCCGCTGCGTCTGACGCGGGCGACCTCGGCCTCGCCCAATTCCATGAACCGCCGCCGGTTCCACACGCCGGTGAGAAAGTCCGTGGTGGCAAGCCGGGTCAGTTCCGCGTTGGCGGCCTTGAGGTCCCGGTGCGCCTTCTGCAGGGCGAGATGATTGCGGATGCGGGCCAGCACGATCAGGGGTGAATAGGGCTTGAGGATGTAGTCGATGGCGCCGAGCGACAACCCCTTTTCCTGGTCATTGTCTTCGGTCCGGCCGGTGACGAAGACGATGGGTATGTCGCGGGTCCGGATATCTGATTTCAAGCGGCGGCAGACTTCGTAGCCATCCATACCGGGCATGCTGACATCCAGTAGGATCAGGTCGGGGAGGTCGGATTCCGCGAGGGCGATTGCCTGCACGCCGTCGGTCGCGCTGATGATCTCACCTTCCTCGGCCAGGAGGTTGGAAAGAATCATCAGGTTCGTTTCCGCGTCATCGACGATGAGTATCTTCTGACGCTGCCGGTCCAGGTTGCCGCGGGACAAAATATCGCTTCTCTCAATTCCCGTCATCGCGCCGCCCTTTCCGCCGTGCCGTCGGTCCCAGTGTCATCCGGGTTATTCTCCTGCTTGCGGTGATGAGTTACCTTCCGCAGAGGTGCTGCTGCCCAGCGCCACGGCCAGAGAATCACGAACCTCGTCAAGAGCGCTACTCAATTCCGCCAGGCAGGCAGCGACTTCCGGCGTGCCCGGTCCGCTGCGCAACTGGTCTTCAAGTGCCCTCGATGCCTGATACACCCGTTCTGCCCGGATGTTGCCGCTGACACCTTTCAAAGTATGGGCCGTGCGGGCCGCCGTTTCCAGGTCACCGTCGGCCAACAGGGTGGCGATCTCATCCGCGATGTCCATGTATTTTTCGTGAAACGCGCCCAGTAGGCGCCGCAGGATGGCATCGTTTCCCCGCACCATGGTGCGGGCTTCGCTTAGATTGATTCCTTGGATGACGTCGGGCAAGGCATCGGGCGGTGGCGTCGGTTCCACGGCGGGGATGTCGGCCCCTGCCTCAGGCGGCGTTGCCGGCTTGGGGGCGGGCGCCGGTCGGGCGTTCCAGGACGCCAGCACCGTGTACAGGCGGTTCGGGTCAATGGGCTTGGTCAGGTGGTCGTTCATGCCGGTGGCGAGGCATTTGTCCCGCTCCGAACTCATTGCATGGGCGGTCATGGCGATGATCGGAAGGTCCTTGTGCCGGGGCTCGGCGCGAATAATCCGCGTCGCTTTGTATCCGTCCATGACGGGCATCTGCAGGTCCATGAGAACCGCATCGTAGGGCGTTGCCGACACCATTTCGACGGCGACCTGTCCGTTGCCCGCGATCTCCGCCACCACGCCGGCGTGGCCGAGGATTTCCTGCGCGACCTGCTGATTGATTTCATTGTCTTCGACCACCAGTATGCGCATGCCGACGATTTGCGCCAACGTGCGCGAGATTGAGTCAGCCGGTAAAGGATGATGCGTTGATCTGGTATCCGCCCTTGGGGCGGCGGCCAGAGCCGTGACCTCGACTGTGAACCAGAACGTACTGCCCTTCCCTTCGGCGCTTTCGACACCGATCTTGCCCCCCATCATGGTGACAAGACTGTGGCTGATCGCCAGTCCAAGGCCGGTGCCGCCGAACTGTCGGGTGGTCGATATATCGGCCTGGGTGAACGGTTGGAACAGTTTGTTGATCTGATCCTGCGACATGCCGATACCCGTATCCGTGACCTCGAACCGGAGCATCTGTTTCTCGGCAATGCCGGTGAGTGGCGCCGGCTCCCGCAGAACCTTTACGACGACGCTCCCGCTTTCGGTGAACTTGATGGCGTTTGCCGTCAGGTTGATCAGAATTTGCCCCAGCCGCAGCGGGTCGCCCTTCAGGTTCTTGGGTACGTCGGGGTCTATGTGGAAGCGAATCTCAAGCGGTTTCGCGCCGGCCCGTGCCGAGGTCATGGCGGACAAATTCTGGATGACGTCGTCCAGATTGAAGGGGACGGTTTCGATTTCCAGTTTTCCGGCTTCGATTTTGGAGAAGTCGAGGATGTCGTTGATCAGACCGAGCAGCGCATGGGACGACATGTCGACCTTGGTCAGGTAATCCTCCTGCTGTTCCGTCAGCTTGGTCTGCAACGCCAGCCCGGTCAGGCCGACGATGGCGTTGAGCGGCGTGCGAATTTCATGGCTCATGTTGGCAAGGAATGCGCTTTTCGCCTCGTTGGCTTCCTCTGCCACCAGTTTTGCCTCGAGCAGGGCTCGTTCCGCGCGTTTTTGTTGGGTGACATCGGAATACGTCGTCACGAAGCCGCGTTGATCGGGTAGGGGGTTGCCGCGGATATCAATGACCATGCCGTCCGGGCGGGTGCGCTCGAAATGATGGGCTTCGAACCTGCGCGCCAAATCCATGCGTTCCTGAACCTGCTGTTCGACGTCGCCCGGGCCGTATTCGCCGCGCTCGGCGTTGTAGCGGAAGAATTCGCTCAGGTTCGTGCCCGGCGGGAAGCGGTCCTTTGGAAATTGCAGAAGCTCCATGAACTTGGAATTGGCGGTAATGACATCCAGCTTTTCGTCGAACATGGTGATGCCCTGGTCCATGGATTCCAGGGTGGTTTCCAGGATCGCCTTCTGGTGGGCCAGTTCGCGCTCAGCCTCCTTTTGCTCAGTGATGTCGATCATGGCCGTGCCGAGTCCCGTGATGGTGCCCTCGCGGTCACGCACGGGGAATTTCGTCAGGCGGTAAATCGTGGGCTGACCGTTTGGCGTCTTGTGCAGCGCGGACTCGGCTTCAAGGATGACGATTTCGCCACTTGCGATCACCTCGCGTTCAAGCTTGGCGATTTCGCCCGCGCGGTCCCTGGGTACGAGGTCATGGACGCTCTTTCCGATCAGATCGTCAACGGTCGTGCCGTGCCATTCGGCAAAGATCGAATTGGCGCTGAGGAAGCGGCCATCCAGCCCCTTGAGCGCCAGCATGATGGGAACGTTCTCGGTGATCGCGGTCAGGCGCGCCTGTGTTTCCTCGAGAACCATCTGGGCGGTCTTCTGCTCGGTCACGTCGTCGAACACGCCGACCAGATAACCGTTATACCACTCGCCGTAACGGGCGTAGACGACGCGCCCGTCGGCCAAGGGAACTTCACTGCTGAGGTTGCCTTCGCGAACGGCGCTGACCCGTTCGACCACGGACCGGTTGCGGTGCGCGTCGCCGAAGTCACCGCGCTCGGCAAGGATGTGCGCCGTTTCCCAGGCGCTGGTGCCGATCTGCACTTGATCCGGGTCCAGGCCCCAGACTTCCGAGAACTGACGGTTGAAGGTGACGTATTGCATGTTTTCGTCGAACACGCAGAGCCCGCTCGGCATGCTGTCCAACGTCATTCGCAGGATCGCCGATTGCAGGTCGATCTGCTGCTCCGCCGTCTTGCGTTTGGTAATGTCCAGGGTCCAGGCGATCCGCGCGCGGCGCCCTTCGAAATTGATCTGCCGCCAGGTCACCAGGGACCACCATTTGGTCTTGTGGTCCAGGTGGAAACGTTCGACCTCGAAATTGTCGAGGCGGCCTTCCCGGTCGAAGATATCACGCGCTTCTTGAAGTTTTGTCGGATCGACGAAGGACCGATCAATGTCGATCTGCAGAACATTATCCAGGCTGTCAGCGCCGAGCATCGCCGCCAATCGTGGATTGCCGAACAGCCGTTCGCCCGTATCCTGGTCGACGATGGTGATGGCGATGGGGCTTTCATCGAGAATTTGTCGGAACCGTGCTTCGCTTTCAGCCAAGCGTGCTTCCGCTTGGCGGCGTTCCGAAATGTCGATCGTCGTGGTGATGACGCCGCCGACACGCCCATCGGTGTCCTTGAGTGGAACCTTGGTGCAGATCGCCTGTCGAACGGTGTCGTCCTTCATCTTCAATTCGAAGTCGAAGAACGGGATCGGATTTCCGGTTTCGACCACCTCCCGGTCCAGCTTCGACATTGCGGCCGCGTGCTCGACGCTCACTAATTCCGATGTTTTGCCTTGGACGTCCTGTTCGTTAAGGCCCAGGTATTCCTGGTGATAACGGTTGGACATCACGTAACGGCCCTGGGTGTCCTTCACGTTGATCAAGGCCGGCACGGCATCGATCACGGCCTGGAGTTCGGCGCGGCGGTTGGCCTGGGTTTCTTCAGCCCGTTTGCGTTCGGTAATGTCCGTGTACACGGCGACGATGTACCCATCGGTCCAGTCGCCGAAGCGCACGTCGATGATCCGGCCGTCTGACAGGTGTTGTTCCACGGCATTGCGGCCCTGACGCAACTGTGCCTCGCGGGCTTTGATCGTTTCTTCCGGGTTGTCGATCTTCCCAAGCGCACCTTTGTTGTATAGATGCCAGAAGGATTCGCTGCGCGTGATGCCCGGTTTCAGGAAACCCTCATCGAAGTCGTAACAATCCTGGAACTCGCGGTTGAAAGCGACAATTCGAAGATTGTCGTCAAACATGCAAAGGCCGTTGGGGATGTTGTTCAATGCCAAATGAAACTGGGTTTCCATGGCGCCGGTCATCTGTTCCACGCGATCGGTCAAGGGACGGAGCAGGAGGAACAGACCGCTCATGCCCATGATGACAAGGCCGAGAACACCAAGCCCCGCAAAGATGAGATTTTTGTTCAGTTCGCCGAATATTTCGTTGGCGTCCTGACGCAGGATCAATATCCAATCCTGCCACACGGGTAGGTGCGCGTAGGTATGCTGCGTGTCGTGGACGAAGCTGGCCTTCAGCAGTTTTTTGACGTTCAAGATCGACTTGAATATTTCCGGCGGCGCCACAGTGTTTGCGTTGACCAGGGTTTCGCCGCCGGTCATCGATAGAATTTTGCGCGCGTCGGCGGGACCAAACACCAGAAACGCCTGCCCTGTCCGGCCGATCCCGGCGTGTTCGGAGAACAGACGCAGCAGCCGCATCGTGGAAAATGTGATGATATCCGTGCCCAGTTGCCGCCCGTCCTGGGCGATGACCGGCGAGCTGACGACCAGGTAGTGTCCGCTATTCAGTGGCACCATTCCTGCGGCAATGGGATCAAGGCTGCGTTCCCAACCGTTGGGCCAGGTCGGGCGCGGTAGCTCGGCGCCGATGGCGTAGACAATGTCACCATCCAGGTTGACGCGGGTGATTCCAACGATTTCATCGGTGGAATGCATCGCCGACATGAAAACCGGCTCCGACGCGGCCTTGAATTGACGGAGATCGATGGTGCCCTCGGCCAGATCTTCCAGAAGATCTAGCGCGCGCGGGCGACTGGAAAACAGGGCTGCGACGCCTTTCGCATTTTCGATAATCTGGGTAATGGCGCTGGCTTTGGACTCTATTGTTCGGCCCAGATGCGTGATGGAAGCATCACGCAATTGACCTTGCATGGGCACCATGATGAACACAGCGGTCAGTGCCGCGATCAGTACCGCCCCGGCCACGGAATAGCGCAGCACATTGCGCTGTACTGCCTTGATGGTTCGGATGCGTTGCTGGGGCACGTTGCGTCCCGTCCCTTGAGTTTTTTCCTCTGCCCGATGACATGACGGGTTCCAAGCCCCAAGATAAAAGCAGAATTTTACCAAATATTCGATAGATCAGTGGGCTTGGTCTCAGGTATGGCGGCCGGGGTGGGCGTCATGGACGGATGATATGAATGCGGCTAGTCTCGAAGTTCGCTTGGGAACGCCTGCCGCCGAAGCCGCGAGACAGGAGAGAGGAGAATTCTATGGCCGCAATTCTTGTCATTGAAGATGACGAGTTTTTTCAGAACTTTCTCGAACTCGTTCTGTCAGGCGAGGGGCATGATGTGCGCATCGCCGTCGATGGCGAAGCCGGGTTGGCTGCGGCCAGCGCCCTGCCGCCTGATCTTATCCTGTGCGACATGAGCATGCCGAAAATGACCGGTTTCGAGGTTATCCGGGAGTTGAAAAAAATTGATGGGATCAAGGATATTCCCGTGATCGCGCTTTCCGCGCATGACACCTCGGCGGACCACGACGAAGCCTTCACCGCCGGTGCGGCGGCCTATGAAACGAAGCCGATCGAAATGGACCGCCTGATCGACAGCGTTAATAAAGCGTTGGCGGGCAGCGCCTAGGGCCAGGTATCCCGCAGCGCCGCGATCAGGCACTCCACGTCTTCTTCCGTGACATGAACATGCGGGGCCAAGCGCAGGCGCCCGCCGCGCAGGGAGGCATGCACGCCCCTGTCCGCCAGCGCCGCGATCATGCCGTCCGGCGGCGGACTGTCCTTGCCCAACGACGTGATATGGGCGACGCCTCGGCCCAAGGGCGAGGTTGAATAACCCATGTCCTGCGCGGCGGCGATGATGGTCTCCGCGATCGGCGTCAGGGTGAATTGGACCGCTTCGGGCGTCCAGCCAGCGACCTGCGCCAAGGCAGCCTCCGCCATGGGGAGCATGACCGGATTGTAGGTCTGCCCCACGTCGTAGCGGCGTGCACCTGGGGACATGTCCGGATCGTAGACCAGCGCCCCTTCGATGCTGGCTCCCGTGGCCGGATGGTTGTAGTCGTGATGTTCCAGCGGTGCTCCCTGCTGGTGCGCGGCGGCGGCGTAGAGAAACGACATGCCGTGTGGGCAGAACAACCATTTATAGGCGGCCACGACCAGGAAGTCGGGGCGCACGCGGGCGATGTCGAAGGGGGCCGCACCAATCCATTGCGTGGCGTCGATGACCAGGGCTGCGCCGAGGTCGCGGCAGCGCCCGCCCACGGCCTCCAGGTCGATCCGCGTGCCATCGATCCAATGGCAAGGCGGCAATGCTGCGATCGCCGTGTCGCCGTCCAGATGGTCGAGCACGGCCGCCGTCCAATCGGCGTCGTCCGGTCTGGGCACGGTGACCACGCGGGCCCCCGTGGCCTTAGCCTTTTGCATCCATACGAAGACGTTGGACGGGAACTGGTCCTCCAGCACCACGATTGTCTGCCCGTGCGCGACGGAAAGGTTCGCGGCCGCCGTGGCCAGGCCGTAGCTGGCCGAAGGCTGGATCGCGATGTCGTCGGCGCGGGCGCCGATCAGCCCGGCGACCAGGGCGCGGATATGTTCCGCCTGATCGTGAAGGGCCGTGGAATCCATGGTCCAGGGCTGCACCCGGGAGGCGATCCCGGCATGCCCCGCCGCCTGGGTGGCCTTCAACAACGGCGTGCGTGACGCGCAGTTGAACCAGGCGACGCCGGGCGGAATGTCGAACAGGGGCCGTTGGCCCGTCAGCATTGTTTTGCTCATGGTTTTAGTCTCCGGATTCCCGGGGGATGGTTGTGCGCACACCCGGCGGTCCGGGGACGACGCCCTGACGGCCCAGCCGGTGTTCACGATAGGCGATATAGGCGGTCGATCCTAAAATCATGGCGCCGCCGATCCACACGAACATGTCGGGCAGTTCATTGAAGAAGACGTAACCCAGTGCGGTGACCCAGATCAGGCGCACGAAATCAACCGGCCCGACGACATGGGTGTCGGCCATCTTCAGGGCCTGGGCCATGGACAACTGTGCCCCGCCACCCAGGATTCCCAGGCCGATCAGCAGCGCCCATTGCTCCGGCCCCGGCCAGGACCACACGAAGGACGCGGGCACCAGAATGATCGGCATCATGACCAGGGACATGTAGACGGTGATGGTGGCGCTGGATTCGGTGGCACTCAGGCGCTTGATGATGATCATGCATCCGCCCCAGATAAACGACGAGATGACGACCAGCATCGGCCCCAGATCAAGCGGGATGAACCCGGGGCGGAGAATCACCAGCGTCCCCGCAAAACCCAGGAAGATCGCCGTCCAGCGGCGCAGGCGCACGACCTCGCCCAGGAACAGAACCGCCAGGACCGAGGCGAAAATGGGCGCCGAGAATCCAAGCGCCGTGACCTGGGCCAGGGGGGCGATGGACAGCGCGAAGAAATAACACAACATGGCCGCCGAATTGAGCACGCCGCGCAGGGTCAAGAGGCCCAGGCGCTTGGTCTTCAACGGCATCAACCCGTCCTTAATGAAGAACGGGATGATCGGCAGCATTCCGAACAGCAGGCGGAAAAAAGCCGTTTCGAAGGGATGGATGCCGGTCGCCGCGACTTTTTTGATGACCGCATGCATACCGGCGAAGCACAAGCTGGCCAGAACCATCCACAGAATTCCCCGGACGGCGTCAGTGCGTCCCTTGGCGGGGACGGGGGAATCCGGGGCTACGGTCATTAGGCGGGCTTTCGGTCTGGGGCCGGCTATCCGCTGCTGGCGGGGCGATAAGGGCCGTGAAACGGCGAGTCGGCGGCGGATTATTGTATACAACGCCCATCTATACAGGCTTCATCCGGGGGGATAAAGCGCGCCTGGCGGGAAAGCGGTCCGGTTGCGGTTGACAGGGCTGGGTGGTTTGGGTAGTTTCCGCCGCTTCCGGCCTGACCGGACCCGAATTCCGCCCTTTCGAGTGGCCCGCATACGGAGCTTGAGACCGATGAAAGTTTTGAATTCCCTGAAGTCCGCGAAGACGCGCGATAAGAATTGCCGCGTCGTACGCCGCAAGGGCCGCGTTTTCGTTATCAATAAAAAGAATCCGCGTTTCAAAGCCCGCCAAGGATAAGGCGGGTAAGGGAGCGCCCCAAAGGTGCTCTTGGAATCCTATCCAGCCGCGCTTACCTGAGCAATCAGGGGCGCGGTTTTTTGTTGCGCTTTTTATTAGCTAAGACTGAAAAATGCCCATGACCACCGACAAAGTCGCCGCCCATTACACCCACGGAACCCTGATGGATGCGATCCTGGCCAAGCTGGCCGAGGCGGGGATCGCCCTGGACGGTCTGACCGCCCAGGATCTCGCGCCGATGGACCATCTGCACGGGCGCGGGCGCGAGGCGACGGATGAAATGATCGAGCGCCTGCGTCCCCAGCCAGGCCAGCACGTCATCGATATCGGCTGCGGCGTGGGCGGGCCGGCGCGCTATCTTGCCGCTACGGCGGGCGTTCGGGTCAGCGGCATCGACCTGACCCCGGAATTCATTGCCGTCGCGGCGGAACTTGCGACGATGACCGGGCTGTCCGACAAGGCCGACTTCCAGGTCGGCGACGCGCTCAACCTGCCGTTCGCGGACGCCGCCTTCGATGCCGGCTATACCCAGAACGTATCCATGAGTGTGCCTGACAAGGCGCGCTTCTTCGCCGAGGCCGCGCGCGTTCTGAAGCCCGGGGCCCGCTTCGTCGCCGGCGAGGTCGCGCAAGGGCCCGGCGGCGACGTGCTCTACCCCGTGCCCTGGGCCATGACGGACGAGATCAGCCATCTGACGACGCCCGAGGAAACGGCGGCGATTTTGGAGGATGCGGGATTCCGGGTCGAGGCGATTCACGATTCCACGGATCAGGCGATGGCCTACAACCAGGCGGCCCGCACGCGGGCCAAGGAGCAGGGGGCGCCGATCCTCAACCCGTTGGTGATCCTGCGCGAGAACGCCATGGAACGCATGCGCAATTCAGCCCGCAATGTGGCGCAGGGCCGCGCGATCCCGGTGGAGTTCGTCTGCATTCGGCCTTGACTTTTCGGCCCTGGCGCACGACCTTTTTGAAAATCATTCCGTATCGTGAAATTGCGTACCGTTGCGCGTGACGCGCTGCGGGGTGTCACGAACCAAAAAACGCAGGGAAGAAAACATGGCCGATACCGCAACGCCCCGTCCGCGGACCCGGGGCCGCACCCGCACACGGTCGCGCGAGGATACCGGGGGACAGGTTCAGTCCCTCGCCCGCGCCATTTCCATTCTCAAGGCCCTGGCCCGGTCCGACGACGGTATGACGTTGACCGACGTGGCGCTGACCGTCGTCCTGCCGCCGTCGACCACGCACCGCCTGCTGACCACCATGCAGCACGACCGCATCGTGCGTTTCGATCAGGCGACGGCGTTGTGGCATGTCGGGGTCGAGGCCTTCGTGATCGGCAATGCCTTCATCCGGTCGCGTGATCTGGTCGTCATGGCGCGGCCGATCATGCGCCGGCTGATGGAAGAAACGGGCGAGACTGTGAAGCTGGGAATTCAGGACGACGGCGAGGTCATCTATCTGGCCCAGGTCGAAAGCCGCGAGACCATGCGCGCCTACCGCGCCCCCGGCACCCGCGTGCCCATGCATTGTTCCGGCGTGGGCAAGGCGCTGCTCGCCAATCAGTCCGAGGAAGAGGTCAACCGCATCCTGCAGCGCCACGGCCTGTCCAAGGTCACGGACAAGACCCTGGCCACGCCCGTGCGCTTCCGCGACGCGCTCGGCCAGATCCGCCGCCAGGGATATGCCCTCGATGACGAGGAGCATGCCATCGGCCTGCGCTGCATCGCCGCCGCCGTGTTCAACGAGCACGATGAGCCGATCGCCGCGATCTCCGTTTCCGGCCCCTCGGCGCGTATTTCCGACGAGAAGATCGCCAGCCTGGCCAGTCTCGTGACCCGCGCCGCCAAGGCCATCGCCAGCGAGCTCGGCAGCCGCGAACCCTGATCCGCCACGTTCGGCGACCTATCCATTAATGAGACTTCGCTGCGGTGCCTAGGCCCCGGCGGCAGGTGTTTGCGTGGTCCTAGGAATTGGTATTTTTCCAAAATTGCATATTATATAACTAATTGATCAATAATGTAAAAATTGCCAATTATCGAAATACGGAATAATTTCCAAAATGGTTGCCGCGCGTCCGGCCGGCTGTCACCCTTAACGCCAGTTCTTGATAGGGAGATGACAGCCATGGCGCGCATGACGGCAGCGGAAGCAGCGGTCCGGGTTCTTGAGAAAGAGGGCGTTCACGCCGCTTTCGGCGTCCCCGGGGCGGCCATCAATCCGTTCTACGCGGCGATGAAAAAGCGCGGTTCCATCGACCACGTGCTGGCCCGCCACGTCGAAGGGGCAAGCCATATGGCCGAGGGCTATACCCGGGCCAAGGCCGGTAATATCGGGGTCTGTATCGGCACCTCGGGCCCGGCGGGCACGGACATGATCACCGGCCTGTATTCCGCCCAGGCGGACAGCATCCCGATCCTCTGCATCACCGGGCAGGCGCCCCGCGACAAGCTGTACAAGGAAGATTTCCAGGCGGTCGATATCGAATCCATCGCCAAGCCGGTGACCAAATGGGCGGTCACCGTGCGTGAACCGGCCCTGGTGCCCCGCGTGTTCCAGAAGGCGTTTCATCTGATGCGCTCGTCCCGCCCGGGTCCGGTGCTGATCGACATGCCGATCGACGTGCAACTGGCGGAAATCGAATTCGACGCCGACATGTATGAGCCGCTCCCGGCATTCAAGCCCAAGGCCTCGCGCCGCCAGATCGACCGCGCCATGGCCATGCTGGCCGGTGCCGAACGCCCGATGATCGTGGCCGGCGGCGGCATCATCAACGCCGACGCCCAGGACCTTTTGGTCGAATTCGCGGAACTGACCGGCATCCCGGTGATCCCGACCCTGATGGGCTGGGGTGCGATCGCCGATGACCATCCCCTGATGGCCGGCATGGTCGGGCTGCAGACCGCGCATCGCTACGGCAACAAGTCCTTCCTGCGGTCCGACTTCGTGCTTGGTATCGGCAACCGCTGGGCCAATCGGCATACGGGGTCTGTCGATGTCTACACCAAGGGCCGCACCTTCGTGCATGTGGATATCGAACCGACCCAGATCGGCCGCGTGTTCGAACCCGACTACGGCATCGTGTCCGATGCTGGGGCGGCGCTTGCCCTGTTCGTGCAGGCGGCGCGCGAGATGAAGGAAGACGGCAGCCTGCCGGACTGGTCCGGCTGGGCCGACGAATGCGCCCACCGCAAGGAAGTGATGCAGCGTAAATCCCATTTCGACGCGGTGCCGTTGAAGCCACAGCGCGTTTACCAGGAAATGAAGGAGGCCTTCGGCCGCGACGTCTGCTACGTCACCACCATTGGCCTCAGCCAGATCGCCGCCGCGCAGTTCCTCAACGTCTATGGGGCGCGCAACTGGATCAACTGCGGCCAGGCCGGGCCCTTGGGCTGGACCCTGCCGGCCGCGCTGGGGGCCCGCAAGGCCTGCCCGGATAAGGAAATCGTCGCGGTTTCCGGCGACTACGACTTCCAGTTCCTGATCGAGGAACTGGCCGTCGGCGCCCAGTTCAACCTGCCCTACATCCATGTGGTGCTGAACAATTCCTACCTGGGCTTGATCCGCCAGGCGCAGCGCGGGTTCGACATGGACTACAACGTCCAATTGTCGTTCGAAAACGTCAACGCGCCGGACCTGGGCGATTACGGTGTCGACCATGTTGCCGTGGCCGAGGGCCTGGGCTGCAAGGCGATCCGCGTGCGCAGCCCCAACGAGTTCAAGGAAGCCTTTGCCCAAGCCCAGGCCTTGATGAAGGAACATCAGGTGCCCGTGGTTCTGGAATTCATCCTGGAACGCGTCACCAACGTCGCCATGGGCATGGAGATCGACGCCGTCAACGAGTTCGAGGAAATCCTTTGCCTCGATCCATCCCTGGATACGGACGGCCTGCCTGATCCCAAGTCGGGCAAGGAAAAGAAGCGGGACATGATTCCCGCCGAATGAGGTCCCTGCGAGGAGGGCGGGAGGCGCCTTTGACCGGAACCCACTTCCGGTTGCCTCCCGCCCGACCTCGCCGCTACCCTCGCCGCCAATGATCACACCATCGCAGGAGACACCCCCATGCCCCGTTTCAACGCCAACATCACCATGCTGTTCCAGGATCTGGATTTCATGGACCGTTTTCAGGCCGCCGCCAAGGCCGGGTTCAAGGGCGTGGAATACCTGTTCCCCTATGACTACAAGGCGGATGATCTGGTCGACGCGTTGAAATCCAACGGCCTGACCCAGGTGCTGCACAACCTGCCGGCCGGCGATTGGGCCAAGGGGGAGCGGGGCCTGGCCAGCCTGCCCGACCGGAAAAGCGAATTTCAGGACAGCGTGGGCCTGGCCATCGAGTACGCAACGGCGCTGGGCTGTCCCCAGGTCAATTGCCTGGCCGGCATTCCCGGCGACGGCGTGGCCCCGGAAAAGGCCTTCGAGACCTTCGTCGAGAACCTTGAATTCGCGGCCCCCCGGTTTGATGACGCGGGCATCAAGCTTCTGGTCGAGGCGATCAACACCCGCGACATTCCGGGTTTCTTCCTCAACACCTCGGCCCAGACGGAACGGGTGCTGGCGGCCGTCGGCCACGACAACCTGTATTTCCAATACGACGCCTATCACATGCAGATCATGGAAGGTGATTTGTGCCGCACGGTCGAACGCCTGCTGCCGCGCATTCCCCATATCCAGATCGCCGACAACCCGGGCCGCCACGAGCCGGGCACCGGCGAAATCAACTATCCGCACTTCTTCGCCCACTTGGACGCCATCGGCTACAAAGGTTGGGTCGGCTGCGAATACATCCCCGCGACCACGACGGTCGAAGGCCTGGGTTGGCTACGTGCCGCCGAGGCGTCGAGCAAGGCCGCCTGATTCCAGCAGCGGTCTTTTCCCGGCTGGCGGAAAAATCCCGGTTGCCCCATTGGTTTTTGCCGCAATCGCGGTAAAACGTCTGCAACCATTTATCTTGCGTAAAATCAATCCACCCAGGAGGGGACATCAACCATGGCTACCATCGGATTCATCGGTCTCGGCATCATGGGCGCACCCATGGCCGTCCATTTGCAGAAAGCCGGACATAAGATCGTCGCGCTCAAGCGCAAGAAACCCATGCCGAAGGATCTTGCCAAGGGCGGCGCCGTGTTCGCCGCGACGCCCAAGGACGTGGCCGCCAAGTCCGAAGTCATCATCACCATGGTGCCCGACACGCCCCAGGTCGAAGAAGTCCTGTTCGGCGCGAACGGTGTGGCGTCGGCCAACCTGAAGGGCAAGCTGGTCATCGACATGTCCTCCATCGCCCCCTTGGCGACCAAGGAATTCGCCAAGAAGATCAAAAAGGCGGGGGCCGGTTGGGTCGACGCGCCCGTGTCCGGCGGTGAAGTGGGGGCCAAGAACGCGGCCTTGACCATCATGTGCGGCGGCACCAAGAAGGATTTCGACCGCGCCTTGCCGCTGTTCGAACTGATGGGCAAGAACATCACCCTGGTCGGCGGCGCCGGCGACGGACAGACCTGCAAGGTTGCCAACCAGATCATCGTGGCGCTGAACATCGAGGCCGTGTCCGAAGCCCTGCTGTTTGCATCCAAGGCCGGGGCCGATCCCGCCAAGGTGCGTGAAGCCCTGATGGGCGGTTTTGCCAATTCGAAGATCCTCGAAGTCCATGCGGAACGCATGATCAAGCGCACCTTCAAGCCGGGCTTCCGCATCGAGCTGCACCAGAAGGACCTGAACCTGGCCCTGTCCGGGGCCAAGGACATGGGCATCTCCCTGCCCAACACGGCGACGGCGCAGGAGCTGTTCAATTCCTGCAAGGCCCACGGCGGGGCCGGCTGGGACCATTCGGCGATGGTGCGGGCACTCGAGATCATGGCCAAGCACGAGGTCAAATAATCCCGCTCCGCCGCCCCTGTTGCCGGGGCAGGCAAAAGACTTACAATGCGGAAAGCCGGCGTCCGAAAAGGGCGCCGGTCATTGGAGCGTTCAACCATGCTAATGCCGAAACCGGATCAAGGCGTCATCGACCGGCGGGCCGAGATCATCGCCGCCATGCGCGCCATCGTGCCCGGGGAGGGCGTGATTGCCGACGATGCCATGCTCAAGGCCTTCGAATGCGACGGCCTGATGGCGTATCGGCAGCTGCCGCTGATCGTCGTGCTGCCGGAAACCACGGCCCAGGTCTCGGAAATCCTCAAATATTGCCATGACAACGGCGTGAAGATCGTGCCGCGCGGGGCGGGCACGGGCCTGTCCGGCGGGGCCTTGCCGCTGGCCGACGCCATTACCTTGGGATTGTCCAAGTTCAACCGTGTTCTGGACATCGACTATGCCAACCGCTGCGCCGTGGTGCAGCCGGGGGTCACCAACCTGGGCGTCACCAAGGCGGTGGAAGGCGACGGCTTCTATTACGCGCCCGACCCGTCGTCGCAGATCGCGTGTTCCATCGGCGGCAACATCGCCGAGAATTCCGGCGGCGTGCATTGCCTGAAATACGGCCTGACGACCAACAACGTGCTGGGCGTGGAAATGGTGCTGATGGACGGCACGGTCCTGCGCCTGGGCGGCAAGCACCTGGACCCGGGCGGATACGATCTGCTCGGCGTGCTCACGGGTTCCGAAGGGCTGCTCGGCGTCATCACCGAGGTCACCGTGCGGATCCTGAAAAAGCCCGAGACGGCGCGGGCCGTGTTGCTCGGTTTCAATTCCTCGGAAGAAGGGGGCGACTGTGTCGCCGCCATCATCAACGCCGGGATCATTCCGGGCGGGATCGAGATGATGGACAAACCGGCCATCCACGCGACGGAGGAATTCGTCCACGCGGGCTATCCCATGGATGTCGAGGCACTGCTGATCGTCGAACTGGACGGCCCCAAGGTCGAGGTCGATTACCTGATCGAACGGGTCGGCGAGATCGCGACGGGGCAGGGGGCGATCTATTCCCGCATCAGCGAGAGCGAGGAAGAACGCGCGGCCTTCTGGTCCGGGCGAAAGAATGCGTTCCCGGCCGTCGGGCGCATCTCGCCGGATTATCTCTGCATGGACGGCACCATTCCCCGGAAAAAGCTCGGTCTGGTTCTGCAGCGCATGACGGAGATGTCCGACAAATACGGCCTGCGCGTCGCCAACGTGTTCCATGCCGGTGACGGCAACCTGCATCCCCTCATCATGTTCGACGCCAACCAGCCGGGTGAGTTGGACCGGGCCGAGGAATTCGGCGCCGATATCCTGAAACTCTGTGTCGAGGTCGGCGGCGTGCTGTCCGGCGAACACGGCATCGGCGTGGAAAAGCGCGACCTGATGGGCGAGATGTTTACGGAAGACGACCTGAAGCAGCAGCAGCGGGTCAAATGCGCCTTCGACCCGGACCATCATCTCAACCCGGGCAAGGTCTACCCGACCCTTCACCGCTGCGCCGAACTGGGCCGCATGCATATCTCGCGCGGCCAGGTGCCGTTCCCCGACATTCCCCGATTCTGATCCACCGACCATGACCGAAATTCTCAAGCCGGATACCGCCGACCAGGTTCTCGACGCCGTCAAATGGGCGGTTTCTGAGGCCACGCCGCTGGACGTGCGCGGCACGGGCAGCAAGGCCGGGTTCGGCCGCCCCGTGCAGGCGGGCCGGGTGCTGGATCTGTCGAACCTCGCCGGCATCACCGATTACGATCCGGGCGAACTGGTGCTGACCGCCGGACCTGCGACGCCGATGACCGAGATCGAGCAGGCCTTGGCTGAGACCAACCAGGAACTGGCGTTCGAGCCCATGGACATGAGTGTTCTTTACGGCACGGACGCGGGTGCCGGCACCCTGGGCGGCGTCATCGCCGCCAACCTGTCCGGCCCCCGGCGGATCAAGACGGGGGCGGCGCGCGATCATTTCCTGGGCTTCCAGGCCGTGTCCGGCCGGGGCGAGGTGTTCAAGTCCGGCGGCAAGGTGATGAAGAACGTCACCGGCTTCGATCTCTCGAAACTGATGGCCGGCTCCTTCGGCACCCTGGCCGTCATGACGCAGGTTTCCGTGAAGGTGCTGCCGCGCCCGGAAAAGACGCGCACGATTCTGCTCATGGGGGCCGACGATACCCATGCGGTCGCGGCGCTGTGCGATGCCCTGGGCTCCAGCCATGAGGTCGCCGGCGCGGCCCATCTGCCGGCCTCCGTCGCCGCGCGCTCCGCCGTCGGCTATGTGTCCGGTGCGGGGACCTCTGTCACCGCCGTGCGCGTCGAAGGGCCGGGGCCCAGCGTCGAACACCGCTGCAATTCCCTGCGCGACCTGTTCGCCCCCTTCGGCGCGGTCGAGGAACTGCATTCCCATAACTCCGCCGCCTTCTGGCGCGAGGTGCGCGACGCGGCCCCCTTCACCGGTGATTGGCAAGACCATCAGGTCTGGCGCGTCAGCGTGTCGCCGACGGCGGGTCCGACGGTGGGCCAGCACCTGCGCGCGCGCCTGGGCGGCGAGGTCTATTACGATTGGGGCGGCGGGCTGATCTGGTTCGCCCTCGACGCCCGCAGCGACGCCGGCGCGGCGGACATCCGCCGGGTCATTCGGGACTGCGGCGGCCATGCGACCCTGGTCCGTGCCGCCGCCGACGTGCGTCAGGCCGCCCCGGTGTTTCAGCCGCAGCCGGGCCCGCTGGCCGATCTTTCAAAACGGGTGAAGGAGGCCTTCGACCCCGAGGGCATTCTCAACCCCGGCCGCATGACGGCGGGCGTGTAAGGGCAGGGACGGAACGACGATGCAAACCACCTTCACCCTGGCCCAGATGGCCGACCCGCACATCGCCCAGGCCAACGACATCCTGCGTAAATGCGTGCATTGCGGGTTCTGCACGGCGACCTGCCCGACCTATGTCCTGCTGGGCAACGAGTTGGACAGCCCGCGCGGGCGCATCTATCTGATCAAGGGACTGCTGGAGGAAGGGGCCAAGCCGACCGAACAGCATGTCACCCATATCGACCGCTGCCTGACCTGCCTCAGCTGTATGACGACCTGTCCGGCCAGCGTCGATTACATGCACTTGGTCGACGACGCGCGGGCCAAGATCGAACGCGAATACAAACGCCCCTTCATGGATCGGCTGCTCCGGGGCCTGCTGCCCCTGGTTCTGCCCTATCCGGACCGCTTCCGCGTGATGCTGTTGGGTGCCTGGCTGGCGCGGCCGTTGGCGCGGATCATGCCGGGGCGGCTCGGCGCCATGCTGGGCCTGGCGCCCAAGCGCATTCACGCGCCGACGGATTTGGACCGGCCCCAGGTGATCAAGGCCGAAGGCGTGATGAAAAAGCGCGTGGCGCTGATGACGGGCTGCGCCCAGAAGGTTTTGAACCCGGCGATCAACGAGGCCACCGTGCGGTTGCTGACCCGCCACGGCTGTGAGGTCGTGATCGCCGACGGGCAAGGCTGCTGTGGGGCGCTGGTCCATCACATGGGCAAGGAAGACCAAAGCCACGCCCAGGCCAAGGCCAATATCGAGGCCTGGGAACGCGCCGAGGCCGCCCATGGCACCATCGACGCTATTGTCATCAACGCATCCGGCTGCGGCACCACGGTGAAGGATTACGGCTGGATGTTGCGCCGCGACGACGCCATGGCGTCCCGCGCCAAGGCCATGTCGGACAAGACCAAGGACATCACCGAAGTGATGATGGACCTGGGCCTGAATGCGGCCGCGATTGACGGGGACAAGCCCGTGGTCGCCTATCATTCGGCCTGTTCCATGCAGCACGGCCAGAAGCTGACCAAGCCGCCCAAGGACCTTTTGGCCCAGGCCGGGTTCGAGGTACGGGAACCGGCGGAAAGTCATCTCTGCTGTGGCTCCGCCGGGACCTACAACATGATGCAGCCGGAAATCTCCGGCCGCCTCAAGGACCGCAAGGCCGCCAACATGAAACGCACGGGCGCCCAGGTCATGGCCACCGGCAACATCGGCTGCATGGTTCAGCTCGAAGACGCCGTCGGCATGCCGGTGGTCCATACGGTCGAACTGCTTGATTGGGCGACCGGTGGGCCGAAACCGGCGGGACTAAAATAGGACTCAACGGCAAAAGTCGCACTCAGTGCATATTTAGTCGCGATCTTCCTGGTTTTTGTGGTATGCTTGCCGCATCGCCGCCGCGAAACGGGTCGCGGGGCCTGCAACGCAGGAAGGAGCCGTCGCATGACATCGATCACGCGGATCCTCGGGCGGGCGGTGCTTTTCGGAAGCCTCGCCCTGGTCCTCACCCTCCGTCCCGCCGCCGACGCGCGGGCGAATTCCACCCTCGACTGGCTGTCCGGCGAACCGGTGACGCTCATGGATCTGGGCATCATCCGGCTCAAGCAGGATTTGCTTCAGGTCGGCCAGCGGCTTTTGGAAATCGGCTTCCTGCCCGTGGCGCCGACCACGGGGGCCTATTTTGACTGGCGGGACAAGAAGATCACCGTGTTCCTGACGGCGCGCGAACGCTTCGCCCAGCCGTCCGAAGGCATGTGCCTGGAACTGTTTTCGCGGGTCGCCAAGGGCTTGGCGTCGCGCAGCCGCGGTCATCAGGGCGATCCGGGCTGGTATCTGGAGGAAATCTTCACCCATGACGGCTGGGGTAATTTTACCCGCCCGCCGCGGATGCGCGAAGAGCTTTTGAAAACCGTGCAGTTGGAAGTCACCCTGCTGCCGCCCCGTCCCATGGGGCCGGAGCGCACGCTGCATTGTTCGGGCGGGCTCGACACGGAACCGCACGAGGTTTCGGTCACCATCTCCTGACGGGTGTGTGATCGGCGGGCCCTTGGCCTTGCCGATGGGAAGGCGTAATCTTTTTGACATGGTTACGTGGAAACGCATCCTCATGGCAGGGCTTCTTGCCGCCGTATTGGCCGTGCCGCAGGCGCGGGCGGATCAGACCGATCCGGTTCTGGACGCCCTATTCGCTGCCCTGACGGCGACCAAGAACCCGGAAGAAGCCCATCAAATCGAAACCCGCATCTGGCAGACCTGGGCGGTCAGCGGTCAGGAACTGGTCGACAGCGCCATGGCCCGGGGCGTCATCGCCATGAACAAGGGGGCCTTCGATACCTCCCTGAAATACTTCAACGACGTCATCAGCCTGGCCCCCCGGCATGCCGAAGGCTGGAACAAGCGGGCCACGGTGCACTTTCTTCTCGGCAAATATCCGGAATCCGTGCTCGACATCCAACGCACCCTGGAACTGGAACCCCGCCATTTCGGCGCGCTATCCGGCCTGGGCTTGATCTACGCGGAAATGGGGCGCAAAAAAGCGGCGATCCGCGCCATGGAAAAGGCGCTGGCCATCAACCCGCATATGGACGCCATCCGCGGCCAGTTGCAGGAACTGAAAACCGAGGTTTCCGGGAAGCCTATCTGACATGACGACATCACAGGCAACGGCGGCGGCGCGGCCGTCCGGTTCGGTCGACGACGGCCTTTTGAACCTTTTGGCGCAAATCGTCGGGGCGGAAAACCTGTCGACCTCCGCCGCCGTGCGCGAACAGCACGGGCGCGACGAATCCTACCATCCTTCGTCCCCGCCCGACGCCGTCGTCTATTGCACGGAAACCGAACAGGTCTCGGCCGTGGTCAAGGCCTGTGCCGAACGTGGCGTGCCGATCATTCCCTTCGGCACCGGCACCTCGCTGGAAGGTCATGTGGCGGCCTTGTCCGGCGGGGTCTGCATCGACCTGTCGCGCATGGACAAGATCCTCGCCGTCAACGCCGAGGACATGGACGTCACCGTTCAGGCCGGCGTGCGGCGCAAGGCGCTTAACGATTATCTGCGCGACACGGGCCTGTTCTTTCCCATCGACCCGGGGGCGGATGCGTCGCTTGGCGGCATGACGGCGACGCGGGCCAGCGGCACCAACGCCGTGCGCTACGGCACCATGCGGGAAAACGTCCTGAATCTGACCGTGGTCATGGCCGACGGGCGGATCATCCGCACCGCGCGGCGGGCACGCAAGTCGTCGGCGGGGTACGATCTGACGCGCCTGTTCGTGGGCTCGGAAGGGACCCTCGGCGTGATCACCGAAGTGACCTTGCGCCTTTACGGCATTCCCGAAGCCGTGCTGGCCGCCGTCTGTCCATTCCCCGATCTGGAAAGCGCCGTGAACACGGTGATCCTGACGATTCAGTCGGGCATTCCCGTGGCCCGTATCGAGCTTCTGGACGAGGCGCAGATGGATGCGGTGAACAAGTATTCCAAGCTGGATTACGCGGTGAAGCCGACCCTGTTTTTCGAATTCCACGGCAGTGACGCGGGCGTGCGCGAACAGGTCGAAAACGTGAAGGCCATCGCCGCCGATTTCGGCACCGACGATTTCCAATGGGCGACCAAGCCGGAAGATCGCAACAAGCTGTGGCAGGCCCGGCATGATGCCTATTACGCGGCGATTGCGCTGCGGCCCGGCTGCCGGGGCATCGCGACGGACGTCTGCGTGCCGATTTCGCGGCTGGCCGAATGTATCCTGGAAACCCGCAAGGACATCGACGCGTCGGGCCTGTGCGCGCCCATCGTCGGCCATGTCGGCGACGGTAATTTCCACATCGTCTTCGTGGTCGATCCCGACGACGTGGACGAAATGAAGCGCGCCGAGGGCGTGAACGAACGCATGGTCATGCGCGCCATCGCCCTGGACGGCACCTGCACGGGCGAACATGGCGTCGGCTACGGCAAGATCGATTTCCTGACCGCCGAACACGGCGAAGCCCTGGTCGCCATGCGCGCCGTCAAACAGGCGCTCGACCCCCGGAACATCATGAACCCGGGCAAGATCATCCGCGTCTGACCAATACTAACCTTCGGTTAGCTAGCCTGAATAATATTGTAGGTAGTATGCTTGACTCAGTTGTGAAATCGGCTGAGGCTCGCGCGGCGGGAAAACTCAAGGATGTTGTCGACAACTCATGCACCGCCACAGGACAGTGCTCATGTAATTGAGGTGCTCAAGGCTGTTGCCACACCATTGACCGGAGAAGCGTTTCTTCACAATCTCGTGCAGCAGTTGGGGGTTCTGTTCCAGGCTGAAACAACGTTCGTTGCCCATCGGGTAGATCCGCAGAGCACCAAGGTTCGTGGGTTGGCCGCGTGGAAAGACGGCGCGCGGAAGGAAGCATGGGAATTCGATTTGCAGAACAACCCCTGTCACATGGTTTATCGGGGCGAGCCGATTTTTCTGCCATGTGACGTGGCTGCGGAATTTTCAGGTAAAAAAGACAGCGGGTACGAGAGTTTCGTCGGTTATCCCCTTCGCGGCCGGAACGGTGACGTCATGGGCCATATCGCGGTCTACAGCTCCAAAATCCTCACGGGGCATGACGACTGGGTGTCGTTGTGTGGCTTGTTCGCTGACCGTGCCGAAGCGGAGTTGCAACGACAGCTACTTGAAAACGAGCGTGACCGGACGATTGTAAAATTGAAGGCGCTGGATGCCTTGAAGAATGAATTCATTTCCATCGCCGCCCACGACCTGCGAAGCCCTTTGGGTGCGGTTCGGGGAATGGCTGAAGTACTTAGCCGCCAGCAAAATCAAGGAGAACGAGAGCAGGCCTTGTTGAAAAACATTATCGATGCATCGGATAGGATGGTCGGGCTCGTTAATCGCTATCTCGATTATGCCTCTATCGAAGCAGGTGCTTTAAAGCTCAATAAGATTGAGACCGATTTGTCCCGTTTTCTTGAGGGTTTGTTGGTGCTTCGGAGAGTCCTGGCGACCGACAAGGAAATCACCATTCAGGCCGATCTCCCGGATCGGATGACTTGCTCCGTTGATTCTGAGCGTCTTGGTCAGGTCATCGATAACCTTTTGGACAATGCAATCAAGTTTTCTCCCCATGGCGGCACGATAAAGCTCGGACTGTCAGAAGCGGACGACGGCACATCGGCTGTAATTTCAGTCAGCGACGAGGGGACGGGTATTCCTGAGGATTTCAAATCGCGCATCTTTGGTGCATTCGAAACGGCAGCCGATGACGATGACAGCAACAGGTTTCGTTCCGGCAAGAGTTTCGGTCTGGGCCTGATGATTTCAAAACGGGTCGTTGACGCGCATGGCGGCTCGATTTCCGTTGATGAAAACGCCGAAGGTGGTGCGATATTGACAGTTACCCTGCCAAAAATCTGACCAAGTAGACCGACTTTAACCGCCCCCTCACCAATTTTCCTTCAATATGGATCATGCATGTCTCGATGGTTTGGTTTCGGCAGCTTGCGGAATGATCGGGTTGTATTGTCACAATCTGAAAAAACCCCTGCCGAATAGGCGTTTAGGGTTTTCAAACCGAGGTTGGTAACGTAACCAAAGCCAACTTTGGGAGGTCTGATTTTGAATCCGGAAACTTTGCTTCGCGACATGTTCGCCGCCGCCGTCGCGGCGGCCCAGCCTGAAAAGCGCATTCCCCATTTCCTGCCGGCGCCGCCCAAGGGCGGGCGCACGCTGGTGATCGGGGCGGGCAAGGCCTCGGCCGCGATGGCCCGAACCTTTGAAGATCATTGGCCGGGCAACCTTTCCGGCCTGATCGTCACCCGCTACGGCTATGACGTGCCCTGCAAACGCATCGAGACGGTCGAGGCCGCCCATCCCGTGCCCGACGCCGCGGGCGAGGCGGCGGCCCGCCGCATGCTGGAGATGGTCCGTGGGCTGACCGAGGACGATCTGGTCGTCTGCCTGATTTCAGGCGGCGGATCGGCCCTGTTGTCGGCGCCGGGACCCGGCCTGACCCTGGCCGACAAGCAGGCCGTCAACCGCGAACTGCTGCGCTGCGGGGCGACCATCCATGAAATGAACTGCCTGCGCAAACATTTGTCGGCAGTGAAGGGCGGGCGGCTTGCCGCCGCTGCGGCACCGGCCCGGATCGTCAATCTGCTGATTTCCGACGTGCCGGGGGATGATCCGGCGGTCATCGCCTCGGGCCCGACGGTGCCTGACCCGACGACCTTCGACGATGCGCGGGCGATCGTTGCTAAATACGGCATCAAGCTGCCCGCTGTGGTGCAGGCCCTGTTGGACGCGGGGGCGGAGGAAACGCCCAAGCCTGACGACCCCATCTTCGACCGCGTGGAAACCCATTTGATCGCCCTGCCGCAGGCCAGCCTGGAGGCCGCCGCCGAGGTCGCCCGCGCCGCCGGCATGACGCCGGTGATCCTGGGCGATGCGCTGGAGGGCGAGGCCCGCGACCTGGGGATCGAACACGCACAGCTTGCCCGCGATACCCTGGCCGGAAAGGGCTCGACGCAAGGCCCTTGTGTTTTGTTGTCGGGCGGTGAGACCACGGTGACCATCCGCGGTGATGGCGGGCGTGGCGGGCGCAATACGGAATACCTTCTGGGCATGGCGGTGGCGCTCGACGGTGTCGATGGGATTCATGCCATTGCCTGCGATACGGACGGCGTCGACGGCTCGGAAGACAACGCCGGTGCGGTGATCGGCCCGGACAGTCTGGCCCGCGCCAAGGCGGCGGGCCTGGATGCCCGGGCATTGCTCGACACCAACGACGCCTACGGGTTTTTCCAGGGTATCGGCGATCTTGTCGAATGCGGGCCGACCTTGACCAACGTCAATGACTTCCGGGCGATATTGGTGCTGCCTTAGAGGCTGCTGCACCCATCATTCGAAATTCCCGGGGATGGCGTCGGCGATAGCAAAGCAGGCGAGACGCTCTCCATGGATCAAGCCCCCCGACCGCGCCAAGCTTGGCATGCCCTTCCCTGGGAAGCGGCCGCCCGCGCGCTGGAGACCGGCCCCGAGGCGGGCCTCAGTCCTGAGGAAGCGTCGGCCCGGCTCGAACGGTACGGTCCCAACGATCTGCCCCGGCCGCGTCCGCCGGGTCTGCTGACTCTGTACCTGCGGCAATTCGTCAATCCGCTGATCTATCTTCTGGCCGCCGCGGCGGTGGTCTCCGTCGCCATCGGCGAGGCTTCGGACGCGCTGTTCATCTTCGCCGTGCTGCAGGTCAACGCCCTGATCGGCACCTATCAGGAGTACCGCGCGCAGAAGAGTGCGCTTGCCCTCGACAGCCTGACCCGCGACCGGGCGACGGTTCTGCGCGGCGGCGCAGTCCACACCGTGGACGGCCGCGATCTGGTGCCGGGCGACGTGATCCGTCTGGAATCCGGCAGCCACGTCCCGGCCGACTTGCGTTTGGTGCAAGCCGACGCCTTGCTGGTTGATGAATCGCTGCTGACAGGCGAGTCCCAGGCCGTGGTCAAGGACGCGGCGGCGACCGTGGCGGAGCAGACCATGACCGGCGACCGTATCACCATGCTTCATGCGGCGACGTTGGTGGTCAGCGGCCGGGCGCTTGGCATCGTCACCGAAACCGGTACACGTACGGCGTTGGGCCAGATTGCGGAACAATTGGCGGGCCGTGATGCCGCGCCGCCGCCGCTGGTCGTGCGCCTGGAACGGTTCACCCGCATGTTGGGGGTCGTCGTGGTCGTGGCCATCGCGCTTCTGGCCGTGGCGATGGTGCTCGAAGGGGCGCCGGTGGTCGAAATTTTCCTGGTCGCCGTGGCGCTTGCCGTCGCCGCCCTGCCCGAAGGTCTGCCTGTGGCGATCACCGTGGCGCTGTCCGTCGGTTGTCACCGCATGGCCGGGAAGAACGTGATCGTGCGGTCCCTGCCGGCGGTCGAGGGCCTGGGGGCCTGCACCCTGATCGCCAGCGACAAGACGGGCACCTTGACCTGCAACGCCTTGACCGTGAAGCGTGTGGCGGTGCCGGGACTTGATGAGTTCCAGGTAACCGGCGAGGGCTATAACGACGAAGGGGCCGTGACCGCCGCCAACGGCGCCATGAACGATGCCGACTGGCACGGCCTGCGCCGTCTGGCCGAGGCGGCGGCGCTGTGCAACGAGGCCGAACTGGTCCGCCGGGACGGTCATTGGCGCCATCTGGGAGATACCGTGGATGTGGCCTTTCTGGCCCTGGCGGCCAAGGCGGGGCTGACTCGGCCCGGTCTGCTTGCCGACCTGCCGCAGGAAGCTGCCATCGCCTACGAGCCGGCGCGGCGCTACGGCGCGTCCTTCCACCGTACGACGGAGGGACTTCGGGTCTATGCCAAGGGCGCGTTCGAGGTCATCCTGCTGTTCTGTCGTGATGCAGACCGGGACGAACTGACGCGCCAGGCCGAAGGATTGGCGGCCGAGGGCTTTCGCGTGCTGGCCGTGGCCGCGGGCCCCGTGGCCGCCCCGGTCGAAGACCTGGCCAGGACGACGGATCTGGAATTCCTGGGCTTCGTCGGCCTGATCGACCCCCTGCGTCCGGAATCCCGGGATGCGGTGGAACGCTGCCGCCGGTCGGGCATCGACGTGCGCATGGTGACCGGCGACCATCCGGCGACCGCACTCGCGATTGCCCGGGACGTCGGTATCGCGGCAGCCGGTGAGGCGGCGGTGACCGGTCTGGATCTGAAGGCATTGGCCGACGACCCGGCCGGTTTCGCCCGCGCCGTCGCTGAAGCCCCCGTGTTCGCGCGGGTTGATCCTCTGCAGAAGCTGGAGATCGTCAAATCACTGCGGGCCCAGGGGCATTTCGTTGCGGTAACCGGGGACGGCGTCAACGATGCGCCGGCCCTCAACGCGGCCGACATCGGCGTCGCCATGGGGGCCGGCGGCACGGACGTTGCGCGCGACACGGCGGACCTGATCCTGACCGATGACAACTTCGCCTCCATCGTCAACGGGGTGGAGCAGGGACGCATCGCCTACGACAACGTGCGCAAGGTGGTGTACCTGCTGGTTTCGACCGGGGCGGCCGAGGTCGCGTTGTTTTTCTTTGCCTTCCTGGGCGGGTTGCCGCTGCCGCTTTATGCCGTGCAGCTTCTGTGGCTCAACCTGGTGACCCAGGGTTTGCAGCACACGGCCCTGGCCTTTGAGGAGGCGGAGCCGGGCCTGCTCGACCGTGCGCCACGACCGCCGAACCAGCCGGTCTTTGATCGGGTGATGATCTCGGAAACCATTGTCTCCGGCCTGTTCATGGGCGCGGTCGGTTATCTGTTCTTCGCCTGGATGCTGGACCAAGGCTGGGCAGAGCATCAGGCACGCAACGCGCTTCTGCTGTTGCTGGTTCTGTTCGAGAATGCCCATGTCTTCAACTGCCGTTCGGAGACGCGCTCCATCTTCCGCGTGCCGCTGTCAGCCAACTGGTTGTTGGTCGGTGCGGTCGTCATCAGCCAGGGCGCCCATATCCTGGCCATGCACCTGCCTGGGTTCAACTCGGTGCTGCGGGTCGAGGCCGTGGACCTGGAAACCTGGCTGCTTGTCGCGGTCATCGCGGCCTCGGTGATCCTGATGATGGAGCTGTTCAAGGTCGTCCAGAGAATGGTCTACCCGGCGTCCGGCGGCGGTGGTGACGGAATACGGCGAAACGGCAGTTTTCCACGGAAATAGGGTCCCCCCACCTATGGCAATGATGGGCCGTTCGCCCTACACTCTGCACCGAACGGCCCCGCCTGATGGGACGTGAGACGCCACCAAACACATGGGATCCGCCCGTTGAAGAAAATCGCCATCGGTTTTTCGGTCTTTTTCGTGCTCGTTATCGGCGTGCTGCTGATCGGCCCCAGTCTGGTCGATTGGAACAGCTATACGGACGACATCGCGGATCAGGTCGAAAAGGTGACCGGGCGCAAGGTCGACATTGGTGGTTCCGTGTCTGTCCAGGTTCTGCCGCGCCCGCGCCTGCATGTCGCCGATGTTCATCTCGCCAATATCGGGGGGGGGACGGATGCCCGCATGGCGTCCTTCGAATCCCTGGAGGTCCGGATCTCGGCGCTGGCCTTGCTGGGCGGCAAGGTGCGTATCGAGACGGTCAAGCTGCTCCACCCTACGGTTCTGCTGGAACGTCTTGCCGATGGCCGCGTGAACTGGGATTTCAGCAAACCCGTTCCTGCAAAGGATAGTAACGCTTCCCAGACGTCCGCGGTCGATAAGCAGACCCCTGGCACCGGTGTCGGCGCCGGAACGGCTGGTTCCGGAATCGCTGTGGATAATTTCACGGTCGAAGGTGGGACCATCGTTTACCGCGACCTTCAGCGCGGCCGGGAAGAGGTCATCACCGGCATTGATGCCCGCATCGCCGCCGCCAGCTTGAACGGGCCGGTGGAAAGCGACGGCGCATTGACCTTGGCAGGGCATCGCTTGGCCTATTCCCTGAACGTCGCCGAGATCGTCCAGGGCCGCACGATTCCCTTGGTGTTCAGCCTGAAACTGGGCAGCGACACGGTCATCCGGATCGATGGCGGCGTCGTAAACGTGCCCGAAAAGCCGCGGTTGCGCGCCAAGATCACGGGCAGCGGACCGAACGTGGCCGACGCCATCGCGGCGAGCGGCGGGCCGACCGACTTGCCGGTCAACCTTGCGAAACCGTTCACCGTGATGGGAAATCTGGAGGCCAGCGTCGACGGCGGCCGTGTCGAGGACCTGGAAATCAAGCTCGACACCATGGAGTTCCATGTGTCCGCGGATGTCGCGACCGGCGACAAGACCGTGGCATCCCTGTCCGTCAAATCGGGTTGGGTGGATCTCGACGCCTTGCTTGCGCCGCCCCCGCCACCGGTCAAGGTGGACGAAGTCACCAAGCCGGGGGACTTAAAGAAAACGGCGACGGCGGTGGCCAAACCGACGAAACCGGTGAAGCCAGCTACACCGGCGGCGGCAATGGCCTTCGTTCTGCCGAAGGACATTCAGGCCAACCTATCGGTTCAGATCGACGCCTTGGTGCTGCGGGGCAAGCCGTTGGAAGGGGTGAGCCTGAGCGCCGATCTGGCCAATGGCGAATTGACCCTTAATCAGGCGACGGCGCAGCTTCCCGGCGACGCCGACGTCGGGCTGTTCGGGTTTCTCAGCGCCCGCGACGGCAAGCCCCGGTTCGAAGGCCAGATCGAAACCCGCGCCAAAGATCTGGGGCCCGTGCTGGCCTGGGCGATGCCGGGGACGGGCGTTCCCGCCGCCGTGCTCAAGGATTTCAACTTCAAGACGCCGCTGGTCGTCGATGGTGATTACCTGCAACTGACGGGCATCGTGGCCAAGGCCGGCGGTACGAAGATGACGGGGGCGGTGACGCTCGCCCTGCAGGCGCGGCCGTCGTTTGGCGCCAACCTGGAACTGGATAGGATTGATCTGGACGCCCTGATGTCGCCGCCGGCACCAGCGCCCAAAGGCGGCAAGGGAAACACGCCCGCCGGTGCAGGAGCGGGCGGGAGCGGCTCTGAATCCCCCGGAACATCCGGTGCCGCCGCGCCGGCCGTCGATCTGTTTGCGCCTCTGAAACCGCTTACGACCTTTGACGCCAATGTGAAGCTTGCCGTCGGCGCAGCGGTGGTGCGCGGTTTGACGGCGCGCAATATCGCGCTGGATGCGACCCTGGCGCGCGGTGACTTGACCCTGCGCGCCTTGAAGGTCGGCAATTTCGCGGGCCTGAGCGCCGGCGTGACCGGCGGGCTTGCCGGGCTCGACGGCATTCCCACGGCGAAGGATTTGAGGATCACCGCCAGCACCAAGGATGCGGGCCCCTTGGCCAAGGCGCTGGCCTTGGACCTGCCGGTGTCGTCGGAAGCCCTGGGGGCGGTGTCTGTCAACGCGGCCATATCGGGCAGCCTTTTGTCGCCGTCGGTGACCGCCAATCTGGGCGCCATGGGCGGGACTGTCGGGCTGCGGGGGACGCTGCCGGTCCTGGCCCTTGCGGGGCAGGATCTGCGCCTGGGTCTGTCCGCCCAGCACGGCGACCTGGCCGGCCTGTTGCGTCGCTTCGGCGCGGATTATCGGCCGCAGGGCAAGGTCGGTGGGTTCGACCTGACGGCCCAGGTCACGGGCAATCCAAAATCCATCCGCGTCGACAATATTGCGGGCAAGGTCGGGCCGGTGATGACGGCGGGCAGTCTGTCTCTTGCCCTTGAGGGCGCCAAGCCGAAGGCGTTGATCAATCTGGCGCTCGGTCCCGTCGATATCACGCCGTTCCTGCCGGCCAAGCGGGCGGCGGGTCTGCTCGACCGGGGGTGGGGGATCACCCGGGCACCCGCCGCCTGGGCCGGACCGGGTGGCAATCCTCTGATGGCGGCAGTGGCGGCGGTCAGTTCCCGCTGGTCCACGGCACCCATCGACCTTGCGGTCTTGAACACGATGGATGCTGCCGTCACGGCAACGTCGCCGAAGGTGACCTTCGGGGGTTCCGTCCTGGAAAACGCTGATCTTGGTGCTGCCGTCGAAGGCGGTGTGCTGACGGTCGAACGTCTGACCGGTCGCCTGTTCGGGGGCGCGCTGACGGCCAAGGCGACGGCCACGTCCGCCGGGCAGTTGAGCGCCGCTGGCCAGATTTCGGGCGCGGACCTGTCGAAGGCGGGCCAAGCCCTGGGCAGCGTTGCGGCGGGCAAGATCAATGCCGAGTTCGATGTCACGGCCCGTGGCCGGTCGGAGGCGGAGATTATTTCCTCCCTCGGCGGCAAACTGAACTTTTCCGGCCGTGACTTGGACGCGGAAGCGTTGAGCGGATCGGCGGACGCCGGGTTCGGTCTGGGCGGTGTGGTGTTGGCGCTCAACCAATTGGGCGGCACGCTTGGCGGCCCGAAACAGGGCAAGGGACTGGCCGATGTGGACGCCGCGTTCACGATTGCCAATGGCGTCGCGACCTCCAGCCAACTGAAGGCCGTGACCAACGTGGGCGTCGCCAGTGGTGCCGGCAGCGTCGATCTGGCGGCCTGGACGGTCGATCTTTCGGGCGCCATTCAACCGGCCCCCAACCTGCTGTCGGCGGTGCTGTCCATCACCACGCGCAAGGGCGTGAACGTGCCGTTCTCGATCACCGGGCAACTGGACGCGCCGCGCATCAAGGTCGATACGGCGTCCCTCGGGACTGGTGGTATCCCCGTTCCGGGCCTCGACAAGCTGTTGAAGAAGAAGGGCGTGGGCGACGTCCTTCAGGGCATCCTGGGCGGTGGTCAGCCGCAGCAGCAGGCGCCGCAGCCGGCTCAACCGGAACAGCAACAACAAGCACCGCAGACCGAGGAAAAGAAGAAGGTCACGCCGCAGGATCTGCTGCGCGGCATCCTCGGAAAATTTTAGTACGGACTTCGGGGCATCGACATGAAGCGGCAGGCCCAATTGTCCCGACTGTTCGATGGCTTGGGTCTGGTCCTTGGGATCGGCGCCGTTTTGGCGTTGTTGTATTATTGGGATCCGACGCGGGTCGCGGTCAAGCGCCTGGCCCCGGAGGCCGACGCCCGGTTTGGGGCCATCCCGGCGGATATGGCCGCCTTGCCCGTATCGGAATGGCTGACCGTTCGCGATGCCGATGTCATCCGCCAGCGGCGCGCGCATCTGGTGGCACGGATATTCAAGATACCCGACCTGCCCCATGACCTGATGCCGCAGCGGGTGATGCGTGACGTCGAGAAAAACCCAGGCCCACATCATGATTGCCTATCGCCGACCGGTCCGGCTGTTGTGCGCCTGTTGTCGCGGACCGATACGATCATCATGCGCGCGCTTGCCTGTGAAGCGGCCTACTACAGGGATTGGCAAAATCTTGCCGGGATTGACGAGCTGACCGGCTACCTGAGCAAGAATTGGCGGCCCTATTCCATTGCCTATTTCCGGCCGAAAACCGACAACGGGCGCCTGATCCTTTATCACCAAGGTCTGGCCGCGACCTATCATGATCAGCACCGCATGATCGAAGCATGGGTTAAAGACGGCTATACCGTTGCCGCGATGAACATGCCGGGTTACGGCGACAATACCTGTTACGACTGGCATCGATATTGCGCCGGGCCATTGATGGATTCCCGGTTCTCGACAGACCTTGCGGTGGCCTTCCTGCCGCCGATGATCGCCGTCAATTACGCCCTGGCGCAACAGCCGTTCAAACAAATAGCCATGATCGGTGTTTCGTCGGGGGCTTGGATCACCCTGGTCAGCGCTGCCATTGACTCGCGCATCGACGCCAGTTTTCCCGTGGCCGGGGTGCTGCCGCTTGCCTTGCTCAGGGGCAAGGAGGAAAGTGCGCGGGAAATCGTCGAGGGCTTGGCGGACATTACCGGGGTGCTTGATCTCGCCGTCATGGGGGCGGATCGTCCGGGCCGTCGCCAGGTACAGATATTCAATCGTTTCGACCGCTGTTGTTTCTATGGCCCGCGTCCGACCCTGTACGCAGGCTTACTTACGGAAAGCGCCCGGAACCTGGGCGGCAGTCATCTGGTGCTGTTTGACGAAACCCATGCCCGGCACAAAATTTCCGGCTGGGCGGTGAAACACATTATGGAAGCCATCAACGGCGACGGAAAGGTGCGGCCATGAGAAGGGTCGCGCGGATCGGTGCCTGCGTTGCGCTTTTGGCTCTGGCTGCCGCTGCCGGTTTGTGGTGGGACGGCGGCGCCTGGCAATATGGCGACATGCCGACACGGGGATTGGTGCGGGTCGCGGGGTTCGCCTTTGCGGCGTTGGGTTGTTTCGGGGTGGCCGCCTGGCTGCGCCGGCGCAGGCGTTAATCCCGCAGGGTCTGCAGGATGAAAACGCGGACAGCGCTGGACAAATTTCCCGTGCGTCCGGCATCGATCTCCGTGACCAGGGCGTTGACGGATACCTCCCGTGCGGCGGCGATCTCCTTGAGGGTCTCCCAGAACGCATCCTCCAGGGTCAGGCTGGTGTGATGGCCGGCGACCAGGATCGAGCGCTTGGCCAGGCGAGTGAGATCGCGGCGGGGTTGGGAAGACGGGGGTCTGCTCATCGGTGTAACGTGCTTTTCCCTTGCCAGTATGGGGTCCTCGCGGCACTCTTTTCGCGCTAAACACGAAAAAAATTTCTCGAGGAGGCCGCTTCAATGTCGGATCTGACGATCTACGGTACCACGATCAGCCCCTTTACCCGAACGGTGCGCATGTGCCTGGAGGAGAAGGAGGAAACCTACCGCATTTACGAATACATGCCTGGCTCCGACGAGCAAAAGCACGAGCATCCCTTCGGCAAGGTTCCGGCCATCCGCGACGCTGATTTGCATCTGTACGAAACTCTCGCGATCTGCGTCTATATCGACGAGGAATATGCCTCGGACCCGCAGCTTCAGCCACGCGATGCCGTGGAAAAGGCGGATATGTTCCAGCGCATCAGCCTTTACCTGGACGAAGGCTATCCCAATCTGTTCAAGGGCCTGATCTTTCCCCGCCTGATCGCCCCCATGCAGGGCAAGCGGGCCGACGAAAGCGAGGTTCAGGCGCATCTGCCGAAGGTCGAAAAGTATCTTTCCGTCGTCGACAAGGAACTGCGCGGTCAGCGGTGGATGGTCGGTGAGGAGATGACCCTGGCCGACCTGTTTCTGGCCCCCGCCATCTATTATGTGAAGATGACACCCGAGGGGCAGAAGCTGCTGTCCGGCCTGGAGAACCTGTCGGCCTGGTATACGAACATGACGACGGTCCAGAGCTTCCGCGATACCGCGCCGAAGCTGCCCGGAAAATAGACCGCTCCCGCCTTTCGACAGGTGGGCCGTCATGTTTCGGTCACTTGCAAGCCTTGTGGGAATGATTTATGTTCCCTTTTTGTTCTATATTAGGGAAGAACTGTCATGGTCAAACCGATCCCCGACGGCTACACCGCCGTCACGCCCTACATCATCGTCGATGGCGCTGCCCAAGCCATCGAATTCTATAAAAAGGCCTTCGGCGCGGTCGAGGTCATGCGCCTGCCAATGCCGGGGACGGACCGCCTCGGTCATGCGGAGATCACCATCGGCGGCGCCCATATCATGATGTCCGATGCCAGCCCCCAATGGGGTACCAAGGACCCGAAGGCATTGGGTGGGGTGACCGGCACCATCACGCTGTACGTGGCCGATGTGGACGCCGCCTTCGCCCGCGCCGTCGACGCGGGGGCGACGCCCAAGATGCCGGTTTCGGACATGTTCTGGGGCGACCGCATGGGAAGTGTCGAAGACCCCTTCGGTCATCAGTGGAGCCTCATGACCCACACCCGCGACCTGACGGAGGCGGAAATCCAAAAGGGTTTTGAAGAGGCCATGGCCGCAGGCGGCATGTGCGCCGAGAACGACTAGGGCGTCGGGATCACGACCTCGATAATCACGCCTTCGGGGCCGGCGCAGAAGATCTGCCGTGCCGCGCCACCGGGCAGTTCGCGTGCCGTATGGTCAATGCCGCGGGCCGTAAGGCGCGCGATCAGGCCGTCGGCATCCGTGCCCTTGAAGGCCAGATGATCGACCACGCCGGTGCCGTCCTGGGCGCCGTTGCCTTGTCCGGCACCGTGGCCGACGACGTAATTGCGCTCCCGGTCACCGGGAACCAGATGCACGATGGCACCCGATCCCTCCGTGCCGTAAAGCCAGTATCCGGGAAACGGAAAATTCGGCCGATCGCCGACCGTCAGGCCGATGACATCAACGAAAAAGTCGCGCATCGCGTCCATGTCCTGGGCGCGGAGGTTGAAATGATCGAGTCCGGAAACGGTCATGGCCGGCGTTCCTTTACAGTTTGGTGCAGAACGCCTGGATGGCGTCGAGGGCCGCATCCCAGTTCTGCTGTTCCGTTCTCCCCGACGCCTTGCGCGGTTTGAACCCGTGATCGCCGTCTGCCAGCCATTCAAGCTGAATGGCCTTTGACAGGGGATAGGCGGGAACCTCTTCGGCCGTGCCGAAGGGGTCGCGGGCACCTTGGCAGATCAGGGTTGGCGTCGTAAGTGTTTCCAGATGCGCCGTGCGCAGCTTTTCCGGCTTGCCCGGCGGGTGGAACGGATAGCCCAGGCAAACCACGCCGCGCACCGGGTTACCTTCGGATTCCAAGTCGGCGGCGATCATGGAAGCCATGCGCCCGCCCATGGACTTGCCGCCGATCACCAGCTTGTCCGGGCCGATCTCATCAATCACCTCGCGCCAGGTTTCCAGCAGCACCCGCGCCGGATTGGGCGGGCGTTTCTTCCCGTCGTCGCGGCGCTGCGCCATATAGGGGAATTCGAACCGGGCGCACCGCAGCCCGCGCGCCGCCAGACCTTCGCCGAAGGCCTCCATGTAGGGGCTGTCCATGGGGGCACCGGCGCCATGCGCCAATGCCACGGTCAGGGGGGCGGACTTGGGGCCGGTGAAGACGATCTTGGTCATGCCGCGCCCAGGGATTTTCGCAGCAAGGCCGACTGCGCCGCTTCGCCGTAGCCCAGGCGGGCATAGAAGGCCCGGGCGTCGGCCCGGGTCACGTTGGTGTAGAGCGCGACGGAGGCAAGCCCCCGCGCCCGCGCCCAGCCTTCCGCCCGTTCCATGAGGGTGCGACCGATGCCGGCGCCGCGCGCCCGGGTGTCGACCACCAGGGACTGGATGACCGCTTCCACGGGCTTTTCCAGGGCGGCGCGGGCGAACACATGCACCAGGCCCAGCAGCAGGCCGCCCCGCTCGGCGACCAGGACCGCATGGTCGGCCTTGCCCGTGACGGCGGCGAAGCGCGCCGCGAGATCGTCCGCCGCGATGTCATAGTCCAATTGCGCCATCAGGCGCCGCACGACCTCCAGGTCGGCGGCGTCCATGGCGCGGACGATGACGCTGCATTTCAAGGCTTGCCGCCGGACACCCGCAGATTGGCGCAGGAAATATAGGAAGCCTCGTCCGACAGAAGGAACATGATCCCCTGGGCGATTTCTTCCGGCTTGCCGGCGCGGCCGAGTGGCGTGGCCGGCGCCCGTTTATCCAGACTATCGCGGGTCATGTCCGTTTCCGTCAGGCCGGGGGCCACCGTGTTGACCCGGATGCCCTGGCGGACGACTTCCTGGGCCAGCCCGGTGGAAAAGCTGTTCACGGCCCCCTTGGACGCGGCGTAAAGCACGCCGCCGCCGGGCGCGCCGATGGTCGCGGCACCCGAGGAGATGTTGACGATGGCGCCACCCGCCCCGCCGTTGTCCGTCGACATGCGTTTGACCGCCTGCTGAGCGCATAGGAACAGGCCCAGCACGTTGACCTCCAGCACGCGGCGGATGTCGTCGGCGGTCAGGTCCTTGACCGGCCCGCGCGGCCCGTGAATGCCGGCATTGCTGACCAAGCCGGTGACGGTGCCCAGTTCCTTGTCCACGGTCTCGAACATCCGGATCACGTCGGCCTCGACGCCTGTGTCGGCGGCAACGGCGATGGCCTTGCCACCGGCATCGGTGATTTCCTTGACCACGGCGTCAGCAGCCGTCTTGTCGGAGACATAGTTGACGCAGACCGCGTGCCCGGCCTTGGCGGCGAGGATCGCCGTCGCGCGGCCGATGCCCCGGCTGGCGCCGGTGATGATGGTGACCTTGTCGCTCAATCGTCTTCTCCCAGCATGTCCTTCGGATTGACCAGTTTGTCGAATTCGGCGCCCGTGAGGATGCCGAGGGCCTCTGCAGCTTCGCGCAGGGTCGAGCCGTCCTTGTGCGCCTTCTTGGCGATCTCGGCCGCCTTGTCGTAGCCGATATGCGGGTTCAGCGCCGTCACCAGCATCAGCGAGTTGTTGAGATGGCGGGTGATGACCTCGCGGTTGGGCTCGATGCCTTTCAGGCAGCGTTCCGTGAAACTGGCCATGGCGTCGGACAGCAGGCGGATGGATTCCAGATGCGTGGCGACGATCACCGGCTTGTAGACGTTCAATTGCAGATGCCCGTGGCTGGACGCGAAGGTCACGGTCACATGGTTGCCCATGACGCGGGCGGCGACCTGGGTCAGGGCTTCGGCCTGGGTCGGGTTGACCTTGCCCGGCATGATCGACGATCCCGGCTCGTTGGCCGGCAGGATTAGTTCGGCCAGGCCCGAGCGCGGGCCCGAGGCGAGCAGCCGGATATCGTCGGCGATCTTGTGGTTGGTCACGGCGATGGTGTTGAGCTTGCCCGACAGGTTGACCAGGGCGTCATGGGCGGCCAGGGCATAGAACTTGTCCGGGCAGGGCTTGAACGGCAGGCCGGTCAGCTCCGCGGCCTCGGCGCAGAAGGCGGCGTCGAAGCCCTTGGGCGCGTTGATGCCCGAGCCCACGGCGGTGCCGCCCTGGGCCAGCTCGTAAATCTGCGCCAGGGACTTGTGCAGGCGTTCGATGTTCTGGCGAGTCTGATGGGCATAGGCGCCGAATTCGGAGCCGAGCCGGAGCGGCGTCGCATCCTGCAGATGGGTGCGCCCGATCTTGATGACGTCGTGAAAGGCCTTGGATTTTTCCAGCAACACCGCTTCCATGCCCTCCAACGCCGGCAGCAGGCGGTTGTGGCATTCCAGCGCCAGGGCCATGTGCATGGCCGTCGGCATGCTGTCGTTGGACGACTGGGACATGTTGACGTGGTCGTTGGGATGGACCGGGTCCTTGGACCCCAAGGTACCGCCCAGGATTTCAATGGCCCGGTTGGCGATGACCTCGTTCAGGTTCATGTTGGTCTGGGTGCCGGACCCGGTCTGCCACACGGGCAGGGGGAAATGGGCGTCCCAGTCGCCGGCCGCGACCTCGCCGGCCGCCTGATCGATGGCGTCACCGATCTTGGCATCCAGCTTGCCCAGTTTCATGTTGGCCCGCGCGGCGGCCTGTTTCTGCCGGGCGAAGGCATGGATCAACGCCGTCGGCATGGTGCCCTCGCCGATGGGGAAGTTTTCCAGGGCGCGCTGGGTCTGCGCCCCCCAGTATTTGTCGGTGGGCACTCGGACGTCGCCGATGGTGTCTTTCTCGATGCGGTGGATTTTGCTTTCGTCCATGGCGACGAGCCTCCCTTGATGTGCGGGCGGCTCAGGCCGCCTTCGGACGCTTGAATTCGGCGAAAAAGTCGTTGCCCTTGTCATCGACGACGATGAAGGCGGGGAAGTCCTTGATCTCGATCTTCCAGATCGCTTCCATGCCCAGTTCGGGATATTCGACAACTTCGACCTTGGTGATGCAGTCCTGGGCCAGGCGCGCCGCCGGGCCACCGATGGACCCCAGATAGAACCCACCGTACTTGCGACAGGCATCGGTTACCTGCTGCGACCGGTTGCCCTTGGCCAGCATGATCATGGATCCGCCGGCGGCTTGGAATTGCTCCACATAGGAATCCATGCGACCCGCCGTCGTCGGCCCGAACGAGCCCGAGGCATAGCCTTCCGGCGTTTTTGCCGGGCCAGCGTAATAGACGCCGTGGTCCTTGAAGTACTGGGGCAGGCCCTCGCCCGCGTCCAGGCGTTCCTTCAACTTGGCATGGGCGATATCGCGCGCCACGATGAGGGAGCCGGACAGCATGACCCGGGTCTTCACCGGATGCTTGGAGAGTTCCTTCAAGACCTCGGCCATGGGCCGGTTCAGGTCGATGGCCACGACCTCGCTTTTCAGATCTTCTTCCGTGACCTCGGGCAGGTACTTGGCGGGATTGGCCTCCAATTCCTCCAAAAACACGCCGTCCTTGGTGATCTTGCCCTTGGCCTGGCGGTCGGCGGAGCACGACACGCCGATGCCGACGGGGCAGCTTGCGCCATGGCGTGGCAGGCGGATGACGCGCACATCATGGCAGAAGTACTTGCCGCCGAACTGGGCGCCGATGCCCATGGTGCGGGTCAGTTCGTGGATTTTTTCTTCCCATTCCAGGTCCCGGAACGCCTGGCCGAATTCGCCGCCTTGCGTGGGCAATTCGTCCAGATACTTGGTCGAGGCCAGCTTGACGGTCTTCAGCGTCAGTTCCGCCGAGGTGCCGCCGATGACGACCGCCAGGTGATAGGGCGGGCAGGCGGCGGTGCCGAGGGTGCGAATTTTTTCGTCCATGAAGTTCATCAGGCCGGTGGGGTTCAACAGCGCCTTGGTTTCCTGGAACAGGAAGGTCTTGTTGGCCGAGCCGCCGCCCTTGGCGATGAACTGGAATTTGTAGGCGTCGCCCGGCTCGGCATAGATCTCGATCTGCGCCGGCAGGTTGTTGCCCGTATTTTTCTCGGTGAACATGTCGACGGGCGTGACCTGGGAATAGCGCAGGTTGGTTTCCGTGAAGGTCTTCATGACGCCTTCGGCGATCGCCGCCTCGTCGTCGAAGCCGGTGAACACGTTCTGCCCCTTCTTGCCCATGACGATGGCCGTGCCCGTGTCCTGACACATGGGCAGCACGCCGCCGGCGGCGATGTTGGCGTTCTTCAAAAGGTCGAGCGCGACGAAGCGGTCGTTGTCGGAGGCTTCCGGATCATCGAGGATCTTGCGCAACTGAGCCAAGTGGGCCGGGCGCAGCAGGTGGGAAATGTCGTGAAAGGCCTGCTTGGTGAGTTCGGTGATGGCCTCGGGTTCGACGGTCAGCACCGTGCGGCCGGCCACTTCCTGGGTGGTGACGCCGCCGTCCATGATTTTCTTGTAGGGGGTTTGGTCCGGACCCAGGGGAAACATCGTGTGATGTTCAAAGGTCATCGTCGCAGTCCTCGAAGCTAGAATAGGTTTCGTCTTTAAAAGTCGGTTCGGCCCCGGATGCGCGGCTGGCTATTTCTTGCGAAATGTGTCGAGCGCGATCACTTCGCCCATCTTGCCGTCGCCGTCATCCTCGGTCGCGTCGGAATTAGAAGCATCCAGGGAGATTTCCTGTTCCGCATAGATGCCGTCGTCTTCCAATTCTTCGTCGTCTTCGTCCGTCGTGATCATCTTCAGCTGCAGGCCGAAGTTGACGGACGGATCGGAGAACGCGGTGATGGCGCGGAAGGGAACGCGCAGGCGCTCCCCCTTGCCCTTGAAGAACAGGGTGATTTCGAACGCGTCCTGATCGACGTGCAGATTGTCGAACTGGTGCTGGATGACGATGGTCATCTCTTCCGGGTGCTGGGCGTGCAGGTAGGGCGGCACGACGACGCCGGGGTCTTCCATGCGGAAGGTGATGTAAAAGTGGTGTTCGCCGGGCAGGCCCTCGCGCGCAGCGTGGGCCAGGGCATTGCGGATCACAGTGCGCAGCGCATCTTCGATCCAGACGTCATATCTCAGTGGGCTTTCTTCCATGCCCCGTTTTTAGCAGGGAAGGCAGGCCGGAGTCTTGAGTAAATGAACTTCCGATATGCGGCGGCATGGGAACCGGGAGCGGACAGGCCGACCACCCCTGGACAAAGGTCTATGGCACGGAAATTGCTTTTTTTCGGGGTGAGATTGTTTGAGGGGCTCGGCATGGTTGGGAGCGATGCCGGCAAAAGAGGAAATTTCAAAATGTCACATGCTCGAATATCGACGGAAAAACAAGCGGGTACGCCATGTCCCATGCCGGAGAACGAGGAGTTTCGCCTGGAGGTTCTGCATTCTCATGCGATTCTCAATACGCCACCAGAGGTGCAATTTGACAGAATCGCGCGTCTGGCATCCGTTCATTTCAGAGTCCCAATGGCGGTCATCGCGATGATTGATGCGGATCGTATGTGGTGTAAGGCATCCAGCGGCGTGGAACTCAAGGAAGCACCGCGCGAAGATACGTTCTGCGCGCATACGATCAACGAGACAGGTGTCATGATGGTGCCGGATGCGGCCAAGGATTCCCGATTCAAGGACAACCCCTTCGTTGTGGGAGAATTCGGCCTGCGGTTTTACGTCGGCGCCCCGCTGATTACCCGTGAAGGTGCCGTGTTGGGAGCTTTGTGTCTGCTCGACACCTATCCCCGGCAGTTCTTCTCGCCGGAAGACCGCCAGTATCTGACCGATCTCGCCGACGTCATTGTCGATCAGATGGAAATGCGCCGTGCCCTTCTGAGCGAAATGCGAGATGACATGTATATGCTGGACTAACAGTAGCAGCAGGCTTGGAGTGCCGGGCACCGCCTGCTCCAGCACAATTCCCCCGAACTCAACGGGGTTTCAGTCATCATGCAGGATGTTGGAAGAGAAGTGGGCGGCTTCTGTTGCCAGGTGCCGCCCGAACCCCGTTGTCGTTATGGCGTGTTAGGCCGCGACAGCAAGTGCTTCTGTGTTATCATTGGCACTTATCAAAATGGCCCGATATCGGCGGTACCATGCCGAGCACAAACCAAGCCTTTATTACACGCGTCGATCCTATTTCGCCCCCATCACAAACCGCGTGGTGCGCGCCGAAATCCCGTTAAAATCTCGAACGCAGTTTGTGGTGGAGGCGCCGGGTACCGCCCCCGGGTCCGCTGTGCTTATTCCGCTTGGCGTTTAGCACCGTAGCCGGCAAGCCGGCACGCCTAATATGGTGTAATCAGGCGCCTTCCGCAAGGGCGCGAACCTCGGCAAGGGTTTTCGACGGCACGGGGATGCCCTTGGCGCGGCGGTTGGTCAGGTTGCGTATCTCAATCTCGCCCGGCAGCAAAACCTCGCCCCCTTCGTTGAACGGCGCCGTCGTCTTGATGCGGTCGCGGAAGTCGGCCATGCGGCGGTCGTATTCGCCGGTCTCCAGCAGACGTGCGGGATCCAATGCGATGAAGAAATGAGATGTGCCTTGGGGGCCGTCCTCGTCCCACATCTGGCGGGTCTGGTCCAGGTATTCGCCGCCCGACAGCAGGCCCGACAGGATGTCGACCATCAGGGCCATGCCGTAGCCCTTGTGCCCGCCGATGAACTGGATGAAACCGTCAAGCCCGGCGGCTGGGTCCGTCGTCGGGTTGCCGTCCTTGTCGAGCGCCCAGCCCAGCGGCATGGGTTCGCCCGCGTCGCGCAGCTTGCGCATCTTGCCGCGGGCGGCAACGCTCTGGGCCATGTCCAGGATAAAGGGCATGGGGCCCGACACCGGGTCCGCCAGCGATCCCGGGGCGGCACAGCCGAAGGGGTTGTTACCGACCTTCAGGTCGCGCCCGCCGAAAGGCGCCATGGCCGGGGATGCGCCTGTGCCGGTCATCAAGATCATGCCCGCCTGGGCGGCGAGATAACCGTAGCTGGCAGTGCCGCCAAAATGGCCGGAACGGCGCACGGCGACGAAGCTGATGCCCGTCGTCTTGGCCTTTTCCAGGGCGACGTCGAAGGCGCGCTGGGCGGCGACATGGCCTTGACCGTTGCCGCCGTCGACCAAGGCGAGGGACGGTGCGCGGTCCTCCACGATAACCTGGGCCTTGGCATCGACGACCCCGGCCTGGATACGTTTGACATACTGTTCGATGCGATGGACGCCGTGGGTCGACACGCCCATCAAGTCCATCAGGATCAGATGGCGGGCGGTGACGGCAGCGTTAGCGGCAGACAGGCCCGCATTTTCAAAGGCGCGGGCGGCAAGCGCCGTAAGCTCGGCTTCGGCGATAATTTCTGTGTTGGACATGGAGGCTCCCAAGGAACGTCTGGTGGTCGATTCGTGAGTTCCGCGATCCTGAGGCGGAGGCGCATCGCCGTCAATCGCTACGTAGGCCCGGCCTGCAGGAACTCCTTCATTTCCATCCCGAGGAACATTACCATTCGGGCCATGCAGCAATATCTCGACCTCCTCCGCCGGGTGCGGACCGACGGCATCATGCGCGGCGACCGTACCGGCACCGGCACGCAAAGCGTGTTCGGTCATCAAATGCGCTTCGACCTGTCGCAGGGCTTTCCTTGCCTGACCACCAAGAAACTGCACCTGAAATCCATTATTCATGAACTTCTGTGGTTCCTGGCCGGTGATACCAACATCAAGTACCTGAAGGATAACGGGGTTTCGATCTGGGACGAATGGGCCGACGAAAATGGTGAGTTGGGCCCCGTTTACGGCCATCAATGGCGGTCCTGGCCGACGCCAGACGGCGGCACCATCGATCAGATCGCCAATATCCTGAAATCGATCCGCGACAACCCCAATTCACGACGCCATATCGTGTCGGCCTGGAACGTGGCCGAGGTCGATCACATGGCGCTGCCGCCGTGCCATTGCCTGTTCCAGTTCTATGTCGCCGACGGCAAACTTTCCTGCCAGCTCTACCAGCGGTCCTGCGATATTTTTCTGGGGGTGCCCTTCAACATCGCGTCCTATGCGTTGCTGACCATGATGGTGGCCCAGGTCATGGGCCTGAAGCCGGGCGATTTCGTGCACACCCTGGGCGACGCGCATCTTTACATGAACCATCTGGATCAGGCGGACGAGCAACTGACTCGTGATCCCCGGCCGCTGCCGACCATGTGGATCAACCCGGAGATCACGGACCTGTTTGCGTTCACGTTCGATGATTTCGAACTGCGGGGATATGATCCGCACCCGCATATCAAGGCGCCGATCGCCGTTTGAGTCGTGCCGCGTTCAGCCGCAGGGCCGGTCCGGCATCAGGCTGGCAAGGACCAGTTCCCACCGCGCACTCGGCGAATTCAGGTCCTGGAACGTCACGATGCGGCTGACGGTCACGCCATCGTCGGACAGCGGCAGGCGCAGGACGAATTCCGACGGACGGTGCCGCCTGGGATAATCGATGGTGTACAGGAATACGGTCGGTAGGCGGCGCTGGATGACCGTCTCGAACTGCCGGGTGGCGATGCGCTGAATGTCCTTATTGGGGGTCTGATCGACCGTCTTCCCGGTCATCTCGAACCCCTTCATGGTCATGTGGTTGGTGCCCCAGAATCGATAGAAGAAGTTCCGTCCGCCATCGATGCGGTCAACCACCGTCATGCCGGGAACGACATGGGTGGCAAGTTCGGTCAGTTTGAATTGATGTGACCAAGCCGGCGCGAAAGCATGACCCCGCACCCTGTCCCAGTAATCCAGAACCGATTGGCCTTCTCCAAGGTCGATGTCGGCAGTGTTCAGAATATCATAGCGAATATGCAAGGCACGGCTCTCCAAGGCTGGTCGGATGGCCTTGTCCTCGCTTCGATCTGAAGAGCATTTTGCGGCTTGGTGATTTTAGTTTCCGGTGCGTGATGCCCGGTGCCGCTTTGGTAATCATAGCAAAGAAAGTGTTAACAGGGCCACGCAAGATGGGTGTGTTTGTAACATCTTTTTTCTGTGCATGATTGTATTCAGGTGCGGGTGGTTCTCCATTCGGAGGCTTCATGCGCCCGTGGGGGGGTAGGCCCGACGCCGGTTTCCCGGTAAACAGAATGCGCTGTCATTCTTTGCTTGGAACCGATCCGCTCATGCCGAATACGCCGCGTTCTTCCCGCATCACGCTTGTCGTCGCCGTGGCGGAGAACCGCTGCATCGGGCGGGACGGGGACCTGCCCTGGCATATTTCCACGGACCTGAAACGGTTTAAGGCTGTGACCATGGGCCATCCCATGATCATGGGGCGCAAGACGTTTCTGTCCATCGGCCGGGTCCTGCCGGGGCGGCCCAATATTATCGTGACCCGCGACCGGGATTTCCACGCCGAGGGGGTGGAAATCACGCATTCCCTGGATGCCGCATTTGATGCCGCCCGCGCCCACGCGACCGGCGAGGTGATGGTGATCGGGGGCGCCGAGATTTTTGAACAGGCCTTGCCGTTGGCCGACCGGCTCGACATCTGTCAGGTCCATGCGGACGTGCCCGGCGACACGTTTTTTCCGGAAATTGATCCAGCGCATTGGCGTGAAACCGCGCGGGCGTATCATGATCCGGAACAGCCGGGCGGCCCCGCCTTCAGCTTTGTGGCGTATGATCGGGTCGCGAAGGATTCCTGAAATGAATCACGGAGGACACGCCCATGCCCAAGATTTCCATGAAGCAGGACCTCAACGTCGCCGCTGATCAGGTGTGGAACCTGATCGGACACTTCAATGCCCTTCCTGACTGGCACCCGGGGGTTGAATCTAGCGAACTGAAGAACGCGGGCCAGATGCGAAAGTTGTCATTGGCCGGCGGCGGCACGATCATCGAAAAACTGGAAAAGGTCGACAACAAGACGCGCACCTATTCCTACACCATCGCAGACAGCCCGTTGCCGGTGAAGAACTACCGGGCCGAGTTGACGGTGCATGACGACGACGACGGGTGTTCCGTCGAATGGTCGTCCGAGTTCGAGGCGGCGGGCGTGCCGGAAAACGACGCCATGAAGGCGATCCAGGACGTCTATCAGGCCGGGTTTGACAACCTGAAGAAGATGTTCGGCCAATAAGGCCAAGGCGCCTATTGGAAGACGATCTTCGGGCCGCTCTTGGCCTCCGCCCCCGTCGCCTTTTCGATGCGCGCCCAGACATCGCGGGCAATTTCGCGGTATTTCAGCGCGTGTTCGCCCTCGGGGATGGACACCACGATGGGATGGCCGCCGTCGGCCGTGGTGCGGATGTCGATGTGCAGCGGCACCTCGCCCAGGAAATCGACGCCCAGGCGTTCGGCTTCCTTGCGCGCGCCGCCGTGGCTGAAGATTTCGGACCGTTCGCCGCAGTGCGGGCAGGAAAAATAGCTCATGTTCTCGATGATGCCGAACACGGGCACGTCAACCTTGCGGAACATGTTGAGGCCCTTGCGGGCATCCAGAAGGGCGATGTCCTGCGGGGTGGAAACGATGACCGCCCCCGTCAGCGGCACCCGCTGCGCCATCGTTAGTTGCGCGTCACCGGTGCCTGGCGGCATGTCGACCACCAGCACGTCCAAGGCGCCCCAATTGACGTCGCGCATCATTTGTTCGAGCGCTGACTGCACCATCGGCCCGCGCCAGATCATTGGCGTTTCCTCGTCCACCAGGAAGCCCATGGACATGACCTTGATGCCGTAGTTTTCCATGGGATCCAAGGTCTTGCCGTCGGCCGAGGCCGGCTGCCCGGTAATACCCATCATGCGCGGCATCGAGGGTCCGTAGATGTCGGCATCCAGCAGGCCTACGGAATGACCCTCGGCGGCGAGACCGAGCGCCAGATTGGCCGCCGTCGTCGATTTGCCGACGCCGCCTTTGCCCGAGGCCACGGCGATGATCGAACGCACGCCTGGCAGCATATCGGCGCCGGCCTGGGGGGCGGGTTGCCCATGGCCGTGCCCGCCGGGGCGTTGCTGGCCGGACTGAGGCGGCGGCGGAGCCGCGTTGGCGGAACCCTTTTTCTCGGCGGTCAGCACGGCGGTCACCGTCAGCACACCGTCCATGGCATGCACGGTTTTTTCCGCCTGTTTGCGGACTTCTTCCATGTCGCCGGCGCGGGCGGGGTCGATCTCGATGGCGAATGCCACGTGACCGTCCTTTTCCTGCAGGCCCTGGATCATCTTGGCTTCGACCAGGTTTCGGCCCGTGGCGGGGTCGGTCACGGTGGCCAAGGCCTCCAGGATCGTTTGCGGGTTCAACTGCGCCATCCTTGAAATCTCCGGGTTATAAGACGATATTCGCCCTGCGTCCGGGTTAATGCCCCATCGGCGGGTATGGATGCAAGTCCGTGCTTCACCAGGCGGACCTGTTACCCGCGGACGCGGGACGATTAGCAAATGGCGTCTGGGCCGCGGAATGCAAGGCCTGGATAGCAGGAAACAAGGTGCCCAATCGGGTGCCGATAACATTAAGAACAGAGAGGTAATCCCGGAACATGGCCTGGAAACCACAAGGCGGCGGCCCCTGGGGGGGCGGCGGAGGCGGCGGCGGCCCATGGGGCGGCGGTGGCGGCGGACCTCGCGGCAGCGGACCGACCCCGCCCGATATCGAGGAATTGCTTAGGAAGAGCCAGGACAGCATGAAGAAATTCATGCCCGGCGGCGCCGGTGGCGCCAAAGGCGTGGTGATCGGCCTGTTGATCGCCGCGGCGTTGTGGGTGGGCCTTACCGTGCCCTACCGCATTCAGCCCGGCCAACAGGGCGTGGAACTGCTGTTCGGTGAATTCGTCAAGCGCACGGGGCCGGGCCTCAATTTCTGGTTCCCAAGCCCGATCGGCGAAGTCATCAAGGTTGACGTTGAAAACACCAACACCATCAACATCGGATTCCGCGGTCCCGGCAATGTCGGCCGGGGCACCGGCGGACGGGATGTGACGCTGGAAAGCATGATGCTGACCGGCGACCAGAACATCGCCGACATCGACTTCATCGTGCAGTGGCGCATCAAGAACGCCGCCGACTACCTGTTCAACATTCGCGAGCCGGAAACCACCATCAAGGTGGCAGCGGAAAGCGCCATGCGCGAGATCGTCGGCCAGTCGACCCTGGAAGAGGCGATTACCAAGAACCGTGCCGGCGTTGAAGCCAAGACCCGCGACCTGTTGCAGCGCATCCTCGACAGCTATGGCGCCGGTATCGCCGTCGCCGAACTGAAGATGCAAAAGGCGGACCCGCCCAAGGAAGTCATCGACGCCTTCAACGACGTGCAGCGTGCCCGCCAGGATCAGGAGCGGTCCGTCAACGAAGCTGTTGCCTTCCGCAACGACATCGTGCCGCGGGCCAAGGGTGAAGCGGAAAAGCTGATCGCCGAGGCGACGGCCTATAAGGAACGGGTCATCAAGGATGCCCAGGGTGAAGCCGAACGCTTTCTCTCGGTCTACAACGCCTATCTGACCAACAAGGACGTGACCAAGCGGCGGCTGTATCTGGAGCGCATGCAGGAAATACTGTCGACCGCCGACAAGATCATCCTGGACGAGGGGGCGGACGGCTCCAAGGTCGTGCCCTATCTGCCGCTCAATGAACTGCGCAAATCCAGTGGAGGTGCGAAATGAAACGCCCAGGTCTTTTCATCCTGGCGGTGATCGTCGCCGTTTCCGGGCTCTGCGCCTTCAGCGCCCTGTACACCGTGCGTCAGGACCAGCAAGCTTTGGTTCTGCAGTTCGGTAATCCCGTGCATGTGGAGCGGACGCCGGGCCTCAAGGTCAAGCTGCCGTTCGTTCAGAACGTGGAATACTACGACCGGCGTATCCTTGATCTGGATCCGCCGGTGCAGGAAGTCATCCTGGCCGACCAGAAGCGCATCAACGTGGACGCCTTCGCGCGTTACCGCATCGTCGATCCGCTTGAATTCCGCAAACGTGCCGGCACCGACGCCAATTTCCGCCAGGTCTTCGGCGGGCGTCTCAACGCCGGCATCCGTTCGGAAATCGGTAAGATCCTGCTGCCCGACATGTTGACGGATAAGCGTGCCCAGATCATGGATCGCGTCGCCAACCTGATGCGTGCCCAAGCGCCTGAATTCGGGGTCGAGGTCATCGACATCCGTATCGGTCGCACGGACCTGCCCGATGCTACGTCGCAGGCGGTGTTCAACCGCATGCGCTCCGACCGTATCGCCGAGGCCGCTGAACTGCGCGCCAAGGGCGAGGAGCAGAAGACACGGATTCAGGCCGAGGCCGAACGTGACAAGGTCATCATCCTGGCGGAAGCCCGGCGCAAGTCGGAAATCCTTCGTGGTGAAGGCGATGGCGAACGGACGCGTATCCTCAACGGAGCCTATGGCAAGGATGCGGAATTCTTCGATTTCTACCGCTCCCTGGATGCCCTGGGCGCCGCTCTGAACGAGGGCACGTCCATGGTTCTCAGCCCCAATTCGGAACTGTTCCAGTTCTTCAACGCGCTCAAGGACGGCACCACCCGCGCCCGCTGATGCGGGCCCGGGGGCCGTCCGGCAGCGGGGCCGGAACCTGATGAATGACTTCTACACGGCGCTGGGACTTGTCCTGGTGATCGAGGGCGTGATCTACGCATTGTTCCCCGACGGCATGCAGCGGGCGATGTCCCAAATGCAGGAAATGCCGCCGGGGACCTTGCGCCTGGCGGGGCTGGGGGCGGCGGTTGTCGGCGTGATCGTGGTCTGGGCCGTCCGGGGATAAGGGTGGCCGTGGCCGGGAATTGCGTCGGAAGCAGGCCGTGATTGCCCAAAACATACCGGGGCAGGGCCATCCTACGGCCATATTCCCCGGCCATATCAGAGGGCATTCCAAAAGGGCGCCCGGTCCCGGGTTCCCGATAGCACACTGTTTAATCTTTGCGGGGTCCGTGGCATGATCCCAACCGGCATGATCCCGCATGTGACGGAAGGACTAGGTGTTAAGATGAACCAGATTCGTCTCTCCAAACAGGACGCGCCCATCGCGGCCGCTGACGACCGCTCACCTTTGCGGATGGCCGGTCTCGGCGCTTTCGCCGCGGCGCTCGCGCTGACCGCCTTCATGATCATGACGACCGTGGCGCAGGCGCGCCCGGCCCCTGAAAGCTTCGCCGACCTGGCGGAAAAGCTGCTGCCTTCCGTGGTCAACATTTCGACGACCCAGGTCATCGAAAGCCGTGGCTTTGAAATGCCGCAGCTTCCGCCCGGTTCCCCCTTCGAGGACTTCTTCAAGGAATTCTTCGACCGCGGCCAGCCCAATGGCGGCAAGCCCCAGGCCCGCAAGGCCACGTCCCTGGGCTCCGGCTTCATCATCGACGACGCCGGCCATGTAATCACCAACAACCACGTGATCCAGGACGCCGACGAGATCGAAGTCATCCTGCAGGACGACACGCGTCTCAAGGCAACGGTTGTCGGCCGCGACCAGAAGACGGATATCGCGGTGCTGAAGGTCGATCTGAAAGGCCAGAAATACCACGCCATCTCGTTCGGCGATTCGGAAAAATCGCGCGTCGGCGACTGGGTGGTCGCCATCGGCAATCCGTTCGGCCTGGGCGGCACGGTCACGGCGGGTATTATCTCGGCCCGCGGCCGCGACATTTCCGCCGGCCCCTATGACAATTTCATTCAGACCGACGCCTCCATCAACCGGGGCAATTCAGGCGGACCGCTGTTCAATCTGGACGGCCAGGTCATCGGCATCAACACGGCGATCTTCTCACCGTCCGGCGGCAGCGTCGGCATCGGCTTTGCCGTGCCCATGTCCACCGCCAAGCCGGTGATCTCCCAGTTGATCAAGCACGGTCAGGTCAAGCGTGGCTGGCTCGGCGTTCATATCCAGCAAGTCACGCCGGAAGTCGCCGAAAGCCTGGGGCTGAAGGAACCGGTAGGGGCGCTTGTCGCCCAGGTGGTCGAAGACGGCCCCGCCGCCAAGGGCAAGATCCAGCGCGGTGACGTGATCCTGAGCTTCAACAAGCGCAAGGTGCCCGACATGCGCAAGCTGCCGCGCATCGTCGCCGACACTGAAGTGGGCGTCGACGTGCCGGTCGAGGTCTGGCGCGAAAACAAGAAGATCGACCTTAAGGTCAAGGTCGGCGAACTGCAGGAACAGGAACAACAGGTCGCCGCGCGTACCGACAAAGGGGCCGGCACCGACGCCAAGCCCCAGGTGGTCGAGGATCTGGGCCTGAGCCTGTCGGCCATTACCGACGAGGCGGTGCAGAAGTTCAAGCTTGAAGGTGACGCCAAGGGCGTGCTGGTGACCGACGTGCTGAACGCGGGCCCGGCGGCCGAGAAAGGCGTGCGCCCCGGCGATCTGATCGTCGAGGTTGGCCAGGAAGAGGTCGGCACCCCCGACGACGTGGTGCGCAAGGTCAAGGAAGCCCGTGACACCGGTCGCAAGTCGGTTCTGCTTTTGGTGCAGGGGCAGAACGGCCTGCGCTTCGTGGCCATCCGGCTGGGCAAAAGCTGAACGCCCACCGCAAATCTGAAATTGGAGACGGCGCCCGCGGGCGCCGTTTTCATGTCCGGGCCGGCTAGGCGGTGGTGAATTCCTCGGCTCGGAAGCCTTGCGCGAACAGAAGCCCCGTCAGGTCGGCGTGATCGAGCTTGACCCGCGCGGCGTCACGCAGGATCGGCTTGCCCCGGTAGGCGCAGCCAAGTCCCGCCGCCTGGATCATTTCCAGGTCGTTGGCGCCGTCGCCGATCGCCGCTGCGTCGTCCAGGCCCAGGCCGTTCTGCGTCGCCAGCTTGACCAAGGCATCGTATTTCGACGTGCGGCCCAGGATCGGCTCGATCACCCGGCCGGTCAGTTTGCCGCCCTCGATGATGAAGTCGTTGGCCATGTTGATGTGGAAGCCGAGCCGTTCCGCGATGCGCGACGTGAAATAGGTGAATCCGCCCGACACCAGTGCCGTGGTCGCCCCCGAGGCGACCATGGTGCGGACCAGGGTCTCGGCGCCCGGTGACACCTCGATTGCGTTATAAGCCGTTTCCAGGGCCGTCTCGGAAAGCCCTTTCAGCATGGCCACGCGTTCCCGCAGCGAGTCCTCGAAATTCAGCTCACCCCGCATGACGCGGTCGGTGATGGCGGCGATCACCTCGCCCTTGCCGGCGGCGTCGGCCACATCGGTCAGGGTTTCGGAGGTCACGATGGTCGAATCCATGTCGGCGATCAGGAGTTTCTTGCGCCGTCCCGCCGCCGGTTGGGCGATGATATCGATCGGCGCGCCGTCCAGGCTCATGCGCACGGCGGCGTCGGCCTGGTCCGCAGACAGGCCGTCGAAGCCCAGATCACAGGCCAATCCTTCGGCCAACCAGTCCGGCCGTCCCGTTTCGGCACCCAGGGCATTGAGCCGGGCCGCTGCCTCGGCGACAATGCCGGCATCCAGTTCATCGCCCGGGGCGGCGATCAGCGTAACGACAAATTCCATGGAATGTCCGATCCGGCATGGGTTGAGTGACAGCGGGAGGGAAAGTGACCGATTTTCAGGCCCCTGAAAAGCCCCTGCAGGATGAAGAGTCCGCGACATCCGTTCTGATCGTTACCGGGCCGACGGCGGGCGGCAAGTCGGGCCTGGCGTTGGAACTGGCGGAACGTCTGGGCGGTTGGATCATCAATGCCGACAGTATGCAGGTCTACCGCGATCTCCGCGTGCTGACGGCGCGGCCCGACGCGGCGGACGAAGCCCGCGCGCCGCACCGCCTGTTCGGCGTCCTGGGGGCGGAGGAACGTTGTTCCGTCGGGCGCTGGCTGGACATGGCCGTGGCCGAGATCGGGGCGGCGCGGGCGGCGAACTGCCTGCCCATCCTGGTTGGCGGCACCGGCATGTATCTGAAGGCCCTGACCCAGGGCTTGGCCCCCGTGCCTGACGTGCCGGCGGCGGTGACGGCCGAGGCGACGGCGCTTTACGATACGCTCGGGGGTGTCGCGTTCGCCGCGGCTCTGGCGGAACACGATCCCAGTGCGGCGGAAGCACTGCCGCCGGGCGACCGTCAACGCCTGATCCGCGCCCATGCCGTGGTGCAGGCGACGGGGCGCACCCTGGCCGATTGGCAGAATGAAGCCCCCACCGGTCCGGCGGTGGCGGGCCAATTCACGACGATTTTGGTGCTGCCGCCGCGCGATGCCCTTTATGCCGCCTGCGATGCGCGCTTCAGGGCGATGCTCGACGCGGGCGCCATGGATGAGGTGCGGGCCCTGCTGGCGCGGGGCCTGGACCCGTCGCTGCCGGCCTTGCGCGCTGTCGGCGTGCGTGAACTGGGGGCGGTGATCGAGGGTGAGATGACCCTGGATCAGGCGGCGGACAAGGCGCGGCAGGCGACGCGGAACTATGCCAAACGCCAGTTCACCTGGTTCCGCCACCAACTTGCGCCGGACCTGACCCTTGACCGAGGGGGGGCGCCGGCCGCGGCCGATGCCCTCGCCGTTCTACGACATTAAAAAATTCATCACTGTCAGGAACGTGTAAGGCTTGGGGGAGATTCTCCTGTTTGGAGAGATTGTCTTTTTTTTGCCATCTCCTTCCTCTACATAGCGTCTTGCTGAACACGGGCGCGCCGGGGACCCACAGCAAGAAGAACCTACTGACCACAACAACCAACGGCATCGCGTGTCCGAGTCCAATCCCAGTATCCTGATCGTCGAAGACGACCCCATGATCCGGTCGTTCCTTAAGGCTGTTCTCGAGGCGGAGGACTACGACGTCACCGAGACTGATAGCGGGGCCGGGATGTTCGCGGCCCTGGACGGGAAAAACTTCGACGTCATCGTGCTGGATATCATGCTGCCGGACGGCAACGGCGTCGATTTCGCGCGAACCCTGCGCCGCACCTCGACCCTGCCGATCATTTTCGCGACCGCCGTGACCGATACGGACACTCGCCGCCGCGCCATCGGCCTGATGCAGGTCGATTACGTGACCAAGCCGTTCGATGCCAAGGAACTGGTGCTGCGGATTAGGAATATCCGCACCATGGCCCCGGTCATGGAAGACCCCAACGCCCGCGACTTGCCCAAGCCGGTCGCCGCCAATGCGGCGCCCTGGTACCGCTCACCCCTGACCTGGGGGCCCGCTGTGGCTTTTCTGGTCATCGTCCTGGGCGGGGTTTTCCTGATTCCTGACGACGAGGACCCCGCAGCCCTGCGCGCCGAACAGTCCGCGGCTCAGGTTCAGCGCAACGCGGATACGGCGACCGCCGCCGTTCAGGCGGCAACGGATGCGGCAGCGGCCAATGCGGCGGCCCGGGCCGGCGGATCAAGCGTCGTGCTGATGGACGCGCCGACGGCGTCACAAGCCGCGGGCGGCGCGACTGCCGGCGCGGCGGCTACCGGCGATGGCGACGGGCCGGTTGTGGACGGATCCCCCGAACAAAAGATTATTGATGCCTGCGGCGAAATGCCGGTCAGCGAGCACTGGAACAACAACTCCATCAAACGGGTACTGCGATATGTGCGGTTCGTGCACCGGGGGAACTGGGGCGAATACCTGGAAACCTGGGTCGAACGCCTGAAGAACGTGCAGGACCTGGAGGCCTCGGGAAAACCCATCGAGTTGCAGAAGAAGGGCGTCATTTTGTCGGGCAAGGAATTGGAGAAATACGTCGACCTGATGGAAAGCCGGGTCCGTTTTCTGCGCTGCGCCAGTCAGATCGTCCAGACGATCAAATAGGTGTGGCGGAATTCCGCCGGTCAGCAAAAATTTATTGAAATATTATTTCGCAATAAGCGGAAAAAACTTGCCGTTTATTGCATTTTAATGGTTGACCCCCTAAATCACCTTCATTAAGTTCCGTGGCTCCCCGGCGGGCCCCGGTTCCGCTGGGGTTTTTGTGATGTGCGGCTGTGTTTGCATGGCATGCGGACTGGGACATTATCGATATACCCGAGGCGATCATTGATCGCCGAGGCAAGCCCAAGTGGGCGCCGCGCGGTCAGCGCGAAAGCCAAGCGGACGGATGTCCGCGCCGGCGACTGAGGAAAAAGCACGAGGACTGAACAATGGCCAGGAAGAAGATGCAGGGCGCCGAGATCGTGATCGAAGCCCTGAAAGAGCAGGGCGTCACCGAAATCTTCGGATATCCGGGCGGTGCCGTATTGCCGCTCTACGATGCCATTTTCAAGCAGAACCAGATTCGCCATATCCTGGTCCGTCAGGAAGGCGGCGCCGTGCACGCGGCCGAAGGTTATGCGCGCTCCACCGGCAAGGTCGGCGTGGTTCTGGTGACGTCCGGTCCCGGTGCCACGAACGCGGTCACCGGCCTGACCGACGCCTTGATGGATTCCATCCCGATCGTCTGCCTGACCGGGCAGGTGCCGACGCATCTGATCGGCAATGACGCATTTCAGGAATGCGACACCACCGGCATCACGCGCCCCTGCACCAAGCACAACTACCTGGTGAAGGACGTGGGCGACCTGGCCAACGTGGTCCATGAAGCCTTCCACGTGGCGCGGTCCGGCCGCCCGGGCCCGGTCGTCATTGACCTGCCCAAGGACGTGATCATGGCCATGGGGGCATATCAGGAGGCGGGCAAGGCGCCGGCCGAAAAATACAGCCCCCGCGTCAAGGGCGACCAGAGCGCCATCGCCGAGGCCGTGCGCCTGCTGGCGGGTGCCAAGAAGCCGATCATCTATGCCGGCGGCGGCGTTATCAATTCCGGACCGAAGGCGTCCAAGCTGCTGCAGGACCTGGTCAAGCTGTCGGGTGCGCCCTGCACGCTGACGCTCATGGGCCTGGGGGCCTATCCGGCCAGTGACAAGCAGTTCGTCGGCATGCTCGGCATGCACGGCACCTACGAAGCCAATCTGGCCATGCACGGCTGCGACGTCATGATCTGCGTCGGTGCACGGTTTGATGACCGCATCACCGGCCGGCTTGATGCCTTTTCGCCGGGGTCCAAGAAGGTCCATATCGACATCGACCCGTCGTCGATCAACAAGAACGTGCCCGTGGACGTGCCCATCGTCGGCGACGTGGCCAGCGTGCTCACCGACATGATCAAGAAGTGGAAGGCCCTGAAGCCCAAGCAGGATCAGGCGGCGCTGAAGAAATGGTGGGGTCAGATCGACCAATGGCGCGCGAAGAAATGCCTGGCGTTCCAGCAGAAGGGCGACACCATCAAGCCGCAGCACGCCATCCGTCGGCTGTTCGAACTGACCCAAGGGCGTGAGACCTTCATCACCACCGAAGTCGGCCAGCACCAGATGTGGGCGGCCCAGTACTATAACTTCGACAAGCCGAACCATTGGATGACGTCGGGCGGTCTCGGCACCATGGGTTATGGCTTGCCGGCTGCCATGGGCGTGCAGGTGGCTCATCCGGATGCCTTGGTCGTCGATATCGCGGGTGAGGCTTCGACCCTGATGAACATTCAGGAAATGTCGACCATCGTTCAGTACCGCCTGCCGGTGAAGATCTTCATCCTGAACAACGAATACATGGGCATGGTGCGCCAGTGGCAGGAACTGCTGCATGGCGGGCGTTATTCCGAAAGCTATATGGAAAGCCTGCCGGACTTCGTGAAATTGGCGGAAAGCTTCCACGCCGTCGGCCTGCGCGCGACCAAGGCGAGCCAGCTGGACGACGTGATCAAGGAAATGATCGAAATCGACCGGCCCGTGATCGCCGATATCGCCATCGACAAGCTGGAAAACTGCTTCCCCATGATCCCCTCGGGCGCCGCCCATAACGAGATGCTTCTGGGCCCGAACGACAAGGCCGAGAAGCCGATTTCCGAACAGGGCATGGTGCTGGTCTGATTTATCCCGCCGCGCCCGGATGACAGCGTGAGTTGACAACCGGGACAACGCGGCTAAAACAAGGGCCGCCGCCGTTTCCGCGGCGGCGAATTCTGGGAGTTCCCAAGACGTGAGCGAGCCTTCCAAGGAAGTGAACCGGCATACCATCGCCGTCCTGGTCGACAACGAACCGGGCGTGCTGGCCCGTGTCATCGGCCTGTTTTCCGGGCGCGGCTACAACATCGAAAGCCTGACCGTGGCCGAGACCGACCACGTCAAGGGGCAGTCGCGGATTACCGTCGTGACCTCGGGGACGCCGATGATCATCGAGCAGATCAAGGCGCAACTGGGCCGTCTGGTGCCGGTCCACAAGGTCGCGGACCTGACGCTTGAGGGCGCCCATGTGGAACGCGAACTGGCCCTGGTCAAGGTCGTCGGCAAGGGTGAGAAGCGGGTCGAGTCCTTACGCATCGCCGATATCTTCCGCGCCCGCGCCGTCGACAGCTCCAACAATTCCTTCGTGTTCGAAATCGTCGGCGCCGCCTCCAAGATCGACGCCTTCATCGAATTGATGCAGCCGCTGGGCCTGTCCGAGGTCTCGCGCACGGGTGCGGCCGCCATCTCGCGCGGCAACAAGCCCATCTGAACCCAACACCTGACAACACTCAAGAACGACTGAAACGACTGATCGGAGAATTTTAGAAATGCGTGTCTATTACGATCGCGACGCCGACGTGAACCTGGTGAAATCCAAGAAGGTGGCCATCGTCGGCTACGGCAGCCAGGGCCACGCCCATGCGCTGAACCTTCGGGACTCGGGCGTCAAGGAAGTGGCCGTGGCTCTGCGCCCCGGTTCGGCCAGCGCCAAAACGGCGGAAGGCGACGGCTTCAAGGTCATGACCGCCGCCGAAGCGGCCAAGTGGGCGGATCTCATCATGATCCTGTCCCCGGACGAAGGTCAGGCCGATCTTTACAACGAGCACCTGAAGGACAACATGCGCGAAGGGACCGCGCTGGCCTTCGCCCACGGCCTGAACGTGCATTTCGGGTTGATCGAGCCGCGCGCCGACATGGACGTGTTCATGATCGCGCCGAAGGGGCCGGGCCATACCGTGCGCTCCGAATATCTGCGCGGCGCCGGTGTGCCGTCGCTCGTCGCCGTTCACCAGAACGCGTCGGGCAATGCGCTGGAAGTCGCCCTGTCCTATGCCTCGGGTCTGGGTGCTGGCCGTTCGGGCATCATCGAAACCACCTTCCGCGAAGAATGCGAAACCGACCTGTTCGGTGAGCAGGCCGTGCTTTGCGGCGGTCTGACCTCGCTGATCCGCGCCGGTTACGAAACCCTGGTCGAAGCGGGCTACGCCCCGGAAATGGCCTATTTCGAATGCTGCCACGAGGTCAAACTGATCGTCGACCTGATCTATGAAGGCGGCCTCGCCGACATGCGCTATTCCGTGTCCAACACGGCCGAATGGGGCGATTACGTCTCCGGCCCGCGGGTCATCGACGATGGCGTCAAGGCGCGCATGAAGGACGTCCTGACCGACATCCAGACCGGTAAGTTCGTCAAGGATTGGATGCTGGAATGCAAGGCCGGCCAGCCGCAGTTCAAGGCTGAACGCCGCCTGTGGGGCGAACACCCGATCGAGGAAGTGGGCGCCAAGCTGCGCGGCCTGATGCCCTGGCTCAGCGAGAACAAGCTGGTCGCCACGACCAAGAAGTAAGTCCGGTTCATCGGATAAAGACGAAGGGGCGCTCTTACGGGCGCCCCTTTTCTTATGGTCCCAGCAGGTCGCCGAACCCCCAGATCAGGGTGCCCAGGGCGATCACCGCGACCTCAAGGGTTTTCACCCTGCGCGGAATGTCCGCCGGATCTTCCGCCAGCCAGGTGACGACCCAATTGGAAGGGTCCGCATTGTCCCGCGCTTTTTTCGTGGTCAACCGCCGGACCGCGCCGCGGATGCTGCGCTCGATAAAGCCGTCGATGTTGAAATAGGCGAACACGATCCCCAGAACCACCAGTACCGAGCCGGCCCGGGACAGCCAGGTCCAGTCGCCGGTCCCCTGGCTGACCGTGAGGCCAATGAACAGAACGGCGCAGGACGCGCCGAGAAACAGGACCACGGCGGCGGGGCCGCCGATGCGGGGTGTCGTCATCCCTGCATCCTAGCCGGTTTTCGGCTTAATCGCCGCCGCCAATGCGGCGCCCACAACAACCATATGCGGGATGACGTAGGCGAAGGTGTCCATCACCCGGATCAGCGGCGTGGGATCGTCCATCGGCACCGGCCCGGGGTTGCGCGCCTTGGCCTTGGCCAGCAACTGGCCGACCAGGGGCTTGCAATCGGCGGCGAAGGCATGGGTGGCTGCATCGATCTCCGGCAGGGCCGTGTCCAGCCGCCCGGCCACCAGATGCATGAACTGGGGCCAATGGGCGAAGTGCAGGTACATGGTGGGCGTCACGTCCACGTGGGCACCCGCGATCTCGGCCTTGGGGATGGTGCGGCAGATGTTGGTGATCGCCCCCCGCAGGCCGTCGTCCAGGCCCGCCAGCTTCAGCGGCCGGGGTAGGTCCGGCGGTGGGGCCGGGGGCGTGGCGGCGGCTTCGGAAAAGGGATGTGTGGGCGGCGGCACGTCGTCGCCCGCGATCAGCGCCCGCGCGGCCCCCACGGCAATCAGGTTGACCGGGTTCATGCGGTTGTAGCTGGTCAGCATATGGCCGACGGTTTGCCGGGCAGCGTCGTCCAGGTCCGCGTCCGCCAGATCGTCCGGTGTGAAGGCGGGCAGGGGCACGGCCCCTTGGTCGGCGACGATCTGCCATACGGCCGTGCCCGGCCATCCGGCCTCGACATCGTCGCCGACGGCGGCCCAGATCCAGTGCAACAGGCCCGGATAGGTCGCCATATGGCGAAAGATCAAGGCGGGCGAACCGGACCCGGCAGCGGTCATCAGGTTGCGGTAGACGCGGAGCGTGGCGGGGTCGGCGTCGGCGAAATGGACTTCGGGGAATGTGGTCATGGGCGAAGGTTAACCCCCCTCAAGCCTCCCGTCACTTGACAAACCGGTGTCCAACATCATTTATTCTCTGTTAAGCCTGTCCCCGTATCCTTTCCGGAATGACGGATGAACCGACAGGCGGTTGGAACAGACCGATGCAGACGCAGGACATGACCATCGAACAGCGAATTCCCGGGGGCAGCGATGCCGGCCCGGCGACGCTGCCTGCGCGCATTCTTCTTCCGCTAAGCCTGATCAATCTCGACCTTCTGGGGCTTCGACTTATTCGCCCCTGAGTGGCGCAGCGGATACCAGGGACCATTCCGGCTTTTTGAACCAAAAAAAACCGAGTCCATCCCGACCAAGGGACCGCGAACGCTCAGGGGATTGACGAGCAAGCGACCCTATTTGTCGGGCCGGACCCCATCCATCCCATCCGAGGGCGGCCCAAAGAGATTTCGGAAGGACCAGACCAATGACCATCGTTACCGAACGCGACCCCAACCAGGTCATCATCTTCGACACCACCTTGCGCGACGGCGAACAGTCGCCGGGGGCGTCCATGAACCTGGAAGAGAAACTCCGCATCGCCAAGGTGCTGGAGGACATGGGTGTCGACGTCATCGAAGCCGGCTTCCCCATCGCCTCGGAAGGTGATTTCGAGGCCGTCTCGGAAATCGCCAAGACCATCAAGAACTCGACCATCGCCGGCCTGGCGCGGGCGACCCGGGGGGACATCGAACGCGCAGGGGCTGCCGTCAAGCATGCCGAACGCGGGCGCATCCACACCTTCATCGCCACCAGCCCCCTGCACATGCAGTACAAGCTGCAGATGGAGCCGGAACAGGTCCTGGAGCGCATCACCGAAAGCGTGGGCATGGCCCGCAACCTGGTCGACGACGTCGAATGGTCGGCCGAGGATGGATCGCGGTCCGAGCATGAATTCCTGTGCCGCTGCGTCGAGGCCGCGATCAAGGCGGGGGCCTCGACTATCAACATCCCGGACACCGTGGGTTATGCCGTGCCCGAGGAATATGCGGCGCTGATCAAAATGCTGATTGAGCGGGTGCCCAATTCGGACCAGGCCGTGTTCTCGGTCCATTGCCACAACGACCTGGGCTTGGCCGTGGCCAATTCCCTGGCCGCCGTGGTCGCGGGTGCGCGTCAGGTCGAATGCACCATCAACGGCCTGGGCGAACGCGCGGGCAACTGCTCCATGGAAGAAGTCGTGATGGCGCTGAAGACCCGCCAGGACGCCATGCCGTTCACCACCAACATCGATGCCACGCATATCACCCGCGCGTCGCGCATGGTGTCGTCGGTCACCGGCTTCCCGGTGCAACCGAATAAGGCCATCGTCGGCGCCAATGCCTTCGCTCACGAATCGGGCATCCATCAGGACGGCATGCTGAAGAACGCCCAGACCTATGAGATCATGACGCCGGAAAGCGTCGGCCTGACCAAGTCCAAGATCGTCCTGGGCAAGCATTCCGGGCGCAACGCCTTCAAGACCAAGCTGGAGGAAATGGGCTACAAGCTGGGCGACAACGCCTTGAACGAAGCCTTCAAGCGCTTCAAGGACCTGGCCGACCTGAAGAAAGACGTGTTCGACGAGGATCTGGTGGCCCTGGTCGATGACGACACCCGGGTCAACGACCGCATCAAGCTGACCAGTCTGGAAATCCAGTGCGGCACCGTGCACCGCCCGCCCAAGGCGGCGATGGAACTGGAGATCGACGGCAAAGTGCAGTCCTGCGAAGGCACCGGCGACGGGCCCGTGGACGCGGCCTTCAACTGTATCAAGACCCTGTTTCCCCATGGCGCCCGCCTGCAATTGTACCAGGTCCACGCGGTGACCCACGGTACGGACGCCCAGGCGGAAGTGACCGTCCGGCTCGACGATAACGGCGAACGCACGGCCCAGGGGGCGGCCGCCGACACCGATACCATGGTCGCGTCGGTCAAGGCTTACGTGAACGCGCTCAACAAGTTGTTGACCAAACGGGAGAAAAAGGCACCGGAGGCGATGTCCGCCTAGGTCGGGGCCGCCTTCGTATTACCCAAGATTGGCCCTTTAAACGGCCGAATCTTTCCGTTAAAAGACCCAATATGGTGCAGGGGACATTGTCCCCTGCACCCATATATCGTGGCCCGGGACCCTAATCCGGGCCGGTACCGAGGGATACATTCATCGGACCCCCGCCCCAAGGTTTTCGGGGCGCGCCCCGGGGCTCCCATGACACAGAGACAAGGCTGAACGCTTCATGTTCTCGCGACTTTTCGGGTTTCTTTCCGCGGACATGGCCATCGACCTGGGCACGGCCAACACGTTGGTCTACGTCAAGGGCAAGGGCATCGTCCTGAACGAACCGTCGGTGGTTGCCATCGCCGAGGTCAAGGGCAAGAAGCATGTTCTCGCCGTCGGCGAGGAAGCCAAGCAGATGCTCGGTCGAACGCCCGGCAACATCCGCGCCATCCGTCCGCTTCGCGACGGCGTCATCGCCGATTTCGAAGTGGCCGAGGAGATGATCAAGTACTTCATCCGCAAGGTTCACAACCGGCGTTCGTTCGCGAGCCCGCTGGTCATCGTCTGCGTGCCCTCCGGCTCCACCGCCGTCGAGCGCCGCGCGATCCAGGAATCAGCGGAAAGTGCGGGGGCCCGCAAGGTCTTCCTGATCGAGGAACCGATGGCGGCCGCGATCGGCGCCGGCCTGCCGGTGACCGAGCCCACGGGCTCCATGGTCGTCGACATCGGCGGCGGCACGACGGAAGTCGCCGTGCTGTCCTTGGGCGGCATCGTTTATGCGCGGAGTGTGCGCGTCGGCGGCGACAAGATGGACGAGGCGATCATCGCCTACATCCGCCGCAACCATAACCTTTTGGTCGGCGAAGGCTCCGCCGCCCGCATCAAGGAAGACATCGGTTCCGCCTGCGCCCCCGAAGACGGCGAAGGCCAGACCATGGAAATCAAGGGCCGCGACCTGATGAACGGCGTGCCCAAGGAATTGGTCATCTCGCAGCGGGAAATCGCCGAAAGCCTGGCCGAACCCGTGGGCGCCATCATCGAGGCGGTCAAGGTCGCACTCGAACACACCGCCCCCGAACTGGCCGCCGACATCGTCGACAAGGGCATCGTGCTGACCGGCGGCGGCGCGCTTCTGGGCAATCTGGATCTGGTCCTGCGACATGACACGGGCCTGCCCGTGTCCATCGCCGACGACCCGCTGTCCTGCGTCGTGCTCGGCACCGGCCGGGCGCTTGAGGAAATGAAGCGCCTCAAGGACGTCCTCACCACGATGTATTAGTCGCAAAACCCGAGCCCGCCATCGGCGGGCGATGGTTGTTTTGCGCGAACAAACCCAATCGGCATCGTAAAACCCGAGCCCGCCACCGGCGGGCGACGGTTGTTGTGCGCCAATCAAAAACTTGCTTGGCAAGAGCTCACTGGGAAAGAGGCGTCGCGTCTTCCTTGATGATGTCCGGCAGGTAGCGTCGGCGCTGTTGCGTGCGGAAGCGCCAGATCATCAGCACCGCCGCCGCCGTCAGGCCGATCACGAAACCGGCCCAGACACCTTCCGTCCGCCATCCCGCACCGAAGGCGAGCCAGACCGCCGACCCGGCGCCCAGGCCCCAATAGCTGACCCCGGCGATGACCATGGGAAGGGCCGTGTCGTTGAGGCCGCGCAGGGCCCCCGCCGCCACGGCCTGCAGGGCGTCGACGATCTGGAACATGGCGGCCAGCATCAACAGGGCGGCGGCAAGGCTCAGGACCTCGGCCGCGTCGGCGCGGGCGGTGTCCAGGAACAGGCCCGCGAAAGGTTCGGGAACGGTCACGATCACGCCGGTCATGACGATGGCGAACAGCACGCTGACGGCGATGGCCGACCACCCGGCGCGGTAGGCGCCGGCCATGTCCCGCCGCCCGGCGGCATGGCCGACGCGCACGGTCGCGGCCTGGCTTAACCCCATGGGCACCATGAAGGTGATGTGCGGCATCTGCATGGCGATCATATGGGCGGCGATGGCAACGGCGCCGAACTGGCCGATCACGAACACGGCGCCGATGAAAAACCCGGCCTCCATCACCGAAATCGCCGCGATCGGTGCGCCGATGCGGAAGATCTGGCGGAAGATGCGCCAGTCCGGCCGCCAGAAGCGGACGAACAACTGATACTTGTTGAACGGCCGCCGCCACTGAATGATCGCGGCCAGGGCAAGGACCATCAGGATGTTCACGGCCGTCGTGGCGATCCCGGCCCCCACCAGTTCCAGGCGCGGCAGGCCGAAATTACCGAAGATCAGGCCGTAATCCAAAAGCGCGTTGAGCGGCACGCCCCCCAGCATGACCCAAAGCGCCGCCATGGGCCGGCCCAGGGCGGAGACGAAGTTGCGCAGCACGGTAAAGACGATGCCGGCGGGCAGGCACCACATCAGGGTGCTCATATAGGCTTCGGCATGGGGCAGGGCTTCCGGCGGCTGGTCCGTCCAGGCGAGCAAGACACCCGCATGGGAAAAGGCCGCGACAAAGGGTGTCACCAACAGGATGGCGACCCATAGGCCCTGGCGGATGACGCGGCGGACGATCCGCGGTTGCCGCGCGCCGAAGGCCTGCGCGGCCAGCCCCGCCGTCGACATCGTCACGCCGACGCAGACGATATAGCCGATGAAAAAGATCATCATGCTCAAGGATGCGCCGGCCAGGGGCTCCGGCCCCAGATGGCCGATCATCGCCGTGTCCGTGGTCAGCATGGCGACCCAGGCGATCTGGGTCGCGACGATGGGGGCGGCCAGGCGGAACAGTTGCGCCAGTTCCGTGCGCCAGACGGCGGACAGTCGGGAAGGCTTTGCGGATGTGCCGGGGATGAGGGCGGTCATGGGTGAAATCCGTCGTTGGGTTTCGAAAACAGGAAATAGAAGACAAAAAAAGCGGACCCGAAGGTCCGCCCGAAACGTGGCCATTTCAAGAATGAGCCGCGCTAGGGCGTCTTGCTCCGGACAAGGGAGACCGGCAGGGCCGGGACAGGCGCATAGACGCCGCCGGAGATGCCGGTAATCACGGAGAAATGGGAAATGTGCTGGTCCATGGCGGGGCTTATAGCCCCACCGCCCTGCAAAGAAAAGTCGAAAGACGCTTTGTCATGCACCTGACGGGCGTATGGCCCAGTCGGTGAACGGGCTTGAATGCATCTTGAACTTTTCGTTCGGATCCATGAAATCGTGATAATGGACGACGACCCGGTCGTCCTCGATCAGCACCACGCAATAGGCCGGCGGCTCGAAACTCGCCGTCATTTCCTCGTTCACCATGTCGAGCCAAACCTGCTGGTTCAGACCGCGCAGGGTGGAATAGGGGATGCCCCGCCAGCTGCCGGAAATGGGCCGGTGGACATGGCCGAAGAACAGATGACGGATGCGCGCCTTGTGCGGTTCGATCACGGCTTGGAAGGCGTCCTTCTGCTGCAGACCGATGCGGTCCATGGCCGGGATGCCGACGTCGAAGGGCGGATGATGCATGAACAGGAACAGGTCCAGCCCCTTGGACGCGGCCAGGGTTTCGGCCAGCCATGTCTGGCGGTCTTCACAGAAATGTCCCGCCGACGTGCCCGCCAGCACCGTGTCAAGAAAGATGAACCGGCCCACGGGCGTGTCCAGGGTTGATTGAATAAATCCATTTTTATCAACAGGTTGATTTGGGAAATGGGCGCGCAGCACATCGCGGGCGTCGTGGTTCCCGGCCAAGACGTGGACCGGCATGGCAAGCGGCGCCAAGCCGTCGACAAGGTTCTGGAACGCCGCCGGTTCACCCCAATGGGTCAGATCCCCGGTCACCACCGCCATGGCGGCATCCCCGTGGTGGGCGTTTATGTCGGCCACGGCGGCATCCAGGGCAGGGCGCGGATCGCGACCATAGAGGGTTTTGCCCGGCGGGACGAAATGGGGGTCGGTCAGGTGGATGAATTTCATGGGAGGGTGGTCCTATTCCGCGTCGATAGCGGAACAAGAATAAGCAGATGTCCGGCCAGGTCGCCAGGGGGCAGGATGGAAAGCTGGAATTTGTTCAGTTTCATCTTAAAATACTGGCATAGACGGTTGTTTTTTTTGGTAAACAGCGCTACGCGTCATTAATCGTCGATTAACGCTCATCGGCGACAAGTATAACCAATAACGGGGAGGTCGGAGTTGCGGCCCTGCAATCGGTTTTGGGGACCGGGCGTGGGATCGCGGGGTATTGTAATGGGCAGGAAGGACGTCCTGGGGTGAAGGAACCGCATTCATTTTCGCGGGTCGCGCAACCGATTCGCAATTTTGCCCAGCGCTTCGCCTATGTCGGGCTGGTGGTGGCGGCGTTCGCCCTGATGATGCTTGCCAAAGTCGATACCATTCTGGTCGAACGCGTGCGGACACATATGACCGACGCCGTCGCCCCCATCCTGGACGTGCTGTCGCAGCCGCTCGACACGGTGAACCGCGGCGTCGCCGAGGTTCAGGCCATGAAGAACCTGTATGAAGAGAACACGCGGCTGCGCGAGGAGCGCACGCGGCTCATGCATTGGAAATCCGTCGCCGAGAAGCTGGAGGCGGAGAACCGGGTTCTCAAGGAACAGCTCAACGTCATTCCCGAGCGCGAGGCGAGTTTCGTCACCGCGCGGGTCATCGCTGATACGGGCGGCGCCTTTTCACAAAGCGTGATCGTCAACGCGGGGGCCCGCGACGGGGTCGAGAAAGGCCAGGCGGCGGTTACCGCCGATGGCCTGGTCGGCCGGGTCATCGACGTCGGTAGCCGGTCCGCCCGGGTGCTGCTGTTGACCGACATCAACGCGAAAATTCCGGTTCTTGTTGATCCCACCCGCACGCGCGCCATCATGGCAGGGGCCAACCTGGCGAAGCCGCGCCTGACCTGGCTGCCGCCGGGAGCGGTGGTGTCCGTGGGCGACAGCGTCGTCACCTCGGGCCATGCCGGCGTGTTTCCGCCGGGCCTCAGGGTCGGTCAGGTCGCCGCCGTCGGCGAGGGCGGACTGATCGTTCAGCCCTATGTCGACCTGACGCGCCTGGAATACGTGCGCATTCTCAATTTCGGTTCGGGCGGAATCCTGCAATTGCCGCAGCGTTCCATCGATGCCGACATGCATGGCAAGGAGCGGGGACGCCGTCCATGAGGCCGACTTTCTGGCAACGTCTGGATGCCTTCGCTCGCAACCTGACGCCGGTCGCGTTGACCTTGGTCCTGGTCATTCTCAATGTCGTACCGACCCATATTCCGGGCATCGCCCGGGTGCTGCCGGTGCTGCCGCTGATTTCCATATTCTACTGGTCGATCCATCGCCCGTACCTAGTACCAGCCCCCGCCGTGTTCCTGATCGGCCTGTTCCAGGACGGCCTGACAGGCGCACCCATGGGGCTGCATGCGCTGATCTTCCTGGCGGTGCAGGGGGTGGTGCTGTTTCAGCACAAGTTCTTCATGGGCAAATCGTTCTTCGTTCATTGGCTGGGCTTCGGGCTGGTCGGGGCCGGGGCGGCGGTGCTTAGCTGGGCCCTGCTGTCGGCTTTTCACGTTACCTTGTTCGCGGCCGACGCCATCGTTTTCCAATACATCATGACCGTTGCCGCTTTTCCACTGTTCGCGTTCATCTTCTCGCGCTGGCAGCAGGCATTTTTGAAACTGGATTGATCCGATGCATGGGGATCAAGAACGCCAAAAACTTTTCGCCCGCCGCACCGTGATGCTGGTGGGGGGTAAGCTGGCGCTTGTCTCCATGCTGGCCGGCCGGATGTATTACCTGCAGGTGGTCAAGGCCGAGCAATACAAGATGCTGGCCGATGAAAACCGCATCAGCCTGCGCCTGTTGGCGCCGCCGCGTGGGCGCATCGTCGACCGTTTCGGCATTCCGCTTGCCGATAACAAGCAGAACTACCGCGTCATGCTGGTGTCCGAGGACACCCGCGGGCTCGGCGTCGACGGGGCGCTCGACCTGCTGCATGACATCGTGCCGATGAGCATCGGCGAACGTCGGCGGGTCCTGAAGGAAGTCAGCCGTAACCGGTCCTTCGTGCCGGTGACGCTCCGCGAAAACCTGGAATGGGAAGAGGTCGCGCGGATCGAGGTCAACGCCCCCGACCTGCCCGGCGTGATGATCGATGAAGGGCAAAGCCGGTTCTATCCCTACGGCAAGAACCTGGCTCATGTCCTGGGCTATGTCTCGGCGGTGAGCGAGCGGGAAAAGACCGGCGACCGGCTGCTGGAACTGCCGGGGTTTCGCACGGGCAAGTCGGGGATCGAGAAGATCCATGACCTCAGTCTGCGCGGGTCCGGCGGCTCGTCCGAGGTCGAAGTCAACGCCTACGGCCGGGTGATCCGCGAACTGAACCGGCGCGAGGGCCTGCCCGGTGCGGAAATACGCATGACCATCGATGTCGGCCTGCAGCTTGCGGTCTCGAACCGTCTGTCCAAGGAGGTAAGCGCCTCAGCCGTGGTTCTCGACGTGCATTCCGGCGATGTGCTGGCCATGGTTTCCCACCCCAGTTTCGATCCCAACGATTTCAACCGGGGCCTGGGGGTCGAGGAATGGAGCCGGTTGATCAACAACCCGGCCGCACCCCTGTCCAACAAGGCGATCGCCGGGCGCTATTCGCCGGGATCGTGCTTCAAGATGCTGGTCGCCCTGACGGCGCTTGAGCGAGGCGTGATTTCGCCCACGGGCAAGATCTATTGCGAAGGGTTCATGGAACTGGGCGATACCAAGTTCCATTGCTGGAAGAAACACGGCCATGGCCTTGTCGATGTAACCAGCGCCATCGTTCAATCTTGCGACGTCTATTTCTACGAAGTCGCCCGCCGCGTTGGCATCGACCGCATCGCGGAAATGGCGGAGCGGTTCGGGCTTGGCGATGCGACCGGCCTGGACCTGCCCGGCGAAAAGCAGGGCCTGGTGCCGACCAAGGCCTGGAAGCGCGAGGCCCGGGACCAGTCTTGGCACCAGGGCGAAACGTTGCTGGCCGGGATCGGGCAGGGCTATGTCCTGGCCACGCCGCTGCAGCTTGCGGTGATGACGGCAAGGCTGGTTAACGGCGGCTTTGCCGTGTCGCCGCAATTGACCAAGTCGGTGAGCACGACCGGCGTGCATGCCGTGCCCGAACATCACGAATTCCCCCAGATCAATGTCAGTCAACGCAACCTGGCCCTGGTGCGCGACGCCATGACCCAAGTCGTCAATGCGCCCCACGGCACGGCCCGTGCGTCGGCGATTGACGATCCGCGCTATATCATGGGCGGCAAGACCGGCACGGTGCAGGTTCGCCGCATCACCAAGGCTGAACGCGAACAGGGTGTGGTCAAGAACAAGGACCTGCCCTGGGAAGAGCGCGACCATGCCTTGTTCGTCGGCTTCGCGCCAGCGGACAATCCCCGCTATGCCGTTGCCGTGGTGGTGGAGCACGGCGGTGGCGGGTCCAGCGTCGCGGCGCCCATTGCCCGCGATCTTCTGTTGACGGCCCAGCGCCGCCAATCGGCGCGCGACATTCCGATCAGCCAGACCAGCGGCAGTCAGGCCGCGCTTGATCTGCGCGGCACGGAAGACCGTGTCCGCCCCGTGCCGGATCAGGGGTAGGGGAAGAGAACGATGGCTGTGCGTGAAGACGCCCTGAACCCCCCCAGCTTCACCCTGCGGCAAAAGCTGTGGCAGATGCACTGGCTGTTGATTCTGCTGTTGGCGGCGACGGCCTCGGTCGGTTTCGCCATGCTGTATTCGGCGGCGGGGGGCAATTTCGAACCCTGGGCGTCGCGCCAGATGATGCGCTTTGGCGTCGGCATGGTCGTGCTGATCACCGTGGCCCTGATCGACATCCGGTTATGGCTGAAATACGCTTATGTGTTTTATCTGGGGACGGTGGCGCTTCTCGTCGCCGTGGAATTCATGGGGGAGGTCGGCAAGGGGGCGCAACGCTGGCTTGATCTCGGCTATTTCGGCCTGCAGCCCTCGGAACTGATGAAGATTGCCCTGGTGCTGGCGTTGGCGCGCTATTTCCACGGCACCTCGATCGAGGACGTGCGTCGTATTCCCCACCTGTTCGTCCCGGTCCTGCTGATCGCGGTGCCGGCAGCCCTGGTCCTCCGCCAGCCGGATTTGGGCACGGCGTTGATGCTGGTCATCACGGGGGCGGTGATCTTTTTCGCCGCCGGGGTGCGGATCTGGAAATTCGTGCTGGTCGGCATTGTTACCGTTGCGGCGGCGCCCATCGCCTGGGGGTTCCTGCGCGATTATCAGAAACAGCGCGTGCTGACCTTCCTCAACCCGGAAAATGACCCGCTTGGGTCCGGCTATCACATCATCCAGTCGAAAATCGCCTTCGGGTCCGGGGGGCTGTTCGGCAAAGGGTTCCTGCAGGGCACGCAAAGCCATCTCAACTTCTTGCCGGAAATGCAGACCGACTTCATCTTCACGATGCTGGCCGAGGAATTCGGCATGGCGGGCGGGCTGGCGTTGCTCGGCCTTTATGTGGTGATCCTGATTTACGGGCTGGCCATCAGCGTGCGTTGTCGCACCCAGTTCGGCCGCCTGGTCGGCATCGGCGTGACGGCGACCTTCTTTCTTTACGTCTTCATCAACATGGCCATGGTCATGGGCCTGGTGCCCGTGGTCGGTGTGCCGCTGCCGCTGATTTCCTATGGCGGCACGGCGATGCTGACCCTGTTGTTCGGCTTCGGGCTCTTGATGGGGACCTGGATTCACCGTGATGTCATGGTCGGCCGACGCGGCATCGGCGACGACGTTTAGGGCCGCGCCGCCGCGCCATTCCGCGCTTTCCGACAAATCCGGCCCAAGGGCGTCACTTCGCCTCGACAAAGGCAGCCAACCTTGCTAAAACCCCGCCCTCCATACGTGGTGCGGGCTGTTAGCTCAGTTGGTAGAGCAGCTGACTCTTAATCAGCGGGTCGTAGGTTCGAATCCTACACAGCCCACCATTCCCCCCACCTTAGATCACTTTTTGCCGGCGGCCTTTAGGGCCTGTTCGCGGTAGGCCTGGATGCGGGCCTTCAGCCCAGGGACCGAGGCCGTGCGGGCGATGTCGGCCATGTCGGCGTCGCGCGTATCCGTTGCCGTCACGCGGAACAGGTCGGCCGTCGCCTGGGGGCTGAGAACCTGTGCCGACGCGGCGGCGCCCTTGATGGCCTGCGGCCAGTCGTCCCCATCGATCATGTCCGTGGCGAAGCCCAGGCGCAGTGCCTCGGCGGCGTCGAAGGTCAAGCCGGAGTTCTGAATATGGCGGGCCGCGTCCTCGCCGACGCGGACCTTGAGTCGCCGGGTGCCGAGCACGATGCCGAAGCCGAGCCCCGGCATGCGGAACGAGGTCTTTGGAGTGGCGATGCGCCGGCTACAGGCGCAGAACAGATCGGCGCCCGCGCCGAACACCCGGCCATGGGCCAGCGCCAGGGTCGGGAACGGTGCGTGATAGACGGCCTGCAACAAGGTTTCGATGCGAAGCAGGCGATGAACCAGATCGCCGTCCGTGACGCTGTCCAGATCCGACAGATCGAAGCCGGAGCAGAAGCTTTTACCCTCACCGCGCAGGATGACCAACCGCGTGCCGTCGCTGGCCGCCGTCGCCATGGCCGCAAGCAGGTCTTCGACCAGATCGGGGCCCAGGGCGTTCGCCTTATCGGTCCGGTTCATGGTGATGTCGGTGGTGCCGTCCTGCTTGGCAATGATCAGGGTCTGGGTCATGTCGTCGTCCTTGCGATTCTGATGGGCAGGCCGATCAGTTCGCAGATTTGTCGCATCCGGTCCACCCTTTCCTTATTCCTTAAGCGGATCGGCGGGGTCATGGCCCCGCCCGGGTTGAAATCCGGCTGCGCAATCCCTATGTCAATGCTTAAGGCCCAAGGTCGCGCCCGTCGGCGCCGGCGGAAGGCCGTTGAATCATGGCTGATATTCCCCCCGACATATTCCCCGATAATGCCGCCCGGCGGCATCAGGTTCCGGTCGAGCCCCCGGTGACGGGGACGGAAGACGGAAACCCCCGCCGTGTCGGCGTCGAGATCGAGTTCGCCGGCTTGGATGTGCCGGCCGCAGCGAATCTTGTGCAGGACCGGTTCGGCGGCGACATATCCCGGGAAGGCCCCCATCGTCTGATCGTCGGGGAAACAGAATTCGGTGATTTCGTCATCGAACTGGATGCCCAGGCCGTTCACAAGGACGCACAGGCCAAGGAAGGGGCGGAGACAACACTTCTGCCCGAGGAACTGGATGCCGCCGCCCGCGAGGCGCTGGGCAAGGCGGTGGCCGGGATCGTTCCGGTCGAAATTGTCACGCCGCCCATGCCTTGGTCAGATTTGGGTCGTCTTGCGGCGGTCACAGATGACCTGCGTCGGGCCGGTGCCAAAGGCACGGACGACAGCCTGCTGTACGCCTTCGGCCTGCATCTCAACCCGGAACTTCCGGCGACCGACGCCGGTTCAATCCTGTGCCATCTCAAGGCCTACGTCATCTTGGCCGATTGGCTGCGCGAACGGGTTGCGACCGACCTCACGCGCCGCCTGATGCCGCATGCGGATCCGTTCCCCAGGGACTACGTCCTGCTGCTGTTGGATCCGGAATATGCCCCGGACCTAGACAGGCTGATCGCCGACTACCTGAATCATAATCCCACGCGAAACCGCGAACTGGACATGCTGCCTTTGTTTCGCCACCTGGACGAGGACGCGGTCATCACGCGGCTGGACAGTGACCTGATCAAGGCGCGCCCGACGTTTCATTATCGGCTTCCCGATTGCGCCCTGGGCGATCCGTCCTGGTCCCCCATCGTCGAATGGAACCGCTGGGTCCGGGTCGAGCAACTGGCCGCTGATCGGGACGGTCTGGCGCAGCTTGGCGCGGCCCTACGCGATAATCTTCGGCGTCCGGCGGCCGAACGTTGGTTGGACGAACTGCAAAGCTGGCTCCAGGGATGACGGTACGGCCCCGCATCGGCGTCACGGTTTCCGACCGTGGCGCCACGTTGACTTGGCTTGCCCATTGGTTGGCGGTCCGGCGCGCCGGGGGCTGCCCCGTGCGCCTGTCGGCGGGTGGCCGGACGGATACGACGGGCCTCGACGGGGTGGTGATCGGCGGTGGCGACGACATCGGGGCCGAGATGTACGGCGGCGAGGTGACGCTCGACCTGCGCATTGATCCGGACCGTGACCGGATGGAGCGGCGGGCATTGGATTGGGCGCTGCATGCGGATGTGCCGGTTCTGGGGGTGTGCCGGGGTGCTCAGATGATCAACATCCACCTAGGCGGAACGCTGCACCAGGATATGTATGCCGCCTACCGGGGGCTGCCGCGTCTGCGCACGCCTCTGGCGCGAAAGCGGATCACCCTGGTGCCGGAAAGCCGCCTAGCGCGCCTGATGGGCGGGAGGCGGGTCGCCGTCAACAGTCTGCACCATCAGGCGGTTGATCGACTTGGCAGGGGGCTTCGGGTCGCGGCGCGGGATGCCCATCGGGTCGTGCAGGCGCTTGAACATCCGGCGGCCGGTTTCCTGGTGGGCGTGCAGTGGCATCCGGAGTTCCTGGTGTTCCGCCGCCGCCACCAGGGGCTGTACCGTGGATTGGTCCGCGCCGCGCGGGAATAGAGGAACATCGGCAGGCCATGAAAGAAAGTTTGGGTAGGTGTAATAAAAAGTATTGAGAATGACTCTCATTCTCATTATTTAGGTCAATGAGGAGACGCACTCATGACCGACCTGACACCCAAGAGGAACCTGTTGAACGCCGGTGAGGGACTTGTCCTTCTGGCAATCCGGGCGTGGCGGGGGTGCACCCCGGAAAGCACGCGTTCCGAAGGGCCGGGCCGGGACGGCTCGGCAAGGGCCGAGGCCCAAAATGTTCCCTCTGCCCTTGCCGACGCCGTCGGTGCCTTTCTCGACACATTGTGGCGCAACGATCCCTTCATCGTTCGCTTCAACTCGATCGCCAACAACGGCCTGACCCTGTTCGAACTGCAGGCCATTTATGCCCTTGCCGAATGGCGCAAGGGCAATCACCGCACGGTCCACGAACTGCTGGCCTGGTGGTTCCCCGATACCCAGATCGCCCATGGCCGCGCGCTGTTGACCGAAGTGTCCGAGGTGCTTGACGACCTGGGCATCGAATTCCAGCCCAGTAAGTGGGTGCATGCCCATTTCCTGGGGCCGCGGCCCCGTCGAGACAGTCCCGGTTCGGTCATTCCGACCGGCACGCGCCTGGCGCCCCCGGGCGTCCTCTGGGCCGCCAGACGGTCGTACCGGACCCTGCACTAACCAACCCCATCCCATACTGAAAAAGAGGCAAAACATGGCCGACACGCCATTGGTTGAATTCGACGACCTGCATGTGACCTTCCCCACAAGCGGCAAGCCTGTGGAGGCCGTGCGCGGCGTTTCCTATACCATCATGCCCGGTGAGACCGTGGGCGTGGTTGGTGAGTCCGGATCGGGCAAGTCGGTCACCGCCATGTCGCTGTTGCGTCTGAACGAGATGATCGGCGCCTACGTGCCCAAGGGCCGTATCCACTTCAGCAGCCGCGACCACGGTCGCATCGACCTGGCCCAGGCGGCAGATGATGTGGTGCGGGGCATCCGCGGCAAGGAAATCTCCATGATCTTTCAGGAGCCCATGACCTGCCTGAATCCGGTGCTTAGTTTGCGCACGCAGTTGACAGAACCCTTGTTCCAACATCAGAACCTGGACCCGGCCGAGGCCGAGGAAAAGATCGTCCGGCTTCTTTCCCGGGTGCGCATTCCCGACCCCCTGGGCAAGTTGGCGCTGTACCCGCACCATCTTTCCGGCGGGATGCGACAGCGCGTGATGATCGCCATGGCCCTGGCCTGTGAGCCGGCGCTGCTGATCGCCGACGAGCCGACGACGGCCCTGGACGTGACGATCCAGGCGCAGATCCTGGACCTGATCAAGGACATCCAGGAAGAGTTCGGCATGTCCGTCATGTTCATCACCCACGACATGGCGGTGATCGCGGAAATGGCCGATCGGGTGGTCGTCATGTATCAGGGCCAAGTGGTCGAACAAGGACCGGTGGACCAGATCTTCCACGACCCCCAGCACCCCTATACCCGCAAGCTGATCAATGCGGTACCCCGTATCGGCAGCATGACCGGCAAACCCGCGCCGGAAAAATTCCCCGCCATCGCCGGCTGATCCCGGCCCGGTTCCAAGAAAATCTATAAGCGATTGGGTGCAGACAACATGAACGAGATTTCAAATCCTGACTTCCTTTTGGAAGTCGATAACCTGACAACCTATTTCGACATCAAGGAAGGGCTCATGCGGCGGCCCATTGCCCGTGTCCATGCGGTCGAGGGCGTGTCCTTCAAGGTCAGGGCCGGGGAGACCCTGAGCATCGTCGGCGAAAGTGGCTGCGGCAAGACGACCACGGGCCGCACCATCATCGGTTTGGAAACGGCAACCTCGGGCGACGTCATCTTTCAGGGTCAGTCCATGGCGTCACACCGGGGCGGAGACCGACGGGATTTCTACACCAAGGTCCAGATGATCTTTCAGGATCCCTATTCGTCGCTCAACCCGCGCATGTCCGTACGCGACATTCTGGCCGAGCCGCTCAGCGTTCATAATCTCGTGCCGCGGGCCGGCATCGACGCGCGGGTCGCCGACCTGTTGCGCAAGGTCAACCTGCCCGCCGATTTCGCGTCACGCTATCCCCATGAATTTTCCGGTGGCCAGCGCCAGCGCATTTCCATCGCCCGTGCCTTGGCCATGGATCCAAAACTGATCATCTGTGACGAGGCCGTGTCGGCCCTGGACGTCACCATCAAGGCCCAGGTCATCAATCTGCTGATGGATCTGCAAAACGAACTGGGTTTGTCCTATCTGTTCATCAGCCACGACATGGCGGTGGTGGAGCGGATCAGTCACCGGGTCGCCGTCATGTATCTGGGGCAGATTGTTGAAATCGGCAGCCGTGAGGACATTTTTGAAGACCCCCGGCACCCCTATACGAAAAAGCTGCTGTCCGCAGTGCCGGTGGCCGACCCCAGATTGCGTCGCAAGGAACGCAAGCTGATGGTCGACGAAATCCCCAGCCCGGTAAAGCCGATGGACTATAGTCCGGAATTGGTTTCTTTCGACGAGGTGTCACCAGGCCACATGGTGGCGCGGGCGTAAGGCAGACGATGTGGGTGCGGCGTCCGGCCGCGCGGTTGTGGCCTTGAACGCGCTGTCAGGCCGCGCGGCTTTGGATTGACTGTTCGATCCGTTCGCGCAGCAGGTTGACCGTGGCGGGCTTTGTCACAAAGCCGTCGGCGCCGAGGGCACGGGCCTTGGCCACCAGTTCGTGGCGGCCATGGCTGGTCAGGAAGATCACCGGCGTGTCGCGGATGGTTCTATCCATGCTGTCACGCAATTCCTTGAGGAACGTCAGGCCGTCCATAGGCCGCATCTCGATGTCGCAGAGCACGACATGCGGCCGAACGCCGGTCATCGCATGCAGGCCGGCCTGGCCGTCGGCGGCGGTTTCGATCCGACCAAAGCCGATCTGTTCCATCATCTTGCGGACGATGTTCACCACGAATTCCTGATCGTCGATGATCAACGCGGTCATGTCGGCGAAAGCTGTGTCGCTCAAGACCTTATGCCTCCGTATGTCTTTGCCGTGGTTACGTCTTTGTTGCAGAGCGTGTCCGCGCCGGTGCGGCCAAATGAAACGGGTATGAAATTTGCACTCTCTTTAATGGTAACACGGCTGCCGGTTGTGGCAATGGCGTTTCGTTCTGCGGAACGGCGATTGGTGATGTCCTGGGTCAAAAATCCGTAAACCAGAGAGCGATGGATCAGGAAATGGAACGACGGTCATGCCCGGCGACCGCCTGGGAGACGACGGCAAGTTCGGGTTCGATGCGCCGTGAATATTCCGCCGCACGGGAGGTGTCGCCGGCGCATAGGAACAGTTCGATCTGTTCGCACAAATTAGCGAAGCGCACCGCCCCGGCAAGGCGTGACGTGCCCTTGGCCGCGTGCGCGGCTTCGCGGGCGCGGACGAAATCCCTATCTTCAAAAGCATCAAGCATGTCATCGACCAGCCGGCGCGCATTGCGGATATAATCTTCAAGCAAGGGGGCGACCATGGTCTCGTCACCGCCGACGGCATCATGGATGTAGCGCAGATCCAGGATCGCATCATCGCCGAAAGGTCCGTTGCGCGGGGTGGTGTGATCATCGGTCACGGCCGGTCGGCGCAGTTGCACCGCCTTGGGCAGCCAGCGTTGGATCATCTCGTTCAAAGTGGCGCGATCCACGGGCTTGGGCAGATAATCATCCATCCCGGCGGCACGGCATCGCTCCTTGGTGCCGATCAGGGCATCTGCGGTCAGGGCGATGATCGGCATATGCGGCCGCTCGTTAGTGCGTTCCAGCGTGCGGACCTTTTCCGCAAGCTCGTAACCATCCATTTCCGGCATGTGGCAATCGGTGATCAGCATGCCGTAGGGTTGACGGCGGATGCGGGTCCAGGCGTCGTTGCCATTGTTCACCGTTTCGACGGCGATACCCAGGCGCTCGAGCATCATGCAGATGACCTTGCAGTTGACCGGGTTGTCCTCGGCAAACAGGACAAGGGCTCCTTCGGCACGGGCAATCTCTGTATCCGGTGTGACGTAAAGCGGCAGCGCCGCGGTGTCCGCGATCCGACGTACCGGGGTGCCAATCCCGGGGAGGTTGAGCCCCAAGGCCATCGCCGCCGCATTCCAGATCATCGCGCGCTGAACGGGTTTCGGCACGAACATGTACTGTCCGGCAAGGCGGTCCGAGGCGATGGACAGAATGTCGCCTCGCGGCATGAGGATGATCGTTCGCGGCGAAATCGGGTCGCCCGCCTTTTCCCGCGCGGCGACGAACCGGCTGACGCCTTCTGCGCCGCGGTCGTGATCGACAATCAGAAGGTCGAACTGATCACCCAACATCTTGTCGCCGGATGCCATGCGGTTCAAGGCGCGCAGGCTGGGAATGATGTCGGTATGCGCACCCAGGTGGCGCAGGTAGGTGTCGATGCATTCAGCGGTGCCCGGATCACCGGCGAGGATGCCGATATGATGTCCGGCGAACGGACGACCGATGACGGCGGTCGGGTCGCGGCTCGGCAACATGGAAATCCGGAACCAGAAGGTGGCGCCGCGTCCCTCGCGGCTGTCGGCGCCGATTTCGCCGCCCAGCATATCGACCAGGGCGCGGCAGATGGACAGACCCAGTCCCGTGCCGCCGAACCGCCGCATGGTCGAACTGTCACCCTGTTCAAAGGGCTGGAACAGCTTGCGCTTGTTTTCTTCGGAAATGCCGATGCCTGTGTCGTGAACCCGGAACAGGAATTGGGAACCGCCATCTTCCGCCGTCTCCGCGCGCACGTCGATGTCGATGCGGCCGTTGTCCGTGAACTTGACCGCGTTACCGACCAGATTGAGAAGGATCTGGCGCAGCCGGGTCGGGTCGCCGATCAACTCGTCCGGTATGGTCGGATCGATAAACACGCCGAGACGGTTGCGTTTTTCCTCGGCTCGGGGGGCCAAAAGGTCGGCGACGCCCTCGACCAGATCGCTGAGCCTGAACGGGCTGAGGTCCAGTTCCAGCCGCCCGGCCTCGATCTTCGAGAAGTCCAGGATGTCGTCGATGATGCTCATCAGCGTGCGGCATGAATCCTGGATGATGGTCAGCATGCCGCGCTGGGTGCTGCTGAGGGCCGTATCGTGCACCATTTCCGCGACGCCCATGATGCCGTTCATGGGGGTGCGGATTTCATGGCTCATGTTGGCGAGGAAGATCGATTTTGCCTTGTTGGCGCTTTCTGCCGTGTCGCGGGCCTCGCGCAGGCGTTCCTCGAACTGCACGCTTTCGGTGATGTCCACATGGATGCCGACGATGCCGCCGTCGGGCAGCCAGCCACGCCGGGTTTCGACCGTCCGTCCATTCTTGAGATGACGGCGGATGATGAGGTTTTCTTGTTTCCGAATGCCGGAAACATGCCGTTCCACGATTTCGTCCGGTGTGTCTTGGTCGCCGTAGTCACCGCGTTCCGCAAGGAACCGCAAGGCGTTCTCGAGGCTGGCGCCTTCTTGCACGAGGCCCGGGGGGAAATCGAACAGATTGATGTAATGGTCGTTGTAGGTGACGAACCGAAGATCGGAATCAAGCACCACAATCCCGTTGTTCATGGCGCGGACGGCGGTGTCGAACAGTTCGGTCTTTTGTTTCAGGTCGGCTTCGATGGTTTTCAGTTCGGTAATGTCCGTCGCGGTAACCGTGATACCTCCGTCGGACGTGCGGCTCTCGCGCAACAGGAACCAGCGACCGTCCGTGAACTCGCGGATGATCGGCGGTCCCGGGTTGCGATGCTCTGATATGCGCTGGGCGACAAATTCCTCGACGCGTCCCTGGGCGTCAGCGATGCGCGGCAGGCTGGCGCGCAGGATATCCTCGAACGTTCCACCTTGTTCGAGGATTTCTTCTGCCCGGGGATGGGTGTCGGCGTAGCGCGAGTTCATCAGGACAAGACGGTCATCGGCGTCGAAAAGGGCGAAGCCTTCCTGTAGGCTTTCCAGGGCGCCACGCAATCTGGTCTCGCTCTCCTGTACGGCCAGTTCGGCGCGTCGGCGTTCCTCGACCTCGCGAGTCAGTTCCTGGGTGCGTTCTTCGACCCGCTTTTCAAGGTCGTCACGGGCCTGACGCAGGGCGTTCTCCGTCCTCAGTCGCTCGCTGATATCGCGGGAGTAGGCGAAGATGTATTCATGACCTTCATGGTCGATGAAGGTCGAGGTGGTTTCGACGGGGAAGACCGTGCCGTCCTTGCGGCGGTGTTCACCAAACGATACGCGGTGACCGTGGATTTTCAGATAATCCCACCGTTCCTTCCATTTGCCGCCGGCACGGGCCGGATTGATATCGGACACGGCCATGTTCAACAGTTCTTCGCGGCCGTAGCCGAGCGCACGGCAGGATGCATCGTTGACATAGATGAACCGTCCGTCCGGATCGACGGCGAAGAAGGGGTCGTTGGCCTCCTGCATCGCCGATTCCAGAAGATAGAGTTGCTGCATCGCATTGCGGTTTTTGGTCACGTCGAACAGCACGGTGCAGACCGCCGGCCCGTCGCCCCAGTCGATCAGGAACGACCGGTTGTTCAGCCAGACCTCAGTCCCGTCCTTGCGGATGCCACGGTAGATATAATCGCTGGGCGCGTTTTGGCCCTGCATGCGGGCCAGGTCATAGCCACGGATGCGGGCGACTTCCTCGGGCGCCAGGGTGATTTCCAGGCTGCCCTGCTGCAGGAATTCGTTATGGCTTTCGAAGCCGAAGATGTGCAGGAACGCCGGGTTGACGTAAAGCGGATAGAACCCGCGGTGAACGACGATCCCCTGGTTGGCCTCTTCGGTCAGGGTGCGGAACCGGCGTTCGCTTTCGATCAGCGCCTGTTCGCGGGCCAGGCGGCGGGAAATGTCCTGGGCGAAGGCGAACAGGAATTCCTCGCCTGCGTACTCCATGACCGTCGCCCGAACCTCGACCGGTACGGCGGAACCGTCTTTTCGTCGATGACGGGTATCAAAGCGGATCTGGCCGCCGCGTTTGAGTTCTTCCCAGAAAGTGTCCCAGTCCTTGTCCGGCGGCGGGCCGTCGCTGAAATCGGGAAACGACATGCGCAGCAGTTCCTTCTGGGTATAGCCCAGATGCCTGCAGGTGGCGTCGTTGACATATAAAATGCGTTGGTCGCGGCGCAGCCAGAACAGGGCCTCGCCCGAATGGGACAGCGAGAATTCCGTGAACTTCAGGGTTTCTTGTGCCGCTTCCTTGTCGGCGATTTCCCGTTGCAGCTCGTAAGTCCGCTCCTCGACCCGCTGCTCAAGCTCCGACTGGTGACGCTCCAGGGCCTGCTCGAATGCGGCGCGCTCGGTCAGAAGGTCGTTGATCTCGCGGCTGACCAGTGCGAATTCGTCCTTGCCGCTGGTTGGGATCGTCTTGGTCAGGTCGCCGGACGCGCGAATGTCCAGAAGCTCACGCTTCAGGTTCGCAAAAGGATGCACGATCAACCGGCGCATCAGGAAAAGGATCACGGCGATGACGGTCAATGAGGCCAGAATTGCCATGATGCTCGCGGTGCGAACGGTGTCGGCACCCAGTCCATGGATCGTTGACCATGCGGTGATGGAATAGAGCGCCGCCGGGTATCCGAATAAATCACGCTGCACCAGAAGTGCGGTCCATGATCCGTCGGCCGATCGTTCGATGACCGGTTCATCCAGGGCGAGGATATGGTTGACCGTCTCACGTTGACCGGAGGACAGACCCTGGGTGATCGGCGTCATTTCCAGGGCATTGTTCATCTGTCCGGAAATGCGTGACACCGCCGCCTTGTCCATCAGACGTCCGATGATCACCGTGCCAGCCGCGGGCGGAACACCCCGTTTGCCCAACAGGGGGGCGGCGGTCGTCAAAATCGGGCCGTTGTCCGTGGCGATGGTGCCGCGGATATGGCCGACGCCCCGATTATGGGCGAGCAGCGGATGGTCTTCGGGGAAATCGTCGTGTTCCAGGTTGTCGACATGGATGGCGCCGCCCGTCTGGCGGTTGCGAAAACGCTTCAACACCACCCGGCCGTGGCGGTTGACGACGATCACCATGTCGAGGGCGAGGGTGTCGAGAACGGTGTTCGATAGCTTCTGCTTGGCAAAGGCGGGGTCGCCGGTCTGGGCAAACTCGGCAAGGTCGTCCCATTGCGCCCAGTTCGAGGCGACGGGGTCCAGGCTTTTTACTTCGTCATCGACGATTGCCATGGTGCGCCCGATCTCACGCCGGGTTTCCTGGTTTTCAAGTTTGCGGAAACCTTCCAGAACGACGCGGTCGAGCACGATCAGGTCGCCGAGCAATAATCCGCCCAGGACCACCACCAGAACAGTAATTATCTTGGTCTGGATCGACATTTTAGCGGCCTCTGAACCTTCTCCCTTCGGCCAGCCTCCGCTTCTGCGATGGCTGGGGACATTTTGGCACGAATTGGTGGAAGATCACAAACATCGTCATCGTTGGCGAAGGGGCGGCTGATCGCGGCGGTGGTCACCAAACCGTCACAAAATCGCAAGCATTGGGTCATCGACGATCCCTTAGATACACACCACTTGCGGTGCGCGCATCCGCATTGTCGCCGTTCAGCAGGATGGCCCGCTTCGGGCCGGTATTGGCACTGCAGATCACAGTCGCAAAGACAGGGATGACCATGACGTCTGACATCACGCCCGCGATCCGCGTTCACAATCTATCGAAAACCTTCCGCAAAGGGTTCCAGACCACCCGGGCGTTGGATAACGTCAGCCTGACCATCGACGCTGGTGAAATGGTTGCCCTGATCGGCGCCTCGGGCTCGGGAAAGTCGACCCTGATGCGTCATATCTCCGGCCTCATGCTTGCCGACCGTGCCGGCGACGGCATGATCGAAGTTCTGGGGTATCCGGTTCAGGAAAACGGCCATCTGGCGCGCGGGGTGCGCGCCGTACGAGGCCGTGTCGGGGTTATCTTTCAGCAATTCAATCTGGTCGATCGGCTGTCGCTTTTGACGAATGTCGTGCTTGGCGTGCTCGGCCAGATTCCGGCCTGGCGGGGTTGGTTCGGGCTGTTCACCCGCGAGGAAAAGATGCGCGCCCTGGAAGCGCTCCGGCGTGTCGGCATCGATCAGTACGCGACGCAGCGGGCCTCGACCCTGTCCGGCGGCCAGCAGCAGCGCGCCGCCATCGCCCGCGCCCTGGTTCAGCGGGCGGAGATCGTATTGGCGGATGAACCCATCGCGTCCCTTGATCCGGAATCGGCACGCCGGGTGATGGAAAATCTGGCCCGCATCAACCGCGAGGACGGCATCACTGTCGTTGTGTCCCTGCACCAGGTCGATTTCGCGACCCGCTACTGCGCGCGCACGGTGGCGCTGCGCGACGGCGTGGTCGTCTATGACGGGCCCAGCGAAGCCCTGACCCACGATTTCCTGCGCGAGCTTTACGGCGCCGCCGGAGAGGAATTGATTTTGCCGGGCCCCATCGCCGCCGGCCCCCGGCGCGTGCCGATGGCCCGCCAATTGCGCCCGGCCTCCGCCTGAGCGGCCCTGCGCGCCGTTTTTTTCCGCCCGTCCCACATTCACGTGCCCACTCAACTCAGGAGGAAGTCGAAAATGTTTAAAAAGGCCATGATCGCCGGCATCGCGCTGGCGGCCTTTGCTACGGTTCACGTTGCGTCCACCGGAGCGGCCCGGGCCGACATGCCGAACCCGTTGACCTTCGGGATCATTTCCACGGAATCGTCCCAGGGCCTGAAGAAAAGTTTCACCCCGTTCCTGGAAGCCATGGGCAAGCAGCTCGGTGTCGAGGTGAAGGCATTCTTCGCCTCCGACTACGCCGGGGTGATCGAAGCCATGCGCTTCAAGAAAGTCGACATTGCCTGGTTCGGCAACAAATCGGCCATGGAGGCCGTCGACCGTGCCGGTGGAGAGGTCTTCGTGCAGACGGTCGACGTCACCGGCAACCCGGGCTACTGGTCGCTGCTGCTGACGCAGAAGGACAACGACAAGCTCAACAAGCTTGAGGACGTGCTGAACTGCGACAAGTCGCTGACTTTCGGCAACGGCGATCCGAACTCCACATCCGGGTTCCTGGTGCCCAGCTTCTATGTGTTCGCCAAGAACGATGTCGACCCTAAGAAGTGCTACAAGTCGGTGCGCAACGCCAGCCATGAAACCAATGCGCTGTCCGTGGCCAACGGCCAGGTGGATTTCGCCACCAACAACACGGAATCCCTGTCGCGCCTGCAGAAGAACCACCCGGATGCCTTTGCCAAGATCAAGGCGATCTGGAAATCGCCCCTGATCCCCAACGATCCGATCGTGTGGCGCTCGGACCTGGACAAGGGCGCCAAGAGCATCATCAAGGGCTTCTTCCTGTCCTATGGCCGTCTTGGGCCGAACGCCGAAAAGGAACGCCAGATCCTGTCCGGCGTCAGCTCGGGCTGGGCGCCTTTCGAGGATTCTTCCAACGCGCAGCTTTATCCGATCCGCCAACTCCAGCTGTTCAAGGACAAGCGCAAGCTGGCCGGTGACGAACGCATGGACGCGGCCGACAAGGCCAAGAAGATTGCCGAAATCGACCGCAAGCTCGATGTGCTGAAGATTCTCAGCGAAAACCAGCTGGCTCTGCGTTAGGCCTAGCCTTCCCAAGGCGCCGCGCCCGCTTTGGGCGCGGCGTCCGTTTATTCCCCGCACTTTCCAAGAATGGAAGCTTCATGACCGTGATCGACAACACCGGCGCCGCCGCCCAGCCGCTGACGTTGCCTGCAAGGGACGTCAAGCGGTCGACCGTGAACATGCTGGGCTGGGTGGTGGTCCTGGCGATTCTGGCTTGGGCCTGGGAAGGGGCGGAGATGAACCCTCTGGCCCTGGTCGAATACGCCGACAACATGGCCGAATTCGCCTCCGGGTTCTTTCCGCCGAATTTCTATGAATGGCCAACCATGCTGCGCGAGATGCTGATCACCGTGCAGGTCGCCATTTGGGGCACGGTGCTCGCAGTTGTCTGCTCGGTGCCTTTGGGCATTCTGTCGTCCCAGAATTTGGTGCCCTGGTGGGTTTACCAGCCGACACGCCGGCTGATGGACGCGGCCCGCGCCATCAACGAATTTGTGTTCGCCATGCTGTTCGTGGTCGCCGTGGGCCTGGGACCGTTCGCGGGCGTCCTGGCCTTGTGGGTCCATACCACGGGCGTGCTGGCCAAGCTGTTTTCCGAAGCGGTCGAAGCCATTGATCCCAACCCGGTCGAAGGTATCCGCGCCACCGGCGCCGACGCCATTCACGAGGTCATCTTCGGCGTCATTCCGCAGGTCCTGCCGCTTTGGATTTCTTTCTCGCTCTACCGGTTCGAAAGCAACCTGCGCTCGGCAACGGTGATCGGCATTGTCGGCGCCGGCGGCATCGGCATGGTGCTGTGGGAATTCATCCGCGGGTTTTATTATGCGGAAACCGCGGCGGTGATGCTCATCATCATCGGCACAGTGACTTTGCTCGACATCGTTTCCCGGATCCTGCGTCAACGCTATACCTGACTTTTGGTGCCGGATGATCGCCTTGTGAGCGTTCCTTTATTACCCGCTTGGCCGATTTGTGCGAATCGGCTACGGTTCCTGTCTGGGCCTCTTGGGGGGGCTGCTGCCCGACCGGAGGTCGTGCGGACATTCGAATGAGGACACAACAACAATGCGTAGGACGCAGGTATGAGCACCGAAGTTGCCACCGCCGCTGGGACGGCCGTAACTGGCGATGACCGCAACGCGGAAATTCGCGACGAAATCTCCAGCCTTCAGACGGAAATCGCCCAGGTCGGAAAGGTCGCCGAACAGATTGATGCGATCGCCAAGCAGACCAACCTCCTGGCCCTGAACGCGACCATCGAGGCTGCCCGTGCCGGCGATGCCGGCAAGGGCTTTGCCGTCGTTGCGGGCGAGGTCAAGAACCTGTCGGCACAGACCGCGCGGGCAACCGCCGAAGTCGGCGAGGTTCTGGAAAACCTCCGCCGCCGCGTCGATCACCTGGCCAGCCTTCTTTAAAAGCGGATTATCGGTTGCTTGATGTCCACCTGCCCGGAGCCGGGTGGGGGGTATCGGCTGATCCTTGACGGATTGCCGGCTTAGGCAATTTGGCGGCCGCGCCGCCATACCCCCATGATCGTCGGCAGATCTTGGTAGGACTTCACGCGAACAAGATCGGCGGACTTGCCGGGGGTGATTTCGCCGCGGTCGGTCAGACCTGCCATGGCGGCAGGTTCGGCCGTCACCATGGCGACGGCATCGGGCAGGGCGATCCCGTGGTTGTCGACCAGGATGAAGGCCGAATGGATCATGGAAATCGGCACGTAGTCGGACGCCAGACCGTCCAGCAGGCCGGCCTCGGCCAAGTCCGCGGCGGCGACGTTGCCCGAGTGCGATCCGCCTTTCACGATATTGGGGCTGCCCATGATCGTTTTCATGCCGTGGGCATGGGCGGCCCGAGCGGCGTCCAGGGTGGTCGGAAATTCTGAAATCAGGATGCCTTCCTGGTGCCCCTGGGCTACGTGTTCGGCCGTGGTGTCGTCGTGGCTGGCCAAGGGGATGCCGCGCTTGCGTGCTTCCCCGATGACCGCCTGGCGATTTTGGGCGCTGTAATTCTTCTGTCGTTCGATCAGGCCGTCGATCTGGGCGTCCAGTTCCGCCGCGGTGTAGACGCGGCTGTATACCTTTTTCCACTTGTCCAGGTCGCGCCATTGGCGCTGGCCTGGGGTGTGATCCATGACCGACACCAGGGCGACCAAGGGATGGTCGATGATATTGGCCAGTTCGTTCATCACCGTGTCGGACGCGACCTCGGCACGAATGTGCAGGCGATGATCGGCCTTCATCAGGTCATCGTCGATCGAGGCCGTGAGGACGTCCCTGGCCAGGTCCAAAGCGCCCTGGCGGCCCGGTTTGCCAAGGTGCATATCGCCGACGACCAGGGAATCGAAGACCGTCGTGACGCCGGCGGTGGCCAGCATGCGGTCGTGCACCTGAAATGCGGCTAGGCCCGGCCATTTCACGCCGGGACGCGGTTCCAGGTGCTTTTCCAGATTGTCCGTGTGGATGTCGACCAGGCCGGGGATCAGAAAGTCGCCCTCGCAATCAATGGCATGGGGCAGGCCGCTGCGCCCGTCATCGACGTCGCGGATCACGCCGTCGGCGACCCGCAGCGTGCCGGTGAAGGCGCGTTCGCGGGTAACCACCGTGGCATTGGTGAAAATCAGTTCCGAAACCATTGAACGACTATTTACCACGATGTTCATCATCCCGCGCACCTCTGTTCATCGGCGGCATTGGGGGAAGCCGACCGGTATCGTTCCAATCCTCTTAGAGACCGGGCGTGTCCAGACGGTGACCCTGGGATGACGTATGGATGACAGCGCCGCCCCGGAGGGCAAGGGTCAGGTCGAGGGTTCGAACAGCAGTTGTACGCGGTCACCGGCGAACCGGGTCAGGCCGTATTCGATGGGCTTGCCGTCCGTGTCCACGTTGATGCTTTCGGCGACCAGCACCGGCCGGTTGGGCGGCTGACTGAGAAGCTGGACTTCATCGGCATCGGGCATGCGGGTTGTGACGCGGGTGATCTTGCGGAAGAAGTCGGTGACACCGAACTGAGCAAGAGCCTTGGAGATCGACCGTGATTCCTCGAACGCTTCGATCATGCTGGGGAAGCGTGCGGCGCAGAAGTAATGGTCGGCGACGCTGATCGGCCGTCCGTCGGCCTCGCCGATTGTGCGTATCAGGGATACTTGCGCCTCTTCCGCAAGATCAAGAGCTTCGGCGACGTCGGCCGTGGCCTTGACCCGTTCGCTCAACAGAACCCAGCCGCCGGGCTGGCGGCGCTGGGCCATGATGTTTTCCGTGAACCGGGTGCGGCGGCGCACGGGGTAGTCAATGACATGTTCATGGACGAAGGTGCCGCGGCCTTGTTCGATGCGGATCAATCCTTCCTGCTCCAGCGCCTTCATGGCGCGGCGCACGGTATGGCGGTTGACGTTGAAGCGTTCGGCCAGGTCGTGTTCCGTCGGCAGGCGGGACCCAGGCGCGATCATACCACTGGCGATGTCGTCGGAAATCTGTTCCTCGATTTGGCGCCACAGGGATACACCCGATCCGCGTTTCACTCTCGTTGGGTCCATGACTTGACCTCATTCCATCCCATGATGATGCGTTCCCGACCGTGTCATTGAATCGTCATGACTTGTCGATTTACTTGCTGGGTACGTCAGGCCATATTATCACGAAAGAAATAGACGTCTAGACAAATATCCAGTTTGTCTATTCATATCGCAAAGGCCAGCGCGGGACTTTGCGATGGATTAAGGCTGGCGGAGATTCGAGCGAAAATGGCCCATTTTTCCAATTCCCAGGCTCCCGGTGGGGCGGCCGGTTCCGATGACCGCGCGGAATGGATGGGCCTGCTGGCGCGCGCATCCGAAGCCGAGTTGGAGGCCGCTTGGCGGGCGTTGGTGTCCGATCTGTCGGCCTCGGATCAGTCGACCATGGCATACGACGTCTTGCGTTCGCCGCAACAGGGCCTGGCGATGGTGCGGGGACGCGCCGGCGGTGATGGTCAGGCCTTCAACCTTGGTGAAATGACGGTGACCCGTTGCTCCGTGGGACTGGCGGACGGAACCGTCGGGCACGGTTATGTCGCCGGCCGCTCAGCGCGCCACGCGGAATTGGCGGCCCTGTTCGACGCGCTGTTGCAGACCGGTACCTGGGCGGACCGGGTGATGGCGTGCGTCATCGCGCCGTTGCGGGCATCGCGCGCCATGGCACGGGCGCGGACTGCCGCCAAGACGGCGGCGACCAAGGTTGAGTTCTTCACCCTGGTCCGTGAACAATCGGCGGATTCCGAATGACCACTTCGACGGGTTCAATGGCGGGTGGTCTGGCTGCGGGGTTCCATGACCCGGTACATGATTCGCAGGGCGTGTTCCGCGATGTCCTGCGCGCGATGTCACGGCCGGGCGAGGTGCGGGAAACGGCGGTCCAAATCGATCCGCCGGCCCCGTTGAACATAGCCGGGGCGGCGGTCTGCCTTGCTCTTCTGGATTTCGAAACGCCGCTGTGGATTGACGATGGCGGCCGTGATGCGGACGGGGCGACGGCATTCCTGACCTTTCACACGGGCGCTCCTCGCGCGGCGGGACCGGCCCAGGCCGATTTCGTCCTGATCGCCGACGGCAGGATATTACCCGCTATTGATACGTTCCATCAGGGCACGGACGAGGCCCCCGAAGGCTCGGCGACCCTGATCGTGCAGGTTGCCGATCTGGCGGCGGCGTCCCCCGATGCTGCGGGCGCCTGGCGGCTGAGTGGCCCGGGCATCGACGGTGCCGTGGGGCTCCGTGTCGCGGGCTTACCAGGTGGGATCGTCGATGACCTTGCGCGCAACGCGGACCGCTTTCCCCGCGGCATTGACCTGATCCTCTGCGCCGGCCGGCGCATCGCCGCCCTGCCGCGCACGACGCGGGTGGAGGGCTGACGCCATGTACGTCGCGGTCAAGGGTGGGGAAAAGGCCATCGACAACGCCCATGCGCTGCTGGCCGAGGAACGGCGCGGTGATGCCGGTGTACCGGAACTGACGCTCGATCAGATCAAGCAACAGATGTCGCTCGCCGTCGACCGGGTGATGGGCGAGGGCTCGCTCTACGATCCCGATCTGGCGGCACTCGCGATCAAGCAGGCCCAGGGCGATCTGGTCGAGGCCGTGTTCCTGCTGCGCGCCTTCCGTACGACCTTGCCGCGCTTGGCCGTCTCCACGCCCGTCGACACGGCGGCGATGACGATCCGCCGGCGTATCTCGGCGACGTTCAAGGATCTGCCGGGCGGACAGGTGCTGGGCCCGACCTATGATTACACTCATCGCTTGCTCGACTTCGCCCTGGCGGCGGGAGCACCGGTACCGCCCGCGCCCGAGGGCGATCCGGCGGTGATGGCCGATGCCATGCCCCGGGTCACGGATATTCTGGCCCATCAGGATCTGATCGAGCCGGAGGCGGGCGATGCGGATGCGGACGGCAAGGTCGCGGACCTGACCCGTGAGCCGCTGTCCTTTCCCGCCGGGCGTGACCTGCGCCTGCAGAACCTGGCCCGCGCCGACGAGGGCTTTCTGCTGGCGCTGGGTTATTCGACGCAGCGCGGCTACGGCCGCAGTCATCCCTTCGCCGGGGAAATCCGCATGGGCGAGGTCGCCGTCGAGATCGTGCCCGAGGAACTGGGCTTTGCCATCGAGATCGGCGACATCACCGTCACCGAATGTCAGATGATCAACCAGTTCGCAGGCTCGGCGACGGAGCCGCCCCAGTTCACCCGGGGCTATGGCTTGGTGTTCGGGCGTTCGGAACGCAAGGCCATGTCCATGGCCCTGGTCGACCGCAGCCTGCGCGCCCGCGAACTGGGCGAGGAGATCGAGGCCCCGGCCCAGGACGAGGAATTCGTGCTCTACCATTCCGACAACGTCGAGGCTCAGGGCTTCGTGCAGCACCTGAAATTGCCCCATTACGTGGATTTCCAAAGCGAACTCGTTCTGGTCCGCGCCCTCAGGCGCGAGGCGGCCGCCCGGCGAAGCGAGGCCGCCAAATGACTCAGGCATCGGACCAGGCATCGGGAATGACGGACGGCGGTTACAACTTCGCCTATCTGGACGAACAGACCAAACGCATGATCCGCCGGGCGATCCTCAAGGCCGTCGCGATTCCGGGCCATCAGGTGCCCTTCGGGTCGCGGGAAATGCCGCTGCCCTACGGCTGGGGAACCGGCGGCATCCAGGTCACGGCTTCGATCATCGGCCTTGCGGATGTGCTCAAGGTGATCGACCAGGGGGCGGATGATACGACCAACGCGGTGTCCATCCGCCGCTTCTTCGCGCGCACCGCCGGGGTCGCCACGACCGAGGCAACGGAAGCGGCGACGATCATTCAGACCCGCCACCGCATCCCCGAAACGGTGCTTAAGGACGACCAGATCATCGTCTATCAGGTGCCGATCCCGGAACCCTTGCGCTGGCTTGAGCCGCGCGAAGCCGAAACCCGCACGATGCATGGCCTTGCCGATTACGGTGTCATGCATGTGAAGCTCTACGAGGACATCGCCACCTATGGCCATATCGAGACGTCCTACGACTATCCGGTTCTGGTCAACGGCCGTTACCTGACGGCGCCGTCGCCGATCCCCAAGTTCGACAATCCCAAGATGCACGGAATGGCGGCCCTGCAGTTGTTCGGCGCCGGGCGGGAAAAGCGCATCTATGCCATCCCGCCATATACCCGGGTCGAAAGCCTGGATTTCGAGGATCACCCCTTCGAGGCCCAAAAATGGGCGGCCCGCTGCGCCATCTGCGGCGCCGAGGACAGTTTCCTCGACGAGGTCATCACCGACGACCACGGCGGGTCCATGTTCGTCTGTTCCGACACGGACCACTGCGGTCGCCGTGTCGCCGATGGCCACCGGGGAGACGGCGAATGATGGCCGGCGCCGCCCCTCAGGACGCCCCGCTTCTCAGCGCACGCGGGATCACCCATTCCTATGGGGCGCGCATCGGTTGCCGCGATATAGATTTCGATCTGTGGCCGGGCGAGGTCTTGGGCGTGGTCGGTGAAAGCGGGTCCGGCAAGACGACCTTGCTGAACTGCCTGTCGGCGCAGGTGATGCCGTCGTCGGGCAAGCTGACATACCGCCTGCGAACGGGGGATCAGGCGGATGTCTATGCCCTGACCGAGGCCGAACGCCGCATGCTGATGCGCACGGACTGGGGCTTCGTGCATCAGAACCCGCGCGACGGTTTGCGCATGGGGGTCAGCGCCGGGGCCAACGTGGGCGAACGCCTGATGGCCGTGGGCGCGCGCCATTACGGTGCCATTCGTGACCAGGTCACGGATTGGCTCGGCCGGGTGGAAATGGATTTGGAGCGCATCGACGATCTGCCGTCGCAGTTTTCCGGCGGGATGCAACAGCGCGTGCAGATCGCGCGCAATCTGGTGTCGGGGCCGCGTCTGGTGTTCATGGACGAACCCACGGGGGGGCTCGACGTATCGGTGCAGGCGCGGCTGCTCGACCTGCTGCGTGGTTTGACCAACGATCTGGGCTTGTCCGCCGTGATCGTCACGCATGATCTCGCCGTGGCGCGCCTGTTGTCGCACCGCCTGATGGTCATGCGCCGGGGCGAGGTGGTGGAGCAGGGGCTGACCGATCAGGTTCTGGATGATCCGCAGCACGCCTATACCCAGCTTCTGGTTTCCTCGGTGCTGCAGACATGAGCGCGCCGTTGATCCGCATTGAGGGCCTGTCCAAGTCCTTCGTTCTGCACAACCAGGGCGGGGTTGAGTTGCCCGTGTTCCGGGACATCGACCTGGAGGTCTTCGCCGGTGAATGCCTGGCCCTGCACGGCCCGTCGGGCACGGGGAAAAGTTCGCTGATCCGACTGATCTATGGCAATTATCTTTGTCCTCAGGGGCGTATCTTGGTCCGCCACGAGGGACGGGTCACCGATGTCGCCCGCGCTCTACCGCATGAAATTCTCGACCTGCGCCGCCGCACCATGGGTTACGTCAGCCAGTTTCTCCGCGTCATTCCCCGCGTACCTGCCCTGCAGGTGGTGGCCGAGCCGCTGCGCGTCCAAGGGGTCGACGCGGCGGCGGCGGAGCGGGCGGCGGGCGAGATGCTGACCCGTTTCAACATCCCCGAACGCCTGTGGCACCTGGCGCCGGCGACGTTTTCCGGCGGCGAGCAGCAGCGCGTCAATCTGGCCCGTGGCTTCATCGTCGACTATCCGATCCTGCTGGTGGACGAGCCGACGGCCTCTCTCGACAAGGCCAACCGGGACGTGGTGATCGACGTGATCCGGCAGGCGGCGGCACGTGGAGCTGCGGTTGTCGGCATTTTCCATGACGCCCAGATGCGGGACGCCGTGGCGACCCGCGTTCTTGACCTGGCCCCCCCCGGGGCGGCGGACTAGGTGCCCGGTGCCGGAGATCGCGTGACCCAGCCCTTGGAACGGTATGCCGTCTATTTCGTGCCAGACCAGGATACGGCGCTTTGGCAGACGGGCTGTCGTTGGCTCGGCCGGAATCCGGATGGAACCGCGGGCGATGCGCCCTTGCCGCCGCCGCAAGCGGCCGGGGCCGGCATTGCCGAGGCGGATTGGGCGGCTATGACGGCCGACCCCCGACGCTATGGCTTCCATGCGACCCTGAAGCCGCCCTTCCATCTGGCCGAGGGCCGTGATCTCGCGGATCTGGATACAGCACTGGCGCGCTTCGCTGCCGGGCGCGCGGCCTTTCAATCGGCAACGTTGTCGGTCACGTGCCTCGGCGGCTTTCTCGCACTCTGCCCTTCGGCGCCTGCGGTTGACCTGGAGGTTCTGGCCGCTGATTGCCTGCGGACGTTTGAGCCGTTCCGGCGCCCTTTGGACATGGAAAATCTGTCTCGGCGGCGGGCGCAGGGGCTCACGCCCCGGCAGGATGCTTTGCTGGAAACCTGGGGCTATCCCTTCGTCCTGGAGGAATTCCGCTTTCACTTGACCTTGACAGGACGCCTCACGGACGCGGCGGCGGCCCGCTATCGGCCGTTGCTGGAAGATCTGTTCGCGGAATCCCTGGTTGCTCCGCTTGCCGTGGGCGGCGTCGCTCTGTTCCGTGAGCCGGCCCCCGGCGCCCCTTTCGAAACCGTCCGCCGCTATCTTTTTTCCGTGCGCTGATGCGGGTCGGCTGAACGTCCTCTATATCGTGAAAACGTAATTTATTTTCAGATAATTAGCTCGTGTTAACCCATGCGGTCCGAGGCCTTCACAAGGGGCTTTTGGCGGTTGTCGGCGTAAAATTATTCAAATGAGTCTCAAAAAAAACCATTGATCTTTCCTAGTGGGAATGATCTTATTTTCACTGTGGTATACCAGATGCCAAAGAGCTCAAAAGAGTCAAAGCAAGGTGTATTACAATGTTTGGGAAGACATCGACCAAGTGAATTGACAGGACCGTCTGATCCGACCGCCGGATAAAAACAATACAGGCGCAAGGGGAAGACATTTAATCGCCATTCGACTTCGGCTTATACTGTGGCCGAGTGCGCTATGGCGCTATCAACAACTGGGAGGACACCCATGAAGACTTTTGTCAAGAAACTGCTGGGCGTCGGCATCACTGTCGGCCTGGTTTCCGGTTTCACGGCCATCGCGGGCAAAACTGCCCTGGCCTGGGAGCCGGTTAAGCCGATTCAGTTCGTCGTGATGGCCGGCAAAGGCGGGGGCGCCGACAAGCTGGCGCGCCTGATCCAGTCGATCATCGAAAAGCATAAGCTGTCGCCGAAGCCCGTTACGCCGATCAACAAGCCCGGCGGTTCCGGTGCGGAAGCCCTTGTGTACATGAAGAACCACAAGGACCCCGACCATGCCATCATGGTCACCCTGAACAGCTTCTACACCACGCCGATGCGCCAGCCGAAGCTGGGCGTCGACCCGATGACCTTCGCGCCGATCGCGCGGATGGCCGAAGATACCTTCGTTCTGTGGGTTCACAAGGACGCCGGCATCAAGACCGTCGACGAATACGTGAAGGCCGCCAAGGCTGCCGGCAATCAGTGGATCATGGCCGGTACCGGTAAGGCGTCCGAAGACAACCTGCTCGCCGACTTCCTGAACGCGGCCTATGGCCTGAACATGAAGTACGTCCCCTACAAGGGCGGCGGCAAGGTTGCCAAGCAGCTGGCCGGTAAGCACGCCAATTCCACGGTCAACAACCCGTCGGAAGCCCTCGGCTTCTATGAGGCCGGTACGGTCGTGCCGCTGGCGTCGTTCACGGATGAACGTCTGCCGATGTTCAAGGACACGCCGACCTTCAAGGAACTGGGTCAGGACTTCGTCTACTACATGCAGCGTTCCGTCGTCGGTGCGCCGGGCATGAGCAAGGACGCGCTGGCCTTCTATCAGGGTGTGTTCAAGAAGGTGTACGAAACCACGGAGTGGCAGACCTACATCAAGAAGAAGAGCCTGCAGGGCGAACTGCTCCAGGGCGATGCGCTTGCCTCCTATTGGAAGCGTGAAAACGAAGTGCATCGCAAGATGCTCGTCAAGATGGGCGCCATCAAAGGCTAAGTCTGTCTGAATTCTGAAGAAACGATATAAGGGGAGGTTCCGTCGTCATGCGTCGTGCTGAAATTATCACTGCTCTCTTGATGGCGGGCCTCTCCATATATCTCATGGTCAAGAGCGCCGAGCTGCCCATCGGCTGGATCCCCGGCGAGGGGCCCGGCGGCGGCTTCTGGCCCTTCTGGCTGTCCGCGTTCATGCTCGGCTCCATTATCTGGGTGGTCGTCAACTGGTTCCGCCGGGCGAGCCCACCCTCTCAGTCGGAAGAGCCCTATCTCGACGCCTACGGTATGAAGATGTTTCTTCTCGTCGGCGGTGGAATCACGGGCATGATCGCCCTTGTCGACATCATCGGCATGCATCTGGCGGCGGCGGTCTTCCTGATCTACTACATCCGCTTTCTGGGCGGGCATTCGTGGAAGGTCACCCTGGGTGTTGCCTTGCCCACGCCGGTCGTGACGTTCCTGTTTTTCGACATCGCCTTGCGCAAATTCCTGCCCACGGGGTTCATGGACCCCCTCTACATCCCGCTCTACGACTTCTTCCTCTAGGCCTGTCGGACGGGAGGTCCCGGCCTAACGGAACACGAGCGGAAAAATCTCTGGTCTACAAAAGACCAGGAACCACGAAACATGACGGCCATATCCGGCAAAGATCGGCGCCGTCCGGGGGAACAAAGTAAAGAACAATGGAACTTATCGGTCTTCTGTCAGACGGTTTTCTGGTCGCCTTCGAGCCGCTTAACCTCGGCCTGATCGTGCTCGGCGTTGTTGTCGGCCTGTTCGTGGGCGCCATGCCCGGACTGGGCTCCGTCAACGGCGTCGCCATCCTGCTGCCCATGACCTTTCTGGTGCCGCCCGCGTCGGCCATCATGTTCCTGGCCGCGCTTTACTACGGCGCCATGTACGGCGGCGCGATTTCGTCCATCACCCTCGGTATTCCCGGCGCCTCGACGGCCGTGGCCACGACCTTCGACGGCCGCCCGCTGGCCATGTCGGGCGAGGCCGACAAGGCGCTGATCGCCGCCGCGCTGGCGTCCTTCGCCGGCGGCACGATCTCGATCGTCCTGTTCACCCTGTTCGCGCCGCCCTTGGCCTCGGTCGCCCTCGACTTCGGCGATCCGGAAATCTTCGCGCTGATGATCCTGGCCTTCGCCACCTTCGTCGGCTTGTCGGGCGACGACATCGCCAAGACGGTCTTTTCCATCTGTATCGGCATGGTGATGTCGGCGATCGGCTTCGACATTATCTCGGGCGAACCGCGCCTGGTGCTGTTCGACCTGATCGGCTTCCAGTCCAAGATCAACTTCCTGGTGCTTGCCATCGGCATCTACGGCATCGGCGAAATGATGTGGACCATCGAGGTCAGCCGCGGCGAAACCATGATGTCGAAGGTGACCGTCTCCGTCGAACGCGTGATGGGCAACCTGAAGATCATCTGGGGCACGTGGAAAGCTTGGTTCATGGGTTCGGTTCTGGGCTTCTTCGTCGGTATTCTGCCGGCGGCCGGCGCCACGCCGGGCTCCCTCATGGCTTATGGCGTCGCCAAGATGACGTCGCGCGAACCGCACAAATTCGGCAAAGGCGCGGTTGAAGGCGTGGTCGCGCCGGAAGCTGCCAACAATGCGGCCTCCACGGGCTCCATGCTGCCCATGTTGACGCTGGGCATTCCCGGCTCGCCGACCACGGCCGTGCTGCTCGGCGGCATGGTGATCTGGGGTCTGCAGCCCGGCCCGCGCCTGTTCGTCACGGAAACGGATTTCGTTTGGGGCCTGATCGCTTCTCTCTACGCGGCGAACCTGTTCGCGGTTATCATCAACATCGCGTTCATCCCGCTGTTCCTGTGGTTCCTGCGTACACCCTTCACCATCCTTGCGCCGCTGATCTTCGTGCTGTCCATGGTCGGCGGGTTCGCCTCCACGGAACGCATGTTTGACGTCTGGCTGATGTTGATCCTGGGCGTCGGCGGTTACCTGATGCGCAAGTTGGATTATCCGGTGGCGCCGGCGGTGCTGGCCATCGTGCTCGGCCCCATCGCGGAACCGGCATTGCGCCAGTCCCTGCTGATTTCCAGCGGCGACGTCATGGTGTTCTTCAATCGGCCGATCTCCGGTCCGATCATGATCATCGCGTTGATTTTGTTGTTCATGCCGGCCTTCCAGGTCGCGTGGCGTCGCATCCGCGGCAAGAAGCCGATGGCGGGATAAATTACAGCCGTGACGGCGGGGCCGCTGCGCGGTTCCGCTGAGCGGTACGGGAGGTGATGTTAAGGGCGGAAAGTGCTGGCTTCTGGTTTCTGGTGTATTGTATACCACAGCGAAAGCGGCTATACCCTCGGCCAAGCTGGCGGAGGGCAAGTGGGAACCCGCCGGCAACATGATCAACTTAGGGGACTCCCCGGGACATAACCATGGAAAGAGAAGCCGAAAGCATCGCCGATACGGAAGCGACAGGGGCGTCCGGACTGGTCGTTCAGCCGATCGACGCGAACTTCTCGCTTAAGGACCGGATTTACGATTCCTTGCGGCGGGCGATCACCTCCATGAACATCTATGCCGAGGATGCCGAACTTCGACTCGACGAACGAAAGCTTTCCGAACAGCTTGAAATCAGCCGCACGCCGATCCGCGAAGCCCTGGCCCGTTTGGAGCAGGAAGGCCTGGTTCATATCGTTCCGCGCAAGGGCGTATTCATCGTGCGCAAGACCAAGCGCGAAGTCCTGGAATTGATCACCGTCTGGGCGGCGCTGGAAAGCATGGCTGCACGGTTGGCAACCGAGGTCGCTTCCGATGAAGACATCGCCGAACTGCGGACCATGTTCGCGGACGTCGAAAGCGAAGAGGCCAAGGCCGCGATCGACGAATATTCATCCAAGAACATCCGTTTCCATCAGGCGATCCTGAAGCTCGGCGGCTGCAAGCTGATCCAGGATATGTCCGACAACCTGTTTATCCATATGCGTTCGATCCGGGCCCGCACAATTTCCGAGGGCGATCGTGCCAAGCGATCTGTGATCGACCACATGCATATCATTGAGGCGCTCGAACAGCGGGACGCCGAACTGGCTGAAAGACTGGTCCGGGAGCATTCCATGAACCTGGCCCGGCATATCGAACAACACGTGGATTATTTGGACTAGGAACAATCCGTCGGGCATCCGGTCTGCCATCGGCAGACGGGAGTCTGACTTCGGTCCAGCAGAGACCGCAAGGGAGAACAAAGAAATGGCAAATACGGCAACCGATACCCAGGCGCAGGAGGCCCCCGAGGCCGGCACGCTTACGGATGGTTTTCACCTCGTCATCGACGCGCTGAAGCTGAACGGTATCACCAACATTTATAACGTGCCGGGGATTCCGATCACCGACCTGGGCCGCTTCATGCAGGCCGAGGGCATGCGCGTTCTGTCGTTCCGCCATGAACAGCATGCCGGCTATGCGGCTGCCATCGCGGGCTACCTGACCCAGAAACCAGGTGTCTGCCTGACCGTGTCGGCGCCGGGCTTCCTCAACGGCCTGACCTCGTTGGCCCATGCCACGACCAACTGCTATCCGATGATCCTGATTTCCGGCTCGTCAGAACGGGAAATCGTCGACCTGATGCAGGGCGACTACGAGGAAATGGACCAGCTCGCCATCGCCAAGCCGCTGTGTAAGGCCGCCTATCGCGTGCTGCATGCGGAAGACATCGGCATCGCCGTCGCCCGCGCCATCCGCGCCGCCGTGTCGGGCCGCCCGGGCGGGGTTTATCTCGACCTGCCGGCCGCCCTTCTGGGTCAGACCATGGATGCCCTGAAGGGCCAGCAGTCGCTGGTCAAGGTCATCGACCCGGCCCCGGCGCAGCTGCCGGCACCGGAAGCAGTCACCCGGGCGCTCGACGTCCTGAAGTCGGCCAAGAAGCCGCTGATCATCCTGGGCAAGGGGGCTGCCTATTCCCAGGCCGATGACAAGATCCGCGAACTCGTCGAAAAATCCGGCATCCCCTACATCGCCATGAGCATGGCGAAGGGCTTGCTGCCGGACGATCACGATCTTTACGCCGGCGCCGCGCGCTCCCTGGTTCTCAAGGAATCGGACACGGTCATGCTGATCGGCGCCCGGCTCAACTGGCTGCTCAGCCACGGCAAGGGCAAGCAGTGGGGCGACGCGCCGAAGAAGTTCGTGCATATCGACATCGATCCCAAGGAAATGGACTCCAACGTCGAAATTGCGGCCCCCATGGTCGGCGATATCGCGTCCTGCGTCGGGTTGCTGCTCGACGGCATGGGCGGCGACTGGAAGACTCCGCCCGCCGACTGGATCAACGCGGTCAAGGCCAAGCGCGACGCCAACGTCGAAAAGATGGCGCCGCGTCTGCAGAACAACAACGTGCCCATGGACTTCCACGGGGCCCTTGGAGTGCTCAAGCGCATCGTCGCCGACAACCCGGACATGATTCTGGTGAACGAAGGCGCCAACACGCTCGATTTCGCGCGTTCCATCATCGACATGTTCAAGCCGCGCAAGCGCCTGGACGTTGGCACCTGGGGCGTCATGGGCATCGGCATGGGCCAAGCCATCGCGGCCGCGGTCGAAACCGGCGAACAAGTGCTCTGCATCGAGGGCGACAGCGCCTTCGGGTTCTCCGGCATGGAGATCGAAACCATCTGTCGTTACAACCTGCCGGTCTGCGTGGTGGTGTTCAACAACGGCGGTATCTACCGCGGCACCGACAAGAACCCGACCGGTGGTTCCGACGTGGCGCCGACCGTGTTCGTCAAGGATGCGCGCTACGACAAGATGATGGAGGCCTTCGGTGGTCTCGGTTTCTACGCGACGTCCCCGGACGAACTGAACCAGGCGGTGACGGAGGCCATCAAGGCCGGTCGGCCGGCCCTGGTCAACGCGGTCATTGATGAAAACGCCGGCACGGAAAGCGGCCGCATCGGCAACCTGAACCCGCAGAGCGTCGTCGCGAAGAAGTAACGCAGCTCTATTCGATCAAAACTGAATAACGGGAACGAACAATGAAAGCTCTCGAAGGCGTCAAAATTCTCGACATGACCCACGTGCAGTCGGGTCCCACCTGCACCCAGCTTCTGGCTTGGTTCGGGGCCGACGTGATCAAGGTGGAACGTCCGGGTGTTGGTGACGCAACCCGCAAACAGCTGGTCGATGTGCCCGGCGCCGACTCGCTCTACTTCACCATGCTGAACCACAACAAGCGCTCGGTGACGCTGAACACCAAGTCCGACGAGGGCAAGGCGATCTTCACCAAGCTGATCCAGCATTGCGATGTGATGGTTGAGAACTTCGCCCCCGGCGCGCTCGATCGCATGGGCTTTTCCTGGGAGAAGATTCAGGAAATCAACCCGCGCATGATCTACGCCTCGGTCAAGGGTTTCGGCCCGGGTCCGTATCAGGAATGCAAGGTCTACGAGAACGTCGCGCAATGCGCCGGCGGCTCGGCCTCGACCACCGGCATGCTGGGCGATGTTCCTATGGTCACGGGGGCCCAGATCGGCGACAGCGGCACGGGCCTGCATCTGGCCCTCGGCATCGTCACGGCGCTGTTCCAGCGCACCCATTCCGGCAAGGGTCAGCGCGTCGAATGCGCCATGCAGGACAGCGTCCTGAACCTGTGCCGCGTCAAGCTGCGCGACCAGCAGCGCCTGAAGGCCGGTCCGCTGACCGAATATTCCCAGTTCGGCGAAGGCATTCCTTTCGGCGACGCCACGCCGCGCGCGGGCAATGATTCCGGTGGCGGCCAGCCGGGCCGCATTCTGAAGTGCAAGGGCTGGGAAACCGACCCCAACGCCTATACCTACTTCATCACCCAGGCTGCGGTGTGGGAGAAGATCTGCGACGTCATCGGCAAGCCCGAATGGAAGACGGACGAGGACTTCGCCACCCCGAAGGCGCGCCTGCCGCACCTCAACCAGATCTTTGGTGCGATCGAAGATTGGACCATGACCAAGACCAAGTTCGAGGTCATGGAAATCTGCAATCCGCTGGACATCCCCGTCGGTCCGATCCTGTCGATGAAGGAAATCGCCGAGGAGCCGAGCCTGCGCGACACTGGCACGGTGGTCGAGGTCGATCATCCGGAACGGGGGGCTTACCTCACGGTCGGCAACCCGATCAAGCTGTCCGATTGCCCGGCCGACGTGAAGCGCTCGCCGCTTCTGGGCGAGCATACGGACGAAATCCTGGCGGAAATCGGCCTGAGTTCTGACGAAATCGAAGCCGCGAAGACGGGCGGCGCGGTCTGACCGCCCCCCGTTCGCAGCGAAACACAAAGATCCCCAAGGGAGGACCCTCATGCGTTTGATCCTTAACGGCCAGCAGGCCTTCGGCAAGGCCACGTTGGAAGCGATCCTGGAAAAGGGCACGGACGAAATCGTTGGCGTGTTCTGCGCGCCGGACAAGGAAGGCAAGCCGGCCGATCCGGTGAAGGAATTCGCCCTGGAAAAGGGGTTGCCGCTGTTTCAGCCGCCCAACTACACGGATAAGGAAGTCTTGGACCACATGCGGTCCCTGAAGGCCGACCTGATGGTCATGGCCTACATGATCATCTTCGTGCCGGAAGAAGCCCGCGACATTCCAACCCACGGATCGATCTGCTTCCATCCGTCACTGCTGCCCAAGCACCGCGGCCCGTCGTCCATCAATTGGCCGATCATAGGCGGCGCCACGGAAACCGGGATCACCATCTTCTGGCCTGACGACGGCCTGGACGAAGGTTTCATCCTGCATCAGGACAAGGTCGCGATCGGCCCCGACGACACGCTGGGGGACATCTACTTCGGCAAGATTTTCGACCGCGGCGTGGCAATGATGCTGGAAGCCATCGACATGGTGAAGGCAGGCAACCCGCCGAAGATTCCCCAGAACGAGGACGAAGCCACCTACGAATCCTGGTGCCGCAAGAAGGACATGCAGATCGATTGGTCGAAGCCCGTGGCCGAGGTCTACAACCAGATCCGCGGCTGCAACCCGCAGCCGGGTGCCTGGACGACCATCGACGGCAACGAACTGTCGATCTTCGATTCCCGCAAAGTGGACGGCGACACCGGCGGCAAGCCGGGTGAGGTCGTCGGCATCGAAGACGATCACATCCTGGTCGCCGCCCCCGGCGGTGCCGTCAAGGTGATGCGTCTGCGCCCCCATGACGATAAGAAGATCACCGCACCGGAATACGTGGCCAAAGTCGGCCTGCAGAAGGGGAAGGTGTTGGGCGCCTGACCGGCGGCCGCCATCGACCCAGAGGAAACAACCCAGGCTCCAGAGATCCCGAAAGAGGGACGCGAGAGGAAACCATGCCCAAAAGTGATATCGAAATCGCCCGCGAAGCTACCATGAAGCCGATCGCCGATGTCGGCGCCGAGAAGCTGGGCATTCCCGGCGACGCGCTTCTGCAGTACGGCCCGCACAAGGCCAAGGTGGATATGAACTACCTGAAGTCGTTGGAGGGCAACCCCGACGGCAAGCTGATCCTGGTCACCGCCGTGACCCCGACCCCCGCCGGTGAAGGCAAGACCACGACCACCGTGGGCCTGGGCGACGGTCTGAATAAGATCGGCAAGAAGGCCATGATCTGCGTCCGCGAACCTTCCCTCGGCCCCTGCTTCGGCATGAAGGGCGGGGCCGCCGGCGGCGGTTACGCCCAGGTCGTTCCGATGGAAGACATCAACCTGCATTTCACCGGTGACTTCCATGCCATCGGCATCGCCCACAACCTGCTGGCGGCGCTGATCGACAACCATATCTATTGGGGGTTGGAGCCGGCTATCGACAGCCGTCGCGTCGCCTTCAAGCGCGTCGTCGACATGAACGACCGGGCGCTGCGCCAGATCACCAATTCGCTGGGTGGCGTCGCCAACGGCTTCCCCCGCGAAGACGGTTTCGACATCGTCGTGGCGTCGGAAATCATGGCGATCTTCTGTCTGGCGACCAGCCTGCAGGATCTGACGGAGCGGATCGGCAACATCGTGATCGGCCACAACCGCAACCGCGAGCCGATCTACGCCCGCGACGTCAAGGGACCGGGCCCCATGTCCGTGCTGCTCAAGGAAGCCATCGCGCCGAACCTGGTGCAGACGCTGGAAAACAACCCGGCCTTCATCCACGGCGGTCCGTTCGCCAACATCGCGCATGGCTGTAACTCGGTCATCGCGACCAAGTCGGCGCTCAAGCTTGCCGATTATGTCGTGACCGAAGCCGGTTTCGGCGCCGATCTGGGTGCCGAGAAGTTCTTCGATATCAAGTGCCGTAAGGCGGGCCTTAAGCCGGCGGCGGCGGTCATCGTCGCCACCGTGCGCGCGCTCAAGATGCACGGCGGAGTGGGCAAGGCTGACCTGGGCACGGAAAACGTGGACGCAGTCACGAAGGGTTGCGACAACTTGGTGCGCCACATCCGCAACACCAAGCAGTTCGGTGTGCCGGTGACCGTTTGCATCAACAACTTCATCACCGACACGGACGCCGAACTGCAGGCCGTGATGGCCGCGGCCGAGGCTGAAGGCGTGAAAGCTTTCATCGCCACTCATTGGGCGGACGGCAGTGCCGGCACGGAAGAACTGGCGAAGCATGTGGTCGAACTGGCTGATTCCGGCGTGGCCGACTTCAAGCCGCTCTACCCGGACGACATGCCGCTGCGTGACAAGGTCGAAACCATCGTCAAGAAGATCTACGGCGGTGACGGCATTTCCTGTGATGGCGCCATCGAAAAGCGTTTCGCGGAATTGCAGAAAGATTACGGACACTTCCCGGTCTGCATGGCGAAGACGCAGTACAGCTTCTCGACCGATCCGGACGCCAAGGGCGCACCGACGGGCTTTACCGTGCCGATCCGCGAACTGCGGCTGTCGGCGGGGGCAGAATTCATCGTCGCCGTGACCGGCGCCATCATGACGATGCCGGGCCTGCCCAAGGTGCCGTCCGCGAACAACATCTACCTGAATGACGAAGGTCAAATCGAAGGTCTGTTCTAGACGCTAGAGTGATCTGACCAATTCCGGCAGCCCCGGCCATCATGGCCGGGGCGGTCCGGACACAACGGGAGGACAATCATGAGCATCAGAAATATTCTTGTTCCCGTGCGCGGTGACGGGAAGGGCGAATTGGTCCTGAACGCCGCAGTGGCACTTGCGAAGAAATTTGATGCCCATATCGACGTTGTCCATGCCCGAATGGGATCTCAGGACATGCTGGCCTACGGTGCGACCCTGGCCGGCGTGCGTGACGTGGTGAACGAGATCGCCGAGACCCATGCCGCCGACGAAGAGGCCCGGGTCAAGAAACTGTACCTGGATTATTGCCAGCGCCATGGCATCGCCAACATTACGGAGCCCCGCAACGATGAGAAGGGGGTGTCCGCCTCGTGGCACGAGGAAAAGGGCCGCCAAGCCAATGTCGTCGCCCGCCGCGGCCGGCTCACCGATATCATCTTCGTGGCCCAGCCCGATGGACAATTGGGTGTCAATACCTTCGAAGCGGCCCTCATGGAAACCGGCAAACCCGTCGTCTGCGTGCCGCCCCGGGACATCAAGGAGATTGGCAACAAGATCGCCATCGCCTGGAACGGCAGCGCCGAGATTTCGGCCGCCGTCACGTCGTCACGGCCGATTGTCGAAGCCGCGGCCAAGTTGCTAATTCTGTCTGCACCGGAAACTCATGGTGACGATCTGCCCGCGTCGGACCTCGCCAACTATCTGCGTTGGCACGGCCAGCAAAGCGAAATTCAGATGCTCAATTGCGATCCGCAGGAGGTTGGCCAGACACTTTTGAAGGCTTGCGCCGACAACGCTATCGACTTGTTGCTGATGGGCGGTTATGCCCACGCCCGGCGCCACGACTTCAAAATCGGCGGGGTCACCCAATACGTGGTCGAGAAGGCCGAAATTCCGGTTCTCTTCCACCACTAAGTCCTGCATTTAGCGGGATTTCCCCCCACCATTTCCACGACCCGGAAAAACTCCCGGTTTCGCTGCACTGCGTCATCGCGTTCTGTTGCCATGCGCGGCGCGGGCTGTTTAATGTCGCCCCCCGTTTAAACGTATACAATTCGTCAACAATCGGGGGCGGCCCAGGCCGCGCCATTAACAGCAATTCGTGGGGAAACAGAAGAATGACTTTGTGGATCAGGTACGCGCGCCAGAGCGCCGAAGGGTTCGGCACGCTCGATGGCGATGTCATCAGCGTGCATTCCGGGGACATGTTCCAAGGTGCGAAGGCGACCGGCGAGACCGTCAATCTGGCGGACGTCACGGTTCTGGCCCCGGTGCGGCCGGGCAAGATCGTCGCCCTTTGGAACAACTACAACACCATGCGCGAGAAAATGAACGGCGTGCGTCCGGAAGAGCCGCTGTGGTTCATCAAGACCAATAATTCGGTCATCGGCACGGGGGCTGCCATCGAACGGCCTGCCAGTTACGACGGCAAGATCGTCTATGAAGGCGAACTGGGCATCGTCATCGGCAAGCGGTGCAAGAATGTGTCGGAAGCGGACGCGCTCGGCTATGTGTTCGGCTATACTTGTGTAAATGACGTGACGGCGGCGGATATCCTGAAGCGCGATGAAACTTTCGCCCAATGGACCCGTTGCAAAAGTTTCGACACCTTCGGTCCGCTGGGCCCGGTCATCGCCACGGGTCTAGACCCCATGAAGTTGACCGTGAAGACGATCCTCAACGGCGTGGAACGTCAGAATTATCCGGTTTCGGACATGCTTCGCACGCCGGCCAAATTGATCAGTGAAATCTCCCACGATGTGACGCTGGAACCGGGCGACGTCATCGCCTGCGGCACCAACGTCGGCGTCGGCAGCATGAAGGAGCCGTCCAACACGGTGGAGATTGTCATTGATGGAATCGGCACGCTAAGCAACACTTTCGATAACTAGACGGACTCGCCTCGCAATCGGGTCTGTCGCAGGGAACACCGTGCGGGCATGTGATATGCCCGCCGCAGGGAAACAGAGAAAAGCAGGGAGAACATCATGCGAGTATGCGTGATTGGTGCCGGCGCCATCGGCGGCCTTATGGGCGCCAAACTGGCCTTGGCCGGAAACGACGTTAGCGTCATCGATATGGGACCGCACCTTCAGGCGATCCGCCAGAACGGGTTGAAACTGATCTGGGAAGACGGATCGGAACATGTCGCGCAGGTGAAGGCGTTCGAAAAATGCGCCGACGCGGGCGAACAGGACCTTGTCATCCTGGGCCTTAAGGCTCATTACCTGGAACTGGTCGCCAAGGACCTGGGTGCGCTGATGGGCCCCAACACCATGATCATGACCGTGCAGAACGGCATTCCGTGGTGGTATTTCCACAACCACGGCGGTCCGCACGACGGCAAGCAGCTTGAAAGCCTGGATCCGGATGGCGTGCTGACCAAGTACATCGACGGCGACCGCATCATCGGCTGCGTCGTCTACCCGGCCGCCGCCGTGACGGAACCGGGCGTCATCAAGCATGTCGAGGGCGACCGTTTCCCCATCGGCGAGTTGGACGGATCGATCAGCGCGCGGGTGGAAGGCCTGAAGGAACTTCTCGAGGGAGCCGGTTTCCGGTCTCGCGTGCTCGAGGATATCCGCTCGGAAATCTGGCTCAAGGCTTGGGGCAACCTCAGCTTCAACCCGATCAGCGCGCTGACCCACGCGACTCTGGTCGACATCTGCCAGTTCCCGGAAACCCGGCATCTGGCCCAGAAGATGATGGAAGAAGCCCAGATTGTCGCGGAAAAGCTGGGTATCACCTTCCGCCACACCATCGAAAAACGCATCGATGGTGCGGAAAGCGTCGGCGCGCACAAGACCTCCATGCTGCAGGACGTCGAGGCAGGGCGGTCGCTCGAAACCGAAGCCCTGATCGGTGCCGTGCTGGAATTGGCCAAGCTGACGGAAACACCCTGTCCGCACACGTTTGCGGTCTATTCCTGCGTCAAGCTGCTGAACAAGGTGATGGTCACCCAGCATGCGGGCGTGATCGTGCAGAACGCGGGCCAAGCCGCCGAATAGGTAAGGCCACGCCTACTGCCACGCGATCCGGAATTGCGCCGGACCCGGGCTGCTCTATAATACATCCCGGCGGTGGGAAATGGGTTTGCCACCGCCGGATGCAGCCTTGGGTAGGAATTGATGGCATCTGTCACCGCCAGAGTGATCGGTCTATGTGATGCGGCCCGGGAACGGGATCATCTGCCGCAGGAATGCGCCAGCTGCGTTGCACGTCATCTGGCCGCCTGCTCGGGCCTGAGCACGGATGAATTGTCTCATCTCGCTGAGCATGTAAACCGCCGCAAGCTGGCGGCCGGCCAGACGTTATTTCAGGAATCCGACCCCGCCGATAATGTCTTCACCGTCACCTCCGGCGTGTTCAAGCAATACAAGCTTCTTGCCGACGGGCGTTGTCAGGTCACCGGGTTCTATTTTAGGGGGGACCTGATCGGCCTCCGCGATGGGCCCGACTATCCCGTCACGGCCGAAGCAATAACGCCGGTGACTGTGTGCAGTTTCCCGCGCGCCCGCATCACGGAACTGGTTGGGCAGTATCCGTCATTGGCCAAGGCGGTGATCCTGAAGCTGCAGCGTGAAATCACCACCGCTCAGGGACAGATGCTGTCGCTTGGCCGGCTGACGGCGGAGGAGCGCATCGCGGTCTTCTTGTTGACCCTGCTGGACAAGGCGCCCGATTGCGTCAACGACGATGGGGCGCTGCGCTTGAATATGCGTCGTGCTGATATTGCGGATTACCTGGGGTTGACCGTGGAAACGGTCAGCCGCTCGTTCACCAAGCTGCGCAACGCCGGCGTGATCGGTGCCGAACATGGCGGGGCGGTCGAAATCCTGTCCCGTGATGGGCTCGAAGACATCGCCCAGGGGCCGGGATAAATCGTTCGCCGGTCTTGCGGGCATGGTGGTTGCCAGCCATATGTGAAGGACCACCGCCAGCGGAGAGTCCGCCCATGAGCAATCTCAAAATGGCCCATCGCAACGAAGATGCAGCCATGCAGAACCGACGTTGGCAGGAATTGCGTGACCGTCTGCAGGCGGTCAAGCGGCCGGTCTTCCAGGAACTCCGCGATTATCCGCCCCAGGTCGCCGGCTGCGATCTGCATTTCAAGGCGCTGATCGAAAAGCGCGATGCCATCTGCCGGGAACTGGATCGCCTGGAAACCCTGCGGGGTGCGCGGGACGACGAACTGGAAGCCTTCGCGGTGTCAGCGGCCTTTCTGGCCAAGGGGGCCTAAGCCCGTCATATCTTGGGGGACCTTAGGGGCCACCACAGGAGAGCAACCATGCCATCCGTTACGCCACCGACCTTTCGCCGCAGTGCTGCCGCGATTTTTGCCCTGATGCTGGCGACGGTTCCCGCCGCCACCGCCCAGGCGCAATCGAATTCACCTGATCCGGACGTGCTGCTGGAGGAAGGGACGAAGAAGATCCTGCGCGCCTTCGAGCTGTTCATCATGACCATCCCGCAGTACGAAATGCCCGAGGTCCTGCCCAACGGGGATATCATCATTCGGCGAAAGAACCCGCCGGGCGGAGATCGCAAGGACGGCCCCGGTGCCGATCAGCCGCCGGTCGCCGGCGAAAAGACTTAGCGACCAAGTCCGCCTCAGTCGGCGGCCATATCCAGCATCTTGAGCACCGATTCCTGGGTCAGGTTGCCGCCGGTCAGCGCGGCCACGGTTTTCAGCGACGTATCGACCTTGCCCGACAGGAACCCGGCCGCCGCGGTGACGCCGGCGGGCTCGCCCAGCATCTTGATGCGGGTCAGGATGGTCTTGAAGGCGCGGGCGATGTCCTGCTCCGAGACCAGCACGATGTCGTCGAGGTAGGCCTCCAAATGCATGAACGGGTATTCGCCGGGGCGCCGGGCGCTCAGCCCGTCGGCGATGCTGTCCCAATAGTCGATGGCCGTGGGCGTGCCTGCTTGGCGCGAGACATAGGCCGCGTTGGCGCGTTCCGGCTGGATGCCCACGACCTTCACGTTCGGATTGATCAGCTTGACCGCCGCCGCAATGCCGCCGGCGACCCCGCCCGACGACACGGGGACCAGGACCTGCTGGGCATCGGGGCATTGTTCCATGATTTCGAAACCGATGGTGCCGTGGCCGGCGATGATCGGCGGGTCTTCCCAGGTGTCGATGGCGGTCATGCCGCGCTCCACGGCCAGGCGTTCCACCGTGGGCTGACGGGCGAGGGCGTCCGTGCCGCAGAGATAAACCTCGGCGCCGTACCCTTCCGTGCCCTGGATCTTGTAGGGGCTGGTCGCGTCCAGCATCACGACGGTGATGGGAACGCCCAGCGTCTTGCCGGCGAAGGCGAAACCCTGGGCAAAGTTGCCGGATGATGCCAGAACCACGCCCTTAGCCTTCTGTTCCGCCGTCAGGTAGTGCATCACGTTGAACACGGCGCGCACCTTGAACGCACCCGTGACCTGCAAATTCTCACACTTCAGGAACAGGGTTTCCCGGCCGACCTCGGCACTGTCCCGGGCCACGGGCACGACGGGTGTGCGGCGGATGGCATGGGGCATGTTCGCGCGCGCGGCGCGGACGGCATCAAGCGTGACCAAGCGGTCACGGGAAAACAGGGAACCTTCCATGGCGGGGCAACTCCGTTGTGCCGGGCCGGGTTGGCCCGCACATAGGTTTACTGCACCACGAGGTTCAGGCTCAAGGGATCAAGGCGGCCGAGGGCGAGGAGAAGCTGATAGGCGGCGGTCTTTTCGTCGTAGGACGCGGTGGTGAAATTGATCTGCGCGTTGTTGACCTCGTTCTCGGCGTCCAGCACGTTGATCACTGTTTCCTTACCGGCGGCGCGCAGTTTGCGCCGGCTTTGCGCCACTTCCGATGCGATGTTGACCGCGTTTTCCAGAAGGATCACCCGCTCGCGGGCGGTTTCCAGAGCTTGCCAGGCAAGGCGGACCTGTTCCTCCACCGTGCGGGCAGCGGCCTGCAGCTTGTTGCGGTTGGCGGCCGTGTCATAGGCCGCGCGCAGGGTCGAAGACCGGGTGGAAAAGCCGGAAAACAGCTCCCAATCGGCTTGGAAGCCGATGCTGTAGTCGCGCCGGGTGCCGAGCACGCCGCCGTTGTTCTGTTCCATGTTGAACTCGCCTTCCAGATCGATGGTCGGATAGAGCCCGGATTTGGCCTCGACCTCGCGCTGGCGGGTGATGTCGATACTGGTGCCCGCTTCGCGCACGGCAGGGTTTTCGACCAGCGCGATGGCAAGGGCGCGATCCAGCTCGCTCGGCACGGCGTTGACCGGCGGGCGGGGGTCGTACATGTCTTCCAGATTGGGGGGAAAGCCGAACACCTGCTGGTAGCGCGACATGGCGTCACGCAACTGGCCCTCGAAGCCGACGCGCCGTTCCTTGGCGACCTGAAGGCGCGATTTGGCCTGCAGCACGTCGACGGCGATCCCCGATCCGCGGCGCACCCGTTCATCTTCCAGGTTCAACTGACGCTGAATACGGCCTTCGCTTTCGATGGTGATGCCGAGCAGGCGCATCTGCCGCAGCACGGTGATATAGGCCCGCACGCCCTGGAACAGGGTGTTCTGGCGTGTGCCCTCCAGCGAGATGCGGGCCAGATGCTCGTTCAATTCGGCGATATGGATGGCCGTCCGTGTCGCATAGCCGTCGAACAGGTTCTGCGACAGGGTAAAGGTGGCGACGTTCTTGTTCTCGATGCTTTTGGCGCCGGACGACCGGGTCGACGGGCTGTCGATGAACTCGCGCCCCGCGTCGCCGGTCATGCTCAGGGTCGGCAGGCGCCGGGCCTTGGCGACGTCGATGCCCTGTCGGTTGCTTTCCAGGGTGTTCTCGGCGGCCAGGATGTTGGGATGGTTGGTGATCAGGCGGGCGAGTTCAATCTCCAGCGGGGCCGCGCGTGCGGCCTCGGGCGCGCATAGTGCTGACGCCAGGACCAGGCCCATCGTCATCGTTCCGGCAATCGCCCGTCTACGCACGCGGTGAAACTCCCTCAAGTTCTTAAGGATTCGGTCGGCGCGCCGAACTGCGGAACGAGTCTATGCCCCGGCGGCCCGGTGGTCAAACGCGGCCCGAATCGCACCCGGAATCCTGGGAATCTTATAGAAAACCTTGGTTAAGCGCCGGTTAAGGGGAAATCAAGCCGCGCCAAAGCCGCCGCCGCCCGGCGTTTCGATGATGAAGACGTCGCCGGGCTTAAGCTCGCGGCGGTCCGTGCCGGTCAATTCCTCGACCGTGCCGTCGACCCGCTCGACGGCGTTGCGCCCGATCATGCCGGGGCTGCCGCCGTCAATGCCATGGGGCGGTGCGCGGCGGTGGCTGGACAGGATCGCCGCTGTCATGTCTTCGAGGAAACGAATACGCCGGGTCACGCCGTTGCCGCCCGGGTGCGCCCCCGGCCCGCCCGAACCGTGGCGGATGGCGAAACGTTCGACCATCACCGGGAAACGCCATTCCAAGACTTCCGGATCGGTTAGCCGGGTGTTGGTCATATGGGTGTGAACGGCGTCCGTGCCGTCGAAGTCCGGTCCCGCACCCGATCCGCCGCAGATGGTTTCGTAGTACTGATGGCGATCATTACCGAAGGTGAAGTTGTTGCAGCTTCCCTGGCTGGAAGCCAGGGCCCCCAGCGCGCCGAACAGTGCGTCGGTCACGATCATGCTGGTTTCCACGTTACCGGCGACCACGGCGGCGGGATAGACGGGCGCCAGCATGGATTTTTCGGGGATCACCAGCTTGAGCGGCTTGAGGCAGCCGGCGTTCAAGGGGATATCGTCGTCGATCAGCGTGCGGAAGGTATAGAGCACCGCGGCATGGCAGACGGCGGTGGGGGCGTTGAAGTTGCTGTCCAGTTGCGCCGACGAGCCGGAGAAATCCAAGGTCGCCTCGCGCTTCTTGTGATTGACCGTGATCTTCACGTCGATCACCGCGCCGTTGTCCATCTCACTGGTGAACTGCCCGTCGGTCAGCACGTCGAGCACCCGGCGCACGCTTTCCTCGGCGTTGTCCTGGACATGGTCCATATAGGCCCAGACCGTTTCCAGGCCGAAGTGATCGACCATCTTGCGCAGTTCCTGGGCCCCCTTTTCGTTGGCCGCGATCTGGGCCGCCAGGTCAGCCAAATTTTGATCAAAATTCCGCACGGGGTAGGGGCCGCCGCACAACAATTCACGTAGGGCGTCCTCGCGCAGGTTTCCCTGATCGACCAGAAGGAAATTGTCGATCAAAACACCTTCTTCCTCGACCGTTTTACTGTCGGGGGGCATGGAGCCCGGGGTGATGCCGCCGATGTCGGCGTGATGACCGCGTGAGCCGACATAGAACAGGATGTCCTGGCCCTTGTCGTCGAACACGGGCGTGATGACGGTGACGTCCGGCAGATGGGTGCCGCCGTTGTAGGGCGCGTTCAGGGCATAGACGTTGCCGGGCTTTATCTTTCCGGCATTGTCGCGCATCACGGCGCGGATGCTTTCGCCCATGGAGCCCAGGTGCACGGGGATATGCGGCGCGTTGGCGATCAGTTCGCCCTTGCGGTCGAATACGGCGCAGGAGAAATCCAACCGTTCCTTGATGTTCACGGAATAGCTGGTGTTGGCCAGGGTCGTGCCCATCTGTTCGGCGATCGACATGAACAGGTTGTTGAAGATTTCCAGCATCACCGGGTCGGCCTGGGTGCCGATGGCGTGGACTTCCGGGCGCGGTTCCGCCCGGGTCAGAATCAGATGGCCCTTGCGGGTCATCTCGGCGGCCCAGCCCGGTTCGACCACGATGGTCGAGGTGTTCTCGACCAGGATCGTGGGACCGGCAAGGCGGTCGCCGGGTAGCAGCGCTTCCGTGCGGTAGACGGGCGTCTCGTATGTCTTGCCGCCCGACGTCATGGGCACCCGGGTCATGGGGCGCAGGGCCGCAACGCCGGGGATGTCTTCGATATCGGGATCTTCGGCCATGCCGGCACGGCCGACGACTTCCACCGACACGGCCTCGATGATATGGCCGCGGCCGGGGGCGGTGAAGCCGTAACGCTGGCGGTGCAGAACCTCGAACTCGTCGATCATCTTGTTGCGGTCGCCGAACGGCACGATCAGGGCCGTGTCCGTGCCCTTGTAGCGAAGATGGGCACGGCGGAAGATTTCGATGTTTTCCTTTGTGATGCCCTGGCCGTCGATCTCTGCCCGGGCGTCCTTTTCCAGGCCTTCGATGATCTCCATCAGGGGGGCGGTCAGACCGGCGGCCAGCGGGGCCTCGACCGCTTTTTCGCGGATCGCCCGCACATCGGCCAAGCCCATGCCGTAGGCCGAGAGCACGCCCGCGAAGGGGTGCAGGAACACGGTGTTCATGCCGAGCGCATCGGCGACCAGGCAGGCGTGCTGCCCTGCCGCCCCGCCGAAGCCGTTGAGTACGTATTCCGTCACGTCATGGCCGCGTTGAACGGAGATTTTTTTGATCGCGTTGGCCATGTTTTCGACGGCGATTTTCAGGAACCCCTCGGCGACCTCTTCCGGCGTGCGGTCGTCGCCGGTTTCTTCGTGGATGGTCCGGGCCATGTCCTCGAACTTGCGGCGTACGGCGCGGTCGTCCAGGGGCTGGTCCGCGTTGGGGCCGAATACGGCGGGGAAGTATGTCGGCTGTACCTTGCCCAGCATGACGTTGCAGTCGGTAACGGTCAGCGGCCCACCCCGGCGGTAACAGGCGGGGCCCGGGTCTGCACCGGCGCTGTCGGGGCCGACCCGATAGCGCGCCCCGTCGAAATGCAGGATTGACCCGCCGCCGGCGGCGACCGTGTGAATGTTCATCATGGGCGCGCGCATGCGAATCCCGGCAACCTGGGTTTCGAACGTGCGCTCATACTCTCCGTCGTAGTGGGAGACGTCCGTGGACGTCCCGCCCATGTCGAAGCCGATGACCTTGGCGAAGCCGGCCATGCGCGCGGTCTCGACCATACCGACGACGCCGCCGGCGGGACCGGACAGGATCGAATCCTTGCCCTGGAACAGGCGCGCGTCGGTCAGCCCGCCGTTGGACTGCATGAACTGCAGCGGCGTGTCGCCCAGGTCGCCCGCCACCCGGTCGACATAGCGGCGCAGGATCGGCGACAGATAGGCATCGACCACCGTGGTGTCGCCCCGGCTGACCAGTTTCATCAGGGGGCTGACCTGATGGCTGGTGGAGATCTGGGTAAAACCGATGTCGCGGGCGATGGCGGCGGCCCGGCGTTCATGGTCCGGATAACGGTAGCCGTGCATGAACACGATGGCGGCGGCGCGGATGCCGGCGTCGTAGGCTTCCTGCAGCCCGGCGCGGAGGCGGCTTTGGTCGAGCGGCGTCAGAACCTCGCCCTGGGCGTTCACGCGCTCGGGCGTTTCGATCACCTGCTCGTACAGCATTTCCGGCAATTCGATGTGGCGGGCGAAAATATTGGGCCGGGCCTGGTATCCGATGCGCAGCGCATCGCCGAAGCCGTCGGTGATGACCAGCACCGTGCGGTCGCCCTTGCGCTCCAAGAGCGCGTTGGTGGCCACGGTGGTGCCCATCTTGACGACGCTGACGGCCCCTTCGGGGATCGCAGCACCTGGGGCGACGCCTAGAATATCGCGGATGCCCTGCAGGGCGGCGTCTTCGTACTGGTCCGGGTTTTCTGACAGCAGCTTATGGGTAACCAGCCGCCCGTCCGGCGCCTGCGCGACCAGGTCCGTGAAGGTGCCGCCCCGGTCGATCCAGACGTGCCAGCCCGATTTTTGTATTTGATCCGCCATTTGGTCGGTTGCCGGTCCTCTCTAGCCCCCGAAGGCCCCGGTTTTTCTTGTCGGCTTTATGAGAGACCGGATAGAACAGCCTCACAAGCAAAAACACAAGCCCAGAGGACATCCTGCCCCATGTCGCGCACTCTTGCCTATTTCAACAAATTCGTCGATCCCATCGCCATGGACATCCTGGCCGCCGCGCCGGAGATCACGCCCCAGCGCATCGACTTCGAAGACGACGCCGACCACAATTGGAACCTGCTGGCCCAGGTTCACGGCATTCAGTTCATGCCGACCAACGAAACCCCGAAAGCCTGGTATCCGAACCGGGAATTTCTGGAGCGTTGCCCCAACCTGCTGGCCGTGTCCTCGACCGGGGCGGGCTATGACATGATCGACGTCGACGCCTGCAACGATCTGGGCATCATGGTGGTCAACAATTCGGGCGCCAATTCGGTGTCCGTGGCGCAGCATGTGCTGGGCTTGGCGCTGACGCTCAGCAAGCAGATCGCGCAGACCGACAAGGCCATCCGCGCCAACCCGCGGATCGACCGCCAGAACTTCATCGGCTCAGAGCTGACCGGCAAGACGGTCGGTATTATCGGCCTGGGCAATATCGGCCGGCTGGTTGCCGGCTATGTGAAGGTGTTCGGCGCCAAGGCCATCGCCTGCGATCCCTATATCAGCGACGCCGATTTCGCCGAACGCGGGGCGGAAAAGGTCGATTTCGAAACCCTGTGCCGGGAAGCGGATATCATCTCCGTCAATTGCCCGCTGAACGCTGAAACCCGTGGCATGGTCGATGCCCGCGCCTTCGGTTTCATGAAGCCCACGGCTTATTTCATCACCACGGCGCGTGGTGGCATCGCTGATGAAGACGCCCTGGTGGCTGCGTTGCGCGAGAAATGCATCCAGGGGGCCGGGCTTGATGTGTTCGAGATCGAACCCACGGGCAATGCGGACAACCGCTTCGTCGAGTTCGACAACGTGCTGCTGTCGCCCCACAACGCGGGCGTGACCTATGAATGCAATTACAACATGGCCAAGGCGGCGGCCGAGCAGTGGGTCACGATCCTGCGGGGTGAAAAGCCGCCACGGCTGAAGAACCCGGACGTCTGGGATCGCTACACCGAACGGTTCGCACAGATCTTCGGGCAGCCCGTCGCCGCGGAATAGGCGGGCGGCGCGCCGTCAGCTTTCCACAAGCCCGGCGACCCGCTTGGCGATCGCCAGAGACGAGGTCAGCCCCGGGCTTTCGATGCCGTACAGGCCGACGTAATTGGCCAGCCCGTGCACGTCCGAACCTTGGATGACGAAGTCGGCGGCGTATTTGTCGTTGCTGTTGGTCAGCTTGGGCCGCACACCCGTATAGCCCGGCGACAGGGCGCCGTCGGCCAATCCCGGCCAGTAGCGGCGGATCGCACCGTAGAAGCTGTCGACCCGGCTTTCGTCGACCTTGTAGTCGATCTGGTCCGGATGGGTGACGTCGAGCCATTCCACGTCGGGGCCGAACTTGGTGCCGCCGCCGAGATCGAGCGTCGAATGGGTGCCGAGCCCGCCCGGCACGGGGGCCGGATAGATCAGGTGGTTGAAGGGGCTTTTGCCCGCGATCGTGAAGTAATGGCCCTTGGCGTAAAAGCTGCCGGGGATGCTGTCCGCCGGGATGCCGTCGATGGCGCGGGCGATGTGCTGGGCATACAGCCCACCCGCGTTGACCACCAGGGAACAGTCCAGTTCCATGGGCGCGTCGCCGCCAGCGCGGATGCGGATGCGTCCGTCAGCCAGGACCTCGCCGCCCTCCACAGGGGTGTTGAAGGCGATCATGCCGCCCCGGTCTTCCAATTCGCCCTGCAGGGACAGCATGTAGCCGTGACTTTCGATGATCCCGGTGGAGGGTGAAAGGAGGCCCGCCGCAGCCGTTACGTTGGGCTCCATCTCTTTCATCTGCTTGGCGTCCAGCCAGGTCAGGTCGTGAACGCCGTTGCCTTCGCCCTTGGCCTTCAGTTCCTCCAGCTTCACCACCTCGTCTTCGGTGATGGCGACGATGATCTTGCCAATGCGGTTATGCTCGATCCCGTGGCTTGCGCAGTATTCGTAGAGCATCTCCTTGCCCTCGACACAGCACAATGCCTTCAGCGAATCCTTGGCATAGTAGATGCCGCCGTGGATGACCTCGGAATTGCGCGAACTGGTGCCGGTGCCGATATCGTCGGCCTTTTCCAGTAGGATGACGTCGCGCCCGGCCTGGGCCAGGGTGCGCGCGCAGGCCAGGCCCACGACGCCTGCGCCGATGACTACCGTATCAACCTGTTCGGCCATGGATGCTCCTTGGGGATTGGGATTTCTTGATCGGATTGTATACATCTGGGTTTGCCCCATAATCGATTTCCGCGCAAGTGCCCGGATGGCATTCGTTTCACCGCAGGACCGCCGCAATGAACCCAGCCGCTCTGATCGTCTCCGGTCTCGCCTTTCTGGGCCGTCACGCCACGACCATGATGGCCGTGGGGGTGTTTTCTGGCCTTACTTTCCCCGGGGTGACGGTGCATCTGCAGCCCTGGCTGACGGAAATGGTCTGGGTCCTGATGTTCGTGTCGATGGTCCATATCGACTGGGCCGATGTGATGGGCCACATCCGCCGACCGTTCCTATTGGGCATCACGCTGGTCTGGATGCTGGCGGTAACGCCGGTCATCACCTGGCTGCTGGTCAAGGATATGGGGCTGTCGCCGGGCCTGGTTGCCGCCATGGTGTTGACGGCGGCAAGCTGCCCGCTGATGTCCACGCCCGCCGTCGGCATGGTCATCGGGCTCGACGGGGCGTTCCTTTTGCTGGTGCTGATCGCCGAAACCTTCCTGGTGCCGCTGACGTTGCCCATGGTGTCGTCGGCCCTGGTGGATATCCCCCTGTCGTCGTTCGACCTCATGGGGCGGCTGGCAGCCCTCGTCGTCTCGACCTTCGCCGCCGCCGTGATCGCGCAACGAATCCTTGGCCGGGCGCGGATCGATGGTTGGCGCCAGCCTTTGCACGGCGTGTCGGTGATCCTGCTGGTCGGCTTTGCCGCCGGGCTGATGGCGGGCGTGCCGCAGGCGTTCCGGGACAATCCGGACCATGTGATCTTCGTGACGATCCTCAGCTTCGCGGTCTACGCTGGCCTGCAGGTGGCCGGGGCGGGGGCCTTCGCCGTGGTGGGGCGGGCCATGGGCCGCGATTGGGGGAGGGTCAAGGTGCTGTCGGCGTCCTTTGCCTCGGGCAACCGCAACCTTGCGATCCTGATCGCGGTTTTGCTGCCGGCCATCGATCCGGATACCATGCTGTACTTCGTGGTCGGACAGTTCCCCATCTATCTGATGCCCGCGGTGTGGCGGCAACTGGCAAAACGGTTACTGCCTGCCTAAGTAAGGCGTTGGATTTATCAGGATCATCATGTTGAAAAGCAAAACATTGCGGACCGTGGCGAAGGGGCTGTTTGTGCTTCTGGTCATCGGCGCGACCGTCAGCATCGGAAAGCACACCGTCATGGCGGATTGGCGCACGGCCAGCCGGGAGCCCATGGGCATCGCGCCCGATCCGGCCGTTACCAAGGAAGCGGTCGTTCAAGTCTATGCGGCCAGGGCGTTTTCCTGGCGCGGCATTTTCGGCGTCCACACCTGGATCGCGGCCAAGCCGACCGCCGCCGACGCCTTCACGGTCTACGAGATCATCGGCTGGCGCGCGCGCCATGGCGGATCGGCCCTGGTCATTACCGAGAAAGAGCCGGACCAGCGCTGGTTCGGGGCGGAGCCGGAAATCATCGCCGACAAGCGGGGGGCCGGTGTCGATGACATGATCAAGCGCATCGACGCCGCCGCCCGCGCCTATCCCCATGCCAGAACCTACACCGTCTGGCCCGGTCCCAATTCCAACACCTTCACCGCCCATGTTGCCCGCGCCGTGCCGGAATTGAACCTGGACTTGCCGCCCACGGCCATCGGCAAGGATTACCTGCCCGAAGGCGGCTTCGCCGCCAAAACGCCGAGTGGCACCGGCTATCAGGTCTCCCTGTTCGGGCTGTTGGGCGTGATGGCCGGGGTCGAGGAGGGGGTCGAGGTCAACATCCTGGGCCTGACTTTCGGGATCGACCCAAAAGACCTTGCCATCAAACTGCCCTTGGCGGGACGGCTGGGACCGTCCTAAATTGCGGCCCGAGGAAATGCGCCGCCGGCGCCGTCAACAAGCCGCCACGGGCGGGGGAAGTCAATCGACCATGAGCATTTGGGGTAAAGTCGTCGGCGGGGTTGCCGGCTTCGCCATGGGCGGGCCGCTGGGTGCGCTCATCGGCGGCATCGCGGGCCATATGTACGACCAGAAGAAGGCGGGGGACGAGGCCTTGTTGTCCGGCGCTGAAGGGTCGGATGCCCAGAACGAAGCCCGTCAGGTCGCCTTCACCCAGGCCGTCATCGTGCTGGCCGCCAAGATGGCGAAATCCGACGGCGCGGTGTCGAAGGACGAAATTCTCGCCTTTCGCCGCATGTTCCATGTCCCGCCCGAGGACGAAGCCGCCGTCGGCAAGCTGTTCAACGAGGCGCGCAAGGACGCGACCGGCTACGAGCCCTATGCCGAACAGATCGCCATGATGTTCACCCGCGAGCCGGCGGTGCTGGAAGAATTACTTGCAGCCCTGTTCCATATCGCCAAGGCCGACGGCGCCGTGCATCCCGGCGAGATGGAGTTCCTGCGCCGCACGGCCCTGATCTTCGGGTTCACCCCCCAGGGGTTCGAGCGCCTGAAGGCCATGCATCTGGACGAGCCCAAGAAAGCCGACCCCTACGAAATCCTGGGCGTGAAGCGCACGGATTCGGATGCCGACATCAAAAAGGCCTATCGCCAATTGATCCGCGAGAACCATCCGGACAAACTGATGGCCGACGGCATGCCCCAGGAATTCATCGACCTCGCCAACGACAAGATGGCGGCCATCAACGCCGCCTATGATCAGGTCAAGAAAGAGCGCAAGCTCTAACGCAAATCCCGAGCAATGGGGGAACGCCAATGCCCGAGATCGTCATCGACCCCAGCCCGAATTGCGATGACCGCGGCCCCGGTTTCACCGTGGACATGCTGGTGCTGCACTATACCGGCATGGAAACGGCGGCGGCGGCGTTGGACCGCCTCAAGGACCCCAAGGCCGAGGTCTCGGCCCATTACCTGATCGACGAGGACGGCACGGTCCACCGCTTGGTGGACGAAAAGATGCGCGCCTGGCACGCGGGCGTCGCCCATTGGCGGGGGCGCACGGACATCAACGCGCGGTCCATCGGGATCGAGCTGGTCAACCCCGGCCACGAATGGGGTTACCGCGAATTCCCCGAGGCGCAGATCCGCGAGCTTGAGGCCGTGTGCTTCGGCGTGCTCACCCGCCATCCCATTCCGGCCCGCAACGTGGTCGGCCATTCCGACGTGGCACCGACACGCAAGACCGATCCGGGCGAATTGTTCCCCTGGGCGCGGCTGGCCGGCAAGGGCATCGGCCTGTGGCCGGGCGAAGCGGACAACCTGATCATGGACCAACCTGTTCTGGCCGATGCGCTTCGGGAAATCGGCTACGACGTCACCGACTTCAACGCGGCCCTCAAGGCCTTCCAGCGCCACTTCCGCCCGGACCGTGTGACCGGCCGCATCGACCCCGAGACGGCGCGCCGGGCACTCGGCCTGGTCGAGGTCCTGCGCCGCGACGAGGGCGCTGTTTCCTGATCTCAAATAGGCTATAACGCCCCCGGACCAGACGGCTGGACGGCTGCCTCTTGCTACGGCGAAAGCTGCAAGGGGAGGAAAGTCCGGGCTCCACGGAAACACGGTGCCGGGTAACCCCCGGCGGGCGCGAGCCTAGGGAAAGTGCCACAGAAAGCAAACCGCCCGGCTTCCGAGCCGGGTAAGGGTGAAAGGGTGCGGTAAGAGCGCACCGCGTCCTTGGCAACAAGGACGGCACGGTAAACCCCACCGGGAGCAAAACCGAATAGGAAGGGCCGATGGCTTCGGGCCATGGATGCGTTTCCGCATCGTCCTTCGGGTAGGTTGCGCGAGGCAGGCGGCGACGCCTGTCCCAGATGAATGGCCGTCCATCGGTGCGCCGCGAGGCGCCCGGGGACAGAACCCGGCTTACAGGCCGTCTGGTCCTAAATTACCCAACTCTCCGGATTCGGCGATCCGCCCCAAAAATGCCCCCGTCCCCGCAAAATTAGGCCCGCTTCGGGGGCTTTAATCGTCCCAGATCGGAACTTTTTTGATTGGCCCAAGGTGCCGGCGGCCTGTGGCGACGACGCGCGCCGGGCCGGGACGCGGGGAAAATCATGGTTATGCCTTCGTTAACGGCCGGCCCGGGACCCGCCAAGGCCCAAGGTTTCCCAGGCTAATTCCATTGACGCCCATGATATCCCATGATATCCCAAACATGCCCAAAGTGCGTGAATGGCGCAGTGTTTCCGGATGCCGGGCCGCACCTTGTCCTTACGGGCGGGGCGGTTATCGGGGCCGGGGGCGGCGCCACAGAAGAATTCCGGGAGGGAATCACGGAGTTCTTTCCAGTCCGGGGGACCGGGCGCGGCGGGTGCGGGGACGACGTCCGAAGTTGGGCGCGATCATCCCCGCCGAGCGGGAATCGGGTGGAAACCCTAAGGGGGTAGCGGTGGCGCTGCTGGTTGGACGGCACGTCAACAGGATCGACAGGAAGGGACGGGTCAGCGTACCCAAGCCCTTCCGTGCGGCCCTGTCACGCGGCCGCGCCGACGCGGATGCCGACGCCTTCTCCGGCCTTTATGCCTTTCCGTCCTTCAAGTATCCGGCGCTCGAAGCCTGCGACGAGGCCTTCATGATGCGCCTCGCCGAAGGGCTCGAAGACCTTGACGTGTTCTCCGACGACCAGGACGACCTGGCCGCCGTGATCCTGGAAAACGCCCGCGAGCTGCCGATGGATCCGGAAGGCCGCATCGTCCTGACCGACGACCTGCGCGATTACGCCAACATCAAGGGCGAGGTTCTGTTCGTCGGACGCGGCCAGCGCATGATGATGTGGGAGCCCGCCGCCTACGAAGCCCAGCGCGGCGGCGCCTTCGAGCGCGCCAAATCGCGTGGCATGACATTGAAATTACCGAAACGGCCAGGCGCATCGGCCGGGGAGGACGGTGATGGCTGATAAATCCCGTCACTCCCCGGTCATGCTTGCCGAAGTTCTGAGCGCCCTGGAGCCCCGGGACGGCGGCGTCTATGTGGATGCCACCTTCGGGGCCGGCGGCTATTCCCGCGGATTGCTGGAAGCCGCCGACTGCACGGTCTGGGGCATCGACCGCGATCCCCTGGCGCAAAGCATCGGCGCCGACCTGGGCCTGGAATTTCCGGGTCGCCTGACGGTCCTGGCCGGGCGCTTCGGCGATATGCACGAACTGCTGTCCTCCGTCGGGGTGGAGCGGGTCGACGGCGTGGCCCTTGATCTCGGCGTGTCCTCCATGCAGTTGGACGACCCGGCGCGCGGATTTTCCTTCCGCGCCGATGGGCCGCTCGACATGCGCATGGACGCGGACAGCCGTCTCGGCCACGACATGGCGACCGCCGCTGACGTGGTCAATTCCATGGCCGAACAGGAACTGGCCGACCTTATCTATAAGTATGGCGAGGAGCGGGCATCGCGCCGCGTCGCCCGCGCCATCGTCGAACTGCGCGAAAAGGCGCCGATCACCCGCACGGAGGAATTGGCCGATCTGATCCGCAGCGTCGTCCGGAAATCCAAGGACGGCATCGATCCGGCAACCCGCACGTTCCAGGCGCTGCGCATCTTCGTCAATGACGAACTGGGTGAATTGGTCCGCGGCCTTGCCGGGGCCGAGGCGCTGCTGGCGCCGGGCGGCCGATTGGCCGTCGTATCCTTCCATTCACTTGAAGACCGGGCGGTGAAAGAGTTTCTCCGCGAACGGTCCGGCGCCGGGCCGCGCCCGTCGCGCCATCTGCCGGACCTGCCGGTCAGCACGCACAAGCCGACCTTCACCCTGATCACCCGCGGCACGGTCAAGCCGGGTCAGACCGAAACCCGGTCCAACCCGCGCGCCCGTTCGGCCCGCCTGCGCTGGGCCGTGCGCACGGACACGCCCGCCCGGGCGGCGGCATGAGGAGGGATCGCAGATGAGCAAACGCACTACCTTCCTCGCCCTTGTTCTTGCCGCCGTCATGTCCCTGGGGTTGTTCATGGTCAGCTACCAGGTCCAGGACCTGGAGGACCAGCTTGACGCCCTCAACCGCGACATCGCCCGCGACAACCGCGCCGTCCATGTGCTGCAGGCGGAATGGGCGCATTTGAATGACCCGCAGCGCCTGCGCCTGCTGGCGGAACGCTATCTGGGGCTGGAGCCCATCGCGACCCGGCAGCTCGGCACGGTCGAGGAGATTCCCTGGCGGCCCACCGTCGAGGTCGCCGACCGCAAGGTTGAACCGGTGGCCGAGGCTGTACCCGCACCCGCAGTTTCCTCACCCCGTGACAAAGCGGTCGAGGACGCCTTGCCGGCGATCCGCCGAGCCCTGGGCCTGACGCCGACGCCGATCAAGGAGGGTGGGCGATGATCGCATCCCTCATGCAAGGTGATCTGTTCGATTTCGCGCGTTACCGGGGTGGCCCCACGGGGCGCACGGCCGAAGCCCTTGAAACCGGGCGCTCGCGCCTTGTCGTCACCGGGCTGGTCATCTCCATGGCCTTCATGGCGCTGGGCTGGCGGGTGGTTGACCTGACCCTGTTCGCCGACCGGGCGGAACCGCGCCTAGCGCGCAGCGTCAATCCCCTGGCCCCCGTCCAGGAACGGGCGGACATCGTCGACCGCAACGGCATCGTCGTCGCGACCTCGCTGCCGGCTGTCTCGCTTTACGTCGATCCCAAGCACGTGATGGACGTGCAGGAGACAGCGGACAAGTTGATCCGCGTGTTGCCCGACCTGGATCGCGACAAGCTGGAAAAGCGCCTTTCGTCGCGCGGGCGGTTCGTCTACCTGAAACGCAACCTGACGCCGGAACAGCATTACGCGGTCAATCGTCTGGGGCTGCCGGGCATTCAGTTCGAACGCGGCGAACGCCGTGTCTATCCCCAGGGCCGCCTGCTGGCCCATGTCCTGGGTGTTACCGATATCGACGGCCGCGGCACGGCCGGGATTGAGCGCCATTTCGAAAGCAAGCTGACGGGCGGGGGCGCGCCGCTGCAACTGTCCATCGATCTGCGCATCCAGGCCATTGCCCACGAAGTCCTGAGCAGCACGGTGCAGGAATTTTCCGCCCTTGGCGGCACGGCCATCGTGATGGACGCCAATACGTCCGAACTGGTGGCCATGGTGTCGCTGCCTGATTTCGACCCCAACCGCCCGGTGGAAATGCTGGGCGAGGCCGGTTTCAACCGCGCCACCAAGGGCGTCTATGAAATGGGCTCGACCTTCAAGCTGTTGACCGCCGCCATGGCGCTGGATTCCGGCGTGGTCGCTATTTCCGGCGGCTACGATGCGTCCAAGCCGATGCGCGTGGCGCGCTTCTCGATCACCGATTATCACGCCAAGAACCGCTGGCTCAGCGTGCCGGAGATTCTGATTTTTTCATCGAATATCGGGGCAGCCAAAATGGCTCTCGATGTGGGCACCAAAGCCCAACAGACCTACCTCGGGCGGCTCGGCCTCCTGCGTCCGTCCCCCGTTGAGTTGCCTGAGGTAGGTCATCCTCTTGTCCCGTCGCCCTGGCGCGAAATCAGCACCGTGACCGTTTCCTACGGTCATGGTCTGTCGGTTTCGCCGGTGCAGCTTGCCAATGCCATCGCGACGACGGTTAACGGCGGGATCCGCCGGCCGACCACGTTGATCAAGCAGCAGGCGCCCGAGGGCATTCCGGGGGCCCGCGTGTTTTCGCCCGACACCTCGGCCAAGATGCGCGGCCTGATGCGCCTGGTCGTCAGCCGCGGCACCGGTAAGAACGCGGAGAAGGAAGCCGACGGCTACCTGATCGGCGGCAAGACCGGCACGGCGGAAAAGATCAAGGCCGGCGGCGGTTATTCCGACAAGGCCAACATCGCGTCCTTCGTCGGCGCGTTCCCGATCCACGCACCGCGCTATGTGGTCTGCGTCGTCGTGGACGAGCCCAAGGGCACCAAGGAATCTTTCGGCTATGCCACGGGCGGCTGGGTCGCCGCACCGGCGGTCGGCCGCATCGTGCAGCGCACGGCCGGGATCATGGGCATTTCGCCGGAATTCGGCATGCCGCATCTGGCCGCGACCCGGGAGTTGCCGGCCGATGCGAATGAAATCACGGCCGCCCTGAAGCCGGCGGCCCTTCGCGACGTTGAAAACGTTTCCCGTCAACCGGAGCAGGTGCGTGCGGCTGAGTGACATGTGGGTGGACGATATGAACAGCGGCCAGACGGCCGGGGCGGGGGCCCCGGAGATCACGGGCGTGACCTGTGATTCGCGCCGCGTCGTGCCCGGATTCCTGTTCGCCGCCATTCCCGGCACCGCCAACGACGGCCGCGATTACATTCCCGACGCCCTGGCACGGGGGGCGGCGGCGATCCTGGCGCCGCCCGGCACCCGGTTGCCCGACGGATACGAGACCACGCCGCTCCTTGATACGGACAACCCACGCCGCCGCTATGCCCTGCTGGCGGCGCGGTTCTATCCGCATCAGCCGGAAACCGTCGCCGCCGTCACCGGCACCAACGGCAAGACCTCGGTCGCAAGTTTCCTGCGTCAGATATGGAAACAGGCGGGCCTTAAGGCCGCCAGCGCCGGAACCCTGGGCATTCAGTCGGACGTATTTTCCCGGGACGAGGGGCTGACTACGCCCGACCCGGCGGACCTGCACGCGGACCTGTCGCATCTGGCGGACCTCGGTGTTGATCATCTGGCGCTTGAGGCGTCGAGCCACGGGCTCGATCAGTGCCGGCTCGACGGGGTGCGCATCGCCGCCGGTGCCTTCACCAACCTGACCCGCGACCACCTGGATTATCACGGCAGCACCGACGCCTATTTCAAGGCCAAGCGCCGCCTGTTCGATGCCCTGGTCGTGGATGGTGGCGCCGCCGTCATCAACGCCGACGACACCCATGGCGCCGCCGTGATCGCCGCCGCCCAGGCCCGTCATTTGCGGGTCCGCACCTATGGCGAACGCGGTGTCGACTTCAAGCTTCTGTCGACCCGGCCCGATGCCCGCGGCCAACACCTCAGTCTGATGGCCGAGGGGATTGAGCGCGACTTGTTCCTGCCCCTGGCAGGGCGGTTCCAGGCCATGAACGCGCTTTGCGCCTTGGGCCTGGCCCGGGTCACGGGGGTTTCCGTGGAAACGGCCCTGGCGGCGCTGGAAAGCCTGTCGGGTGCGCCGGGGCGCATGGAATGGATCGGCGAAAAGCCCGCGGGCGGCGCCGTCTATGTGGATTACGCCCATACCCCGGACGCCCTGGAAAACGTGCTGACGGCGCTGCGCCCCCATGCGACGGGTGCCCTTGCCGTGGTGTTCGGATGCGGCGGCGACCGGGACAAGGGAAAGCGGCCGGAAATGGGCCGTATCGCCAGCGACCTGGCCGACCGCGTGATCGTCACCGACGACAACCCGCGCAGTGAAGACCCCGATCAAATCCGCGCCGAAATCCTGGCGGCCGCCCCCGGCGCCTCGGAAATCGCCGACCGGGGTGAGGCGATCATGACCGCCGTCGCCGACCTGTCGGCGGGCGAAATTCTGATCATCGCCGGCAAGGGTCACGAGCGGGGCCAGATCGTGGGATCGCGCATCCTGCCCTTCGACGACCGTGAAGCGGCCCGCGCCGCCCTGGCGGGAGAGGGTTGAGGCCATGGGTATGACGAAAGCCCCTTACGTGCTGTGGAACGCCGGTGCCGCCGCCGCCGCGACGGAAGGCGATGCCGTCGGCGAATGGCAGGCCACGGGCGTGTCCATCGATACCCGCAGCCTCAATCCCGGCGACCTGTTCGTCGCCATCAAGGGGGTTGCCTCTGACGGTCATGACCATGCCCAGGTGGCATTGGATAAGGGTGCGGCCGGCGTGGTCGTGCGTCGCGATTTTTCCGGCCTGTCCAAGGATGCCCCCGGCATGCGGGTCGACGACACCACGCAGGCCCTGGAAGGCCTGGGTCGCGCCGCTCGGGACCGGTCGCGGGCCAAGGTCTGCGCCGTTACCGGCAGTGTCGGTAAGACCGGCAGCAAGGACGCCCTGGCCATGATCCTGGAACGCCGGGGCGAGGTTCATGCCTCGAAGGGCAATCTGAACAACCATTGGGGCCTGCCCCTCAGCCTGGCCCGAATGCCGATCGAGGCGACCTCCGCCGTGTTCGAAATGGGCATGAACCATCCCGGTGAAATCCGCCCGCTGTCGCAGATGGCGCGCCCCAATGTCGCCCTGATCACCACGGTCGAGCTGGTCCACAGCGAATACTTCCGGTCGGTGGAGGAAATCGCCGACGCCAAGGCGGAAATCTTCGACGGCCTGGTCGCGGGCGGAACGGCCGTGCTTAACCGCGACAATCCCATGTTCGAACGCCTATCCGCCGCCGCCCGCAATGCCGGGGCAGGGCAGATCATATCCTTCGGCCTGCACGATGCGGCCGACGTTCGGGCCACGGAAACCCGCCCCGACGCGCTGGGCACCGGCGTGCTGGCGGATGTCGCCGGGACGGCGTTGCGCTACCGCGTCGGTGTGCCGGGCCGTCATTGGGTTCTCAACACGCTGGGCGTCCTCGCCGCTGCCAAGGCCATGGGGGCGGACCCGGTCGTGGCCGCCGCCATGCTGGCGCGTCTGGCGCCGCCCAAGGGCCGGGGCAATCGCCTGGCCATTCCATTTGCAGGAGGGGAATTGACCCTGATCGACGAAAGCTACAACGCCAGCCCTGTCGCCGTGACCGCCGCCATTGAGGTTCTGGGCATGAGCGAGCCGGCCAAGGGCGGGCGGCGCATCGCCGTGCTGGGTGACATGCTGGAACTGGGTGACGCGTCCGACGACATGCACCGCGCGCTGGCGGCCCCCCTGGCCCAGCGCCACATCGACACGGTGTTCACCGCCGGTCCCGGCATGGGCAACCTGTTCGACGAATTGCCCCGTGAGATGCGCGGTGGCCATGCGGAAACCTCCGACAAGTTGGCGCCTCTGGTTGCCTCGGCCGTGCGGCCCGGCGACGTGATCCTGGTCAAGGGATCATTCGGGTCGCGCATGGGGGCCGTGGTCGATGCGCTGACGGCATTGGCCGACACCCATTCGGATCATGAACACGGCAACGGCGGCCGCGGCCGCGCCGTTAACGGGGAATAGGGGCAGACGATGCTGTATGAAATCCTGTTCCCCATGGCCGGTGAGTTCGCGGTGCTTAACGTGTTCCGCTACCTGACCTTCCGCACGGGCGGCGCCGTCATCACGGCCCTGATCATCAGTTTCATGGTCGGCCCGGTGCTGATTGAGGTGCTGAAGGCGAAGCAGAAAGGCGGCCAGCCGATCCGCGACGACGGTCCGGAAAGCCACCTGATCACCAAACAGGGCACGCCGACCATGGGCGGGCTTTTGATCCTGATCGCCTCGGTCGTGGCGACCCTGTTGTGGATGGACTTGGCAAGCGGCTTCGTGTGGACGGCATTGGGCGTGACCATCGGTTACGGCGTGATCGGTTTCCTTGACGACTACCTGAAGGTGAGCAAGCGCAATTCCAAGGGCCTGCCCGGCAAGCTGAAATTGGTCCTGCAGATTTCCATCGCGGGGGTCGCCGCGTTCTGGGTCTCGGCACATCTGCCGGATCCCCTGGCGACCACCCTGGCCCTGCCGTTCTTCAAGAACGTGTTGGTCGATCTGGGCTGGATGTTCATCGTGTTCGCTTGTTTCGTCATGGTCGGCTCCAGCAATTCCGTGAACCTGACCGACGGCTTGGACGGGCTTGCCATCGTGCCGGTGATGATCGCCGCCGGGGTGTTCGCGCTGATCGCCTATCTGGTCGGCAACACCGTGTTCGCCAACTATCTGCAACTCCACTATGTACCCGGGTCCGGCGAACTGGCCGTGTTCATGGGCTCGCTGGTGGGGGCGGCGCTTGGCTTCCTTTGGTACAACGCGCCGCCGGCCAAGGTCTTCATGGGCGATACGGGATCCTTGGCGTTGGGGGGGGCCCTCGGCGCCGTCGCCGTCATCACCAAACACGAACTGGTGCTGGCCATCGTCGGCGGCCTGTTCGTGCTGGAGACCGTGTCCGTCATCGTGCAGGTGATTTCGTTCAAGCTGACCGGCCGCCGTGTGTTCCGCATGGCGCCCCTGCACCATCATTTCGAACAGAAGGGATGGGCCGAGGCCACCATCGTCATCCGCTTCTGGATTATCGCGACCATCCTGGCCCTCGCGGGCCTCGCCACTCTGAAGCTGCGGTGAGGGGGCGATGATCGACGTCTTCTATTTCTACAAAATGCCGGTCGCGGTCCTCGGCCTCGGCCGTTCGGGTCTGGCGACCTGCAAAGCGCTGATCGACAGTGATGCCGAGGTTTGGGCCTGGGACGACAACGAAGACAGCCGCCAACGCGCCCGCGAGATGGATATCCCCCTGGTCGATCTCTACACCTGCAACTGGCAGGAGGTGACGACCCTGGTGCTCAGCCCCGGCATTCCGTTCCACTATCCCGAACCGCATCCGGTGGTGAATTTGGCCAAGGCCGCCGGTTGCGAGGTCGTCAGCGATATCGAACTTCTGGCCCGCGCTCAGCGCGACGCGGCTTACATCGGCATCACCGGGACCAACGGCAAATCGACCACCACGTCGCTGGTCGGCCACATCATGCAATTGTCCGGGCGCGAAGCGGACATCGGTGGCAATCTCGGCCCGCCCGCCCTGTCGCTTGAGTCGCTGGGCGAGGGAGACACCTACATTCTCGAGATGTCGTCCTATCAGCTCGACTTGACGGTCTCCATCACCTGGGACATCGCGGTGCTGCTGAACATCAGCCCCGACCATCTGGACCGGCACGGCGACATGGACGGCTACGTCGCGGCCAAGCGCCAGATATTCCACCGCCAGACCGAACCCAAGTCGGCGATCATCGGCGTCGACGATAAATACTGCGAAGCGATCTACGAAGACCTGGCCGACGCGGGCGAGCAGGTCGTGGTGCCGATCTCGGGCGAACGGCGGATCCATGGCGGCGTCTACGTGGTCAACGGCATTCTGGTCGACGACATGGACGGCCAGGAAGTGCCGGTCACGGACCTCAAGGACATTCCCGCCCTGCAGGGGCCGCACAATTGGCAGAACGCGGCGGCGGCCTATGCCGCCTGCCGGCGTGCCGGGGTCGAAGGCCGGGTCATCATGGCCTGCCTGCAAAGCTTCCCCGGTCTGGTCCACCGCCAGGAACCGGTCGAGGTCGTTGACGGCGTTGCTTTCATCAACGATTCCAAGGCGACCAATGCCGCCGCCGCCGCCAAGGCGCTGGTCTGCTACGACACGATCTATTGGATCGCCGGCGGCCGCCCCAAGGAAGGCGGCATCACGGGGCTTGCCGAGTATTTCCCGCGCCTCAAACACGCCTATCTGGTCGGCGAGGCGGCGCTGGGCTTCGGTCAGACGCTGGACGGTAAGGTGCCCTTCACCATTTCCGGCGAGGTCAAAAAGGCGGTCGATCAGGCTTTTGCCCAGGCCAAAAAAGACAAGGCGGAGAAACCCGTGGTCCTGCTGTCGCCGGCTTGCGCGTCGTTCGACCAGTTCGCCAGCTTCGAGGACCGGGGCGATGCCTTCAAGGATGCGGTCGAGGCGTTGCCCGGCAAGCATCTTGACCCGACCGAAGCGCCCGATGCATTCAGGGCCGACATCGCGGGGGAGGCTGTCTAGATGAGCACCCTTGCCCGCACCGACAATTCGATCCTGGCCCGCTGGTGGTGGACGGTCGACCGTTGGAACCTTGCCGCCGTCGCTGTGCTGGCCATGACCGGCGCGGTGCTGGCCCTCGCGGCTTCACCGCCGGTGGCATTGCGCCTGGGGCTCGATACCTACTATTTCGCAAGCCGTCAGGTGCTGTACCTGGGGATCGGCCTGTTCGTCGTTGTTTGCACGTCGCTGCTGTCGCCCAAGGGCGTGCGGCGTCTTGCCATGGCCGTGCTGGCCGGGTCCATGATGCTGATGGTGGCGGTGCTGGCCGTGGGGCCGGAAATCAAGGGGGCGACGCGCTGGCTCAGCTTCGGCGCGATGTCCTTGCAACCGTCGGAATTCGTCAAGCCGGCCCTTGCCGTGACTGCGGCTTGGTTCTTCGCCCAGGCCCGGCTGCAGGAAGGATACCCCGGAAATCTGGTTGCCACGGGCCTGTTCCTGATGGTCGCGGCCTTATTGTTGATGCAACCGGACGTGGGCATGACCATGGTGGTCGCCGCCGTCTGGGCCGTGCAGTTCTTCCTGGCGGGACTGCCCATCGTCATGGTCATGGGCATCGGTCTGGCCTTCCTGATGGCCAGCGTCGGCGCCTACTTCACCTTTGGCCACGTGCGCGCGCGGGTCGATCGTTTCTTCGATCCCTCGGCGGGCGAAGGCTATCAGGTCATGCGTTCGCTCGACGCTTTCCACAACGGCGGCCTGACCGGGCGCGGCCCGGGCGAAGGCCGGGTCAAGGAAGTGCTGCCCGACGCCCATACGGATTTCATCTTCGCCGTCGCCGGCGAGGAATTCGGCATGCTGGTCTGTGTCGCCATCGTCGGCCTGTTCGCCTTCGTGGTGATCCGTGGTTTGTCGCGTGCCTACAAGGACGACAACCTGTTCGTGCTGCTGGCCTCGGCCGGTCTGCTGGTCCAGTTCGCGGTCCAGGCCATGATCAATCTGGCGTCGACCCTGCATTTGATCCCGCCCAAGGGCATGACCCTGCCGTTCGTGTCCTACGGGGGGTCTTCCACAGTGGCTATCGCGCTGGGCTTCGGCATGATGCTGGCGCTGACCCGCCTGCGCCCGGGTGAAGGGGGGGCGCGATGACGGATAAAATGACCGGACATTTGGCCGTTCTCGCCGCCGGCGGCACCGGCGGGCATGTGTTCCCGGCGGAAGCCCTGGCGGCTGAACTGAACGCGCGGGGCTACCGCCTGGCGCTGATCACCGACCGCCGGGGCGGTGGTTTCGGCGGCGCCCTGGCCGACCTGGAAACCCATCACATTCGCGCCGGCGGCATCGCCGGCAAGCGCTTCACGGCGCGGTTGGAAAGCGTGTTTGAACTGGGGCTCGGGATGCTGCAGGCCCGCAAGCTTCTGGCGAAACTGAAGCCCGATGCGGTCATCGGCTTTGGTGGCTATGCCTCGGTGCCGACCATGATGGCGGCGACTTGGGCCGGGCTGGCCACGGCGATCCACGAACAGAACGCGGTGCTGGGCCGCGCCAACCGCCTGCTGGCGACGCGGGTCCGGCGCATCGCAACCTCCATCGACGGCACGCAGATGGTGCCGGAGGCGGCCAAATCGAAGATCCACCTGACCGGCATGCCCGTGCGCCCCACCGTGCTGGCGGCGCGGGATACGGCCTATGACGAGATCACCGATCGCGGGCCGCTCAACCTGCTGGTCACCGGCGGCTCGCAAGGGGCGCGGGTGCTGTCCGACGTGGTGCCGGCGGCGCTGGCGTCGTTGCCTGATGCCCTGAAGAAACGCTTGAACGTAACTCAGCAATGCCGGGCCGAGGATCTGGAACGTGTCGGCGCCGTCTATGCCCAGGCCGGGATCAAAGCCGACTTGAACAGCTTCTTCGACGATGTTCCCCGTCGCCTTGCGGCGGCGCATTTGCTGATCGCGCGGGCCGGGGCCTCCACCGTCGCCGAGATGACGGCCATCGGCCGCCCGGCGATCCTGGTGCCCTATCCCCATGCCATCGACAACCACCAGTTCGCCAATGCCCAGGCCGTGGACGAGGCCGGGGCCGGCTGGCTGATGGCCGAGGATGTGTTCACCGCCGAACGTCTGGCCGGTCGGCTGACCAGTCTGTTCGAAAGCCCGCGCCATCTGGTCCATGCAGCCCGCGCGTCGCGGCGTATCGGGCGGCCCGATGCGGCCCATGCCCTGGCCGACATGGTGACGGACATGATGCCCAACGGACATTCCGGCGAAGGGAGGCGGGCAGCATGAGAGCGCTTCCCCTCGACATCGGTCTGCTGCACTTCGTCGGTATCGGCGGCATCGGCATGAGCGGCATCGCGGAGGTGCTGCATTCGCTGGGGTATTCGGTCCAGGGATCGGACATCGTCGACAGCGCCAATGTGAAGCGCCTGCGCGATATGGGCATCGACGTCCGTGTCGGCCATGACGCCGCCAACTTGGGATCGGCCCAGGTCGTCGTCGTGTCCTCGGCCGTGAAGCCCGACAATCCGGAGGTCGTGGCTGCGCGCCAGAACCTGATCCCGGTCGTTCGCCGGGCCGAAATGCTGGGTGAGTTGATGCGCCTGAAATGGTCGATTGCGGTGGGCGGCACCCATGGCAAGACCACAACGACTTCCCTGGTGTCCGCCGTGCTGGATGGTGCCGGGCTCGACCCCACGGTCATCAACGGCGGCATTATCAATGCCTACGGCACCAACGCGCGCCTGGGCACCGGCGACTGGCTGGTGGCCGAAGCCGATGAAAGCGACGGTACCTTCCTGAAGCTGCCGTCGACCATCGCCGTGGTCACCAACATCGATCCGGAACATATGGAGCATTACGGCGACTTCGACACCTTGAAGCGCGCCTTCGTGCAGTTCGTCGAGAACATTCCCTTCTACGGTTTCGCGGTCCTGTGCATCGACCATGCCGAAGTCCAGAATCTGATTCCCCGGGTGTCCGACCGCCGTGTCGTGACCTATGGTTTCAGCCCCCAGGCCGACGTGCGCGCCGTCAATATGACGCCGGGCTTGGACGGCATCGCCTTCGACGCCGTGATCCGGGACCGCAAGACCGGTGAGACCCGCGAGATCGCGGACCTGCACCTGCCCATGTACGGTCAGCACAACGTGCAGAACGCCCTGGCGGCCATCGCCATCGCCAATGAAATGATGCTGTCCGACGCCGACGTGGCGCGGGCATTGGCCAAGTTCGGCGGGGTCAAGCGGCGGTTCACCCGCACGGGCACCGTCGGCGGGATCACCGTGATCGACGATTACGGCCACCATCCGGTGGAGATTTCCGCCGTCCTGGCCGCGGCCCGCGACGCCACCAACGGCCAGGTCATCGCCGTGGTGCAGCCGCATCGCTACACCCGCCTGCGCGATTTGTTCGAGGATTTCTGCACCTGCTTCAACGACGCCGACGCCGTGGTGGTCGCCCCCGTTTATGCAGCGGGCGAAACACCGATCGATGGCATCGACCGGGACTCTCTGATCGAGGGGTTGAAGGTCCATGGTCACCGCAAGGTGGTCGCCCTGGAGGCCCCCGAGGATCTGGCCCGTATCACGCTCGACCTCGCCAAAAGCGGCGACTTCGTCGTTTGCCTGGGCGCGGGCACGATTACCCAATGGGCCAACGCCCTGCCGGAACAGTTGCAGGAACTGGGCGGCGGGCTGCGTGAAATTCCCGGCGGCAACGGTAAAGGCGGGGAGGTCAGCGCATGATGGCGGTCCGCTACGATACGACGCTGCTCGACCGGCTTGCACCCGTGCGCGGCCGGCTGACGGCGAATGCTGCCCTGGCGGGTTTTTCCTGGTTCCGCGTCGGCGGCCCGGCCGAGGTGCTGTTCGAGCCGGCGGACGCGGACGACCTTGCGGTGTTCATGGCGAACCTGCCCGTCGACGTGCCGGTCACGGTGATCGGCGTGGCGTCAAACCTTCTGGTCCGCGACGGCGGTGTCGGCGGGGTGGTGATTCGTCTGGGCAAGGCTTTCGCGGAAATTTCCGTCGACGGCGACGTGGTTACTGCCGGGGCCGGGGCCATGGACGTCAATGTTTCCCGCGCCGCCCGCGACGCGGGTCTTGCGGGTCTTGAATTCCTGATCGGTATTCCGGGCACGGTGGGCGGTGGCTTGCGCATGAACGCCGGGGCTTACGGCGCCGAAGTTTCCGATATTTTCGCGGCCGCATGGGCAGTGACCGGCAGGGGAGAGGTTGCGGCCCTCTCCCCGGCCGACATGGCCTTTACCTACCGCCACTGCGGCCAGCCGGACGACGTGATCTTTACCCGGGCGGCGTTCCGGGGCACGCCCGACGACGTCGATGCCATTTCAGGGCGCATGGCCGACATCCAGAAGGCGCGGGGCGAAACCCAGCCCGTGAAATCGCGCACGGGCGGATCGACCTTCGCCAATCCGGATGGCCACAAGGCCTGGGCGCTGATCGACGAAGCCGGTTGCCGTGGTCTGACGCGGGGCGGGGCCCAGGTATCGCCCCAGCATTGCAACTTCTTGATCAACACGGGCAATGCCACGGCGGCGGACCTGGAAGGCCTGGGCGAGGAAGTTCGGCGTCGGGTGCTTGAGGAGACCGGGGTTGAACTGCATTGGGAAATCCGCCGCATCGGCGTGCCGTCCCTGCCCAAGGCGCGGGAGGTCACGCCATGACCGGTCATGTTGCCGTGCTGATGGGCGGCTGGTCCGCCGAACGCGAAGTTTCCTTGGTATCGGGTGCTGCTTGCGCCAAGGCCCTGCAGGATGCCGGGTATCAGGTCACGACCATTGACGTGCAGCGCGACGTGGGTGCGCTGATCACGCGTCTTTATCCGCGTCCGGACGCCGTGTTCAACGCGCTGCATGGCCGCTTTGGTGAGGACGGCTGCATCCAGGGTCTGCTCGACATCCTGGGCATTCCCTACACCCATTCGGGCGTGCTGGCCTCCGCCGTCGCCATGGACAAGCCCATGGCCAAGCGCCTGTTCGAGGCCGAAGGCATTCCCGTCGCTGATCACGTCGTCACCACCATCGAGGCCGCCCGCGCCAAGGAACCCATGGCCCGGCCCTATGTCGCCAAGCCTATGAACGAAGGGTCCAGTGTCGGCGTGCATATCGTCCGTGAAGGCGACAACGAGCCGCCGTTCGAAGGTTCGGGTTGGAGCTATGGCGAGTTGGTGATGATCGAACGCTATATCCCGGGCCGCGAGCTGACCGTCTCAGTCATGGGCGGCAAGGCCTTGGCGGTCACGGAAATCACCACCGGGCGAGGGTTCTACGATTACGACGCCAAATACGTGAACGGCGGGTCGATCCATGTAATCCCGGCCGAGGTCGACAAGAGCGTCTACGACCAGGCAATGGACCTGTCCGAACGCGCGTTCAAGGCGATCGGCTGCCGCGGCGTGGCGCGGACCGATTTCCGCTACGACGGCGACACCCTCTACATGCTGGAAATCAATACCCAACCGGGCATGACGCCCACATCCCTGGTGCCGGAACAGGCCGCCCATGCGGGCCTGTCCTTCCAGGATCTGGTCGTCTGGATGGTTGAACAGGCGGAGTGCGATTGATGGCCGACAAGAAGACCGAAGCGAACGATACCCAGACGGCGGGTACCCGCCGCGCCCGCAAGTCAGGAGCGCCCAGAAAGCGCGTTCTGCGCGGGCAGGTGAGCCGTGCCGTCGGCATGGGTGCTCTGGTTGCCGTGCTGGCCGGTGCGGGTGGCGGCGGATGGTGGGTGTGGTCCAACGATATCGTGCCGCAGTTGTACGCCAAGGCTCAGACTTGGACGGTCGATCAGACGGCCGAAGTCGGTCTGCGCATCGACGACATCTTCGTGACCGGGCGTTCGCAGACCACGCGCGACGACCTGCTGGCCGCGCTCAAGCTGACCCGGGGGGCGCCGATCTTCGGTTTCGACCCGGACGAAGCCCGCGAACGGGTCGAGAAATTGTCCTGGGTCAAGCGTGCGGTGGTCGAACGCATGCTGCCGGGCACGGTGATGCTGCATATCGAGGAACGTTCGCCGCTTGCCCTTTGGCAAAACAAGGGCGTGTTTCATCTGATCGACGATGAAGGCGTGGTGATCCTCAACAAGGGGCTGGAGAGATTTTCCGACCTGCCCATCGTGGTCGGCCCCGAAGCGCCCCAGCACGCCAAGGCGCTTCTGGAAACGCTCCAGGCCGAACCGGATTTGATGAACCAGGTGCGGGCGGCCGTGTGGGTGTCCGGGCGGCGCTGGACCCTGACCCTGGACAACGGCATCGACGTGCAACTGCCCGAGGATGATCCCGGCGGCGCCTGGCTGCGGCTGGCGGAGTACGAGCGCCAGCACAAGGTCTTGGACCGCGATGTGGAGGTTCTCGATCTGCGCCTGCCGGACCGCCTGATCGTGCGCAAGGCCGCCAAACCGCGCCCGCCCCGAAAGCCTAAAGGCCAGGAAACGTGAGAATAACCAAGGACCATATGAGACGACGGCCATGAACAAACCATTGGGAAATGCAAAACCGCGCAGCGGACTGATCGCCGCCTTGGACCTGGGTTCATCCAAGGTTTCCTGTGTGATCGCGCGCCTGACCACGGGTGTGTCGAGCAACCAGGTGACGGCGCGGGTCGTCGGCATCGGCCATCAGAAATCCCACGGCCTGAAATCGGGCAGCGTGATCGACCTGGACGCCGCCGAGGCGACCATCCGGGCCACGGTCGAGGTTGCCGAGTCCATGGTCGGCGAGAACATCCACAAGGTCTTCGTCAACCTGTCCTGCGGCAAGCCCAAGTCGAAGCTGGTCGCCCATGAGGCGGAGATCGGTGGTCGTGAGATCGAGGAGGCGGACCTGTACCGCGTGCTGACGGCGGAACAGGTGACCGCCGGCACTCCGGCCGACCGGGAGTTGATCCATTCCATCCCCGTCGGTTATTCGGTTGACGATAATCGCGGTGTGCGGGACCCGCGCGGCATGTATGGCTCGCGCCTGGGCGCCAATGTGCATCTGGTGACGGCGCAACGGGGCCCGGTCAAGAACCTGCGCACGGTGATCGACCGCTGCCAGTTGGAGATCGAGGCCATGGTGGCGACGTCCTTCGCCTCCGCCCTGGCGTGCCTTGTTGATGACGAACGGCAACTCGGCACCACCTGTATCGACATCGGCGGTGGTGTCACGTCGCTGGCCATCTTCTGCGACGGCGAACTGGTTCATACGGACGTCATCCCCCTGGGCGGCGGGCATATGACCAACGACATCGCGCGCGGCCTGTCGACGCCCCTGGAAAGCGCCGAGCGCATGAAGACGCTGTTCGGCTGCGTCATTCCGTCGCCGTCCGACGACGCGGAAATGATCACCGTGCCGTTGATCGGCGAAGACAAGGAAGCGGCTCAGACACAAGTGCCGCGATCGGTTCTGGTCGGCATTGTCCGGCCACGGGCCGAGGAAATCATGGAACTGGTGCGCGACCGTCTGGCGGCCAGCGGGTTCGACAAGGCCATCGGCCAGCGCGTGGTGCTGACCGGTGGGGCGAGCCAGCTGTCCGGATTGGCGGAACTCGCCGGAGACGTGCTCGGCCGTCAGGTTCGCCTGGCCCGGCCGCGCGGGGTCGAGGGGCTATCGGAAGCGGTTTCGGGGCCGGGGTTCGCAACCTCGGTCGGGTTGATCCGCTATGCCGTGGAAAACCCCTTGGAAGTGGCTGGGGGCGATTTTCAGCCGATCAAGGAACGCAGTGGTGCCTTCGGGCGGTTCGGCCAATGGCTGCGGGAGAATTTCTGAATGAGCAATGAACAACATGTTTTCAACCAATCCCCTGAATGTATCCACGGCGGGTCCGGTCGTAGTTGCATTTATTCAGGCGGCAAGTAATCATCGGAGGCAGAGAAATGACCATTAAAATTACAGTACCGGAAGATCACGACGCGCCCGAATTGAAACCTCGGATCAGCGTGATCGGTGTCGGCGGGGCCGGTGGCAACGCCATCAACAACATGATCGCGGCCAATCTCGAAGGTTGCGACTTCATTGTCGCCAACACGGACGCCCAGGCCATCAAGGGCTCCAAAGCTGATCGCCGTATCCAGCTGGGTACGGGCGTGACCAAGGGCTTAGGCGCGGGCTCCAAGCCCGAAGTCGGCAAGGCCGCCGCCGAGGAATCGATCAGCGAAATTCTCGACGAACTGCATCAGTCCAACATGGTGTTCATCGCCGCCGGCATGGGTGGTGGGACCGGCACCGGGGCGGCGCCGGTGATCGCCAAGGCCGCGCGCGAGCACGGCATTCTGACGGTCGGCGTGGTGACCAAGCCTTTCCAGTTCGAAGGCAGCCACCGCATGCGCCTGGCCGAACAGGGCCTGGATGAACTGGCGGGTTATGTCGATACCCTGATCATCATCCCCAACCAGAACCTGTTCCGCGTCGCCAACGAGAAGACGACCTTCGCCGACGCCTTCAAGATGGCGGACGACGTGCTGTATTCGGGCGTGCGCTCGATCACCGACCTGATGGTGATGCCGGGTCTCATCAACCTGGATTTCGCCGACGTAGAGTCCGTCATGCAGGGCATGGGCCGGGCCATGATGGGCACGGGCGAGGCCGCCGGCGAACGCCGGGCGCTCGACGCGGCGGAAGCGGCTATTTCCAACCCGCTTCTGGACGACGCCTCCATGCGGGGCGCGCGCGGTGTGCTGATCAACATCACGGGCGGCGAGGACATCACGCTGTTCGAGGTCGATGAAGCCGCCAACCGGGTCCGTGCCGAAGTTGACGAGGACGCCTATATCATCATCGGCTCCGCTTTCGATCAGTCCATGGAAGGCAGCATGCGGGTGTCCGTCGTGGCCACCGGTCTGGAAGCCGCCGAAGGTGAACAGCCGTCGCACCTGCATATCCTGAACCAGGCCCAGCGCATCGCGCCGGTCCGCGTGCCTCGGCCGGAAGAAGAGCCGAAGGCCGCCGCGCCGTCGATCGTCACCATGCGGGACGAGCCCGTTCCGGCCCCCGAGCCGGCGCCGGAAATCACCGACGACGTCGCCGAATCGGCTGCCGATTCGCTCGATTCCGAGGCCATGGATGTGGTTGCCGAGGACGATGCCGACCCCATCGCGGTCCTGGACAGCGCGCCGGAAGCCGCCGAAGCGGCCCCGGCGGAAGTGCAGCCCCGGGTTCCGGCGGCCATGCCGGGGGTGGGCAACGTGGAATCCTTCATTCCGCAGCGCGCCGTCGAGGTTGAAGACGACGATGCCATGGACGGCCCGGCGAGCGGTTCCGATCCCTTCGAAGTGGCGGCCATGGTCAACGGCTCCAATGCTGATGACGATACCTCCAGGATGGGCGGGTTGCTTCGCCGGCCCAAGAAGGAAGGCGGCGGTCTGTCGCTGTTCGAGCGGGTCACGGGCACCGGACGGGCCAAAAAACCCGAGGAAACCGTTGTTTCCGAACCGGCCCCGGCGGCACAACCGGCCGCGACATCCGAGCGGGGCACCATCGACGCCCTGATCCGGTCGCGTACGGCAACACCGCAAATGGCGGAAAACCCGGCCCCGTCACCCGTTCAGGCGCCGGCCCCAGTGCAAGCGGCCCCGGTCCAGGCCGCCCCTGTCAAGGCGCCCTTGGGCGGGGTTGATCCGGCTGATCGGCTGCCCTCGGCGGAAACGGAAGATGACCTTTTGGACATCCCGGCCTTCCTCCGCCGTCAGGCCAACTGAAGGGACGGTGGAACACCGTAACATTCGGAAACAATTAGTGATTTGAGGGGATCCCAGGTTCTGTTTATTCAAGAGCCTGGGATTTCTTCAATTCTGCCGCACCGTGTCGAAGCGAGAATCGCACGATCGGGGATGCGGTTGAAAATTACGACTTTGGGGGCCTGCGCCGGACGTTCCGGGCAACAGTCTCGAAAAAAAGAAAGAAACAGGGAACCTTATGGGTTTGATCACCGTCGGCCAGAAAGACCTGCAGACCAAAGCAACGCCTAAGACAGTTGCGATCAAGGAAGCCGTTCGCCAACGGACCTTGAAGGAAGCGGTGTCCCTGACCGGGATCGGTCTGCATTCCGGCGCGCCGGTGACCCTGACCCTGCATCCTGCCCCCGCCGATCACGGCATTCATTTCCACCGCACCGACATGTCCGAAAACGGCTCAATCGCCGCGCGCTGGGACTGTGTTTCCGACACCCGCATGTGTTCGGCCCTGTCCAACGACCAGGGTGTTTCCGTGGGGACGGTCGAACACCTGATGGCGGCCCTGGCCGGCTGCGGCATCGACAACGTGCGGATCGAACTGGACGGCCCGGAAGTGCCCGTCATGGACGGCAGTTCCCAACATTTCGTCGATATCATCCGCGCCGCCGGTGTGGTGGCGCTTGACGCCGACCGCCGCGTGATCCGCGTTCTCAAGCCGGTTTCCGTGGAAACCGACCACGGCCGCGCCGAACTGACCCCGTCGCCGGTGTTCTCGGTCGATTTCGAGATTGAATTCAAAAGCCAGGCCATCCGCCGCCAGCATCTGCGGCTTGGTGTCGTCAATGGCGCGTTTTGCAAGGAACTGGCCAATGCGCGGACCTTCGGCTTCATGCACGAGGTCGAAGCCATGCAGAAGGCCGGTCTGGCCCGTGGCGGTTCTCTCGACAACGCCATCGTGATTGACGGCGACAAGATTCTGAATGACGGTGGTCTGCGCCATGACGACGAGTTCGTGCGCCATAAGGCCTTGGACGCGGTCGGCGACCTGTATCTGGCCGGCGGCCAGATCATCGGCGCCTACCGGGCTGAACGGGCAGGCCATGCCATCAACAACGCGCTGCTGCACAAGCTGTTCGCCGATCCGGACGCCTGGTGCTACGACGTTCTGCGCGGTGACGAATCGAAGACCGCCATGGACGGCGGCATCAAGGCGGAAGCCGCCGTCGTCTAACGGGGCGGAAATAATGCGGATTGCGGCGGCGCCTTGGGGCGCCGCTTTCATTTTCTCCTGTCCCTGCCTTGCAATCCCGCGAAACCGGGCCAAATCCCGTGGAAAAGGGGATATTGGCCTTTTTCAATTGGTTTCCCCGCGTGATATATTCGCCGCTCCCGGCACGCCCTGCTCCGACTGGATAGGGCCGTCCGACCTTGAGACCTGACACAGCAGATCAGCCGCCGATGCGCATATCCGACCGGATTAGAATCCTCATTCCCGTCCTGGCGGTGTCGCTGGCGGTTTCCGCCTGCTCGATCTTCGAGGATGACAAGCCCGCCTACGTGGAAAAGCCCGTGGACGAGTTGTACAACCGCGGCGTCGACCTGATGGGCAGCCGCAAGTTCGCCGATGCGGCGCTGACCTTCGAAGAGGTCGAGCGCCAACACCCTTATTCGGTCTGGGCCACCAAGGCGCAGATCATGGCGGCTTACGGCTATTACAAGTCGAACAACTATCAGGAAGCCATCGCCGCACTCGACCGTTTCATTCAACTGCACCCGACCCATGAGGATGTGGGCTATGCCTACTATCTGAAGGGGCTGGCTTATTACGAACAAATCTCCGACGTCACCCGTGATCAGCAGATGACGACCCTGGCGCTGCAAAGCCTGAAGGAAGTCGTCACCCGCTTTCCCGATTCGAAGTTCGCCCGCGACGCCAAGTTCAAGATGGAACTGACCTATGACCATCTGGCCGGCAAGGAGATGGAGATCGGGCGCTACTATCACAACCAGCATCAGTATCTGGCCGCCATCAACCGCTTCCGCGCCGTCGTCGACAAGTATCAGACGACGACCCATGTGCCCGAGGCCCTGCATCGTTTGACCGAGGCCTATCTTGCCCTCGGCCTCAAGGACGAAGCGCGCAAGACCGCTTCGGTTCTGGGCCATAACTTCCCGGGCAGTGAGTGGTACATGGATTCCTATGAAATGCTCACGGGTGAGCAGGTCCGGCCCCAGGCGGCGGAAGAGAAGGCCTGGTACGACCGTCTGAAGTTCTGGTAACCGGCCCATGCTGACGCACCTGACCGTCAGGGATGTCGTACTCATTGATCGCCTGGTGCTGGATTTTCCGGCCGGGCTCTGTGTGCTGACCGGCGAAACGGGGGCCGGAAAATCGATCCTCCTGGATGCCTTGGGTCTGGCGCTCGGGGGGCGGGCCGAGGCCCGCCTTGTGCGCGCCGGTGCCGGCCCCGCAACCGTCACGGCGGCCTTTCAGGTCTCCGCGGGGGCACCGGTCCTGGCCGAGCTTGAGGAACATGGCATTCCCCCCTTGGACGACAGCGGCGACGGCGGCGGCCTGATTATCCTGCGCCGCACGTTGGGGGTGGATGGGCGCTCACGCGCTTTCATCAATGATGCGCCGGTCAGCGTCGGCCTGTTGAAGCGGGTCGGCGAGGATCTGGTCGAAATTCATGGACAGTTCGACAATCAGCGTCTGCTGAACCCGGTTCAGCACCGGGCATTGCTGGATGCCTTCGGCGGCCTGGCCAAGGCCGGAGAAATCTGCCGCAAAGCCTGGACCGTCTGGCAGGACGCCGCCCAGGCCCGCGCCCAGGCAGCCGAGGCCCTGGAAGCCGCCCGTCGGGATGAGGAATTTCTGCGCCACGCCGTGGGCGAACTGTCGGCCCTGGCGCCGCAGGCCGGTGAAGAGAGCGAACTGGCCAAGGAACGCTCCATGATGATGCACGGGGAAAAGGTCGTCGAGGCCATGAACCGGGCCAAGGCGAGCCTGAGCAGCGGCAAGGGGGTCGAAAGCGCCCTGCAGTCGGCCCTTCGCGATCTGGAAGGTGTCGCCGAAAAGGCGGCGGGGGCGCTGGAAGGGCCCATCGCCGCCCTCGGCCGGGCCCTGGACGAGACGGCGGAAGCCGAGACCCTGCTGGACCGCGCTTTTCAATCCGTGGACCTGGACCCCCGCAAGTTGGAACAGACGGAAGAACGCTTGTTCGCGCTGCGCGCCCAGGGCCGCAAGCACAATGTCCCGGTCGATGGCTTGGCTGATCTGCTGGCGGGGATGGAGGCACAGCTTGCTGCGCTGGACACCGGATCCGGCGACCTGCAACGCCTGGAACAGGCCGAGGCCGAGGCCCGCAAAGGCTACATCCGCGCCGCCGGGGATCTGAGCCAGGGGCGCAAGACAGCGGCGGCGAAACTTGACGCGGCGATTCTCAAGGAATTGGAGCCTCTGCACCTGAAGGGGGCGCGGTTCGAAACCCGGCTGACGACCCTGGACGAGGATGCTTGGGGCCCGGCGGGGACGGAAAAGGCACAGTTCCTGATCGCCACCAACCCGGGGGCCGAACCAGGGCCCCTGAACAAGATCGCATCGGGGGGTGAGCTGGCGCGCTTCATGCTGGCGCTGAAAGTGGTGCTGGCGGATGCCGACCCGGTGCCGACCCTGATTTTCGACGAAGTGGACGCCGGGATCGGCGGCGCCACGGCGGCGGCCGTGGGTGAGCGGCTGGCCAAACTGGGCCGGGCCGTACAGGTCCTGGTCGTCACCCATTCGCCCCAGGTCGCGGCCCAGGGAGCAAGCCACCTGAAGGTCCGCAAGGCGTCCCAGGACGACAGTGCGGCGACCACCGTCGCAGTGCTGGACGCCGATGCCCGGCGCGAAGAAATCGCCCGCATGCTGGCCGGCACGGAAGTGACCGAGGAAGCCCGCGCGGCGGCGATTTCCCTGTTGGACCGCCGGGCGTCGTAATGTCGGAATCGGACGGCCTGCGTGACATTCCCGTCGACCGCCTGCGGCCCGAGGACGCGGCGATCGAGCTGGAACGCCTGGCCGCGGAAATCGCCGCCCATGACGAGGCCTATTACCGGAACGACGATCCGGCGATTAGCGATGCCGCCTACGATGCGCTGAGACAGCGCAACGAGGCCATCGAGGCGAAATACCCCAAACTGATCCGCGCCGACAGCCCGTCCCAACGCGTCGGCGCCGCCCCGGCGGAGGGCTTCGCCAAGGTCGTTCATTCCGTGCCCATGCTGTCCCTGGCCAATGCGTTCAGCCAAGACGACGTGGCCGACTTCCTTGACCGGGTGCGACGCTTCCTCAACCTGCCCGCCGACGAAGCGGTCGAGGTCATGGCCGAGCCCAAGATCGACGGCCTGTCGGTCACCGCGCGTTACGAAAAGGGCCGCTTCGTCATGGCGGCGACCCGGGGCGATGGCCGGGAAGGGGAGAACATCACCGAAAACCTGCGCACATTGCAGGACCTGCCCGACCGCATCACGGCCAAGGACTTGTTGGGTGCTGGCGTGCCCGAGGTGCTGGAGGTGCGGGGCGAGGTCTATATGGCCAAATCCGATTTCCTGGCCCTCAACGAACGCCAGGAAGCCGCCGGGGCCAAGGTCTTCGCCAATCCGCGTAACGCCGCTGCTGGCTCCCTGCGCCAGAAGGACCCTGCCGTCACGCGGGCCCGGCCGCTTCGCGTGTTCTTCTATTCCTGGGGGGAGGTTTCGGACGTGACCTGGAAAACCCAGGCGGAATTCAATGACCGGCTGGTGGATTGGGGCTTTCAGGCCAACCCCCGGGCCAGGGTCTGCCGCTCCCTCGACGAGATCATGGCCGAATACGCGCGGACGGAGGCTGACCGCGCCGGGCTCGACTACGACATCGACGGCATGGTCTACAAGGTCAACCGCCTCGATTGGCAGGAACGCCTGGGCCAGGTGTCCCGCGCGCCACGTTGGGCAACGGCGCATAAGTTCGCCGCCGAAAAGGCGACCACGGTGCTGGAAAAAATCACCATCCAGGTCGGGCGTACGGGCGTGCTGACGCCGGTCGCCAACTTGACCCCGGTCACTGTCGGCGGCGTGGTGGTCGGCCGCGCGACCCTGCATAACGAGGACTACATTGCGGAAAAGGATATCCGCGAAGGCGACACGGTGGTCATCCAGCGGGCCGGCGACGTGATTCCCCAGGTGGTCGAGGTCGTCCCCGACAAGCGCCCGGCGGGGGCAGCCCCCTTCGTCATGCCGGACACCTGCCCCGAATGCGGCAGCCTGGCGATCCGCGAGGAAGGGGCAGCGGCAAAACGCTGCACGGGCGGCCTGATCTGCCCGGCCCAGGCGGTCGAGCGGCTCAAGCATTTCGTGTCCCGCGACGCCTTCGACATCGAAGGCCTGGGCGCCAAGAACATCGAGGCTTTCTGGGGCGAGGGCTGGCTGACATCCCCCGCCGACATCTTCGATGTCGACGGCCTGACGGCGAAGCTCGACGGCCGCGAGGGATGGAAGGAAAAATCCATCGACAATCTGCGCAAGGCGATCGAGGAACGGCGCAAAATCGGCCTCGACCGCTTCATCTATGCGCTGGGCATCCGCCAGGTCGGGCAGGCGACGGCCCGGCTCCTGGCCCGCACTTACGGGTCTTATCAGGGCCTGAAGGCCGCCATGGCCGCCGCCCAGGACCGGGATGGGGAGGCTTACGCGGAACTGATCGACATCGACCAGATCGGCCCCGCCGTGGCCGACGACCTGCTGGGCTTCTTCGCCGAGGATCACAACCAGGAAGTCCTGGCGGCGCTGGAGGCCGCGCTGGATATCCAGGACATGGTCGCCGCCGATACCTCAAACTCTCCCGTGGCGGGCAAGACCGTGGTCTTCACGGGCACGCTGGAAACCATGGGCCGGTCCGAAGCCAAGGCGAAGGCCGAAAGCCTGGGCGCCAAGGTATCGGGCAGCATCTCCGCCAAGACCGATTACCTCGTCGCCGGGCCGGGGGCGGGCTCCAAGCTGAAGAAGGCGGAAGACCTGGGCGTCACGGTGCTGACCGAGGACGAATGGCTGGCACTGGTCGGCCGGACCTAGAGCGTCATGCCCCACCGCCGCCAGCCGTCCTTTTCCGTCCCGCCGAGACTTTCGTAGAACGCCTTCGCCCGCGCGTTCTTGGGCAGCACGTTCCATTCCACCCGCTCAAACCCGCCCGCCCGGGCATGGTCCAGGACCGCATCCATGAGGGCGCGGCCGACACCCCGGGCGCGCCAGGGCTCGGTCACATAGAGCATTTCCAGTTCCAGGGACGGTTTCGCGGCATAGGCATAGGGGATTGCGAATACGGTTGCGAAGCCGATCAGGTCTCCGCCCGGGGCTTCCGCCAGGACGGCTTGGAGGGCAGGCGGGGTGGCTTGGGCGCGGCGGGCGATCTCCGCCGCCGTGATGGACAGCAGCTCCGGCCAGCCCTCGAAGGCCGCCAGGCCGTCCATCAGGGCCAGCAGGCCCGGCGCGTCGGCGTCGGCGCGGTCGGCGGTCATCCAGCGGATCGTCGCATCGGTTTTCATGGCGCCCCGAGTCTATCAGCGGCGCTGTTCGGGGACCACGCAAGAGGTGCGGACTAACGTCCCAAGCCCCTTAAACGGGCTCTGTCATAAAAATTTTTTGCCCCGGACAAAGGTGCAAAAAGTGCGCCTGGCGCGCGCGCGGAACGGCCCGAAAAGCAGCCTGAAAAATCCGGATAATATTGTTTTGGTTCAATTTATTACCCGGGGTCCGAAACAGCGGGTTCGTTGAGGGGGGTGCTGCGGGTGGTCCGCGCATCGGTGCAATGCAAAAAGATGTGATCCGTTTTGAGAATTAGTTCTTTACAGCGGGGTCGTTCGACTTTAAATCGCCGGGTTCGGGCTCCCCGTGAGGCCGATTGGTGAGGCTGTTTTGGGAGTTTCCCATGCGATGGAAAAGTTCCCCTCTGCACGTGCGCTGGCTCGTTCGTTAGCGCCTATCAATCCGGTAACGTGTCTCCGGCCGCATGCGGTCCGACGCGCGGTTCACTTTTTCCTTAACGAGTTCCCTGGCGAGATTCTCTACGCCGTCAAGACCAACCCCAGGCCGGAAGTCCTGGACGAAGTCTATGACGCTGGGGTCCGGAATTTCGATGTCGCCTCGTTGGCGGAGATCGAGCTGATCGCCGGGCGATACCCCGACGCCAGAATGGCCTTCATGAACCCGGTGAAGAACCGGGACGTGATCCGCCGCGCCTACGAGGAATTCAGGGTGCGTCACTTCGTGCTCGATTCCGAGGAGGAGTTGAAGAAGATCGTCGAGGCGACGGGCCATGCCCAGGACCTCAGCCTTCTCGTTCGCCTGGCCGTTCCCAACCACCATTCGGAACTGGAACTGTCGTCCAAGTACGGCGTGCAGCCCGATGCGGCTCCCGATCTGCTGATCGCGGCCCGTCAGGTCGCCAGCCGCCTGGGCGTCGCCTTCCACGTCGGCTCGCAATGCATGCAGCCGTCGGCCTGGGGCACGGCGTTGCACATGGTTCGTGATCTGATCCTGAAGTCCGGGATCATCCTCGACATCGTCGATGTCGGGGGCGGTTTTCCGTCGGTCTATCCCTACATGACGCCGCCGCCGCTGACCGATTACATGCATGAAATCACGGCCGCCGTCGACAAGCTGCCGATTTCGGAATCTTGCGAAATCTGGGCCGAACCCGGCCGCGCGCTGGTTGCCGAAGGCGGGTCCACCCTGGTCCGCGTCGAAATGCGCCGGGGCGATAACCTGTATATCAACGACGGCACCTACGGCAGCCTGTTTGACGCCGGGTCGTTGAACTTCATCTACCCGGTGCGCCCGATCCGTACCGAAGGCCGGTTCCAGAAGCCGCTGATCGGTTATGCTTTCTACGGCCCGACCTGCGACAGCCTGGACCACATGAAGGGGCCGTTCTATCTGCCCGCCGACATGCGGGAAGGCGACTATATCGAAATCGGCCAGACCGGCGCCTACGGCTGCGCCATGCGGACCAAATTCAACGGCTTTCATTCCGATGAAACCGTCGCGGTCCAGGATGAACCCATGTTGACGGCCTATGGCGACCGTATCGCCGCGCAAAATGACACGACCACCGGTCTTCCCGGCTCGGCCGTGCTGCTGGAGCAGATGAAATGAAAACCTCGGAACAGAAGATGGCCGACGAAAAAGCGGCCCTGCTGAGCAAGACCGTCGAACACGTCGACATCACCAAGATCGACGCCCGGCCGATTATCGACAGCATGTCGAAGATGTCGTTCACCTCGCGCGATCTGGCGCGGGCGACCGGCATCTACAACGACATGCTGGCCGACAAGGACTGCACGATCTTCCTGACGCTGGCGGGCTCGACCTCGGCCGGCGGCTGCATGAAGGTCTATGCCGACCTGATCCGCTACAACATGGTCGATGCCATCGTCTCGACCGGGGCCAGCATCGTCGACATGGACTTCTTCGAAGCGCTCGGCTTCCGCCACTATCAGGGCTCGCCGGACATCGATGACAACTATCTGCGTTCGCAGTACATCGACCGCATCTACGATACCTACATCGACGAAGAAGAACTGCAGGCCTGTGACCATGCCATCGGCGAAATCGCCGATGGGCTGGAACCGCGTGCCTATTCGTCGCGGGAATTCATCCGCGAAATGGGCCGCTACCTGTCCGAAGGCAAGGCGCGGAAGAAGGATTCCCTGGTTCAGCTGGCTTACGAGCACGATGTGCCCGTGTTCTGTCCGGCGTTCACGGATTCCAGCGCCGGGTTCGGCCTGGTCCTGCATCAGGTGCGCAATCCGAACAACCACATGACCATTGATTCGATTGCTGATTTCCGTGAACTGACGGACATCAAGATCAAATCCGGGACCTCGGGTCTGCTGATGGTCGGCGGCGGCGTGCCCAAGAACTTCGTGCAGGACACGGTGGTCTGCGCGGAAATCCTCGGCCACGAGGTCGACATGCACAAATACGCCGTGCAGATCACGGTCGCCGACGTGCGTGACGGGGCCTGTTCCAGCTCGACCCTCAAGGAGGCGTCCTCCTGGGGCAAGGTCGACACGGCGCTGGAACAGATGGTCTATGCCGAAGCCGGCAGCGTCATCCCGCTGCTGTGCAGCGACGCCTATCACCGCGGCCATTGGAAAGACCGGCCGAAGCGCCGCCACGCCAAGCTGTTCGACTGAACTTAAGGACGTCACAGTGAAAATTCTGCCTCCTGAAGAGGGCTTCCTCGGCCTGAGCGGGGACGACGTTGCCGACGCGGCTGAGAAGCCCGGCGTGACGATCGTCCCCTATGGCCTGGAAGCCTCCGTCAGCTACGGCGGCGGCACGGCGGCTGGGCCGCAGGCGATGATCGACGCCTCCCATCAGGTCGAACTGTTCGACGAAGAGCTATGGCGGGAGCCGTGCCGAGATTTCCATCTGAACACCCTGGCCCCGTTCGATATCCCCACGGATATTCCGGCCGCCCTCGACCAGTTGGCGGGGGTCGTCGGCGGGATTCTCGACGAGGGGCGCTTTCCGCTGACCTTCGGCGGGGAGCATTCGATCACGCCGGGGGCGATTCGCCCCTTTGTCGAACGCTATCCGGACCTGTGCCTGCTGCAGTTCGACGCCCATGCGGACCTGCGCGACGGCTATGAGGGGGAGCATTTTTCCCACGCCGCCGCCATGCGCCGCTGCCTGGATCATCCCGGCCTGTCGATCGTTTCGGTCGGCATCCGCAACATCTCGTCCGGGGAAATCCCGTTCCTCGACGCCAACCGGGACCGCATCCACATCTACTGGGGCAAGGATCGGCGGGACTGGGACGTGGACCGGATCGTCTCCCACCTTGCCGGAAAGACGGTCTACATCACCTTCGATCTCGACGGCTTCGATTCCAGCCTGATGCAGGCCACGGGCACGCCGGAACCAGGCGGCGTGTTCTGGGATGACGCCGTGCGCATCATCCGGGCGGCCAACAAGGTCGCGGGAAAGGTCGTGGGGGCGGACATCAACGAACTGGCCCCTATCGAAGGCCTGCATTCGTGCAACTTCCTGGCCGCCAAGCTGGCTTACAAGATCCTCGCCTATCGATTCACGGACGGGCTGTCCAAGGCAGCCTGACACGGCGTCATCGCGCTTGCGTGCGGACAAAATAAAAGGGGCTCCGGAGGAGCCCCTTTCGTTGTTCTTGGTGTTTCCCCGAAAGCTTAGTGCAGCTTGCCGGGCAGGGCGCCGATGGCGTCGTCGATCAACTGATCGGCCTTCTTGCCCTTGATGCTGTCGGCCAGAACCTGGCGCGTGGCGGCCATGGCGACCTCGACCGTATGGGCCTTGAGGTGATCGAGAGCGGCGGCTTCGGCCTGGGCCAGACGGTCCGTGGCCTGCTTTTCGCGGCGTGCCAGGGAATCTTTCAAGCGCTGTTCGCCTTGCTTGGCCATGCGCTCGGCTTCTTCCTTGGCGGCGGTCACGATCTTGTCCGCTTCCTTCTGGGCGTCGCGCTGTTTCTTCTGGTAGTCAGCCAGCAGCTTCTGCGCTTCCTCGCGAAGCTTTTCCGCCTCTTCGATGTCGGCCTTGATCTTGTCGGCCCGCTCATCGAGGGCACCGGCGATCAGGCCCGGCACCTTGAGGTAGACCAGCACGCCGATGAAGGCGGCGAAGGCAGTGGCGACCCAGAATGTGGGATCTTGCAGCATATGGTCCATGATCCGCTTCCTTCCTAGGCTTGACGCGCTTTGGCGGCGCCGGCCACGGCCTTTTCAAGGGCCTTGGCATCCGGTGCTTCGCCGGTCAGCCGCTCACAAGCGGCGGCCGCGACGTCGGACGCCATGGCGTCAAGGCTCGCCAGGGCGCCCTGAAGCGCCTTGTCGATGGTTGCCTCGCCTTCCTTGATGCGGGCCTGCAGGGTCTGGGAAAGCTTGCTTTCCTCAGCATCCTGCTTGGCCTTCAGGTCGGCCTGCACCTTAACGATTTCCTCGTGCGCCGTGGCACGGGCGTCGGCCAAGGCCTTTTCATAGGCCTCGATGGCGGCTTCGGCCTCGGCCTTCAGTTCCGCCGCGCGCTCCAGGTTCTGCTCGATCTTCTTCTGCCGCGCCTCAAGGGCGCCGCCGATCCGGGGCACGCAGACCTTCCACATGACCAAGAACATGGCGGTGAAGGAAATCACCAGCCAGATGATCTGGGGCACGTAGGTTGTGAAGTCCAATTGAGGCATGGAAAGACCTCTTTATCCGAAAGCCGTTGATCCTTGGGTCAGCCGTCCGAAGACGGAATGCCGTGACCGGGACGGAATCCGCCCCGGGCCCGCGCAAGACCGAAAGATCAGCCGAACAGAATGACCAGGGCGATAACCAGCGCGAACAGCGCGATGGCTTCCACGAGGGCGAAGCCCAGCATGGTCATGGGGAACACGGCGCCCTGAGCGGAGGGGTTGCGGCCCACAGCCTGAATGAACGAGGCAAAGATGGTACCGATGCCGATACCGGAACCAATCACGCCGATAACGGCCAGGCCGGCACCGAGCAGCTTCGCAGCTTGAACTTCCATGGGGTTGATCCTTTCTTGATGCTAAATCTTGAGTGTGTGAGTTGACTGGTGAATGGGGTTGTTTCGTTGCCCGTGGCTGATCTGCGATGCCCTAGTGAAGGTGCAGGGCGTCGTTCAGGTACAGGCAGGTCAGAATGGTGAACACGAAGGCCTGCAGGAAGGCGATGACGATTTCCAGGCCCGTCAACGCGACCACGAACAGCCAGGGCGCCACGCCGAACACACCAAGCGAAATGATGAACCCGGCGAACACCTTCAGCAGCGTGTGTCCGGCCAGCATGTTGGCAAACAGACGGACGCTGAGGGAGATGGGGCGCGACAGATAGGAAATGATCTCGATCGGGATCAGCAGCGGCGCCATGAGAATCGGCACGCCCGGCGGCATGAAGAACGAGAAGAAGTGCATCTTGTGCTTGGCCAGCGCAATCAGCGTCACGCCGACGAAGATCACCGCCGCCATGGTGAAGGTCACCACGATGTGCGACGTGAAGGTGAAGCTGTAGGGGACCATGCCCAGCAGATTGCCGAACAGCACGAACATGAACACCGTGAAGATGAAGGGGAAGTAGTTGCGGCCCTCGGATCCGACCGTGTCCTTCACCAGATTGGCGATGAACACGTAGGAGAGTTCCGCAATCGACTGCCAGCGCCCGGGAACCAGGGCGTTGCGGCGCATGCCCAGGATCAGGAAGGCGCTGACCACGACCACCGTCGCCACCATCATAAGTGCCGAGTTGGTAAAGGATGCGTCAATGCCGCCGAAATCTAGCGGCACAAGTGTTTTGATCTCGAACTGAGCGAGCGGGCTGTGCTTATCGGCCAAGGCTCGGTTTCCCGTCTGTCTATAGCGCGTTTATGCGGGTGCGTTTTTATCGGCGATCTGCATCGTCGGTCGGATTTTCATCCTGTTGATACCCCGCGGCGTAACCGTAGCCACGGGCCATCCGATAGACGTTCAGAATGCCGGCGCATCCCCCTAGGATTATGAACACCAACATGAGCCAGGGCTTGGTATCGAGCCACTTATCAAGCAGCCAACCGATACCCAGCCCAACGGCGACGGCGGAAACTAACTCAATGCCGACACGAAATGCAAGGCTAAGAGCGCTATTTGGCGGCTCCTTGTCGCGATTTTTCTGCGCTTGCGAAAACCCGCCCTTGTCCAGGGCGCCGTCGATGCGCTTTTGCAGGCCGTCCAGGTCCGAATGGGGCCGTTCGTCGGTCATGTAAAATACCTAGGCATGAAGGGGTTTAGATATCAGGCGGGAACAATAGCACCCGGGGGGGGCGGTTGTCACGCGCTCTCGCGGAAGCTTTCGGCCTGTTGCAGGTCGACGGAGACAAGCTGCGACACGCCACGTTCCTGCATGGTCACACCGAACAGGCGGTGCATGCGGGCCATGGTCATGCGGTGGTGGGTGATGACGATGAAGCGGGTCTGCCCCGTGGCCGCCATTTCGTCGAGCATGGAGCAGAATCGGTCGACATTGGCGTCATCAAGCGGCGCGTCCACTTCGTCGAGCACGCAAATCGGCGCCGGGTTGGTCTGAAACACCCCGAACAGCAGGGCCAGGGCCGTCAGCGCCTGTTCGCCGCCCGACAACAGCGATAATACCTGCAGGCGCTTGCCCGGCGGGCTGGCGAAGATTTCCAGGCCGGCTTGGAGCGGATCGTCCGATTCCACCAGTTCCAGATGGGCCTTGCCGCCGCCGAACAGGCGTTGGAACAGAACCTGGAAATGGCCGTTGACCTCTTCGAACGAGGCCAGCAGGCGGGCCCGGCCCTCGCGGTTCAGCTCGTTGATGCCCTGGCGTAGCTTGTCGATGGCGGCAAGAAGGTCGGTCTTTTCCGTTTCCAGGCCGGTGATCTGTTCCGACAACTCGGTCATTTCCTGTTCGGCACGCAGGTTGACCGGGCCCATGGTGTCGCGTTCACGCAGCAGGCGGTCGACCCGGCTTTCCGCGTTCTCCAATTCGGGCAGATCCTTGCCGTCTTCCACTTCCGCCAGTTCGGCCAGCTTGTCCGGGGTGACGTGCAGGCGGTCGTTGATGCGCTCGATCAGGCCGCGGCAGCCCTGTTCGGCCTGCTCCACAGCACCCTCGGCACGGACCCGGGTTTCGCGGGCGAAGGACAGGTCGTGTTCGGCCTGGCGCATGTCGCGGTCGGCTTCGGCCAGGGCGGCTTCCGCCTGGGCCAGATGGTCGGCGGCGGTGTTGCGGCGCGCCTCGGCCCCCTGAATGGCGGTCAACAGCTCGTCGCGCTTGGCCGCGATCTCGGCCGGTTTCTGCTGCAGGGCGTCCAGGTCCGCTTGCAGGGCGGTGGCGCGTTCCGCCAGTTCGCCGAGCTGGCTTTCCGACCGCGACCGGCGGGTCACCCACATCTGAGATTCGGAGGCGACGGCGAGCAAGCGTTGTTTGCGGGCTTCCGACGCCTGGAACAGCTGGTCGTGGCGCGACCGGCATTCCATCTGGTGGGTGCGCTTCTCGGCCAGGGCAGTGCGCTTGTCGGCCAGGGCCGTGCGCGCGGCCTCCAGGTCCGGCAGTTCGCTGCGTTCGGTTTCAAGCGCCGCCTTCTGGGCTCCGGATTCTTCCTGATCGGCGGCGATGGACGCCTGGGTTTCGGCCAGGGCGGCCAGCTTATTCTGTACGGCGGCGGCACGGTCCTTGACCTCGGCCAGGCGGTCGCGGGCGGCGTTGAAGGCGCGGTCGGCCTCGTTCAGCGCTTGGCGGGCGTCGCGTTCCTGGGTGCGCAGGGCCTCGGCCTTGGCCTTGGCGGCCTCGGCGGTGGCCCGCAGGGCGTCCAGGGTTTCGCGCGCGGCCTCAGCCTGGGCCGCGACCTCGTTCAGGCGGTTGCGCTGGGCCAAGCGTTGGGCGGCGGCGGTTTCCGCCCCTTCGGCGACGCGGAAGCCGTCCCAGCGCCACAGGCCGCCGGCGCGGCTGACCAGGCGTTGGCCGGGGGCCAGGCCGGCCTGCAGGCGGGTGCCTTCGGCGGCATCCTCGACGATACCGATCTGCGACAGGCGGCGGTCGAGGGCGGCGGGGGCTTTCACGACCTCCGACAGGGCGCGTGCGCCGGCGGGCAGGGCCGGGGCCGTCGCCATGGGGCCCAAGGCGCGCCAACCGATGACGGCGCCATCGTCGTCGCCCATGGCCGGGGCCGAGAGGTCTTCGCCCAGGGCGGCGCCCAGCGCATCCTCGAACCCCTTGTCGACGCTGATCTGGTCGAGCATCGGCGGCAGGTCCGTTTCCGGCCCGGCGGCGAGGACGCGCTCCAGGGTGCGGATTTCGGTTTCCAGGGCGGTCTGTTCGTTCGCTTTTTCCCGCGCGGCCTGGGCTGCCTGTTCCGACGCCTGATCGGCTTCGGTGCGGGCGGCTTCCGTTGCGGTCAGGGTCTCGCGGGCGGTGTCGGCGGCGGTGCGCGTGGTTTCGACGGTGGCATCTGCCTGGGCCAGATCGACCAGGTCGGCGGACCGGGATTCCAGTTCGGCTTTCTGTGCCTCGGCGTCGGCGGCGCGCTGGGCCAGCCGGTTCAGGCGGTTTTCCAGTTCGGCCAGGCGTTGATTCAGGGCATTGCGGCGGGCTTCGGCGGCGGCTAGATCGTTGGTGTCGCGGTCGACCTCGCGGTCCATTTCGGCGACGGCGACGTCGGCGGCGGCGCGGGCCTCGGCGGCGGCCGTCAGGTCGTCGGCTTCCTGCGTCTGGGCGGTCTCGATGTCCTGCTTTTCGGCGGCCAGACGCTGGATGGCCTCGGCGGCGTCGGTCATCAGGCCCTGTTCTCGCTCACGGTCGCGGGCGGTCTGTTCCAGACGGCCCCGGGTTTCGGCCATGGTCTGGGTGATGCGGGCTTCTTCTTCGTCCAGGCCTTCGCGGGCCAGGGTCAGGCGCTGCAGTTCCGCCGCCACCTGGGCCTCGCCCTGGCGCAGTTCGGGCAGACCCTCGGCGGCCTGGGCTTGGCGAGTGGTTGCCTGGGCGGCGCGCTGGGTCAACTCGGTGACCGCGTGTTCGGCTTCCTTCAACTGCGCGCGGGCCGTGTCGCGGGCGGTTTCCGCGTTGGACCACAGGATATGGAATAGGGTCGCCTCGGCCTTGCGGATATGGTCCGACAGATTGCGGTATCGGGTCGCCTGGCGGGCCTGTTTCTTCAGGTTGTTCATCTGGGCGTCGAGGGTGACCAGGATGTCGTCCAGACGCTCCATGTTGGCTTCGGCGCCTTTGAGGCGCAGTTCCGCCTCGTGGCGGCGGGAATGCAGACCGGTGATGCCGGCGGCTTCTTCCAGTAGAAGGCGACGCTGCGCCGGCTTGGCGTTGATCACGGTGCCGATGCGCCCTTGGCTGACCAGGGCGGTCGAGCGCGCGCCCGTGGCCTGATCGGCGAACAGCAGTTGCACGTCGCGGGCGCGGACTTCCTTGCCGTTGATGCGGTAGTTCGATCCCTTTTCGCGTTCGATGCGGCGGGTGACTTCCAATTCGTCCGCATCGTTGAACTGGGCCGGGGCCTTGCGTTCGGTATTGTCGAGGGTCAGCGTCACCTCGGCGATGTTGCGCGACGGCCGGTCTTGCGTTCCGGAGAAGATGACGTCTTCCATCTCCGTGCCGCGCATCTGCTTGGCCGAGGTTTCACCCATCACCCATTTCAAGGATTCGACCACGTTCGACTTGCCGCAGCCGTTCGGACCGACCACGCCCGTCAGGCCCGGTTCGATGAACAACTCCGTGGGGTCAACGAAGGATTTGAACCCCAGAACGCGGATTTTCTTGAAATTAAGCAAGTCGCCTCGCCGATCCTGGTTGCCTGTTTGCGCCGATTATTTCTGCGTCATTTATTTTTTCAGGGCGCGTTCGATGATTTCCTCGAACACCTTGAAGTCCTGTGCGCCCGAAACCTTTTCCCCAGCGACGATGAAGAACGGCGTGGAATCGACGCCGTGCTCCTTGTTGCCCGCTTCGGCGGTCTTCTGAATGCCTTGTAAAAGGTCTTCGTTGCGCAGGCAGGAATCGACCTGGGCCGGCGACATGCCGCCTTTCTTGGCCGTGGTCTGGATGGCGGCAAGGCCATCCGGTGCCTGTGCCCAGATCGCCTGATCGCGGAACAGGATGCTGATCATGGCGAAATAGCGCACGGGGCCGGCGCAGCTGGCGACCATATGCGCCGCCAGGGCGCGCTGGCCCAAGGGGAAGTCGCGGAAGATCAGCTTCACCTTGCCCGTGTCGATGTACTTTTCCTTCATCGCGGGCAGGGTCTTTTCATGAAATTCGCGGCAATGGGGGCAGCTCAGCGAGGCATACTCGATCATCGTCACCGGCGCGTCGGCCTTGCCGAGCACCTTTTCCGCCAACATGTCCTGAGCGCTCTGCGCCTGTGCCGGGCCCGCGAAGGGACCGGAAAGGGCCAAAATCAGTGTCATTGCGAGCGCAAGACCTTGTGCTAATCGCAGCAAATTAACCTCCTGATACACAAGATGTTGATGACTATAGAATCGGCTCCGAGACGGAGTCGACTCCTTTTGCTAAATCGTTGATATGGGCCGCCGATCCGCAATTTATCCACCGTCCCCGCGCCGCCGCCGGACGGCCTGTCCCAGTCCTTCGAGGGCGCGGCGCAGGTCCGGGTCTGTCACGGCCTTCAGGTCGCGTTCCAGGGCCGCCCGTTCGGCTGGGCTCAGCGTTCGGGGCGGGGTCGGGGTGGTGTCCTCGCGCGGCGGCAAGGGGCGCTGGAAAATGTGGATGCCCCTGACGGCGCCATAGCCGAAATAGGTGTTCACTTTTTCCACGATCAGGGGTTCCAGATGCTGGACCTCGGTCGCCACGGCGGAATTGCCGGCCTGCAGGTGCAAAAGTCCGCCCGTGCGCTGTCCGCGGGGAAAGATGATGCGGTCGGGCAGGGTATGGCGGGCCAGGAGTTCACCGGCGATTTCCGGCCAATGGCGCAGGATGTCTCCCTGGGCGAAGCCGCGCTTGCCATAGGCGGCGGCGGTCACCTTGCTCAGTGCCTGACCGACGGCGCGGACCCCGCCTTTGCGGCGGCGGGGCGGCTTGGTCGCTTCGTCGTCCTGGGCCATGGTGTTCCTTTCGGGCCGTCGCCGCCCTTTTCCGCGTCCCGGCGGCGTGGCATTAACGGGGGATGCATTTAAGAGTGCCGACCCTGGGCCCGGCAAGGGCCTGCCGGTGGAAGCCGGGGGATAACACGGATATTGCCGGAACCGGGAGCCTGTCATGAGCCTTTCGTCCGCCAATGATGCCCTGACCGGGGCGTTGCTGGGCTGGTATGACCGCCACCGGCGGGTATTACCGTGGCGGGCACCCGCGGGCCGGCGGGCGGACCCTTACCACGTCTGGCTGTCCGAGATCATGTTGCAGCAGACCACAGTGGCGACCGTAAAAAGCTATTTTGACGACTTTGTGGCGCGCTGGCCCCGGGTGGAAGACTTGGCGGCGGCCGAATTGGACGATGTCCTGCACACTTGGCAGGGGCTGGGATATTACGCCCGTGCGCGCAACTTGCACAAATGCGCGCAGGCCGTCGCCGGAGATCACGGCGGCCGGTTTCCCGATACGGAAGCAGGGCTTTTGTCCCTGCCCGGCATCGGCCCTTATACGGCGGCCGCCATCGCGGCGATCGCCTTCGACGTGCCGGCGTCGCCGGTGGACGGTAACATCGAACGGGTCACGGCGCGTCTGCGCTGCATCACCGAGCCACTGCCCGGCGGGAAAACGGCGATCCAGGCGGCCGCACGAGACCTGACGCCCAGCCGGCGGCCCGGCGATTTCGCCCAGGCGATGATGGATCTGGGGGCCATGGTCTGTACGCCGCGGACACCGAAATGCGATCTCTGCCCTTGGCATGACCCATGCGCCGCGCGCGCCGCGGGCGTTGCAGCGGATCTGCCCGCCCGCGCGCCGAAAAAGGCTATGCCGACGCGCCACGGTGTCGTGTTCTGGATCCAGGACGCGAAGGGCCGGGTGCTGCTGCGTCGGCGGGCGGAGCGGGGACTTCTGGGCGGCATGATGGAAGTGCCCTCGACGGATTGGCGGGATGATCCCTGGGATAAGGACGAGGCGGCGGGCCATGCCCCGCTTGCGGCGGCATCCTGGGAAGGGGCCGGGGAGGTCCGTCATACCTTCACCCATTTCCATCTGCGTCTTGCGGTGGTTTGCGGGACCACAGCCGGCGGCGATGACGCCGAGGGCACCTGGGTTCATCCCCGCGATTTCGGCGATCATGCCCTGCCGACCCTTATGAAGAAGGTGGCGAAGGCCGTGCTCGGCTAATTGAGTTCCAGGGTCAGGTAAACGCTGTGGGGATCGAAGGTGTACCCGCCGAAGGGGCCCGTGTCCGTGAATCCGGCATTGCGGTAGAGCGCCTGCGCGGCGGCGAACGGGCCCGTGCCGCCCGTTTCCAGGCTAAGCCGCCGATATCCCCGACGCCGCGCCTCGGCCAGGATGTGGGTCAGCATGGCGCGGCCGTATCCCTTGCCCCGGAACCGCGCCAGGGTATGCATGGATTTGATCTCACCGTGGCGGGGGTCGATTTCCTTGAGCGCTCCGCAGCCGATGATTTCCGCGCCGTCCCATATGGACCAGAACGTGACATCGGGTGCGGTCAGGCCGCTGAGGTCGAGGGCATAAACGCTTCCGGCCGGCGTCTGGCTGACCATCTGGTCGAGGTGCGCGCGGATCACGCCGCGCACCGCGTCGCCCGTCAGGTCGTCCTCGCGGATGTCCATCGGGTCGCCTGCCGACGGGTCAGTCGTCGTAGGCCATCAGCGCGCTGAACGGTACGTCCAGCTTGTCGCGGCCCTTCAGGAAGGTCAGTTCGATCAGGCAGGTGGGCGCCCACGACCTCGGCCCCGGCACCCCGCAGCAGGTCAATCGACGCGGCCATGGTGCCTCCGGTCGCCAGCAGGTCGTCCATGACCACCACGCGCTGGCCCGGTTCGATGGCGTCCTTCTGGATTTCGAGGGTGTCGGTGCCGTATTCCAAAGAATATTCATGGGCGATGGTTTCGCCGGGCAATTTGCCCTTCTTGCGCACCATGATGAAGCCGCAGCCCAGCCGGGAGGCCAAGGGGGCCGCCGTCAGGAAGCCGCGCGATTCGATGCCGACGAGAAGGTCCGGCCGAAACCCGGAGACAATCTTGGCGAGGCGGCCCAGGGCCACCTGCCAAGCGTCGGGGTGCCGCAGCAGGGTTGAAATGTCATAAAACAAAATGCCGGGAATGGGAAAATCGGGAATCCCCCGGATGTGGTCTTTCAGGTCCATATGCCCCTCTGGGAAAAATCTATCTGTGTGAATGTTCGGCGCATCCTATTGGATTGACGCGCGACCATGCAATCGCGTCCTATGGTCGGGTGGGTTACGGATTGGATTGCCTGATGACCAACGTCTTCTATCGCGACCTTAAATCCGACATGCCCGTCGCCGTGAAAGGCGACGGCATCTACCTGATCGACGACACCGGCAAGCGTTATCTGGACGCGTCCGGCGGGGCCGCCGTGTCCTGCCTGGGCCATAGCGACGCGGACGTCATCCAGGCGATCAAGGATCAGGTCGACAAGGTGGCCTTCGCCCATACGGGCTTCTTTACCACGCAACCGGCCGAAGAGCTGGCCGAATTTCTGGTCGGCGCGGCGCCGGACGGCATTTCGATGGTCTATTTCCTGTCCGGTGGGTCGGAAGCGGTGGAGGCGGCGCTCAAGATGGCGCGCCAGTATTTCTTGGAAACGGGACAGCCCGAGCGCACGAAATTCATCGCCCGGCGGCAGAGCTATCACGGCAATACCCTGGGGGCCCTTTCCGTCGGCGGCAACCTGTGGCGGCGCGAGCCCTATAAAGAGATGCTGATGCCGGCGTCCCACATCGCAGCCTGCTACCCCTATCGCGACATGCGTGACGGCGAGAGCGAAGAAGAATACGGCCTGCGTACCGCCGACGAGCTGGAAGCCGAAATCCTGCGTCTGGGGCCGCGCAACGTGGCCGCCTTTATCGCCGAGACCGTGGGCGGGGCGACGGCGGGCGTGCTCGCCCCCGTGCCGGGATATTTCAAGCGCATCCGGGAAATCTGCGACAAGTACGGCGTGTTGATGATTTTGGATGAGGTGATGTGCGGCATGGGTCGCACGGGCACTCTGTTCGCTTGCGAACAGGATGGCGTGGCGCCGGACATCATCTGCATCGCCAAGGGCCTGGGGGCCGGCTATCAGCCGATCGGCGCGACCCTGGTATCCGGTGCGGTCTACCGCGCCTTCAAGGAAGGCTCGGGCGCCTTTCAGCATGGCCATACCTATATGGGCCATCCCATGGCCTGTGCGGCGGCGCTCGCGGTACAGCGCAAGGTGCGGGACGCGGGCTTGCTGAACAATGTGCGGCGCATGGGGGCGATCCTGGTCGACCGGCTGCATGATCGCCTGGGCAACCACCCCCATGTCGGCGACATCCGGGGGCGCGGATTGTTCCAGGGGATCGAACTGGTCGCCGACCGGACGACCAAGGAAACCTTCGACCCGACCCTGAAAATCCATGCCCGGGTGAAGAAGGCGGCGTTCCAGCGCGGGCTGATCTGCTATCCCGCCGGCGGCACGGCGGACGGCGTTCGTGGTGATCATATCCTGCTGGCCCCGCCCTTCATCATCGATGAAGCCCAGGTCGGGGATCTGGTCCAGTTGTTGGGCGATGCGATCGACGCAACATTGAAGGAGGCGGGGATCACGTGATCCGGGGGGAGACCGGATAAATAAAAAGAAGGGGCACCTGAAACATGATCGAGCAAGATGGTCTGAGCGGACACCGGTTCAGGGGGCCGCCGACTATAATCATGTTCATGGCAGGGGTTGGTCTGCTCTTAGGGGCGATACTTGTCTTCCCGGCCCAGGCGAAATCCCTGACCATCGGCACCGGCAGCAATGGCGGCATCTATATCCAGCTCGGCAAGGCGATTTGCGATGTCGTGCGGCGGGAAATGCGCGGCACGCGATGCGAGGCCGTGACAAGCAAAGGCTCCATCGACAACATCATCGGCATCAAGAAGGGCACATACGATCTGGGCATCGTCCAGTCGGATGTCCAATACCATGCGGCCAAGGGAACAGGCACCTTCGCCAACATCGGTGCGGTCAAGGGAATCTACAGCCTGTTTTCAGCCCATCCGGAATCACTGGCCGTCATGGTCAGGAAGGACAGTGGGATCAGTGGGCTGAGCGATATCGCAGGCAAGCGGATCAATATCGGCAAGGCGACGTCCGGCACAAACGCGACAATGCGGCTTTTGTTCGATGCCATGGGCCTGCCGCTCAACAGTTTCCCGCTGGTCGCGACCCTCAATGCGACGGAGCAATACAACGCAATCTGCGGACGTAAGGTCGACCTTACGGCCTTTCTTGCTGGGCACCCCAACGGCATCTTGAGCAAGCTGATCAAGCTTTGCGGTATCGGATTCATCCCCGTATCGGGCGCCGCCGCGGACCGGCTGATTTCATCCAACCCCTATTACGTGCGCGCGCTGATCCCAAAGGAAGCCTATAGCGGCCTGACGGCGGACGTGCCGACGGTCGGCCTTGTTGCGACGGTCATGGCCGGGGCGCAACTGGATGCCGCGACGGCTTATCAGGTGACCAAGGCGGTGTTCGAGAACCTGCATTTCATCACGTCGAAACATCCGGCATTCTACCGGCTGTACCCCTTGGAAATGGCCCGCAAGGGCAGCACCGCGCCCCACCATCCGGGGGCGGCGCAGTATTTGCGGGAGGTCGGACGTTTGCCCTGAGGTTACGTGTTTTCGTTTTTCTCCCGAACAACTCCGCACAGCATGAGACAAGGTTAATCTTCGCCGTTGGCCTTTCCCGGCGATGTGTTACACTTCGCGGCAACGACATGGATCAGGGAATCACATGGCATTTTCAGGGGGCAGTCTGAATAAGACGCCAACGGTGAAAGTTTGTGCACCGGTGTCGGCAGTCGGCCCTATTCCTTGGTATACCAAGCCGTTCGCTGGCTCGGCGCGGCGGAAATCTATTTATTCACTCAGCGAAATTCGGTCCCGCGGGACAGCTTCGGGGGCTGCGGCCCCAGGTTCTTGCGCGCCGATACGCCGGGCTTGCTCCCGGCGGATCACCCGGACATTCGCATCAGCCCTGTTTTGGGGTGAATGCGGATCCTGGGACTCCCCAAGCCGAACGGCGTGGTTAATGCCGCGTCTCGGCGTTCATTCATTACCCAACCCGATAAAATCCAAGGAGGAATGGAAATGTTCCTGAGAAAAACTTTGGCCGCGACCGTCGCCGTCGCCGCGATGGCGGCGACCTTCGGTGGTGCCCAGGCAGCAGACGAGAAATTCATCACCATCGGCACCGGCGGGCAGACCGGCGTGTACTTCGTCGTTGGTCAGTCGATCTGCAAACTGGTCAATCGCAACACATCGAAGCACGGCATCAAGTGCACGGCGCCGTCGACCGGTGGTTCCATCGCCAACATCAATGCCATCAAGGCAGGCAACCAGGATATGGGCGTGGCCCAGTCCGATTGGCAGTATCATGCCTATCACGGCACCTCGAAGTTCAAGGACGACGGTGCCTTCAAGGACCTGCGATCGGTATTCTCGGTTCATGGCGAGCCGTTCACCGTGGTTGCCCGCAAGGATTCCGGCGCCACCAAGTTCGATGACCTGAAGGGCAAGCGCGTCAATGTCGGCAACCCCGGTTCCGGCCAGCGCGCGACCATGAGCGTCGTGCTCGAGGCTCTCGGTTGGGACGAGTCCGCGTTTTCTCTGGCGTCCGAACTGAAGTCCTCGGAACAGGCGGCGGCGCTTGGCGATAACAAGGTCGACGCCATCGTGTTCACGGCGGGTCACCCGAACGGCTCGATCCAGGAAGCAACGACGACGACCGATGCGTTGCTGATCCCCGTGGTCGGCTCGGCCATCGACAAGCTGGTTTCCGACAATCCCTATTACGCCCATGCCACCGTTCCGGGCGGCATGTATCGGGGCAACCCGGACGACGTGAAGACCTTCGGCGTGAAGGCGACCTTCGTGTCTTCGGCCAAGGTGCCGGACGACGTGGTCTATCAGGTCGTCAAGGCCGTGTTCGACAACTTCGGGCGCTTCAAGAAGCTGCACCCGGCCTTCGAACATCTGAAGGAAACGGACATGATCGCCGCCGGCAACTCGGCCCCGCTGCATAGCGGCGCGGCCAAGTACTACAAGGAAAAAGGCTGGTTGAAGTAATCAGCGAATGCATCCCCGCCGGGGCACCGGCGGGGATGCATTTCGTCCGCCGATCGCCGGGACGGGAGAGACCGGTATTGGACGGCACATCGACCGCTTTCGCGGTGATGCCTTTGGGGGCCTGAGAAAAAAGCGAGACGACAATGAGCGAACAGACCAAAGAAACCGGTGCCAGCGCCGACGAGTTGGCCGACCTCGTAGCATCGACTGATACCGGTGGGCGTCAACCCGGCAAGGTCTGGACGGCGGTCCTGTTCTCCACGGCCCTGGCTTGGTCCTTGTTCCAGCTTTGGTTCGCGTCACCGTTGCCCTTCGCGCTGCACATCGGCGTGTTTAACGATACCGAGGCGCGCTCGATCCATCTGGCCTTCGCGATCTTCCTCGCATTCCTGGCCTATCCGGCATTCAGCCGTTCGCCCCGCAATTACATTCCCATCTTGGACATCGTCTTCGCTTTTGTCGGCGCCGTCAGCGCGTCCTATCTGTTCGTGTTCTACCGCGACATCGCCGACCGCGTTGGCGCGCCGATCGAACAGGACTTCGTGGTCGCCGTGATCGGGGTGCTGCTTCTGCTCGAAGCGACCCGCCGGGCGCTGGGCCCGGCACTCGCCATCGTTGCCTCCGTATTCTTGCTCTATACCTTCCTGGGTCCCTACATGCCCGGGATCATCGCCCATAAGGGCAATTCCCTGGCCGAAGTGGTCAACCACCACTGGATCACCACCGAAGGCGTGTTCGGCATCGCGCTCGGTGTTTCCACCAGTTTCGTGTTCCTGTTCGTGCTGTTCGGCGCGTTGTTGGACAAGGCCGGGGCGGGCAACTACTTCATTCAGGTTGCGTTCTCGTTGATGGGCCATATGAAGGGCGGTCCGGCCAAGGCCGCCGTCGTCGCATCGGCGATGACGGGCCTGATTTCCGGCTCCTCCATCGCCAACGTGGTGACCACCGGTACCTTCACCATCCCGCTTATGAAGCGGGTCGGGTTTTCCAGCGAGAAGGCGGGGGCTGTCGAGGTCGCGTCGTCCGTCAACGGTCAGATCATGCCGCCCGTCATGGGTGCTGCGGCATTCCTCATGGTCGAATACGTGGGCATTCCCTATTTCGACGTGGTCAAGCACGCCTTCGTTCCGGCCCTGATCAGCTACATCGCCCTGGTCTACATCGTACACCTGGAAGCTATGAAGCTGGGCATGGAAGGCCTGCCGCGCGCGGTCGAGCCCAAACCCTGGGTGCAGCGCCTGGTTGGTCTGGCCTTCGGCATCGCCATGGTGTCCGGCTTGTCGCTGGCGGTCTATTACGGGCTTGGCTGGATGAAGCCGATCCTGGGCGGCTATGCGTCGCTTGTCGTCGCCTTTGGTATTGCCGTCGTCTATGTCCTGTTGGTGCGCTTTGCCGCCCAGTACCCGGACCTCAAGATGGATGATCCGAACCAGCCGGTGCTCAGCCTTCCCGAACCGGCGCCGACCATCAAGTCGGGCCTGCATTTCCTGCTGCCGGTCATCGTCCTGGTGTGGTGCCTGATGGTCGAACAGCTGTCGCCCGGCCTGTCGGCGTTCTGGGGGTCGGTGCTGATGATCTTCATCCTGCTGACCCAGCGTCCCATCTATGCCTTTTTCCGCAAAGAGAAGGATTTTACCGCCCAGATCAAACGCGGCTGGTACGAATTGCTCGACGGCCTGGTCACCGGGGCCCGCAACATGATCGGCATCGGCATCGCCACGGCGACCGCCGGGATCATCGTCGGCGTGGTCAGCCAGACCGGCGTAGGCTCGGCCCTGGCCGATGTGGTCGAGGTGCTGTCCGGTGGCAACTTGATGGCGATCCTGTTCCTGACTGCTTTCCTGTCGCTGATCCTGGGCATGGGCCTGCCGACCACGGCCAACTACATCGTGGTGTCGGCGCTGCTGGCCCCCGTCATCGTGACCCTGGGGCAGCAGAACGGCCTGATCGTGCCGCTGATCGCGGTGCATCTGTTCGTATTCTATTTCGGGATCATGGCCGACGTGACGCCGCCCGTGGGGTTGGCGTCCTTTGCCGCCGCCGCCGTATCCGGCGGTGATCCGATCCGCACCGGCTTCGTCGCGTTCTTCTATTCGCTGCGCACGGCGGCGCTGCCGTTCCTGTTCATCTTCAACACGGATCTGCTGCTGATCGACGTGGACGCCCTACACGGCGTGTTCATATTCCTCACGGCGACATTGGCGATGTTATTGTTCGCGGCGGCGACCCAGGGCTACTTCCTGACCAAAAGCAAGATATGGGAGACGGCGCTGCTGCTGTTGTTGGCGTTCTCGTTCTTCCGGCCCGGGTTCTGGATGGACATGGTTTCGGCGCCCTACATCGACCACAAGCCGGCGGAAATGGCGACGGCCTTCGAAAAGACGCCGGAGGGTGAAAAAATCCGTCTGATGATCTCCGGCAAGGACGACATTGGAAATCCCCGCGAATGGATGGTCGTGCTGCCCATGGGGCCTGCGGCAAGCGGGGACGAGCGCATCAAGGCCGCCGGCATCACGGTTCGCGAGGAGGATGGTAAAATCCTGATCGACGACGTCGCCTTCGGCTCCGAAGCTAAGAAAGCGGGCCTGGATTGGGATCAGGAAATCACCCACGTCCTGCAACCGGCCGATCAGCTGAACAAGTACTGGGTCTATCTTCCCGCGTTGCTGATTCTGTGTCTGGTCGTCCTGGCGCAGAAAGCACGTATCCGCAAAACATCGGCCCAGGCGGCCTGACCGAGGAGCCCGTAAGACATGTATAAGGACATCCTCCTTGCCATCGACATTGACGACAAAGCGTCCTGGACGGCATCCGCGCCGATCGCCATCGAACTTGCTGAAAAGTTCGGGGCGACGCTCCATGTGATGGTCGTCATTCCGACTTTCGGGTCCTCCCTGGTCGCCAATTTCTTTCCCAAAGGCTATGAAAAGAAAACCATGGAAGAAGCGGCAGCCCGACTGCATACCTGGACCAAGGCGAACATCCCGAGCGGGATCAAGAAACAGCACATCGTCGGTCATGGCCGTGTCTATGAGGAAATCCTCCGCGGCGCGAAGGAAACCGATTGCGACCTGATCATCCTCTGTGACCGGCGCACCGACGCCGACATGCTCGGCCATAACGCGGATAAGGTCGCCCATCAGGCCAAACAATCGGTCCTGATCGTCCGCCACTGACCGGCGGCGTTCGGCCCCAGGCATTTCCGTATATATCAGGCCTCATCAAACGCTATGGGAACGGCTATCATCCGCGCGCGTGGGGCCGATGGTGTTCTTCGCACGGAACATGGGCAGCAGGCCTCCACCAGGGAGCAGACGAATGTGGGTTAGACCGGGTGCTTTGATCATGGTGCTGTCCATCGCCTGGACGGCGGGGGGGCCGGGGGCAGCGCGGGCCGCCGAATTCATTTCGGTCGGCACGGGCGGGGTTACGGGGGTCTATTTCCCCGCCGGCGGGGCCATTTGCCGGCTGGTCAACAAGGGGCGCAAGGACCATGGCGTGCGCTGTTCGGCTGAATCGACCTTTGGGTCGGTGTTCAACATCAACGCGATCCGCTCCGGCGATCTGGACCTGGGGTTGGCCCAGTCCGATACCCAGTACAGCGCTTTGCGCGGCGAAGGGGCGTTCGAGAAACGCGGCCCTTATAGCGAGTTGCGCTCCGTGTTCTCGCTGCATGCTGAGCCGGTGACCCTTATGGCGCGGGCGGATTCGGGCATCAAGCACATCAACGACGTCAAGGGCCGGCGCATGAACATCGGCAATCCCGGTTCAGGGACGCTGGCAACCTGGCAGGTGATCGAACAGGCGCTTGGTTGGACCCGTCGCGATCTGGGCTTGGCGGCCGAATTCAAGGCCAATCAGCAGGGGGAGGCCCTGTGTGACAACAAGGTTGATGCCTTCTTCGCGCTGGTCGGCCACCCATCCGCCGCGACCCGCGAAACGGCGAACGCCTGCGCCGCGGTGCTGGTGCCGATCGACGGCCCGGGCATCCAGGCGCTGGTAAAGACCAGCCCTTTCTATCGCTGGGCGGTGATCCCAGGTGGCATGTATCGGGGCAACCCGAAAGACGTAAAGACATTCGGTGTCGGCGCAACGCTGGTCAGTTCGACCAAGACCAAGCCCGAGATCGTCTACACCATCGTCAAGGCCGTGTTCGATAACTTCGACGCGTTCCGCGACATGCATCCGGCCCTCGCCAATCTGCGGAAAGACGAAATGGTGCGCGATTCCTTAACCGCGCCCCTGCATGCGGGGGCGGTGCGCTATTTCCGGGAAGCGGGACTGATTAAGTGACGGCGCCGCGGCCGCTGGGCGGCCGCGGCGATCCGGTCACTTCGCGTTGGTCAGGTATTCGATGACCAGGGCGCGCTCGTCTGCCTTCTTCAGGCCCGGATAGGCCATCTTGGTCGACGCCTTGGGGTCGCTCAGGTAGTCCCGCAGGAACTGCTTGGGGTCGGCGAGATAGCCGTCGAGTGACTTGGCGTCCCAGACCAGGCCCTTTTCACCGGCGGCAACCATGGAACTGGAATAGCGTGACGTCTTGAAGCCTTCGGCCGTGCCGGCCTTGCGGCCGATGATGTCATTGAGGGACGGGCCGATGGTGTGTTTGCCCGACACCGTATGACATTGGGCGCAGCGGTTTTTCTTGAACGCCTTGGCGGCGTCGGCCTGAACGGGTGCCGCGGCGACCATCATTGAGGCCGCGAAGCCGGCGACTGTGGCAGCCATCAAGGAAGCATGTTTCATGAGACAAAACCCTTCGTCGTGTTTTGGTTGGTAATCATGGGCGCACCCTTGCAGGTGGGCTCGCATTATCTGCATCACGCCGGGAATGCGCAATCGGCAACCCTGGCCGGCGGAGATGATTTCATTCACCCGCCGATCCGCATTATACTGTGCATCATGGAAGTCGTGGGCGCAGTCATGGGGATTCCCCGGACTGTGAAAGGAGCGTTGCAGACTCATGCCAGCAGATAATCTAAGCAAAGCGGATGTCGCCAAGCTTTTGTCCGACCCCACGCCGGACAACCGCGCGGCGACTGCGGCCAAGGTCGCCGTGGCCTTCGATCCCGGCAAACTGAGCCCCACCGAACGGGCGCTGGCCGAGGAAATTTTCCGCCTGATGGTCAAGGACGCGGAAGTCCGCGTACGTCAGGCATTGACGGAAAACCTGAAGCAGAACGGCAACGTGCCGCATGACGTGGCGGTGGCACTGGCCAACGACATCGACCAGGTGGCGTTGCCGATGATTGAATTTTCCCAGGTTCTCAACGATGACGACCTGATCGCCATCATCGGGTCGCAAGACCCCGCCAAACAGGAAGCCGTCGCCGGGCGCGCCACCGTGTCGGAGGCACTGTCCGATGCCCTGGTCAATTCCGGCAACGAGGCGGCGGTGACCCGTCTGGTCGCCAACGAGGGGGCGGCGATTTCCGAAAGCACGTTCCAGAAGGTGGTCGACGATTTCGGTGACCGCGCCGGGGTGCAGTCAGCCATGGTCAACCGGGCCTCTCTGCCGGTGACGGTGGCCGAACGCTTGGTGACCCTGGTGTCGGAAAACCTGCGTGACGAGTTGGTCAAGCGCCACGAACTGCCGGCGGCGATGACCACGGACATCATCCTGCAATCGCGTGAACGGGCAACCATCAGCCTGTCCTCCGATTCCAGTGTCGATGACGTGATGATCCTGGCCCGCCAGTTAAACGACAACGGCCGCCTGACGCCGTCGATCACCTTGCGGGCACTTTGCATGGGCGACATCACGTTCTTCGAATGCGCGATGGCGACACGGGCAGGGGTCACGCTGGATAATGCGCGGCGCCTAATCCACGACCGCGGCCCTCTGGGTCTGCGCGCGGTGTTCGACAAGGCCAAGCTGCCGCCGGCCCAGTTCATGGCCGTGCGCGCGGCGCTGGATGTCAGCCGGGAAACGCAGATGGACGGCGGCGAGAATGACCGCGAACGTTATGCCCGGCGCATGATTGAGCGGATCATGACCCAGTACGACGATCTGGGCGTCGAGTTCGAGTCCTCGGACCTGGAATATCTGCTGACCAAGATGGATGAATTGCCCGCCGATGTGCTGGGGGATGACGGGCCGGATGCCGTGGTCGGCGCGGGCCGGTAAGCAAGCCGGTCAGGAAGAATGAGCGGAGCGGAGCTTATCTGCCGCCCGCGTCACGCCAGACGGCGTAATCCTTGCGAAACCGATCGAGCGATTTCCACACCTTGGCGAAATCCTTGTCCTGCTTCGCCGTGTCGCGCGCGACCTCGTCCCAGGCCTTGGACAGTTTACCGAGAATTTCCCGCGGCCAGCGGCGCACGGTCACGCCTTCCTTGGTCAGGTTCAGAAGGGCCCGGTACTGTGAGGCCTCGCCCTCGGCCAGGCCATGACGCACATTGTCGCCGCACACGGCGCGCAGTTGTGAGCGCTGCACCGGTTTGAGGTCGGTCCAGCGGTCGTTGTTGATGACCAGCGCCAGCAGCGTCGCCGGCTGATGCCAGCCGGGGAAATAGTAATTCCGCGCCATGCGGTGCAGGCCGAGCTGCACGTCGATGGCGGGCATGGAATATTCGGCGGCGTCGATGGCCCCGGTTTCCAGGGCGTGGAAGATTTCCCCTTCGTTCAGGGCCACAGTCTTCGCACCCAGGCGGTTCATCACGCGCGCGCCAAGACCGGTCATGCGCACCCGCAGGCCTTTCAGGTCTTCGACCGTGGTCAATGGCCGTCGGTACCAACCGGCCCCTTCGGGCGACACCAGCCCGCAGACCACGATCCGCACGCCCAGTCCTTCTGCCAGGCCGTTCAACAGCTTTTCACCGCCGCCGAAATAGAGCCAGGCCAGGTATTCCTCGGCCCGTGGGCCGAACGGCACGGCGCCGAACAGTTGCAAGGCGGGGGTGGTCGCCGGCCAGCTTTCGGGGGCGACGAAGGCTGCGTCGACGGTGCCGTCCTTGACCGCGCTGACCATGTCCTTGCCTTGAATCAGGGTTCCCGGTTCGTTGAAAGCGATCTCCATCCCGCCGGCGGACACGCGCCAGATTTCCGTTTCGATTCGTTTGGCCTGGGCACCCAACTGCGGCAGGGCGCTGGCAAAGGCGCTTTCCATGCGCCAGCGCACGATGGGGTCGGGGGTGATGGCGGGGGCCAGCAGGCTTTCCGCAGCGGCGGGCAGGGCAGATATCTCTGCGGTCGATGCTGGGGGGGGTTCTTTCGGCGCAGCGGGCTCGGGGGTGATCTCGGCCACGGCCTGGGCGGCGGTTTCGGGCAGCGATGCGTTCAGGCGGGGGGCGATGATGGAAACCCCCAGGACAACGCCGACAACCAATCCCACGACGATGCCGATGACGGCATTGCGCATGATGATGACCTTTCCCTTCCACCCTCCCTTGGGCGGCCCTCAACGGGCGCGCAAGTGTACCTGAAGTGATCCGGGGCTCGGAGTCCTTAGGCCGCGGGGTTATTCACAATCTGTGGATATGTTGGGAACGCTCCGTGTCGTCCCTCCCGGATTGTTGATCTAGATCAATGCCGAAGCCTGTTCCGGCACCCTAAAGTTGCGTCATTGAAACCACGGGAATTTCGAAAGATGACGACAGGAAGCATGATTTTTCTTGGTGTTTGCATCGCCGCTGCTCTCGCATTCGTGGCGGCGGCGGCCTACGGCGTTAAGCACACCAATAATCCCCGCTAGGCGGGTTCGAATTCATTTGGGCATTATGCCCGATCCGACCCCAAGGATTGGCAAACCCACGGCCCCGGTCCGCGTTCGCGCGGGCCGGGGTTTTGCGTTGGGCGGTGAATTGGGTGTACGCAGGCGGCGGTCAGTCGCACTTGCGGTAGACAAGGTCTACCTCGTGCCATTGGTTGTTGTACTTGACGGCGTAGGACCGAAGCTCCGTCGCACTGACGATCTTGTCCTGATAGATCAGGCCGTCGGCCTCCAGCACCAGGATGTCGTCCTCGCGGCGCACGGTGTAGACGGCGGCGCTGCCGTCATCACGGATGACCCGGACCTTGCCGGCGTCGACCTGGTTATAGGTGACGCCGTTGCCGCCTTCCTTGCGCGAACAATCGATGGCCCAACGGCCCAGAACCCAGGGTACGGGGAACTGGCCCGGCGGGGCGGGCGGCGGCATCTGCCCGGCAGCGTGGCGAACAGCAGGCGGCCGCGGCTGTTCCGTTGCAAAGGTCGAGGGAACATGCGTGCCTTGGGTCGGCTGCAGGGTCGCCAGCCGACGGCGCGCCAGATGGGTCAGGGCGCTGTCCGGGTAGGTCTCGATAAAGGTCTGAAACACGGTCGGATCATCGGACCCGCGGATGCGTTCCCATTTCTCCACGTCGGCGCGGCGTTCGCGGGTGGGATCACGGCTGAATTCCTTATCCTCGCCGCGGTTAAACGGCGACGACATGGTGTTCCATAATTCCGCGGATTTGTCGGCAACGGTCGAGAGGGCATTGTTGGCCGTCTCACACCCGCCGAGCAGTAATAGGGCGGCCAGCGCCGGTGCGGCCGCGAAACGGCGGGCCCTGGTGGTGCGGTGCGGCGTTTCGGTCAAAGAAGTCATGGCACGGCCCCGGCGTGTGGTTCTTGAATTTGCAAGGAGCAGTGCTCCTCCCCTTCGGCCGCCTAACCTAGCCAATTAAACGCGAAAGCGAAAGCGCCCGGTCCCGGCCCGGCGGGCCGTCAAATGCATTTTAGTGATTGCTGTCATGATGTTCTTGCGGGGACTTGGGCCCCGGATTTCCTGGGGGCCGGCCCAGGAAAGGCGTATTATCCGTCGTTGAGGACTCTGGGATTGAAGACCTGTCGCGCGCGTCCCTGCAAAGGAATTGGACGCGCCGCTCGCGCGGCCCTCCGGGAAACCGGATGGGGTTGCGGTGTCAGGCACCACATGCTGCTTGTTCAGCCCTTAATGCGTCACTCTCAGCGCCCCTGGATGGAACCGGGGAGCGCCTTTGATGGAGTACTTCCATGTCGCTTTCGAGCGCCAAAAAGTCTGTTGCTGTGCTTGGATTCCTTTCTGTTGTGCCGTTCGCCACGGCCGTCTCCGCGCAGGAAATCGCCACCCTGCCGGTTTGTGAACAGGTCATCACCGATACGCTGAAGTCGAAGGACGAAAACCCCGCCGTCGGTGAACAGGCCGAACTGATGTTCAACCAGTTGGTCGAGCGGGCCCGCACGGAATGTGCCGACGGCAACTTCCGCGACGCCGCCACCACGCTGAACCAGGCCCGTAGCCTGGTCGCCGCCGAATAGCGGCAAGCCGATCAGACACGTTCCGCTTGGCGCGGGTTAGCACCTGCCGCTGAAAAGAGCGCCGGCCGCTGGCGAGAGACCGGCGCCCGGAACGGAAAAACGGCCCCTGGGGGATAAAATCCCCAGGGGCCGTTTCCGTTTCGACATATCGGGCTTACGCCCGGAATGGTCGGAGTGAGAGGATTCGAACCTCCGACCCCCGCCTCCCGAAGACGGTGCTCTACCAGGCTGAGCTACACTCCGGCATGGACGCCGCGGAAAAAGCCGGAAGGAACTTGAGGTCCCTTGCTGCCGGGCCGCGACGGGCGCCCGTTATAGCGGTGCTTGAGGGCCAGAGCAAGCGCCTGAACGCACCGTCGTCACGCGCCGCTTTTCCGCCGTCCGGCGGGGCCGTAAACCCGCGCGCGCGGGCTGCCGCCATGGGTGAATTTCTTGATTGATCGCGGTGGGGTCGGGATGTAGTCTGAAAATACGCACTTTGTGCGGTTTTGTGCGATATGCGGCAAATCACGGACGCGTAAACAGGGATCAAACGCGGGACTTCGTTGGTCTGGCGGGGGGGCATTTTGACGGACAGTATGCAGCGTGGTCGGGGAGGCGTGTCATTGACGTCAACGGCACCCCAGGCCGATGGAACAGGCGACCGGGAATACGAATGCAAGCTGGGCGGCACGGCTGCCCAACTGCGCGCCGTCCGGAAGGTGGCCCAAGGCCTGTCCAGCAACAACCTCACCTGGGTTACCGACGATCTGGAAAGTGTCTATTACGACACCCCGGACATGCGGCTTGGCCGGCGGGGGGCGACCTTGCGCGTGCGCCGCAAGAAGGGCCGGTTCATCCAGAACGTGAAATCGCAAAACGACGGCACCGGCGCCCTGTTCGCGCGCGGCGAATGGGAACAGGAAGTCGACAGCCTGACCCCGCGTCTGGACCTGTTGCCCGAGGCGGCGGTCGAGGTCATGGGACTTGTCCTGCCCGGCGAGTTGCAGGAAACTTTCCGCACCCGCTTTACCCGCGAGCGGGCGGTGGTCACCCGCCGCGGTGCCATGGGCCCGGAAAGCCGCATCGAAATCGCCATCGACAACGGCGAGGTCGTCGCCGTCAATCGCAACGCCGCGGGCACCCCGGTAAAGGGCGCCCGGGCCAAACTGCGCGAGAAGATCCAGGAATGCGAACTGGAACTGTTGCAGGGCGATCCCCGCGACCTGTTCGAGGTGGCGCTGGAGCTACAGCAGACGGCGGGCCTGACCATTATTCAGGAAACCAAGGCGGCGCGCGGCTACCGGCTGCTGACGCCGCCCAAGGTTGTTCCCGTGCGCGCCGGACGCACGATCCTGCGCCCCGATCAATCGGTCAACGCGGCCATCGCCGAGATTTTGCGCGCGGGTACCCGCCACATGTTGGCCAACGAGGGGCCGGCCATCGAGGGCACGGATCCGGAAGGCGTGCATCAGTTCCGCGTCGCCGTCCGGCGCATGCGCTCCATGCTGTCGGTGTTTTCCAAGCTGCTTGATCCGGCCCGGGTGGACTGGTTGAAGGCGGAATTGAAATGGATTGCTGATCAGTTCGGCCCGGCCCGCGATTGGGACGTGTTCGTCGCCGAAATTCTCGGCCCGCCGAAAAAGGCGGGGGTCGAGCCGGCGGCCATGATCGAATTGGCCGCCGCCGCCGAAGATCGCCGGCTCGACGCCTATGCCCTGGTACGCGAAGCCCTGAAGTCGCCCCGCTATGCCGGGCTGGTGCTGCGCCTGTCGGCCTTCACGGAAACCCAGGGCTGGGCCCCGCAGCCCTGTCCGCCGGATCACCCGCTGGCCCAGCCGATCATGGATTGGGCAGCCTCGATCCTGAACCGCGCGCACAAGAAGGCGCTGCGCGCCGGCGACGGCCTGGCGAAACTGGATGTGCCGGCGCGGCATCTGTTGCGCATCCGGCTCAAGAAGCTGCGCTACAACACGGATTTTCTGCAGGCGCTGTATGACTCGCCCGCCAAGAAGAAATATCTGCGCGCGCTGGAACGCTTGCAGGACGATTTCGGTCATCTCAACGATGTCGCCGTGGCGGAAACCTTGCTGGCCGATCTGGCGGCCGACCATCCGGGCGGACGGGGCGGCAAGGCAGCGGCGATCGACAAGGCCTCGGCCGCCATCATGGGCTGGCACGCGCGGGGGCTCTACGACAGTGAACCGCGCCTGCTGACCGATTGGGACACGTTCACCAACGCCCGGCCGTTCTGGCGCAAGGGCAAATAGCCACCGGCAAGTTGGCAGAGGGACGACGGATATGGCGCGCGCGATTCTGATCGCAAATTCCAAGGGCGGTTGCGGCAAGACAACCATCGCGACGAACCTGGCCGCGGCCTTCGCCCAGGGCGGTCTGAACACGGCGCTGGCCGATGTCGACCGCCAGAAAAGCAGCCTGTCCTGGCTCAAGCGTCGCCCTGCGGACCTTCCGGACATCACCGGGCTGGATTGGACCAAGACGTTCAAGGCGCCGCCCAAGAAGGTGCAGCGCCTGGTCATCGATGCGCCGGCGGCGCTCGGCCTGGCGCGGTTCCGCGAACTGCTGAAGATGGCCGAGGTCATCATCCTGCCGATCCTGCCCTCGGCTTTCGATCAGGCGGCGACGCAGCGGTTCCTGAAGAAAGTCGACGATCTGAAGCCGATCCGCAGCCATAAAAAGCCGGTAATCCTGGTCGGTAACCGGGTGCGGGCGCGCACGCGTTCGGCCCAGGAATTGGACACGTTCATCGCAACCCTGGAACATCCGGTGGGGACGATCATCGCCGACCGGGCGCTTTACACGGATGGGGCCTATTCGGGCGTCAGCGTGTTCGACAAGGGTGATCGGCGATCCCTGGATGCTCAGGCGGATTGGTCCCCATTGATCACCTTTGTCGAGACGAACTAGATTGTCATGACACTTGAGTTACAGAACATGAGCATGGACGGCGACGCATTCCGGCATTGGCGCAAGCGCCACAAGTTGTCGCAGAAGGACGCGGCAAAGGCGCTGGGCCTGAAGCCCCGCATCATCCAGTACTATGAAAAGGGTGAGCGCGACGGAAAGACGGTGGAGATTCCGCTGTCCGTCCGGCTGGCCTGCTATGCCATCGAAAGCGGCGTCGGCGATTTCGACGGCAAGGACAGCGCGAAGTTGAAACCGCGCGGCAAGAAGTCCAAGGACTGAACCGGGGATCGCGGCCAGCCGGCGCCGGACGCAGAATTTAGGTCAGTACGCCCGCTCAATACAGAAATCGACCAGTTCCAGAAGTGCCTGTTTCTGCGCGTTGTCGGGGAAGATGCCGAGCGCATCACGCGCCACGGCGCCGTAATGCCGCGCCCGGTCGACCGTGTCGGACAGGGCATGATGCTTGGTCATCAGGGTGATGGCATGGGCCAGATCGTCGTCGGTCTGGTCCATGTCCTCAAGCGTGCGGCGCCAGAACGTGCGTTCGGCCTCGTTGCCTCGGTTGAACGCCAGGATCGTCGGCAGCGAAATCTTACCCTCGCGGAAATCGTCGCCCACGGTCTTGCCCAGTTCGGCCTGCTTGGCGGAATAGTCCAACACGTCGTCGATCAACTGAAACGCGATGCCCAGATTGGTGCCGTAGGACAACAGGGCGTCTTCTTCCGCCTTGGGGCGTTCGGCGACCACGGCGCCGATGCGGCAGGCGGCGGCGAACAGTTCCGCCGTCTTGGCGGTGATGACTTCCAGATAGTTGGCTTCGCCTGTTGCCGTATCGCCGGTGGTCATCAGTTGCATGACCTCGCCCTCGGCGATCACCGCCGAGGCATCGGACAGAATTTTCAGCACCTTGATCGCGCCGTCGGCGACCATCACCTGGAACGCGCGGGAAAACAGGAAATCGCCGACCAGCACGCTGGCCTGATTGCCCCAGACCGCGTTGGCTGATGCCTGGCCCCGGCGCAGTTCGCTTTCATCGACCACGTCGTCGTGCAGAAGGGTCGCCGTATGGATGAATTCGACGCAGGCGGCCAGCGGGATGTGGCGGTTGCCTTGGTAGCCGCACATACGGGCCGAGGCGAGAGTCAGGATGGGACGCAGACGCTTGCCGCCGGACGCGACCAGATGCCCCGCAAGCTGCGGAATCAGGGCGACCGAGCTTTCCATGCGCTGGACGATGACCTCGTTCACGGCCTTCAGGTCGTCGGCGACCAGGGCCTGAAGCTTGTCCAGGTTGGGTTTCTTTTGGCGTTCGCCTTCAAGGTCGACCACAAGGGCCACGGCGCTTCCCCTTATATCCGATTGTTCGTCGCTTGACGGTTGTTCCAGGAGCCGTGAGCATAGGGACCGTCAGGCCCCATGGTCAACTGCGACGGACGGGGCGGGGAAGGGGGGCGCCATGGTCGAATTGTTCCGCACCAACGATCCCGTGCTGCTGTCCTGGATGCAGGCGCGGCTGGCCGCGCTCGACGTGCCGGCCCAGGTGTTCGACATGCATGCCAGTTTCATGGACGGCAACGTCCTGGCCATCCAGCGCCGTATCATGGTGGACGAGGACGACCTTGCCCTTGCCAAGCGTGTCATCGTCGAGGCCGAGGAAATCGCCCGCGGTGAACGCGACCCCCTGGATTGAGGCGCGCCATGACTTTTGCCGCCATAGACGCCGAGGAGACCCGCCTGTTGGACGGCCGGGTCGTCTGTTATCAGCCCCGGCGTGGCTACCGTTCCGCCATCGACCCGATCCTGATGCAGGCGGCCGTTCCGGCCCGGCCCGGCGACCGCGTGCTGGACTTGGGATGCGGTGCCGGGGCGGCGGCGTTGTGTCTGGCCCATCGCGTGGCCGGGGTGGCGGTCACCGGCCTGGATATTCAGGAACCGCTGATCGCCTTGGCCCGCGAAAGTGTCACGGCCAACGGCATGGCGGATGCGGTCCAATTCATGGCGGGGGACCTGCTGACCCCGCCGGGCGGCATCGGGGCCGGGGCGTTCGATCATGTCATGGCCAATCCGCCCTTTCAAAAGGCCGGCACCTCGCGCCCTTCGCCTGATCCGGTGAAGGCAATGGCGACGGTGGAGGGGCGGGCCGAACTGGCCGATTGGGTGCGGACGGCCGCCCGGCTGGTGCGGGGCGGCGGCACGGTCACCTTCATCCATCATGGCGGACGGGGGGATGAACTGGCGGATCTCATGTCGGCCTCCCTCGGCGCGGTCACCCTGCAGCCGGTTCAAGGCAAGCCGGGAGAAGGCCGTCCGGGGCGAATGATCGCGCAGGGAATCAAGGACGCGGCGGCCAATCGCCGCAGGCTAACGCCCCTGGTTTTGCATGAACCGGGAGGTGATTTTTCGGCCCCTGTGGATCGAATCCTACGGGGGTATGCGGATATCGCGATAAATCGCCCCTAAGGTCGAGAAAGTGGCCAAATCTGTGCGTCTCGTCACTTGTCAGGCCGGTCTCCACCTGGGATATTCCTTACAGAATGCTTACATCATATACGGCGCGAAACGACGCCAAATATCAAAAATTCAGGGACGGTCTTTGGGGGCCGGTGAAATAGTGGGTAACGCAGCGGTTATCGCCGTTATTGGCGCATTCATCGCATTGGGCGTTCTGGGTGTGTTGTTCTACGTCAGCACCCTGGCCAAGAACGTCTATCAGATCAAAATTCAGATGAAGGACGATTTGGCCTACGAGCTGGATCGACTGAAAGATCACGTCGAAAAAGAAATGCTCCAGCGCCAGAAGTGGATCACCCGCGACGTTGCCAGTGTGTCCGATGCCAAGTTCGATCTTGTCGATGGTGAAATGGCGGCGCTCAAGTCGCAGGTCCGCGCGGATCTCAACATCCTTGATGAAAAGCTTCGCAAACTGTCGGCCCTGCAACAGGCCATGGCGGCGAAGTCGAACCGGTCGGCCGCCGATTTCGATGAACCGGATCTGTCCTCCGCCTTCGCGGTGGACAGCGTGGGGCGCAAGGCCGCACAATAAGGCATGTCAGACACCCAGCCGGAATCCCGCGGTCTCGGCGCACTTCCCGTCATCGGCGCCTTGCTTGATCCGCCGCCCACGGTGGCCGTGGTTCGGCTGTCCGGTGTCATCGGGGCGATGGGCGGGTTTCGCCGGGGGCTCAGCCTGGGCAGCCAAGCGGGCGTTCTTCAGCGCGCGTTCAAGCTGCGCAATCTCAAGGCCGTGGCGCTGGCCGTCAATTCACCGGGCGGCTCGCCCGTGCAATCGGCTCTGATCGCCGGCCGCATCCGGCAATTGGCCGACGAAAAGCAGATCCCCGTCATCGCCTTTGCCGAAGACGTCGCCGCGTCGGGCGGCTACTGGCTGGCCTGCGCCGCTGATGAAATCTATGCGGATGCGTCCTCCATCATCGGCTCCATCGGTGTGGTGTCGGGCGGATTCGGCCTGCAGGGCCTGATCGAAAAGCTGGGGGTGGAACGCCGCCTGCACACGTCCGGCGACAAGAAAGCCATGCTCGACCCGTTCCAGCCGGAAAAGCCGGCCGAGGTGAAACACCTGAAGGACATCCAGGGAGACATTCACGAAGCCTTCAAGGACATGGTGCGTGCCCGTCGGGGCGGTCGCCTCAAGGGTGCGGAAAAGGACCTGTTCTCCGGCGCCTTCTGGACCGGGACCAAGGCCATGGAGCTGGGCCTGATCGACGGCCTTGGTGATCTGCGGGCGGTCATGCGCGCGCGCTACGGCGACAAGGTGAAGCTGCGGCTGGTCGGTGAGCGGCGGGGACTTTTCGGCCGCCTGCGGTTCGGCGCTCTGTCCGATGCCCCCGCCGGCCCCGATTGGGCGGGCCAGGCCGTGGCTGCCATTGAGGAACGCCTGATCTGGAACCGTTTCGGGCTATAATCCGGCCATAACAAGCCACGGGATTCCTTGACCGCTCTGCCGCCCAACCCCTAAAAGGCCCCATGTTCGGATTTTCCATCCAAAAACTGTTGTTCACGGGCTTGGCCATCGCCGCCGTGTGGTACGCGTTCAAGTGGCTGGGCCGCATGCAGGCCCAGAAACGCACGCTCGACCGCCAGGAAGCCCGCCGGATGAAGGAATCCGGGCCCGCCAAGGCCAAGATGCCCGAGGTCGAGGACATGGTTGAATGCACGACCTGTGGTGCGTTCGTCGCCGCTCAGGGCATGCGCCATTGCGGTAAAACCGACTGTCCCTATCCGGAGTAACGAAGGTGCGGTTCCTTCCTTGACCGTCCGGACCCCGCCCCCTATTTTCTGGCACCGCAACATAACGCGATTTCTTAACCGCAAATCCTTTGGAACCCGCCGCCATGGCGAATACCTCCGGCGACAAGCCGAGCTTTCAGTCGCTCATCCTCACGCTTCAGCAGTTCTGGGCCGACCAGGGCTGCGTGATTCTGCAGCCCTATGACATGGAAGTGGGCGCCGGGACCTTCCACCCGGCGACCACCCTGCGTTCGCTGGGCAAGCCGGTTGACGTGTGGAAATGCGCCTATGTGCAGCCGTCGCGCCGCCCGACCGACGGTCGTTACGGCGAGAATCCAAACCGCCTGCAGCATTATTACCAGTTTCAGGTGCTCATGAAACCGAGCCCGGCGGACGTGCAGCAGACCTATCTGGAAAGCCTCTATGCCATCGGCATCGACAAGGACACCCACGACATCCGTTTCGTCGAGGACGACTGGGAAAGCCCGACCCTGGGCGCCTGGGGCCTGGGCTGGGAAGTCTGGTGTGACGGCATGGAAGTGACGCAGTTCACCTATTTCCAACAGGTCGGTGGCTATGAATGCGATCCGGTGCCGGTAGAAATCACCTACGGGCTGGAACGCTTGGCCATGTACGTGCAGGGCGTCGAAAACGTCTATGACCTGGATTGGGACGGCCAGCCTAAGGACAAGGGCGGCAAGACCTACGGCGACGTGTTCCTGCAGGCCGAACGGGAATATTCCGCCCATAACTTCGAACATGCCTCGACCGACATGCTGCGCCGCCATTTCGAAGACGCGGAAAAGGAATGCGCGCACCTGCTGTCCAAAGACCTGGCGCTGCCTGCCTATGACTACTGTCTGAAGGCGTCGCATCTGTTCAACCTTCTGGATGCGCGGGGCGTCATCAGCGTCACCGAACGCCAGGCCTTCATCCTGCGCGTGCGCGATCTGGCCAAGGGATCGGCCAAGGCCTGGATGAAATCCCAAGGGGTTGAGGTCGCGTGATGCCCGAGCTTCTTCTGGAACTTCTGTCCGAGGAAATCCCCGCCCGCATGCAGGCGCGGGCCGCCGATGACCTGAAACGCCTGGTCGGCGACGGTCTGAAGGGTGCGGGGCTGTCCTACACCAATGCGCAGACCTACGTTACCCCGCGCCGCCTGACCCTGGTCGTCCACGGCCTGCCGGCCAAGCAGGCCGACATTTCCGAGGAACGCCGCGGCCCCCGCGCCGACGCGCCGGAACAGGCCAAGCAGGGCTTCATGAAATCCCTGCCCAAGGACACCAAGATCACGGAACGGGAAACGGAAAAGGGCACCTTTCTGTTCGCCCAGGTCGAACAGGCGGGCGGCAAGACACGCCTGATCCTGCCGGACATCATCCAGGCCGCCCTGCAGGCCCTGCCCTGGCCCAAGTCCATGCGCTGGGGCACGGGCAAGGCGCGCTGGGTACGCCCGCTGCATTCGATCCTTGCGGTTTACGATCAGGAAGGCCTGGAATTGGAATTCGCCGGCATTCAGGCCGGGGTCACCACCCGGGGACACGCCTTCATGGCGCCCGCCGGTATTTCGGTATCCGATTTCGCCGACTACGAAAAGGCGATGAAGGCGGCCAAGGTCGTGATCGACCCGGACACCCGCAAGCAGACCATCGCCGCCGACGCCGCCAGAATGTGCAAGGGCGCCGGCGTGACCCTGAAGGACGACCCGGCCTTGTTGGACGAGGTCGCGGGGCTGGTCGAATGGCCGGTCGTGCTGATGGGGGGAATCGACGCCGAATTCATGGACGTGCCGCCGGAGGTTCTCATCACCTCCATGCGCAAGCATCAGAAATATTTCGCGACCGAAGACGCCAAGGGCAATCTGGCGGCCAAGTTCGTGCTCGTCGCCAACCGGGAAACCGCCGACGGCGGCCGTCAGGTCATCGCCGGGAACGAACGCGTCCTACGCGCGCGCCTGGCCGATGCCAAGTTCTTCTGGGACCAGGATCGCAAGACGACCCTGGCGTCCAAGGCGCCGCAGCTGAAGGACCGGGTGTTCCACGCCAAGCTGGGCACGCTCGATGAAAAGGTCGACCGCATGCAGGCTCTGGCCGCAGCCCTCTGCGACTATGTGCCCAAGGCGGACCGCGACAAGGTGCGCTCCGCCGCGCGCCTCGCCAAGGCGGACTTGTCGACCGGGATGGTCGGTGAATTCCCGGACCTGCAGGGCGTCATGGGCGCTTATTACGCCCGCCACGACGGTGAGAGCGAGGCCGTGGCCGCCGCCATCGCCGAGCATTATTCGCCGCTTGGACCCTCCGACGCCTGCCCGTCGAAGCCGGAAAGCGTTTGCGTGGCGCTGGCCGACAAGATCGACAGCCTGGTTGGTTTCTGGACCATCGACGAAAAGCCGACGGGCTCGAAAGATCCCTACGCCTTGCGCCGTGCGGCGCTGGGCGTGATCCGCCTGATCATCGAAAACAAGCTGCGGCTGCCGTTGCTTGATGCCTTCGTCCAGTCCCGGGACCTTTATGGTAAGGGCGATGCAGTCGGGCCGGACCTGCTGACCTTCTTCGCCGATCGCCTGAAGGTTCATCTGCGCGAACAGGGCGTGAAGCACGACCATATCGATGCGGTGTTCGCGCTTGGCGGGGAAGACGATCTGGTGCGTCTGCTGGCGCGGGTTGAGGCGCTGGCCGACTTCCTTGGCAGCGACGACGGCGGCAATCTTTTGACCGCCTATCGGCGCGCGGCCAACATCCTGAAGATCGAAGAAAAGAAGGACGCAACGTCCTACGCAGCGCAGCCCGACGACACGCTTTTGACGGACGACGCGGAACGGGCGCTCTACAGCGCGCTCGAAGACGCGTCCCCGGCGATCGTGGAAAAGGTCGCGGCCGAAGACTTCACCGGCGCCATGGCGGCGCTGGCCGGTCTGCGCGCGCCCGTCGACGCCTTCTTCGACAAGGTCACCGTCAATACGGACGACGCCAAGGTTCGCGAGAACCGTTTGAAACTGCTCTCCATGATCCGGACGGCGCTGGAAGGCGTCGCCGACTTTTCCAAGATCGAAGGATAGGTATTCGATGACACAATGGGTCTACAACTTCGGGAACGGCACCGCGGACGGCGATGCGGGGATGAAGGAACTTCTGGGCGGCAAGGGTGCCAACCTGGCCGAAATGGCGGGCCTGGGCCTGCCGGTACCTCCCGGGTTCACCATCACGACCGAGGTCTGCACCTATTACTACGATCATGAAAAGACCTATCCCGGCGACCTGAAGGATGCCGTCGCGGCGGCCCTGGCCAAGGTCGAAAAGGGCCTGGGCCGGACCTTTGGTTCCACGGACAAACCGCTTCTGGTTTCCGTCCGCTCCGGTGCCCGGGCTTCCATGCCGGGGATGATGGACACCATCCTGAACCTGGGCCTCAACGACCAGACGGTCGAGGCCCTGGCCAAAGAAAGCGGCGACGCACGCTTCGCCTATGACAGCTACCGGCGTTTCATCCAGATGTTTTCTGACGTCGTGCTGGGCGTTGAACACCACAATTTCGAAGACGTCCTGGAAGAGCACAAGGACCGCCTGGGCAAGAGCCTGGACACCGAGCTGACCGGCGACGACTGGAAGGCCGTGGTCAAGGATTTCAAGAAGCTGGTGCAGGACGAACGGGGCGAAGGCTCCCCCCAGGACCCGCAGGCCCAATTGTGGGGCGCCATCGGCGCCGTGTTCGGCAGCTGGATGAACACCCGCGCCATCACCTACCGGCGCCTTAACGATATTCCCGCCGCCTGGGGCACGGCCGTCAACGTGCAGGCCATGGTGTTCGGCAACATGGGCGACGATTGCGCCACCGGTGTGTGCTTCACGCGCAACCCGTCCACGGGCGACGATCATTTTTACGGTGAATTCCTGATCAACGCTCAGGGCGAGGACGTGGTTGCCGGCATCCGTACGCCGCAGCCGCTGACCGAGTTCGAACGCGATCAGCAGGAATCCAATTTGCAGTCCCTTGAAACCGCCATGCCGCCCGTGTTCGGCGAGCTGGTCGCCGTGCGCGACAAGCTGGAGCGCCACTACAAGGACATGCAGGACATGGAGTTCACCATCGAGCGGGGCAAGCTGTGGATGCTGCAGACCCGCTCCGGCAAGCGCACGGCCAAGGCCGCGCTGAAGATCGCCGTCGACATGGTGGCCGAAGGCCTGATCACCAAGGACGAGGCCGTCGCGCGCATCGACCCGGCGCAGCTGGATCAGCTTCTCCACCCGACTCTGGACGCCAAGGCGGAAAAGACCGTCATCGGGCGCGGCCTGCCGGCCTCGCCGGGGGCGGCCACGGGGCGCATCGTGTTCTCGGCCGAAGACGCGGAAGCCTGGGTCGACAAGGGCGAGAAGGTCATCCTGTGCCGCACGGAAACCTCGCCCGAGGACATCACCGGGATGCATGTCTCCGAAGGCATCCTGACGACCCGCGGCGGCATGACCAGCCACGCCGCCGTTGTCGCCCGCGGCATGGGCACCCCCTGCGTGTCCGGGGCGGGTGAGTTGCGCGTCGACTACAGCAAGAAGACCCTGCACGCCCTCGGCCAGACCCTGAACGAAGGCGACGTCATCACCTTGGACGGCTCGACCGGCGAAATCATGCTGGGCGAAGTCGCCATGATCCAGCCCGAGGTGTCCGGCGATTTCGGTGAACTGATGGCCTGGGTCGATGAGATCAAGGTGATCGGCGTGCGCGCCAACGCGGAAACGCCGCTGGACGCGCTGACCGCCAAGAAGTTCGGCGCCGAGGGCATCGGCCTGTCGCGCACGGAGCACATGTTCTTCGACCCGCACCGCATCGTTCACATGCGCCAGATGATTTTGGCCCGTGACGAGGCCGAGCGGCGCAAGGCGCTGGACAATCTGTTACCGCATCAGCGTCAGGATTTCCTGGAGCTGTTCCACATCATGGACGGCCTGCCGATCACCATCCGCCTGCTGGATCCGCCCTTGAACGAATTCCTGCCGCACACGGATGAGGAAATGGCCGAGGTCGCCAAGGCCGCCGGCGTGACCACGGAAGACGTTCGCGTGCGCCGGGCGGAACTGGACGAAAGCAACCCCATGCTGGGCCATCGTGGCTGCCGCCTGGCCATCGCCTATCCGGAAATCTGCGAAATGCAGGCCCGCGCCATCTTCGAGGCCCAGGCCGAGATCATGAAGGAAGGCAAGAAGGCCTATCCCGAGGTCATGGTGCCCCTCGTCTCCGTCAAGAAGGAGTTCGAGATGCAGAAGGCGATCATCGACCGCATCGCCAAGGAAGTCATGGCCGAACAGGGGATCGAATTGCCCTACATGGTCGGCACCATGATCGAGTTGCCGCGCGCCTGCCTGATCGCCGACCAGATCGCCGAACAGGCGGAATTCTTCTCGTTCGGGACCAACGATCTGACGCAGACCGCCTACGGCTTTTCACGCGACGATGCGGGCACCTTCCTCGACATCTATCAGCGCCAGGGCGTTCTGGAACAGGATCCCTTCGTGTCCATCGACCAGGAAGGCGTGGGTGAACTGGTGCAGATCGGTGTGGAGCGCGGGCGCAAGACCCGCCCGGACATCAAGCTCGGCATCTGTGGCGAGCACGGCGGCGATCCGGCCTCCGTCGCTTTCTGTCACCGGGTCGGGCTGACTTACGTGTCGTGCTCACCCTACCGGGTGCCGATCGCGCGCCTTGCCGCCGCCCAGGCGGCGCTTGCCGATAAGTAAGGCCGGCCGCGCGGGCGGCGCGGTCCGATAATTAGGGCCGCCACCCGCCTGTCCTGCGGGTATAATCGGTGCGGTGTTCTGAAGGGGTAGTGGGAGGAATCCGCCGCGTGTCCGATAAAGTTGCACTGATTACCGGCGTGACCGGCCAGGACGGTGCCCTCCTGGCTGAACTGCTGCTCGGCAAGGGATACACCGTTCACGGGGTCAAACGACGCTCGTCGTCGTTCAATACCGACCGTGTCGACCATCTGTACCAGGATCCTCACGAGCGGGACGTCCGTTTCCACCTGCACTACGGTGACATGACGGACGCCACCAACCTGATCCGCCTGGTCCAGGAAACACAGCCCACGGAAATCTATAACCTGGCGGCGCAAAGCCATGTCCAGGTCAGCTTCGAAACCCCGGAATACACGGCGAATTCCGACGCGCTGGGCACGCTGCGGCTGCTTGAGGCCATGCGTATCCTGGGCCTGGAAAAAACGGCCAGGTTCTATCAGGCCTCGACCTCGGAGCTTTTCGGAAACGCCCCGGCGCCGCAGGACGAAAACACCCCGTTCGAGCCGCGCAGCCCCTATGCGGCGGCCAAGCTGTACGCCTATTGGATCACCCGAAATTACCGCGAGGCCTATGGCCTGCACGCCTCCAACGGCATCCTGTTCAACCACGAAGGCCCGACCCGGGGGGAAACCTTCGTGACCCGCAAGATCACCCGCGCCGTCGCCGCCATCGCTCAGGGGTTTCAGGACAAGCTGTTCCTTGGCAACCTGGACGCTAAACGTGACTGGGGCCACGCCCGCGATTATGTCGAGGGCATGTGGCGGATCGTCCAGCAGGCGACGCCGGATGATTTTGTCCTGGCTACGGGTGAGACCCACAGCGTGCGCGAATTCGTCGAACTGGCCTTCGCCGAAACGGGCGTCGCCATCCGCTGGCAGGGCAAGGGCGTTGAGGAACAAGGCATCGACGATGCCACGGGCCGGGTTCTGGTCGAGATTGACCCCCGTTATTTCCGGCCGACGGAGGTCGAACTGCTGCTCGGCGATCCGGCCAAGGCGGAAAAGGTTCTCGGTTGGAAGCACACGACCCCGTTCAAGACCCTGGTCACGGAAATGGTCGCGGCCGACATGGCGGCGGTCGCCGAGACCGGTGCGGTGCGGGCCGGCGGCGGTGACTGACACCCCGTTCAGCCTGTCCGGCAAGCGTGTCTGGGTGGCGGGCCACCGGGGCATGGTCGGGTCGGCCCTGCTCCGGCGGCTGGCGGCGGAAGATTGTGAGGTCGTGACGGTCGGCCGCGCCACCGCCGACCTGACCCGTCAGGCCGAGGTCGAAGCCTGGATGGAAGAGGTCAGGCCCGATGCCGTATTCCTGGCGGCGGCCAAGGTCGGCGGTATCCTCGCCAACGCGACCTACGCCGCGGACTTCATCTACGACAATCTGATGATCGAGGCGAATATCATCCATGGCGCATACCGCGCAGGGGTGAAAAAGTTGATGTTCCTGGGCTCCAGCTGCATCTATCCCAAGCTGGCCGACCAGCCGATGCGTGAGGATGCGCTTCTGACCGGGCCGCTGGAGCCGACAAACCAATGGTATGCCGTCGCCAAGATCGCGGGGATCAAGCTGTGTCAGGCCTACCGGGAACAGCACGGCTGTGATTTCATTTCCGCCATGCCGACCAATCTGTACGGTCCCGGCGACAATTTCGACCTGGTGACCAGCCATGTCGCGGCGGCCCTGATGGTCAAGATTCACCGCGCCAAGGTAACGGGGGCGGAAAGCGTCGAAATCTGGGGGACGGGTTCGCCCTTGCGCGAATTCCTGCATGTCGACGACCTGGCCGACGCCTTGGTGTTCCTGATGCAACGCTATTCCGGTGCCGACCACGTCAATGTCGGCAGTGGCACGGAAATCTCGATCAAGGACCTGGCCCATCTGCTTGCCCGCGTCATCGGCTACGAAGGCGGCTTCCATTTCGATGCCTCCAAGCCCGACGGCACGCCCCGCAAGTTGATGGACTCGTCCCGCCTGGTGGCCATGGGCTGGTCCGCTGTCCGGCCGCCCGAAGCCGGTTTCGCGGATGCCTATGCTTGGTATGCCGCGAACGTCGCGGGGGCGGAGCATGACTGAGGCGGGCAGGCTCTATCCGGTCATTCTTTCCGGTGGGTCGGGCTCGCGCCTATGGCCCCTGTCCCGGGCATCCTATCCCAAACAGTTGCTGCCGCTTATGGGCGAGGAAAGCCTGTTGCAGGAAACGGCGGGCCGGGTGTCCGACCGCGCGCGCTATGCCCCCGTCCTTGTGATCGCCAATGACGAACACCGCTTCGTCGTTGCCGAACAACTGCGCGACCAGGGCTTGTCGGATGCGCGGATCGTGCTGGAACCCGTGGGCCGCAACACGGCCCCGGCCGCGGCCGTCGCGGCCCTGCTGATCGGCGAAGACGACCCGGATGGGGTGATGCTGCTGCTGCCGTCGGACCATGTAATCGGTGACAGGACAGCGTTCCAGAAGGCCGTCGATCAGGCAGAGGCATTGGCACGGGATGGCATGCTGGTGACCTTCGGCGTGCAGCCGAACCATCCGTCAACGGAATACGGCTACATCAAGCGGGGTGGGGATTTGGGCAAAGGTGGCGCCTGCTTCCGTGTCGATCGCTTCGTCGAAAAACCAGATGCCGCGACGGCGGCGGGTTATGTCGACAGCGGCGAATACGCCTGGAACAGCGGCATGTTCGTGTTTCCCGTGCGCCAGTTCCTAGCCGAGCTGGAGGCCTTCAATCCGACCATGCTGGCGGCCTGCCGCAAGGCAGTCGCCGGGCGCGGCGCGGACTTGGATTTCATCCGGCTGGACGCCACAGCCTTCGCGGAAAGCCCGTCGGATTCCATCGACTACGCGGTCATGGAAAAGACCGACAGCGCTGCCGTGGTGACCGCCGATTTCCGCTGGAACGACGTGGGGGCGTGGAACGCGCTTTGGGATCTGGCGGACAAGGACGGAGCCGGTAACGCGCTGATCGGCGACGTCGTCGCCGAGGACGTGGCGGGGTGTTATCTGCGCAATGAGGACGGCGGCGTGGTCGCCGCGGTCGGCCTGCGCGATCTATGTGTCGTGGCCACGGGCGACGCCGTGTTCGTCGCACCCCGCGCCCGCGCGTCCGAGGTCAAAGCCCTGGTCGAACGCCTGGCCGCCGAGGGGCGGGGCGAAATCACATCTCATCCCCGGGTCCACCGCCCTTGGGGTGCCTTCACGGATATCGAGCGCGGCGAGCGGTTCAAGGTCAAGCGTCTGGTGGTCAAGCCGGGCGGGCGTCTGTCCCTGCAGCGCCACAGGCACCGCACGGAACACTGGGTGGTGGTCGAAGGCACGGCCACGGTCGTCAACGGAGACGACGAATTTACCCTGCAGCGGGACCAGTCGACCTATATCGATGCCGGTGCCGTCCATCGGCTGGAAAACCGTACGGACCGTCCCCTGCATCTGATTGAGGTGCAGGTCGGCGATTATCTTGAAGAAGACGACATCGAGCGCCTGCAAGACGATTACAAGCGCGACTAGGAAGGCCTGTTAGACCTTCCATCGTTTGGGCCGAAGGCTGCGCGGTACCGCGCGCTTCAGGCGCTTGCGCAGCTTGCGGAGTTCGGAATCGCGGAATTCAGATTCCGGCTGCAAGGTCAGGGCCTGCGGAGCATTCTTCACTGGGCGTTCGGCCAGCCGGGCCATAAGCGCGAAGATGTTGTGTTCGTCCATCAGGCGACTGCGGTCCGCGTCGCGGATCGCCTGGGTCTTTTCGTACAGCCCTTCGTCGATCGCGGCGGCGATGGTTTCGACCGTGTTCTCAGGGTCATAGACGTTGATGCGGCGGAAGCCTTCGGGATTGAAATAATCCTCGGCATTGGGGCATCCCCAATAGAAGGGGAAGGTGTCGCCCAGGTACGCGTCCGCCAGCTTTTCCGTGAAGTAATTGGGGAAACGGCTGTTTTCCAGCGCGACGTGATACTTGAAGGGGGCGACGGCGCTCCATTTCTCCGTGAACGGGATGGCGTCCCGGCCCATCACGGCGACCTGATCGCCGAACTTTTTCTTCAGGGCCTCGACCAGGGCGATGCGCGCACGATGGCCGTTGGTCGTGTTGCGGAACGACGCGATCACGGAAATCAGACCGGTCTTTTCCGGCCGCGCCGCGCGGTGATCCTCCAGCGTCATGATCGCCTTGTTGGGGGCGTCAACGTATTGGCCGATGCCGGCCAGCCAGGGCTGCGCCGTTTGGCTGTCGATCAGATTCGGGTGCGGTGTGTTGGTGTCCGGGGATACGACGTTGCCAAACTGGGCCAGGAAGGGCAGGGGATAATCCTTCAACTCCGGCGGTTCACCGACCAGCATGAAGGTGCCGTCCGGCGGGCAGGTGGCCTGAACCGGCCCGGCCATGGTGTCGTAGATGAAGACGCGGTCATAGTTGCCGGGCGGGCCGTTGACGATGAATTGGCAGTTGCCCCACACGCCCGATCCATCAGGTGTTTGGCGCAGAATCCAGTCGCCCAGGAACTTGCTGTGCAACAGGATTTGCAGGGGGGCCGTTTCCGTAGCGCTCACGCCGCCGAATTCCTTCGTCTTTCCGTCGTCGCCCGTACTGTTTGACGAAGGGACACGTATGGATCAAAACCGCCGTCTGGGCAACCTGCGGCATAGGTCGTATAAACAGGCGGGCGATAAAACGAGGGGCCGAATGCCGATCATCAACAAACTCCATGAGCTGTACGAGGGTCTCGGCTTTTCGGTCTCGTCCGGCCTCAGCCCGAGCCACCTGGACGGCTGCATCGAAGCGCCCTTCACCTGGCTTTTGAAGGACGGGGAAAGCTTCACCAACGGCCTCGGCATTTCCATGAAGGAAGTCTACTTCCTGGAATGTCTGTTCGACGGCTGGCGGCCCAAGACCGGCTTCCTGATCGGCAATTCCTTCGGCTGGAGTGCGCTTGCCGTGGGCCTGTTGAATCCGACGGCGCGGATCGTCGCCATCGACGCCGGTTTCGACGCCAATTCCCTGACCGGGTTGGAGATGACCAACACGCTCGCCCGTCAGGAAGGTCTCAACCTGACCGCCGTGCAGGCGGTCTCGCCGGACGGTGTCGCCGGCGTCATGGCCGATCAGTTCGACGACCCCATCGAGTTCTGCTTCATCGACGGCCTGCACACCAACGAACAGGTGGTGAAGGACTTCAAGGCCGTGCAGCCTTACCTGGCCAAGGATGCCCTGGTGTTGTTCCACGATGTGGTGATGTGGAACATGAACGCGGGCATGGCCGAGATCGCCCGCATCGCCGGTGCGGCGCCCGAACTTCTTTACGGCACCTGTTCCGGTATGGCCGCGCTTTATTTCGGTGACGACCCCGCCGTCCGGCGGACGCTTGCCACCTTCCACGGCAACGCCCGCGCGCGGGAAATCATGCAGGCCATGCCCCATCAGCGCCGGTTCCGGCATTTCTATCGTTGGAAACGCAGCTTCAACAAACGGTTCGGCCGGGACAAGGCACGGTCGGCCTGACGGCCGGGAAGGGGATTGGGGTGGCCTTCGATACGTTGCGTAAGCTGTTCAAGGAAATCGGCCGTTACCGCGTGACCCGCGACAAGTGGCGGGGCCGCCTGCGCCTGCGTCATTTGCTGAGCGATCCGCGCGACGGGTTTACACGGCGTCTGGCGGCGGACTGGCGGGGCGGTTACGTGCCCTACGGCGCCGACGGCCTGTGGCTTTACATCCCGGCGGACCTGGATCGTCAGGGACAGCGTTTGGTGATCGACGGCGGCGTGCCGGACCCGGTGGTGGCGCTGGTGGTGCGGCCCGGCGACGTGGCGGTCGACATCGGCGGCAATTTGGGCGAATGGATGGCGCCGCTTGCGGCTGCCGTCGGCACGGGAGGGCGGGTCTACACTTTCGAGCCGGTGCCGGTGCTGGCCGATGCCCTTGAAAAGACGGCCCGTCTTAACGGCCACGGGGAGACGGTCGAGGTCGTGCGGTCCGCCGTGGCGGATGTAACCGGCGAGGCGCCCTTCAACGTGACGATGGCGGCCGGCGGCGACGGCGCCCTGTCCGGCCTGGCGTCGGGCGGCGGCGCTACGGTGCCGACGATCACCCTGGACGACTTCATGGCGGAACGCGGTCTGGGCCGGCTCGGCCTGATCAAGATCGACGTCGAAGGGGCGGAGCGCCGGGTGTTGGAAGGGGCGCGGCGCACGTTGGAAACCTGCAAACCCCGTCTCGTGTTCGAAAGCGGCCATGAAAGCGCCGAGGACCGGGCGGCGATCGCCGACCTGCTCGACGGCGTCGGATACGACCTCGTCGGCCTGCTGCTGGACGGCGTCATCGCCGACTGCACCTGGGCGGAATTCCGTGATTCGTCCGGCCCCTTCGCCGACGGCCAGACGCGCAACCTGTTTGCTCTGCCGCGCGGCTGACCACGTCCTGGAACACCATTAAAGTAAACATTAGGTTTTCCCCATGTTCCACAGGGGTGTGGATCGTATCGCCGTTGTCCGTTTCCGGGGTGGGGCGTATTCTGCACATGGGTTCAGGGACAAGGGTGGTCCGCAAGGAACATCCCCAGGCCTAGGACCCGGTCAGTTTTCCCAGGGACCCCTTCGGGGGAATGAAGGATCTCTGATCAGGAACGGCCCCACCGGGCAACCGGTGGGGCCGTTTCGCATAGCAGTGATCCTGATCGAATAACTCGCTTTAATTGTGTGTTTTTTCGCACTTCTATAATTTTTCCTCATGTGATGCGTAACGATCACCGGAGGAGAAAATCAATGCCCCGTTTCATTATCGGGTTTTTCGCTTTTGCCGCCCTTGCTTTGGCATCTGCCCCGCAGGCCCAGGCGGCCGGCAACAACATCAAATCGGCCATCACGGCGCAGATCAATTCGGCCAATGCGAGCAACCCCGACATGACCGATTCCATGGTTGAACTGACCTACCTTGTGGTTCATCCCGTGCGTGTCCAGGTCACGCATGTTGAGACACCCCGCAACATCAAGCTGTTGAAGATCGAGGATGCGACCGACTACACAAAATCCTGCCCGCCTCAAATGGCGCCCGGCAGCAAGTGCAGGCAGAGCATCAAAATCTATCTTGACGCCAATAAGGCCTGCCGCTTGAACGGCACCTACAAAGTCAACGCGGTGGTGCATTGTTTGCCTGGCGGGGGGGCGTGTCAGAAGGGGCCGCATCCGACCGAATTGAAACTGCAGTCGGAAAACTTCTGCAGCACGAAAACCATTACCGTACCGAAGTAGGCGCTGCGACCTGACAGGGGCGGCCGCGCCGCCTATGGCGCACCTGCCAACGTGGAAAAATGTTAAGCTCCCTGCCAAACAGGCAGGGAGCATCCGGCAATGAAACTGACATTCATGGGCGCCACGGGCACGGTGACCGGGTCCAAATACCTGGTCGAGGCGGGCGGCAAGAAGATTCTCGTTGATTGCGGCCTGTTCCAAGGCCTGAAAGACCTGCGCCTGCGCAACTGGGCGCCGCTGCCGGTCGATCCCACGGAAATCGACGCGGTGATCCTGACCCATGCTCATCTCGACCATAGTGGCTACATTCCCCTGCTCGTGCGCAACGGTTTCAAGGGACCGATCTATTGTTCCGAGGCGACGCAGGACCTTTGCGCCATCCTGTTGCCGGACAGCGGCTACCTTCAGGAAGCGGATGCCGAGCGGGCCAACCGGCATAACTATTCCAAACACAAACCGGCCCTGCCGCTTTATACCCAAGCTGATGCCCATCGCTCGCTGGATCAGTTCAAGGCCATTCCCTTTGGTGTCGCGCAGACGCTTGGCGACGGCCTGACGGTCAGCCTGTCGCGGTCCGGGCATATCTTGGGGTCGGCCTTCGTGCGGATTGATGACGGCGGCACGTCCTTGGTGTTCTCGGGCGATTTGGGCCGGGCCGACGATCCGGTCATGGTGCCGCCCGCGGAAATCCACGATGCGGACTATCTGGTGGTGGAATCCACCTACGGGGACCGCCTGCACCGGGACAGCGACGCCCAGGCGAAACTGGGCGCCATCATCCGCGAGACGGCCGGGCGCGGGGGGACGATTCTCATTCCTGCTTTTGCCGTCGGGCGCACGCAGACTGTGCTGTACCACATACATCAGCTGAAGCAGGCGCGGGCCATCCCGGACATCCCGGTGTTCCTTGACAGCCCCATGGCCATCAACGCGACGCGCCTTCTCAACCACCACCGCGCCGACCATCGCTTGTCGGGGACGCTCTGCGCCGAGGTCTGCCACATCGCCCATTACGTCAACACGGCCGATGAATCGCGGTCCCTGGACGAAGGGCTGGCCGTGCCGCAGATCATTATCTCCGCCAGCGGTATGGCGACGGGCGGGCGGATCCTGCACCATCTGAAGCATTTCATCGGCGATGCCCGCAACACGGTCCTGTTCACCGGGTTCCAGGCGGCGGGGACCCGGGGGGCGCGGCTGGTCCATGGCGAGGACGAGATCAAAATCCACGGCCGTTTGTGGCCCGTGCGTGCCGAGGTCGACATTCTGCACAACATGTCGGCCCATGCGGACTACAGCGAAATCCTCGGCTGGCTCGGCCATTTCCGAAAACCGCCCCGGCGCACCTTCATTACCCATGGGGAGCCCGAGGCGGCGTCCTCACTGCGCATGAAGATCGAAGACCATCTGCATTGGGAAGCGACAGTGCCGGACTACCTCGATCAGGTCGAGCTCTAAGCCCCTGCGCTATTTCGCGAATACCTTCTGCAGCAATTCGGTCGTGCGCTTGGCGGGGTTTTCGCGGATCGCCGCTTCCTCGCGCCCCAGATACAGAAACACGCCGTCGATCGCCTTGGTCAGGACGTGATCGGTCAAATCGGCCTTCACGTCGGGCACGAAGGGCATGGATTTGTACTGGCCCATCATCTTGTCATAGGCGGCGATGGCGCCGACTTCCGACAACTGCGTGTCGACGATTGGTTTCATGTCGGCGGCAAGCGGTGCGGACATCTTGGATCGGAAATACTGGGTCGCCGAATCCTTAGGCCCGTTCAGGATGCCCTTGGCGTCATCGACCGTCATTTCGGAAATGGCATCGACGAACAGGGACTGGGCCTTGGGCACGGCGGCCTCCGCAGCCCGGTTCAGCCTGAGTTCCACATCGTCGGCCAGCGACGACATGCCGATCTTGGACAGTGCCGATTGCACCTTCTGCAAGGTGCCGGGCAGCGGAATATGAACATCAGGTGATTTGTTGAATCCATCGGCCGTGCCGAGCGTGCCGACCACCCGTTCCGAACCGACCCGGAGCGCTTCCTTGAGCCCGGCCGCGATGTCGGTGACGCTGAGGGCATCGGTCGAGGGCGCGGAAGACCCGCCGAGCCCCTTGAGCAGATCTTTGCCTTTATCGAAGAAGCTTTGGGCGCCGGCGGGCGGACTGAATGCCGCGATCCCGGTCAGCAGGGCACAGAGGGCGGCAAGCTGTTTCATGGTCATGGCGGTCTCCTCGGGCGGTCTTCGATGTTGCATGGTAGCGCGGATATGGAGCGGGCGGGAGGAATTCAGGCGGTCATTCAAGGTCGCAAAGCCGGAAACATTTTGCGTGACATAGTGTCACGATTTTTGCTCATATGAAGGCCCGTACCCAGCACATAAGGACAACCCGTGGCAGACAAACCGGAAACCAATTCGGCGATCCAAAAGGCGCTGTCCATCCTTGAAATGGTGACCCAGGAGATCCGCCCGCTTGGGATTGTCGATATTTCACGTGACCTTGGTCTGCCGCGCCAGACCGTGCATCGGGTAATCCGTCAGTTGGAAGAACTCAGCCTTTTGCGCAAGGATCCGGGGACGGATCGCTATACCACGGGTGCGCGGCTGCGCGCCCTCGCGCTTAACACCATTTCATCCTCCCATTCGACCCGCGCCAGCCACGCGATCCTTCAAGGCCTGGTTGACGTGGTCAAGGAGACCTGCAACGTCGGCATGCTGGACGGGCACGAAATCATCTATATCGACCGCGTGGAATGCGATTGGCCGCTGCGCGTGCAGTTGAAGGCCGGCAGCCACGTTCCGGCCCATTGCACGGCCATCGGCAAGCTGTTGTTGGCCTATCAACCCAAGGATGCCCGCGACCGCATCCTGCGCACGGCACCGCTGCGCAAGTTCACAAAATACACGATCACCGACCCGGATCAGCTGGAAGCCAGCCTCGATCAAATCGCCGCCCAGGGGTATTCCATCAACAATCAGGAAGACGCCATCGGTTTGGTCGCCCTGGCGGTGCCCGTGCGCGACCCCCAGGGCGAGGTCATTGCCGGCCTTGCCGTGCACGCGCCGGAACCCCGTTTTCCCATCGCCAAGGCCATCGAACATATCGACACATTCCGCGAAGCGGCCGGGCGCATCGGCTTGTCGTTGTTCGAGGGAGATAAAAAATCGTGACAATAGGTCACGTTTTTGTTGACACTTATGTCCCCCCCAAGGAATCCTGACAGCACTGGTCATCCAAGGACGGATGTCGAAAATCGGCCGAGCCGGCAAAAAGACATCTAAAAAAATGCACCGGCAGCGGTCGTTCACCCAACGCCTCACAGGGAGAGCGAGAATGCTGCAGAAATTCCTTAAGACCATGGCCGTCAGTGGCGGGCTATTCGCCGCCGCGGCCATCACGGGGCCCTTCAGTGGTCCTGCCAACGCCACCGACACCATCAATTTCGGCACCCAGCCCGCGACCATGCCGATCTATATCGCCAAGGCGATGGGGCTGCTGACGGAAATCGAGAAGAAGCACGACGTCAAGATCGAGTTCAAGGTGTTCTCCTACGGAGCGCCGGAAAACCAGGCGCTTGCCGCCGGCGAGCTTCAGATCGCGTCGGCCGGCATGGGCCCGGCCATCGTCGCCTCCGCGCGGTTGCCTGCGAAGCTGCTGGCCATTTCGATCCTCGAGCAGACCGCCTTGATGGTGCCGATCGACTCGCCCATCACGTCCGTGAAGGAATTGAAGGGCAAGCGCATCGCCTTTCCGGGCAAGGGATCGCAGCAGTATCCGCTGCTAGTCAAGGCGCTGGCCGATGCCGGTTTGAAGGTCGGCGACGTGGAACTGTTCAAGACCAAGGGCTCGGACGTGCCGACCCTGCTGGCGAACAAAAGCGTCGACGCCGGGATCACCTGGGATCCGCACGTTTCCAACGCGCTGGCGGCAGGCCACTCCAAGGTTCTGATCAAGGCTGAGAAGATTTTGCCGATCAAGGCCGGTCATTACATCGGCAACGGCGTCTATGCCCGCGAGGATTTCATCGCCGCCCGGCCCGAATTGGTTCAGGACCTGATCACCTCCATCGTCAAGGCCATCGACTTCATCCTCAAGAACGAGGATGAGGCGATTAAGATGTGGACCGAACAGATCAAGTTCCCGGAAAAGGTCATCCGCTACGCGCTGAAGGAAGGCATCTCCGTCTATAACCTGGACGTGGCGCCCGAGGCCTCGACCATCGACGCCTATACCAAGTTCCTCAAGGACGCGGAAATCCTCAAACCGGATGACAATCCGAAGTTCGATCCCAGCTTCGCCAAGAAGGCACTGGAAATGATCAAGCAATAACGCAGCCAGGCGTTCGGCGGCGGGTGCCTTTGGCGCCTGCCGCCGATGCCGTTGCGCCTTCTGTCTCCGCTTTTTCAAGGATGTCCCGTGAAAACATCGGTCAAGACCGCTGCGTCCGTTCTGCCCTACCTATGGGCGGCCATCTTCATCGTCTTCGTATGGCAGATGGTGGTCGTCTTCACCCAGGCGCATGTTGCGCTGCTGCCGCCACCGTTGCTGGCAGCCAAGACTTTTGCTGAATTGGTGGTCAACGGTCAGTTGTTCGTTCATGCTGGCGCCAGCCTGGGTCGCGTGGTGTCGGCCTGGTTGTTATCGGCTGCGATCGCCATCCCACTGGGCCTTGCCATGGGGCGCTGGCGGCGCTTCGAACATCTGGTCGATCCGGTGATCGAACTGTTCCGCCCGATTTCGCCCCTGGCCTGGATTCCCTTGGCCATCCTGTGGTTCGGCATCGGTGAGACCGGCAAGATTTTCATCATCTTCATCGCCACCTTCTTCCCCATCCTGTTGAACACCGTTTCGGGGGTGAAGGGGGTTGATCCGGTATTGATCCGCGCGGGCCAGGTGCTCGGCTGCGACAATGACCGGGCCCTGTTCCGAAAGGTCATCCTGCCTGCCGCGATGCCGACCATCGTCGTCGGCCTGCGCATTTCCTTCGGCACCGGCTGGGCCGCGATCATCGCCGCCGAACTGGTCGCCGCCCAGGTCGGCTTGGGCTACCTGATCGCCGACGGGATGGAGGTTCTACGTTCCGACCTGGTCCTGGTCGGTATGGCCGCGATCGGCATCCTGGGGGTGCTGATCGACGCCGTGTTCCGCACCGTCAACGACCGTTTCTCCTGGGGGGCGTAAGATGGCCGATCACACAAGTCAGAGCCGCGGCACCAAGGGGATTTCCATCTCCGAGTTGGCGGTCACCTTTCAGTCCGAAGACTCCGAGCCGGTCGAGGCCCTACGCCCGACCAGCGTGGAGTTCGAACCGGGCGAGTTCATCGCCCTTGTCGGCCCGTCCGGCTGCGGCAAGTCGACGCTGTTGAACGTGCTGGCCGGCTTCATCAAGCCGTCTTCCGGGCAGGCCCTGGTCGGCGGTGAGACGATCACCAAGCCCGACATCGACCACGGCATGGTGTTCCAGGACTACGCCCTGTTTCCCTGGCTCAACGTCATCGACAACGTCGCCTTCGGGCTGGAACGTCAGGGCATGGGCTTGGCCGAACGCCATGCCAAGGCGCGCGATTATCTGGATATGGTCGGCCTCAAGGATTTCGCGGACAAGCGCGTGACCGAGCTGTCCGGCGGCATGAAACAACGTGTCGCCATCGCCCGCGTATTCGCCACGGACCCGTCGATCATCCTGATGGACGAGCCCTTCGGCGCACTTGATGCCCTGACCCGAAGATTCCTGCAGCACCAGTTGCTGGGAATCTGGCAGCGCAATCGTAAGACCGTCGTCTTCGTCACTCATTCGGTGCAGGAAGCGGTCTATCTGGCGTCGCGGGTTATCGTCATGACGGCCCGTCCGGGGCGGGTGAAACTGGACCAGAAGATCGACCTGCCCCATCCGCGCGATTTCTCGGGCGAGGAATTCCGCCGCCTGGAAAAGCTGATCTACGACCAGCTCGACGAGGAACTGGCCAAGTCCTTCAAACTTGAAGGTGGGGGAGGGACCTTTCATGACTGAGGCCACGCCCCATCCGGCCAACGACACGATGGGGATTACTGCCGACGCCGCCGAACGGTTCCTCGCCCGCGCCGCGGAAATCGAGCCCACCCTGCGCGCGTTCCGCAGCATCGACGCAGACCGTTTGCGCGCCGATGCGGCGGCCCTCGACGCCCTGCCGGAAATGCGGCGTGGGCCGCTTCATGGCATGCTGTTGGCGGTCAAGGAAGTGTTTGACGTCGGCGGGTACGTTTGCGGCTGGGGTACGCCGATTCACGACGGCCGCCGTCCGACGACGGATGCCCGCGCCGTGGCGCGCCTGCGTGCGGCGGGGGCGTTGGTGGCGGGCATCACCGTGTCCTCGGAATACGCCCTTTCCCGGACGGGCCCGACGACCAATCCGTTCGATCCGGCGCGCACTCCGGGGGCCTCATCCCAGGGATCGGCCGCCGCCGTGGGGGCCGGCTTGGTGCCGGCCGCGTTGGGGTCACAGACCATCGGCTCGATCATCCGCCCGGCGTCCTATTGCGGATGCATCGGGTTCAAGCCGACCTGGGGGGTGATCGACCTCGGCGGGTCCATGCCGCTGTCCGGGATGCTTGACCACGTCGGTTTTCTGGCCGCTGATCCAAACGTGGCGGCGGCGCTGATGGATGTGCTGATGCCGGCAGTGGCGGGAGAGCCCGCAGGCCTGCCGGTTACGGCGACCGTGCTGCGGCCGTGGTATCCCGAAGGTGCGGCTCCGGCGGTTACGGCCGCGCTTGATGGGGCGGCCGATCACCTGCGCGCCAAAGACATTGAGGTCGATGACGGGGTGTTGCCCGATGGTGTCGCCGCTCAGGAGGCGGGGTTGATCGACGTCCTACTGGCCTATGACATGGCAAAGCATCACGGCGGCGATTTCGACACCCAGGGTGAGATGATGAGCGACCGGGTGCGGGATTACATTACCCGGGGGCGCATGATGACGGCGGCGGATTACGCGGCGGCCCTGACCGGGCGTGATAAGATCGCCGCGGTATTGGATGACTGGATCGGCGACGGCGTGGTCCTGATGCCGGCGACGGTCGATGTCGCTCCCTTGCTGGGTGAGGGCACCGGCCCGCGCGAACCGCAGCGCTTGTGGACCCTGGGGGGGCAGCCGGCAATGACCGTGCCCGTGACACGGTCCAATGGCCTGCCGATCGGCGTGCAGGTGATCGCGCGGCGCGGCGCCGACCGCCGGGTGCTGGCCGTGGCCGCTCTGCTGTTCAACAACGTCTAGGCATCAGCGCCTGACGATGAAGGTGTAATCGGGCAGGGGGGCGTCGTTGGTGACGGTTGCGCGGGGTGAAAGCTCCGTCTGGCAGAAATTCAGGAACTCCCCACCGTCGACATAGAACAGGCCCTGATACTGTTCGACCGCGTCGGCGCGCAGCAGGTTGAAGGCAAGGGTCTTGTTGGTCTTGGCCCAAAGCTCGCGCAGGCTCTCCTTCACATAGTCGCCCCATTCCGCAGCGTCGGCGTTGATGTGCATATTGTAGGTGCCGCAGGCGAAGACGTAATCGGCGGGCTCCGTCACGGTGATCTGTTGCAGGAAGCGGGCGCGGGGGTCGCGGATGCGGGCCCGGGCGGCCTCGACCATTTTTTTCGACATGTCATAGCCGACGTACCGCCCGCCCCTGAGGGCTGGCGTATCCTTGAGAAAATCGAACAAAGCGCAATAACCGCAGCCGAAGTCGGCGATGGTGTTTCCGCCCGCCCGCGCGTCGGCATCGTCGATGACCTGATAGAGCGTTTCAAACCGGACGAGCTGATGGTCTTCGCTTTTCCAGAACACGGCGCGGGCATCGGGGCCCAGTTCGGCCAGCCGGCGTTCATAGCTGCGCGCCACGGGCTTCAGCAGGCGGGCTGCTTTTTTGAAAAAGAACAAGGTCATGGGCCGAGAGATTAGGCCCGGCGACACGGTGGAACCAGTTTCTTTACGGTTCTGTCTGAAGGATGGCCCAATCGGGTTTGTGCGGCGTGATCTTGGCCCCGGCGGCCTCGAACGGGCCGGCGTCCAGATGTTCCAGGCGAATCAAGGCCAGCCCGCGACCGCCCGACCCGTCGGCGGCGGTGGATCGCAGTTCGCCCACTTCCTTGCCGTCCAGGGTGACCGGCGTGCCTGGCTCGGGCAGGGTGCCCTCGATCTCCACGGGCAGCAGGCGTTTCTTGATCAGGCCGCGGTACTTGGTGCGGGCGGTCAATTCCTGGCCCATGTAGCAGCCTTTTTTCCAATCGACGCCGTTCAGCTCGTCAAACCCGCTTTCCAGCAGGATCGACTTGTCGACCACCATGTCGCGGCTGCCGTCGGGCACGCCCAGGCTCAGGCGGAGGATGTCGTAGACTGCGCGGTCCCCGGCACGGAGGCCAAGCCCGCTCAGCGCCGCTTCCGCGCCGTCGGCGGGCAGGATGGCCCGCGCGCCCAGGGCCGTCAGGCGCGGGTCGACGAACAGCACGCCGCCGTCCTTGGCCTGCGCCGTACCGGCGTCGGAACCCAGGATGTCTGCGCCCGCTCCGCCGGGAAGGGCGGCGACGCGCCATTGCGCGCTTTGGTCCTCAATCGTGACCTTGGCGCGCAATTTATAGAGCTTAAGGCGCTTGGCCAGATCGTCCAGGCGCGCACGCTCACCGTCCAGCAACAAGGTGCCGCCGGCGGCTTCGACGATGAAGAAATCGTGCAGGTACTTGCCCTGGGGCGTCAGTAGCGCCGCATGTATGGCATGCGTGGGGGTGACCTTGTTGATATCGTTGGAAATCAGCCCCTGAAGGAAGGTCCGCGCGTCGTCGCCGGTGATGGCGAGCACGCCGCGGTCCTCAAGGACGACATAGGTCTGTTCAGTCATGTTCTGATCCCGAAAATGGATGGGTGCCGGAGCCCTGAATATGGGAGCCCCCAGCGGCCTAGGCAACAGGGGATGGTGGCCCTATAAGACGGGGGATGTATAAAATCGGCTGCAACCAGGGGATGGGCGGAAACCTGCCCATGAAATCGCCCGGCTGAAACAGCCCGAGAAACGATAGGTTATGGCAAAAAGCATCCTGTTCGTCACGGCGACGCGGATCGGTGACGCGGTCCTGTCCATGGGGATTCTGGGCCGCCTGGTCCGGGATAACCCGGGGGCACGTGTGACCGTCGCCTGCGGGCGGGCCGCGGCCCCCCTGTTCGATGCCGTGCCCGGCCTGGAGCGGGTCATTATCCTGGATAAAAAGCCCTATTCTCTGCATTGGCTGGGGTTGTGGGCGGAATGCGTCGGTCGGTGGTGGTCGATCCTGGTCGACCTGCGCAACGCGCCCCTGACCTACCTGATCCCGGCCGCCCGGAAATTCCGCATGGGGCGCAAGGGGGCGGGCCACCGGCTTGAACGTTATGCCCAGATCATGGGCATCACCGACGAGGTGCCGGCGCCGAAAATCTGGATCACGGACGCCCATCGTGCCACGGCGGACCGCCTGATGCCCAAGGGCCAGCCCGTGCTGGCCATCGGCCCCACGGCCAACTGGCAGGGCAAGACCTGGCCCCAGGATCGCTTTGCGGATCTGGTGGCGCGGCTGACCGGTGACCAGGGCATTCTGCCGGGGGCGGCCGTTGCCGTGTTCGGTCACGAGACGGAGCGGGACTCCGTGCAAGGGTTCCTGGACAGCATCCCCGAGGACCGGCGCATCGACCTGGTCGGGCGGATTTCCCTTCTCGAAGCCTATGCCTGCCTGGAACGGGCGTCGCTTTATGTCGGTAACGATTCCGGGCTGATGCATCTGGCGGCGGCGGCGGGCGTGCCGACCCTGGGGCTGTTCGGTCCCACGCAGGATCAGTTGTACGGCCCCTGGGGGGGGCATTGCCGCGTCGTGCGCGGGACGGCCTTCCTGGATATCTTTCCCGAAGATTACGACTGGGAAAATTCGCCGTCCCTGATGAACACATTGTCCGTCGATGCCGTCGCGGACGCGGCCAGCGACCTGTGGATCGACTGCAAGGAGGCGGCATCGTGACCGGCCCCCGACTGTCCATTGTCGTCTGCGCCCATAACGAGGCCGCGCATCTGGCGGATTGCCTGGCGACCCTTGGCTTCGGAGATGAGCTGGTCGTGCTGGCCGACAAATGCACGGACGCGACCGCGAAAATCGCCCGCCGCTTCACGGACCGCGTGATCGAAGGGGCCTGGGATCCGGAAGGAACCCGCCGCAACGCCGCCATCGACGCCTGCACCGGCGACTGGATCCTGGAAGTCGACGCCGATGAACGGGTGCCGGACGCCCTGGCACAGGAAATCCGCGCCGTCATCGCCACAACGTCCCACGACTGGCATGAAATCCTGGTCGACAATTACATCGGCGACCGTCTGGTGCGCTGGGGCTGGGGGGCGAGCTTCGGCAAGGCCGCTTATCCGGGCCTGTTCAGGAAGGGCGTCAAGCGCTGGGGCCCGCAGCGGGTCCATCCCGCCCTGACCTGGACCGGTACCAAGGGGCCCATGCTGACCAACCGTCTCGATCATTACGTGGACCGCAATGTGTCCGATATGCTGAAGCGCCTCGACAGCTACACCACGGCGCGGGCGGCGGATCTGCGGGACACGGGCCAGATCGGCGGTTTCGCCAACAACCTGCGCCGTTTTTTCACCCGTTTCTTTAAATGCTACGTGCGGCGCAAGGGATACCGCGAAGGCGGCTACGGATTCCTGATCGCGCTGTGTGCCGGGCTCTATCCGCTGATTTCACACCTCAAGGCGCGGCTTGAGGACGACAGCGGCAATCCGAAAAGCGGGGAGGTCTGAATGGCGCGTATCGTCCTGGCCGACGACGGCATTGAATTCGACGGCCGCACGCCCGAGGAACGCCCCTTGGGCGGTGCGGAAAGCTCCCTCGTGTTCCTGATGGAAACGTTGGCGGCGCGCGGGCACGAGGTTTCTGTCCATAACAACTGTCAGGCCTCCCTGGTGCACAAGGGTGTGACCTGGGCCCCTTTGAAGGCGGGAATGCCCGACAAGGCGGACCTGTTCATCGCCAATCGGGGGGACAAGGTCCTGCCGCTGATGCCGCGGGCGGGGCGCACCGTGTTCTGGACCCATAATCCGGCGACCTACATGGTCAAATGGCGGTATCTTTCCAAGTTGTGGAAATACGCCGACGCCATCGTGTTCATCGGCGACTATCACGCGACGACCTATCCCGGTTGGTGCCCGGTCAAAAACCGCGTGGTCATCCCCTACGGTTTGCCTGACGATTTCTGCAATGCTCAGCCGGCCCCGGCCCCGCCGGGACCCCGCGCGGTGTTTTCCTCCAACCCGCTGCGCGGGCTTGATTGGCTACTCGACCGCTGGGCCGGGGACATTCAGCCTCACGTGCCGGGGGCGGAATTGGTGCTGTTCACGGGTGCTGCCGTATACGGCAGCGCGGGCGATCGCAAGGCAGACCCCATGGCGAAAGTTCTCGACAAGGCCAAATCGTTGGAAGAAAAAGGGGTCCGATTGCCGGGCCCGGTGCCCAAGCAACGCCTCATTGACGAATTCCGACAGGCCAGATGCATGCTTTATCGTGGTGACATCAACGAGACCTTTTGCATGGCCGTGGGCGAGGCCCAGGCCATGGGCATGCCCGCCGTAGTGACCGACCTGGGCTCCATGCGCGAACGGGTGATCGACGGTGAAACGGGCTTCGTCGCCGGCGACGACCAGGCCTTCGCCGATGCCGCCGTGAAATTGCTGAGCGACGACGCCCTGTGGTCGGCGCAACAGGCCGCAGCGCTTGAAAAGCAACGATCCTGGCGTTGGCCCGAGGCTGCCGAAGCCTGGGAAAGGTTGCTGCCGTGAAGGTGATGCAGGCCATGGCGGGGGCGGAATTCGGCGGTGCCGAAGCGTTCTTCGTGCGCCTTGTCCGCGCCCTGAACCGCGCCGGGCTGGAGCAGCGCGTGCTGATCCGCGAGAACAAGGCCCGCGCGAATGCCCTGCGCGACGCCGGGATCGAACCCTTGGAACTGCCGTTCGGCGGCATGCTCGACCGCCGTACGCCGCGCGCCTTCAAACACGAGATCAAGACGTTCCAGCCGCAGATCGTCATGACCTGGATGAACCGGGCCAGCAAGATGTGCCCCAAGGGCGATTTCGTCCAGGTCGGCCGATTGGGCGGCTATTACGACCTGAAGTATTACCGCACCTGTGATCACCTGATCGGCAACACGGAAGACATCGTCAGTCATATCGTCGGTCAGGGGTGGGACAAAAGCCGGGCCCATTATCTGCCCAATTTCGTGTCCGAGGATCAGGCCGAGCCGCTTAGTCGCCGGTCCCTCTACACGCCTGAAAATGCCGTCCTGATCCTGGCCCTCGGCCGGCTGCACGAAAACAAGGGCTTCGACGTGCTGCTGCGCGCCATGGCGCGGGTGCCCAACACCTATCTGTGGCTGGCCGGTGACGGACCCTTGCGTGAAAGCCTGGAAAAGCAGGCGGAAGACCTGGGCATCAAGCCCCGGGTCCGTTTCCTCGGCTGGCGCGAAGACACGGCGGAACTGTTCGCCGCCTGTGATCTGTTCGTCTGCCCGTCGCGCCATGAGCCGCTGGGCAATGTGGTGCTGGAGGCCTGGGCCCAGGGGGTTCCGGTGATTGCCGCCGACAGCATGGGCCCGGGCACCCTGATCGATCATATGGATTCCGGCATTCTGGTGCCGGTCGATGATTCAGACGCCCTGGCCCGCGCCGTGCGTGCGGTGATCGACGATTACGAATTGGCGGACCATATCGCCCGGCGCGGCCGCGAGGTTTATGAACAGAGATTCACGGAAGGCCAAGTCGTGCAGCGTTATCTGGACTTTTTTCAATCGATTGTTACCAATCGGGAAAACTGACGTAAGATCATCCCATGTGCGGTATCGCAGGCATCATGACACGAGACGGCTCCGCCCCGCCGGCGGGGGTTCTCGACGCGCTGGCCGTTGCCCTGGCCCATCGCGGGCCCGACGGCCACGGCCGTCATGTCGACGGCGACGTGGGCTTGATCCAGACGCGGTTGGCGATCATCGACCTGGAAACGGGCGACCAACCGATCGCCGCCAAGGGGCCTGACGGCAACGAGGCGGTCCTGGTCGCCAACGGCGAAATCTATAATTACGTCGAGGTCAAATTGGACCTGGGCCGGGTGCCGTTCAAGACGCGGTCCGACTGCGAGGTGCCGCTGCAGCTTTACCTGCGCGAGGAACTGGGTTTCACCGACCATCTGCGCGGCATGTACGCCATCGCCATTCACGACCGTGCGCGCGGCCGCCTGGTGCTGACCCGCGACCCGTTCGGGATCAAGCCGTTGTACTTCACCCAGTCGGGATCGGCCTTTGCCTTCGCGTCGGAACCGCAGGCGCTGATCCGCGCCGGACTGGCGACGGCGCGCCTCAATCCCATGGCACGGGACGAGATGCTGCAGATGCAGTTCTCTTCCGGCCGGGAAACGCCTTTCGCCGGGATTGAGCGGGTGTTGCCGGGGGAAACCCTGATCGTCGAGAAGGGCCGGGTGATCGGGCGCAACCGGATGTCGGCCCTGCCTGAAGGCCCGCCCAAGGGCCTGGGCCGGTCGGATGCCTTGATGCGGCTTGATGATCTGCTGGATGACGCGGTCGGGGTGCATCAGCGCTCGGACGTGCCCTACGGTATGTTCTTTTCCGGGGGCATCGATTCCACGGTCCTGTTGGCGATGATGTCGCGCCTGAACGAACGGCCGGTCACGGCCTTCACCGCCGGATTCTCGGGCACCCAGGTCCATGATGAACGCGCCCTGGCCCGCGAGATCGCGGCCCATATGGGCGCCGACCATCACGAGGTCGAATTCGGGGCCGCGGATTTCTGGGGCCTATTGCCGGAGATCGCCGCCGCCGTCGATGACCCGGCGGCCGATTATGCCGTGCTGCCCAGCTACAAACTGGCCCAGACGGCCCGCGCGGCCGGGATCAAGGTGATTCTGTCCGGTGAGGGCGGGGACGAGGTGTTCGCCGGCTACGGCCGCTATCGCCGGGCCACGCGCTGGCGCCTGCTGGGCGGCCGCCCCATGCGCGAACGGGGGGCGCTGGAAGGCCTGGGCGTCCTGCGCGAGGAAACCCGCGCCTGGCGAGGCGGTATCGAGATGGCGGGGGAAGAGGCCCAGGGTAAAGGCTGGACGCCTCTGCAGCGGGTCCAGGCCGTGGATATGGCCGACTGGTTGCCCAACGACCTTCTGACCAAGCTTGATCGCTGCCTGATGGCCCATGGGGTCGAGGGCCGGGTGCCGTTTTTGGACACCAAGCTGGCGGCTTTCGGCTTCGGCCTGCCGGACGGGCTGAAGGTGCGGCGTGGGCGTGGCAAATGGCTGCTTCGCAAATGGTTGGAAAAGGTCGTGCCGATGGCCCGGCCGTTCGCCGCCAAGCGTGGATTCACCGTGCCCGTGGGCGAATGGATCGTGGCCGAGGGCCAGCGCCTGGGTCCGCTTGTCGCGGCCCAGGCGGGGGTCGCCGAAATCTGCCGTCCGGACGCGGTCGCCAGCCTGTTCCGAAATGCCGGAAAACGCGAAATGCAAGCCGCCTGGACGCTTCTGTTTTATGCCGTCTGGCACCAACACCACATCCTGGGCGGCGTGCCCAAGGGCGGCGTCCTCGAAGTCTTGGGAGAGGCCGTCTAATCCGTGACTAACCAACAGACCCTGACCATCCGCCGGCCCGACGACTGGCACGTGCATTTCCGTGACGGTGCCATGATGGCCGCCGTCGTGCCTTTCACGGCGCGCCAGATGGCGCGCGCCATCGTCATGCCCAATCTGATGCCGCCGGTGACCACGGCGGCCCTGGCGGCGGCATACCGGGACCGCATTTTGGCCGCCGTGCCGGACGGCGTCGATTTCACGCCCCTGATGACGGCTTACCTGACCGATAAGACGGACCCGGATGACCTGGCCGCCGGGTTCCGCGATGGCGTGCTGACGGCGGTGAAGTACTATCCTGCCGGGGCCACGACCAATTCGGATTCCGGCGTCACCGCCATCGACAAAGTCACGCCGGTGTTGGAACGCATGGCCGATATCGGCATGCCGCTTCTGGTGCATGGCGAGGTTACGGACGCCGACGTCGACGTGTTCGACCGTGAGGCCGTGTTCATCGAACGGACCCTGGCCCCCCTGGCGGCGCGCCTGCCGAGCCTGAAGGTCGTGTTGGAACATATCACCACGGCCGACGCCGTGGCCTTCGTCGAAGGGGCGGGGCCCAATGTTGGGGCCACGGTGACGGCCCACCATCTGGTCATCAACCGCACGGATATCTTCCGGGGCGGCATCCGACCGCACCTTTATTGCCTGCCCATTGCAAAACGTGAGGTCCACCGCCAGGCCCTAGTCAAGGCCGCGACCTCGGGCAATGCCAAGTTCTTCTTAGGGACCGACACGGCCCCCCACGCGGCCCATGCCAAGGAAACGGCCTGCGGCTGCGCCGGGATATTCTCGGCCCCGGCGGCGATCGAGGTCTATGCTGAGGTGTTCGACAAGGCGGGTGCGCTCGACCAGCTGGAAGCCTTCGCTTCGCTCAATGGCCCCGCGTATTACGGCCTGCCCGTGAACGACGCGACGATCACCCTGGAACGCAAGTCCTGGGACCAGCCCGAGGCCGTGGACCTGCCGGACGGCGGCCGCCTGGTTTCCTTCCGGGGCGGGGAAACCCTCGCCTGGCGGTTGACCGGCTGATCGCGCTCCCCCGTTGACCCGAGGCGGGCGGTTCTCTACACCCATTAACAACCCATCCACACCGAACCACCGACCCTGGGAGGCACGCTCATGTCCACGTTCAAAGGACTTTTGCTCGAAGAAACCGACGGCAAGGTTTCGTCGTCCATTCAGGACATCGACGAGGCCCGCCTGCCCGAGGGCGACGTCACCGTTGCCGTCAAGTATTCGACCATCAACTACAAGGACGGCATGGTCATCAACGGCCTGGGCCGCTTGGTGCGGGATTATCCGCATGTCTCCGGCATCGATTTTTCCGGCGTCGTCGAAGCCTCCGACAACCCCAACTACAAGCCCGGCGACGAGGTCATCCTGACCGGCTGGCGCGTGGGCGAGGTTCATTGGGGCGGCCATGCCCAGAAGGCGCGGGTCAAGGGCGACTGGCTGGTGCCCATGCCCAAGGGGCTGGACCTCAAGCGCGCCATGGCCGTTGGTACGGCGGGCTTTACGGCCATGCTGGCGATCATGACCCTGGAAGACCATGGCTTGACCCCGGAAAACGACGGCGAGGTGCTGGTCACCGGCGGCTCCGGCGGGGTCGGTTCCGTTGCCACGTCGATCCTGGCCAATCTGGGATACCGGGTCGCGGCGTCGACCGGCAGTCCGGAATCCCACGCCTATCTGAAGGATCTGGGGGCGACCACCATCGTCGACCGGGCTGAACTGGAAGAAGCGCCCAAGGGGCCGCTTGCCCGCGAACGCTGGTCCGGCGCCATCGACAACGTCGGCGGGCCGACCCTGCACACGGTGCTGGCGACGCTCAAGTACTGGGGCACCTGTGCCTCGGTCGGCAATGCCGGGTCGTTCAAGCTGGAAACCACGGTTCTGCCGTTCTTGCTGCGCGGCATCAACCTGTGCGGCATCGACAGCGCGACCTGTCCCAAGGACCGGCGCGTCACCGCCTGGAACCGCATCGCCAAGGACCTGCCGCTCGACAAGCTGGACGCGCTGACCGAGACGGCCGGTTTGAGCGACCTGCCGGACCTGGCCGGGAAAATCCTCAAGGGCCAATTGCGCGGGCGCACGGTGATCGACGTCAATTCATGAGTTCAGGCCGGGAGCATGGACATGGACCAGACGGCCAAGGTCGCGGCATTTCAAAAGCTGCACGCCGACCCCGGGTGTTTCATCATTCCCAATCCCTGGGACCTGGGATCCGCCCGCATGCTGGAAGCCATGGGTTTCAAGGCGCTGGCGACGACCAGTGCGGGGTATAACCTGTCCCGGGGGCAGGTCGACGGCGACGCGGCGGTCGAGAATCATTTTGCTCATTTCCGGGAGCTCTGCGCCGGCGTCGATGTGCCGATCAATGCGGATTTCGAGAACGCCTACGCCGACACCACCGAAGGCGTCGCGGAAAACATCCGGCTTGCGGCGGGCACCGGGCTCGCCGGCGGGTCGCTCGAAGATTACGACGGCGAGGCCATCTATGACATGGCCGAGGCGGTCGACCGGCTGACGGCCGCCGTCGAGGCCGCGCGTTCGGTCAACCCGCCCTTTGTGCTGACCGCCCGGGCGGAGAACCTGATCCGTGGCAATCCTGACCTGGACGACACCATCAAGCGGCTTCAAGCCTATCAGGAGGCCGGCGCCGACGTTCTGTATGCGCCGGGGCTCAAGACGGCGGACGAGGTGCGGGCGGTGATCTCCTCCGTCGACCGGCCGGTCAACGTCCTGGGCGGCATCGCCGGCATGACCCTGAATTTTCAGGAAATGGCGGAATTGGGGGTCAAGCGCATCAGCGTCGGCGGCTCGCTGTTCCGCTCGGCCTACGGCAAAGCCATGGCGGATGCCCGTGAAATGCTTGATGCCGGGACCTTCGGCTTCGCCACCAGCGCGCCGCCGCTGCCGGAATTCGTCAAGCTGTTCCGGCGGGGGTGACGCGCTGCCTGGGTGGCCGGAATTAACAGATTGCTAACCATCGGGTGCCATCCTGAAGTCGGACGAGTTTTTGACGCAGGATGGGATAGAACACCCATGAGAAAGATCATCGCAGCCATTGCCTTTTCGGCCGTGCTGACCGCGTGTGGATACGTGGACAAGTACGAAGAAGGCGTCGCCGATTACGAGCCCACCTACTGCTACGCGGCGCTGGGCGGCGGCGTGGAATGCTACCGTGAACCCGTGGCGGGCGAGAACCGGCGGCTGGTCAATTATTACGGCAAGCATCCGTCGCGCTATGACGCCCCGCCCAAACCGGCCCCGGCCCAGTATCAGGCGCCACCCATGGTCAACGCCTGGGTCAAGGACCCGGAACCGGTGGTCCGCGTCCTGCCCAAGGGCGATCTGGCGGACCGGCCGTGGCTGGCCCCCGGCTATCAGGAGCCCGTCGCCCGCGAAGCCTCGCCGGTCGCCACCCAGGCCCTGCTGCGCCAGGCCCATGAACATCTCAGCCGGTCGATCCAACAGGATTCGCAGGACAAGCTGAACAGCCTGACCGGCTCGGCAGACGCGGACGCGCCGCCCTTTCGTTAATACCAGCATCTGATTCTTATTCTGAATGGCCGCCCGCCGCATCTGGAGGGCGGCCATTCGCTTTTGCGAATATTCCACAGCTTATTGGACGCTTGTGATGCATATCACATGACTCTTTCGATGGTATTTGCTACGAGTCGCCTTCCACAACCTGACAAAAACCTGACATATTGACGGAGAGGTGCGGTGGACCAGGACAAGACCCGAAAACCGACCATCAAGCAGACCGAACTGCAGCGTTTGCAGAACGAAATGGTCGGTGGCGCCGCAGCGGACAAGGCGAAAAAGGCCCCGTCCGCCGCCAAGGCCCGCATGATGAAGGGGGCGCGCAACGCCTGCGGCCCGCTGAACGGCCGCGATTGGCGCTGGAGCTCCAGCTAAGCCGGACGCCGGAAACGGCCCCTTCTAAGCCATTTCGTCCGGCGTGCCGCCGGATGCACTGTTATTGTTCGATAGAGAGGCCCCCGAGTAGGGCAGGTCTTTCTTGACACCTGCGCGACAGGGCCTTAAATCCCTCCACGCCGTTCAACGGGTCTCTGACCCGCGGCCGGCCCCAACACGGGGGCGGAGTAGCTCAGCTGGTTAGAGCAGCGGAATCATAATCCGCGTGTCGGGGGTTCGAGTCCCTCCTCCGCTACCAATTTATTAAAACCCCCGTAACTTCAATAAGTTACAGGGGTTTTTTGTTGGGCTCGTTCTCGTGTTCGGTATGCGTCTAGGTGCTCGCAATCAAATGATGCGTCTGGTGACGGTCAGACTATTTCGTAACTTTGCTTGATCGTCGTATTCAAGGGGCTGTTCCAACGAACCCTCTTCTCGAATTGCAGTCGCCCCAAAACGATTGCAGGCGCAATTCCCTGCTCAAAAGCAAAGTTACAAATCTCTGTTTTTGTGAAGATGCCCCGAGCTATGAAGTCTCCCCAATCTTGGGGGGGGATCAGAAAATCTCGGGCCCAGGCATCTGCTTCTGCCTCGCAGGCAGTCCCATCTCTTTTGTCCTCATCAATGAACGTATCTTTCTTGCTATGAAGTAAGATATGTGCGGCTTCATGAAAGAATGTGAACCAGAAGATATCGTTCGACTTTCCCCTCAATGTGAGTTGAATCACCGGAGTTCTGCGATTTAACCACCATGCTGCGCCGCTCAACCTATTCCCAGGCAAAGGAGGGATAGGTGCGTACGCTACGCCTGCGTTGTTGCAGAGATAGGTCATTCTCGGGTGGAAATCTGAAGGCTGGGAACGCGTGAGGAGCCGAATTTCTGAGAGGGCGTCTTTAAATCGCCCTTCATTGTAAGTTTGGCATTCTTGCAGAGTTGCTTCTTTCTCGCCTAGACGAAGCCAAACGCTAACCGCCTCTTTGGAGCTCTTGAACACTGGGGTGTGCCGGGCGAGAGCAACATGAGCGCCGATCTTTTCTTCCCAGCCTTTAAGGCTACCGACCCCAAAAAATCGGAGCAGTTTCTTTGTGCCATCAATTTCATCTGTTGGAGGCTCGAATAGGCCAGCCTTAACGAGGTCTGGTATGGCAAATTTCCTATACCATTCTCTCGCTTTTTGGAGTTTCTCACGCTCACGCTCTCTCGCTAGTTGAAGCTGGTAGTTTGCCTCAAGGTTAAGCCAAACGTTGGCGTCTAAATCCAAGACTTTTTCAAACTCAAGAGCTGTGTCCGGTTCGATTGGAGCCTTCCCGGCAATGATTTCGCTAATCAATTTTGCTGAACGCCCACAGCGCCGAGCGAATTCAGCTTGAGACCATTCTCTCAACTCAAGGCGTTCTTCTAAAATCCAGCCAGGCGGAACTGCGTAATTTGGCGTGTATTCGCCAACACCTATGATCATAGCTCGTTCTCCCGTGTGCTCTATTCGTCATGGTAGTCACCGATCTCCCAGATCATGATTTCTGTAACCTGGGTTAGGTCGATTCCACCGTCCTCTTTTCGTGGCACTGGATCGTGTTCTGGAACGAGGACGAGGCGCACTCCTACCTTGTTCGCCGGATAGATGGCGAACTGACCTTTTCTGTTTCCTTTTAACTCATGGCATTTTTCCGGATGGCCATGCGGAACGCAGCCCAAATTTGGGACCGCCGCCAGTAGGGCCATCCGCATCATTATTCCCTTGCTTACTTTTATGCCGAATTTTCGGGTCAGTTCTTTTTGGTCGTTGGCAAGCTGCTCAAGGGAGGGGTTGCGAAATGTGATTTTCATCATGCCCTGTTTATGCCATACGCAATAAGTAACAAAAAATGGATTTAATGTCAATATATATTACGTGATACGTAATGTGTTATTCGGAAACTGGGGGTTGAATAAATTTCTTGCTGAGATAAGAGGGGCGATCTTCGGCGGTTTGGCCGCGCCTTAGGTGTCACCAGCTTTTCAGGTTGCGCTGGTTAGCAATAAAAAACCTCAAAGACATCGAATGTATGTTTTTGGCGGTAGCGGACCTCCGCTACCAATTCCCAAGCCCCACGATCCGAACCGGTTGCGGGGCTTTTCATTTGAATGAATTTGCATTTTCGACAAAAAAACGATATGCCCTGCGCCAAGAGCACGATGCCTCTTATTTCCGACGCTTAATTTCCGACAGATAACCCTGGGGTGGCCGAATTCGGCCCGTCCTTAAACCTGTCTAACGGAGGCCTCCACATGGCCGGCAAGAAATCCAAGGGCAAGAGCCCTCAGTTCCTCATGTTCAATGTAACTTACGGCGACGGGACAGTGACCTCGAACCGCCGGGTGTCGACGGATCTGCTCGACCAGTCCTATGGTGACGCCCTGGAAGATCTGGTGCGCGCCGCCATCGAACAGCAGGACAACGACATCGCCGAGCGTTCGGGCCAGACCCGCGCGCCGATCAAGTCGATCGCCAAGGCGTAAAAAGCCGCCCGCCGCCGGTGTGACGGATCGCGACAGGAAAGGCAGGCCTTGCGGCCTGCTTTTTTTCATCCCGTGGGCCTGCGATTTGTATACAATCCCAAACGCTGGGAGGCAGGCAGGGGCGAGTGCATAACCGTCCCGTGGCTTTTCCGGCATGCCCTCGTAACCGGATAACACCAGCGTGCAGACCGACAATCCCGCCATCGCCAGACAGTTCGAACGGTTTGGTCCGTCCTATCGCTGGTGGGCGACGGCCTGCGGCATGCTGGCGTCGATGACGATGGTGCTGTCGTCGACCATCGTCAACGTCTCGATCCCCTCGATCATGGGGGCCTTCGGCATCGGTCAGGACCTGGCGCAATGGGCCTCGACGGCCTTTCTGACGACCATGGTCGCCAGCCAGTTGCTGAATTCCTGGACCTCGCGCTTCATCGGGCCACGGAACACCTGCCTGATGGCGCTTGGCGTGTTCGCCGCAGGCGCCGTTCTGGCCGCGGTCAGCCCGTCCATCGAGGTGCTGATCCTGGGGCGCATCATGCAGGGGTTCAGCGCCGGCCTGGTGCAGCCCCTGGCGCTGGCCACGGCGGTCGCCGTATTTCCGCCGGAACGCCGGGGCCTGGCCGTCGGGACCGTCGGCATGGGGATCGCGCTGGCGCCCACCTTCGGGCCGCTGGTCGGCGGCGTGACCATTGACCTGGTGACATGGCGCCATGTCTTCATCGTGCCGCTGCCGTTGGTCGCCTTGTCGGCCATCATGGCGCTGACCTTCATGCCCGCGCGCAATCCCCTGGAAAAGAAGCCGAGCTTTGATTGGCCCGGGTTCATCCTGCTGTGCGTGGCGCTGATCACGCTGATGGCGGGGATCGGCAACGGCCAGCGCTGGGGCTGGGATTCGGCCAAATTCCTGTCGTTCATGCTGATCGGCATTCTCTCGGCGGTCCTGTTCGTGGCGATTCAGTTGCGCTCCAAAAGCCCGCTTCTTGATCCCAAGCTGTTTCTCGATGCACGCTTCGCCTCGGCGGTGGCCGTGGCCTTTGCCTTCGGGCTCGGCAATTTCGCGACCAACTATTCGATCCCCCTGTTCACCCAGACCATCCAGGGATACACGGCGACCAAGGCCGGTTTGGTCCTGGTGCCGGCGGGGCTGTTGCTGGTCATGATGATGCAGGCCTCGGGGCGGCTCGCCGATGCGGTTCCGCCTCATTGGCCGATCATCGTCGGCTGCAGCACCTTCGCCGTGGCGGCCATGGCGCTGGCGACCATCGACGTCAACACGGGCTTCGTGACGGTGGCGCTGCTGGCCATGTGGACGCGCGGCTCCATGAGCCTGATTTCCCCCAACATGGGCAAGGCGGCGCTGTCCGCCGTGCCGGCGGACAAGATCGCGCAAGGGGCGGGTACCTTCAATTTCTTCCGTCAGATGGGCGGCGCCTTCGGCGTCAACCTGACGGCCGTGACGATCGAAATGCGCACCGCCTATCACGCCGATTTCCTGACCGCGACCCAGACAAATGCCAAGGGGCCGACGGCGGAGATGCTGGACAAGGTGCGCGACCTGTTGAACGCGGGTGGTGTGCCGGCCCCCGCCGACAGCGCCATGGCATTGGATTTCCTGGGCCGCGTTCTTTACGCCCAGGCGAATACCTTCGCGTTCCACGATTCGTTCCGCCAAGTCGCCCTGATCTTCGCGCTGACCCTGATCCCGGCCATCGTTTTGGGGCGCTCCCGGTCGAAGGAATAAGGCGGCTGCGCGACCGTCCGGTTGGGCCTGTTACTTCGTGTCGGCCGCCGTGCGGATCGGCAGAAGCACCCGCACGGTGGTGCCACGCCCGACACGGCTGTCAATCTGAAGCTCACCGCCGTGGGCTTCGGTCAGGGCCTTGGCGATGGACAGGCCAAGTCCCGTGCCAAGTTGGGCGATGTGCGGGTCGGAATGCAGTTGCTGGAACGGCTCGATCACGCGTTCCAGCTTTTCGTCGGGAATGCCCTTGCCGGTATCGGAGACCTCAAGGATATGGCGGCCCGGCTCCTCTCGGGCGCTCAAGGTCACCAGTCCGCCCGGCGGCGTGAACTTCACGGCGTTGAACAACAGGTTGAGAACCACCTGCTTGATCGCGCGCTCGTCGGCGAAAAGCTGCGAGACCGTCTCCGGCACCTTGATGTCGAAATAGATCTGATTGCAGTCGATGGCCCCGGTGACGACGCGCAGGCAATCGTCGAACAGGGCGGCGATATCGATGAGGGACCGGTTGAGGATGTTGCGCCCGGCCTCGATCTTCGACAAGTCGAGAATGTCGTCGACCAGGGACAGTAAATGGCGGCTGGAGTGCATGATGTCGCCGGCATACTCGTGGTATTTCTCCGATCCCAGGGGGCCGAAATACTGCCGGTTGATCATTTCCGAAAACCCGATGATGGCGTTCAGCGGCGTGCGCAGTTCATGGCTCATGGAGGCGAGAAAGTTGGATTTCGCCTTGCTGGCCTGTTCGGCCTCCATTTTCGCCGAATACAGGTTTTCCAGCACCAAGTTGTACTGGCGCGCGATGTCGCCGATATCGGAATTGGGCTCGACCGGAATGGGCCGGGAGAAATCGCCGGTCAGGCGCTGCACCTCCATGGACCGTAGAATGTCGAGCTGTTCCGTCGACTGGTTGTGTTCGCTGACGTTCAGGCCGATGCGTTCGGCCTCCGGTGACACGCGCAGCGGCACGAACCTGTTGATGAGCGACAGTAGGATATAGCTGACGCCGAAGGCCCAGACGGCGGCGGTCAGAACGCCGATGCCCTGGGCCAGGAACTGTCCCCATCGGTCGAGGCCGGTGCCGAGCGTTTCCAGGTCGCCCAGGAGGGCGACGGCCATGGTGCCCCATACACCGGCGACACCGTGTACGGGAAAGGCATAGACCACGTCGTCGAACTTCCAGCGGTCGAGCAGCAGCGAGGTCAGCACACAGAGCCCGCCGCCGACGGCGCCCAGGGTCACCGCCCCGGCGGTCGATACGCAATGGGCCGCCGGCGTGATCGCGACCAAACCGGCGAGCGCGCCGTTGAGCATGGTCGGAACGTCAAGCCGCTTCATCATGATGGGGCCCAACAACATTGCGCCCAGGCCGCCGAAGGCGCCGGCAATGACGGTGTTGAGAATGATATGCGGAACTTTGTCCGTTGCCGCCAGGGTGCTGCCGCCGTTGAACCCGATCCAACCGACCCAGATGATGAACACGCCGAGCGCGGCCAGCGGTAGCGAGTGGCTGCGAAAAGGGGTGCGCGATCCGTCGAACCGCCCGGTGCGGGGGCCGATAATGATCACGGCGGCCAGGCTGACCCAACCGGCAATGGAATGGACCACCGTGCCGCCGGCGAAGTCGATGAAACCCAGCGACACCAGCCACCCCGGATCACCGCCGAAGGCACCGCCCCAGGCCCAATGGCCGAAGATCGGGTAGATCAGCAGGGCGACGACAAGGCTGATCAGGAGATATCCCGAGTAGCGCGCCCTCTCGGCGATGGCCCCGGAGACGATGGTCGTCGCCGTGCCGCAGAACATGAGTTGGAAGACGAAGAAGGTCGCCGATTTGGGATCGCTCAGGGAGAACAGGAAATTTTCCGTCCCGATCAGGCCGTTGTAGCTGGCGCCGAACATCAGGCCGAAGCCGACGAACCAGAACACGCCGGCGGAGATGCAGAAGTCGGCGAAGTTCTTGGCCGCAACGTTGATCGAGTTCTTGGAACGGACGGAACCGCTTTCCAGGCAGCAGAACCCAGCCTGCATCATGAAGACCAAGGCCGATGCGGTCAGGACCCAGACGATGTCGATTTTCGTTGCGTCCATCAGGCCCCGCCCGCGTTCAGCGGTTTGGCTTCAGGCGGGACGGGATTGATATGCCCGGGTCGGGGCATCGCCGGAGCGCCGCATCGAAATTTCTGCAAGGAAGGCTCCTTCTATGGAGAAATTGGATCGTATGGAGAAAAAGCATAATGCTGCATTGCAACATAAAGGAAACTTTACGGCCCTCAAGACGCCTGGACAAGGCCAAAAACGGACTTTTTCAAGACGGGGCCCGGGCCTGCGGCAGCCGGGTTTTGACAGTTCTCGCCAGATATATTACTGAATTCAGAACACGGAATTCAGTAATGGCGTGATGTGATGCCCCGACTTGATCCGATGCCTGCCCTGGCGGAACGCGTGCGCGACGCCATCGTCGATTCCATTCTGCAGGGCGCGTACCGGGCTGGCGAGCGTTTGGCGCAGGAAAAGCTGGCGGAAGAACTGGGCGTGTCGCGTCAGCCGGTCAGCCATGCCCTGAACGTGCTGAAGGAGCAGGGGGTCCTGGTCACCCTTGGGCGCAAGGGCCTGACGGTGGCGCCCATGGACCCGGCCCTGGTCGTGCAGCTTTATCAAATTCGCGGTCCCCTGGACGGCTTGGCCGCGCGTCTGGCCGCGGGCCGCGTGGCGCGGGGAGAGGCCGCGCCCGGCGAGGTGGCGCGCCTGCGAGACCTGGCCGACCGGTATCAGGACCTTGGCCCGGGGGGCGTCGAGAAACCCCGCGATCTGGCCCGGCGGATCAACGCCGACATGCAGTTTCACGTCGGTCTCTACCGGCTGTCCGGCAATCCGCTGATCGAGGATGTGACGCGGCCCCATTGGGTTCATTTCCGCCGCTCGATGCAGGCCGTGCTGACCCATCCCGGCGGTCGGCCGGAACCCTGGGTGCAACACCGCGCCATCCTGGCGGCGGTACTGGCCGGCGATGCACCCGAGGCCGAACGCCTATCCACCCATCACACCCAGGCCGCGGCGACCACCGCCGAGGCCAGCCTGACGAAGGACCCTCCCACCGCATGAAACGCCTGACCCTGGGGCCAGACGACGCCCTGCCTTACGACCACCACGAACCGGCGCGCGACGGCGCCCCGACCTTCGTTTTCGTCAACGCCCTGACGGGCAGCACTGCTGCTTGGGAAGCCGTGGTGGCACCCCGCCTGCGGGACGGCGGCTTCGGCACGCTCAGCTATAATTTCAGGGGCCAGGAAGGGGCGCCCTTCGCAACTGGGACCGAACTGACACCGACGTTGATCGTCGACGATCTATGCGCCCTGCTCAGGGCCTGCGCACCCCGCAATCCCGTGCTCGCCGGTCTGTCCATCGGCGGCCTGTTCGCCGCTCAGGCCGTCCTGCGGAAGGTCGTTCCGGCCCGGGGATTGGTGCTGCTGAACACCCTGCGCGAAATCGGCCCGCGCATCGCCTGGGTCAATGACGCCATGGAGGTCATCGTCGGCTCCGGCGGCGTGCCGCTGTTCATGGACGCCCTGTTCCCGCTGCTGGTGAACCCGGAATTCGCAGCGCAATCGCGGGCGAATTTCCTTAAAGGCGACTATGCGCCCATGGATCCGGCCCATGGGCATATGAACCTCATGCGCAACGCCAGGGCCACGGATTGGGACATCACCTATGAGGACCTGAGCCTGCCGACCCTGGTGATCACCGGTCATCAGGATCGGGTGTTCCTGGATGCGGAGGTCGTCGATCGCCTGTACAAGCGCCTGCCCGACGCACGGCGCGAGGATTGGCCGGATGCCGGGCATTTGCTGCCGCTGGAGCGGCCGGACCGGCTTGCCGAGAGCCTGGCGCGTTTTGGTGCCGAGATCGAAGGGGCCGGCCAGTGAACATTCCGGTACGGTTCGCTTATCTGGCGGTGTTCGTGGGCGTGCTCGGGCATGCGTCTTCTGAATTCGTTGCGGTGGGGTCGGGGATCTCCGGACCGGAACTGTCCGTTTGGCGCTACCTTTTCGGTGGGGCGGGATTGATGGTCCTGGCGCTGTTGATAACGGGTCCGCGAAAGTTGTTCCTGCCCCTGCGCACCCATGCCTGGGAGATGCTGTGGCTGTCGATCGTCGGGGTTTCCTTCGGTTACCTGGCGTTCCATTGGGCATTGGATTTCGCGACCGTGATTCAAGTGGCGACCGTGGTGACGACGGTTCCCATTTTCGTCGGGCTGGCCAACAGGGTGATCGGCGGTCAGGCGCTGACCGCCGTCAAGATCGTCACCGGGCTGTGCGCGGTCGCCGGGTTGGTGCTGCTGATCACGGATGGTGTGCTGGACAAGCTGGTGGGCGGACGGGATTCGATCTGGGGCGTGTTGCTGGCGCTGGCCTGCGCGACGATCGGCGCGTTCTATGCCGTTCGGGTCAAGCCGGTCATCGCCCTGTACGGGGCGCTGGACGTGACGGCGCTGTCCATGATGATCGGCGGCCTTGGCCTTTGGGTCGGGGTCGGTTTCGGGTTTTCGATCTGGGTCAATCCGCTCACGTTGTTCGATCGGCCGATGTCCAACTGGGGCTGGATCCTGACCCTGGCTTTGTGGAACACGACGATCACCCAGTTTCTGTGGTTCGGGGGCTTGGCGGCGGCGGTGGATATGACGCGGGCGAGCTATTTGTTCTTTCTGAAGCCCATCATCGCGGCGGCCCTGGCAATGGTCTTTCTGGGGGACCAGCTGTCGGTGCTGCAGGCGGTGGCGATCGTCGTCGTTACCGGGTCCGTGGTGATCGAAATCTACTGGTCCAAGCTGGCGGCGCTTGCCCTACGGCGGGACAATCAAGCCTAAGGATTCGCGGTTTTGCACTGTGTAACAAGCTATAATTTCGCAATGCGAAACTAAATTCCGAAAATTGACCAGATTATTCCATCATGACAAAGTGCCGTCCGCGCGGGTGAGGATGGCCTTCTCCCGGGCTTGATCAGGGAGACGGCGCGCACCCGCGCTGGACAAATAATCATGGCTGGCCGTGCCGACCGCAGCGCCTTGCCCGTAGGTGACTATCCCGAAGCAACCGAGGGCGAAGACCGCCAGTTCGTCACCGCGTTGGCGCGGGGGCTCAGCGTGCTGCGCGCCTTCCAGCCCGGTGACGGCGTGCTCGGCAACGGTGACATCGCCGAGCGCACGGGCCTGCCCAAGCCCACGGTGTCGCGCCTGACCCATACGCTGACCCGCCTGGGCTATCTGGCGCATGCGGAACGCCTGGGTAAATACCGGCTGGGGCCGGGGGTTTTGTCGCTGGGCTATTCGCTGCTCGCCAATATGGGCATCCGCAAGATCGCGCGGCCCTACATGCAGGAACTGGCCAACGCATCCGGATTGTCGCTGGCGCTCGGCTCCCGCGACCGCCTGAACATGGTTTATCTGGAACATGCCCGGGACGCGGGTTCGGTGACCCTGCGCCTCGACATCGGCTCGCACATTCCCATCGCCACCACGGCCATGGGCCGGGCCTTTCTGGCCGCCATCCCCGAGAACGAGCGTGCCTATCTGATGTCGGCCATGGCCGAGCGCGCCGGCGCCGCCTGGCCGCCCATGGCCAAGGGGGTGGAGCGCGCCCTGCGTCAGGTTGCCGAAACCGGGTTCTGTACGTCCTTCGGCGAATGGCAGCAGGACGTCAACGCAGTCGGCGTGCCGCTGCGGTCCATGGACGGGGCCACGGTGATGGCGCTCAACTGCGGCGGCCCGGCCTTTTTGCACAAGCCGGAAAAGCTGGAAGCAGAATGGGGGCCGCGTCTGGTCAACGTGGCGCGCACCATCGAAAAAGAAATGCAAAGCGGATTTGCCGCCCAGGGACCCTGGTAGGCATCGGCCGGAATTAGGGGAGACGTGCTTTGGATCTGAATCTGACAGCCGAGGAGCGGGCGTTCCAAGACGACGTGCGCGGTTTCCTGCGCGCCAACATTCCGCCCGCGATCAAGCGCAAGGTCGATCTCGGCCTGAAGCTGGTAAAGGACGATTACGTCGTCTGGCAGCGCATCCTGCATGAACAGGGATGGATCGCCCCCGGTTGGCCCAAGGAATACGGCGGCCCCGGCTGGTCACCCGTGCAGCGCTTTCTGTACGAAGAAGAACTGGCAGCGGCATCGAGCCCGCGGCTCATCACCTTCGGGCTCAAGATGCTGGGTCCGGTGCTGATCGAATTCGGCACCCCGGAACAGAAAGCGCATTACCTGCCGCGCATCCTGGCCAGCGAGGATTGGTGGTGTCAGGGTTTTTCCGAACCGGGGGCGGGCTCCGACCTGGCGTCGCTGACGACCCGGGCCGAACGGGATGGCGACCATTACGTCGTCAACGGCCAGAAGACCTGGACCACCCTGGCGCAATACGCGGACTGGATCTTCTGTCTGGTGCGTACGTCCAATGAAGGCAAGAAGCAGCAGGGCATTTCCTTTCTGCTGATCGATATGAAAACCCCCGGCGTCACCGTGCGCCCGATCCGTACCCTGGACGGCGGACAGGAAATCAACGACGTGTTCCTGGAAAACGTGAAGGTTCCGGCAGAGAACCTGGTGGGTAAGGAGAACGATGGCTGGACGATCGCCAAGTTTTTGTTGAGCCATGAACGGTTCGGCATTGCCGGGGTCGCGCGCTCCAAGAAACAGATGGAACGCGTTCGCGACATCGCGGCCAAGGAAATGAAGCGCGGCCGCCCGCTGATCGAGGACGCCGGGTTCCGCGAACGCATCGCCGAGGTCGAGATCGAACTGACGGCGCTGGAGATGACCGAACTGCGCCTGCTGTCCGAGGAAGCGGCCGGGCGCAAGCCGGGGCCCGAGGCCTCGATCCTCAAGCTGAAAGGCACCCAGGTGCAGCAGGGTATTACGGAACTGCTGCTGGAAGCCGTCGGCAACCGCGCCCATGCTTTCGATCCGGGCATCCTGGACGACGAGTGGCCCGGGGCCGGCAACGACGGCCCACCAGTGGCGGAACATGCGGCGACCGTGGCCAGCCATTACTTCAACTGGCGCAAGGCGTCGATCTACGGCGGCAGTAACGAAATCCAACGCAGCATCATCGCCAAGGCGATTCTGGGCCTTTGACGGATACTCCAAGACCATGAATTTCACCTTCTCCGACGAACAACTCCTGATCCGTGACATGGCGGAACGCTTCTTTCGCGACGACTACGGCCTGGAGGCCCGGCGCAAGCATCAGGCCCTGCCGGGCGGGTTCTGCCGGAATACCTGGGCGCGTTTCGCCGATATGGGTTGGTTGGCGCTCGGCATTCCCGAAGACCTGGGCGGCATCGGCGGCGGCACGGTCGACATGGCGATCCTGATGGAAGCCATGGGCGGCGGGTTGGCGGTCGAACCGTTCCTGGCGACCGTGGTGCTGGGCGGCACGCTGATCCGCGACGGGGCTTCAGAAGACGTTCAGGCCGACCTGCTGCCGCGTCTGGCGGCGGGGGAACTGCATCTGTCCTTCGCCTATTCGGAAGCGCAATCACGCTACGACCTGAACGACGTGCGGACCCGCGCCAAGGCGAACGGTGATGGCTTTGTTCTGGACGGCGCGAAGACCGTCGCCCTCCATGCCGGGACGGCGGACAAGATCGCGGTCACGGCCCGCACCTCGGGCGGGGAGCGGGATGACGGCGGGATCACGCTGTTTCTGGTCGATGCCGATGCCCCCGGCCTGACGGTCACGGATTATCCCACGGTCGATGGCCTGCGCGCCGGGGACGTTGCGCTGGACGGTGTGCGGGTCGGCGCCGAGGCCGTGTTGGGCGCGGTGGACGGCGGCCTGGCCCTGGCCGAGACGGCAATCGACCGGGCGGCCGCCCTGGTGTCGGCGGAGGCTGCGGGGCTGATGGCGGCGCTCACCCGTGATACGGTCGCGTTCCTGAAGGAGCGCAAACAGTTTGGCCGCCCCTTGGGCGATTTTCAGGCCCTGCAGCATCGCGCCACGGAGATGTACATGGATACGGAACTGACCCGCTCGCTCGCCTATATGGCCGCCGTGCGCCAGGATGGCGACGACCGTGCCGCCGCCCGCCGCGCGGCCTCCCAGGCCAAGGCCAAGGCCGGGCAGGCGGGGCGCCTGATCGGCCAGGAAGCGGTGCAGTTGCACGGCGGCATGGGCGTGACGGATGAGATGCCCGTGGGTCATTACTTCAAGCGTCTGACTTTGATCGACCACAGTTTCGGCGACCGGGCCCATCACCTGGACCGCTTGGCGGACATGGCATGAGGCCCGCCGGGGTCCGCGAACCCGCCGTTCTCGGCCTGCTATGGCTGGTGGCGCTGGGGGCCTCCGCCATCGGCCCGGCGGACCACCTGATCTGGTTCATGGAAGTCCTGCCGGTGATGGTCGCCCTGGTCCTGATGGCGGCGACCCAGCGCGGCTTCCCCCTGACGCCACTGCTTTACCGCCTGGCCTTCCTGCACGGCCTGGCGCTGATCCTGGGCGGCCATTACACCTATGCTCATGTGCCGCTGGGGTTCTGGTTTCAGGATATCTTTGATTTGGCGCGTAATCCGTATGATCGCATCGGGCATTTCTTCCAGGGCTTCGTCCCCGCCATCCTGGCCAGGGAGATTTTGATCCGAAAAGGGTTCATGGCCCGGGGACGCATGTTGTTCTTTGTCGTCGTCTGCATCTGTCTGGCGTTCAGCGCGTTTTACGAGTTAATCGAATGGTGGGCGGCGGTGCTTCTGGGGCAGGGGGCGATGGAATTCCTGGGCACCCAGGGCGACGTGTGGGACAGCCAATGGGACATGTTCATGGCCTTGATCGGCGCGATCCTGGCGCAGCTCTTGCTGGCCCGGCGCCACGATCACGAGATCGCGAATATCAGATAATGCGGATTTCCCAGCTTCCCGTTCCGTGAGATACTTGGGGCTTATCCACCAGTCTGGGAGGCTGATGCCATGAACAAGTTGATCCTGTCCGCCGTGGCCGCATTGTTGCTCGCCACGTCGCCTGCCTACGCCGGCCATTGCCCGAAGGACGTCAAGCACGTCAAGGAAGCGCTCGCCAAATCTTCCGCCTCGGCGGAGAACAAGGCCAAGGCCCAAGCCTTGATGGCCGAAGGTGACGCGATGCACAAAGCCGGCAAGCACGGCGAAAGCTTGAAGGCGCTCCACGAAGCCCTGCATCTGCTGGGCGAAAAGCACCGCTGATCTATTGAATTTCCGACACCATTACGTCGAACCGGCCCTTCGGGGCCGGTTCCATTTTCACTCACCGTTATTCTATCACCCAAAAACCACGAGCCTGATCCATGACCATCACATCTATTGAGATTCTCCGCGTCGGCGTTCCCTTCGATACGGGCGGCCCGCGCCAGGGTATGCGTCCCGGCCTGAACACCAACCCCTGGGTCGTCAACGAATCCCTGATGGTCCGTATCGAAACGGCGGATGGGCTTGAGGGCTGGGGCGAGGGCTTCGGCCATTTCTCCAACCCCGGCACGGAAGCGATGCTCAAGGACCTGATCGCCCCCTGGTTCATCGGCCGCGACGAAACGGATTTGGACGCCCTGATGGACGGCGCCCATAAGTCGTTCTTCGGATTCGGTCGTCATGGGCCCTGCATGTACGCGCTGTCGGCCCTCGATACCGCGCTGTGGGACCTGCGGGCCAAGCGGGCCGGCAAGCCGCTGTATCAGTTGCTGGGCGGGCCCGCTGGTGACGTCACGGTCACCCGTTATGCCTCGCTCATGCGCTATGGCGGGGATACGGACGCCGTCGCCCGCAATACGGATCGCGCCGCGGGCCTGGGCTTTCCCATGGTCAAGCTGCATGAACGGGACATGCCCGCCTTCATGGCTGCGCGCGAAGCGGCGCCCGAAGGGGTTGCCATCACGCTTGACGTCAACTGCCCCTGGACCGTCGAGGAAGCCTGCGGCGTGGCCCGCGAACTGAAGGAACGTGAACATGTAAAAGGCGGCTTCCTTTGGCTGGAAGAACCGGTCTGGCCGCCCGAGGATTTCGACGGCCTGGCCCGCGTGCGCCGCGAGGGCACGGGGATTTCCGGTGGCGAGAATGTCGCCTCCCTGACCGAATTCGCCCGCGCCATCCAATCGGGCGCCTTCGACATCATCCAGCCTTCGGTCGCCAAGATGGGCGGCGTGTCGACGATGAAAGAGGTCTTCCCCATGGGGCGGAAGGCGGGCCTGCGCGTGGTGCCGCATAGCTTCTACTGGGGGCCCGGCTACGTGGCGACGGCCCATATCATCGCTGCGCAACCCGAACCCGAATGGCTGGAAACGGCCTTCATCGAGTACGAAGAAAACCCCCACGATCTGATCGACCCGTTTGATCCGAACATGACCTTGTCCGCGGACCGCCCGGGCCTGGGCTTCAACGCCGATGGAAAGCTGTTCGACAGATATCTGATTTCCCGTAACGTGATTTCCTGATTTCTCCCGATCCAAAGGAGCCTTTGGCCATGAAAACCCTTCGCCTGTTTGCCGCCGCCCTGCTGCTGACCATTGTCGCGGGACAGAGTGCGCGCGCGCTTGATGCCTATCCCAGCGATCTGAGCGGCCAGTTCATGGACTGGTGCACGGGCAAGGGCGGCAGCACGGAAACGGCCTGCACCTGCGCGTTGAAGCGCCTGGCGCAGACGGTGCCGCCGGCGGCCCTCACCACCTTCGTCGCCGACAAGACCGGCGGCGGCTCGGGTTTTTCCATGTCGACGGCAACCGTCGCCACGGCGGCCCTGGTGACCGATGCCCTGACCGCCTGTATCAAATAAGAAAAGGCCCGCCGGGGTGCGGCGGGCCTTTCCTGAAACGCAATCGAACGGAACCGAAGGGGATCAGTGAATCTCCTTCGCTCCCTTCATCGCGGCCTTCAACTTGTTGATGTCGAAGTCCGGCGCCTTGGCGGCGGTCAGGATCACCGCTTCGCGGCGGGTAATCCGGGCCACGACCTCGGGGATCTGCTTGACCGCTTCGTCGGGGATCATCACCGCGCCATGGTGGTCGGCGTGGATGATGTTGTTGGTGACCACGGTCATGCCGTGGATGGTCACCTGACAATCGATGTCGACCACATGGACCCAGGCATGAGACGGGCCGACTTCGCCGCCGATCAGGTTGAAGCCCCGGGCACTGTCCTTCAGATCGCGGAACGATCCGTTGGTCACGCCGCCGACCGCGCCCAGCCCCTTGTGCACGGTGGTCTGAACCTCACCCCAGAAGGCGCCGTAGCCGGGCCGGGGGTCGATGTCCTGGATCACCACCACGGTCGGCTTGGGGCCCTGGGCGATATACTCGTAATAGGCTTCGCGTTTGGCCGCCATTTCCGCCGGCGTTTCATTGGGCGGCTCGGCGGCGCGGATGGTCGCCGTGCGGGCATAGCCGCAGATCGGCTTAAGGTCCGGGTCAAGCGGCACCAAGGGCTCGGTGGTATAGCCGTGGCCCCGCCGTTCCGGGACGATTTCCTCAAGCGCGTTGCAGATGGTCGGCGTGTCCCATTGGGTCAGGACCGCCAGGTCCTCCGGCGTGAAATCGGTCAATTGGATGTCCTCTCTTTTGGTTTTCGTCGGGCCCTATTCGGCCGCGCGGGTTTCCGCCGGTCCGGCGAAGGAGGCTTCGTCGAACGACCGTTCGTTGTCCCACACGTTCTTAGGGATCGGCAAGCCCGCAAAATCGGCATCGGTCAGGGGGCCGTTGGGTTCGATCCCCAGTTTCTCCCGCAGCATCAGGATGATCTGGCGGGTGTGCTGGCCCGTGTGCCAGCCTGTGCGTTCCATGACTTCGTGGAGCGTCACTTCGCCGTAATAGACCTTGCCCGGCTGTTTGAAGTCCGTGGTCTTGCCGTCGCGGTCCCACCAGGCGGCGAACCGCGTACGGGTATTCGCGCCGTAATCCAGCAAATCCTGTTTGCTCTTCATGGTTCCGGGCAGGATGGATTTCAGCGCCTCGTAGGTATAGGGCGTATCGTTCTCGACCCGGTTCAGGAACACGTCGGCGATGTTGAAGACGTGATAGACCAACTGCCGGTAGGAACGCGGCCGGCCCGGCAGAAGTTCATCCAGGCGGTCTTCGGGGATTTGCGCAAGATAGCGCCCGGCGGCGTCCAGGTTCTGCAGAACCTTGTCTTTCATCTCTTCCGGACTGAGCATCTTGTGGCCGTCGTAGTCGAACCCGGCGACCTTGGCGACATCGCGGAACACGGCACCGTTGGCCCATTTGTCACCCTTGGCGACGATCGGCACCAGGCGCACGCCGAGCGCTTCCAGTTCCTTGAAGCCTTCCTCGTCCTCGATCACGTTGACCGAGACGAAGGGGATTCCGTGCTCGAGCAGAAATTCTTTTGTTTTCAGGCAACTGGAGCAGCCGGGCTGCCAGTAGACTTTGACGGGTAGTTGTTCGGATTCGGTCGCTTGCGACATGGTGTTTCCTCTCTGGTTGGAACAGGTTTTCCCAGCCCCTCAATTGTATACAAAGTGCGCCAGCCCTTACGATGAGTCAACACGCCTGCCGGGCGCCTTTGGGATGGAAACACCCGGATTAATCAATGTATGGTTCTGCCTGGGAGAGGGGTGAATTCAAACAATCGGCGCGGACTAGGTGGGGCGCTCAAGAATTCGGTACCTGCGATGTTGATTTCGCCGGCAAGCTTGCGTGCGTGTGTCGTGAAGCCAATGCTATGCCTTTGTCTTCTGCTCCAATTGTTTGTTTCTCAAGAAAGCGCTGCGGCTGATCCAGATGAGATCCGTGTTGCCCTATTCCACGATTATCAACCGATTTCCGGCATCAATCTGGCTGGCGAGCCCAGCGGACTGATCCCTGACATTTGGCGTCTGTGGTCGGAAAAAACGGGCGTCCGAGTCAATTTTATCTACGATAGTTTCGCCGACTCGGTGCAAGCCGTTCGTACGGGACGCGCGGATGTGCACGGCAGCCTGTTCCAAAATCAGGCGCGAAGCGAGTGGCTGGATTTCTCACAAACGCTGCTGGAGGTCACCAGCGGCCTTTATTATTGGCGCCCCTTTGGCGGGGCGCCGTCCATTGAAAACCTGAAAGGGCGCTCTGTGGGCGTGATGACCGGCACCCACCAGGAGAAGTTTCTGAGGGAAGGCGGCTTCGGTTTCCGTGTGCGCGCTTTTTCCGATGTCACGAATATGCTGCGCGCCTTGGCACGCGGCGAAGTCGCCGCCATCTTCCATGAAGACTTGGCCATGGACACCCTGATTCGCCGTGCCGGCAGCAGTGGTGACATCGCGCGGACATCCATTGAGCTTTCACGCAACGGCCTTCACGTGGGCATTCCGAAGAACCGGCCCGACCTGCGGGACTTGGTTGACTGGGGCTTTTCGCGCATCACGTTCGCCGAATACCAGGCCATCGAAAGCCGTTGGGTCGACGACGAAGCGGCGCGCTATTACCGCGCCCGTGGCACGGAGGTTCCCTTCACGGCGCTCGAAAAGGCTTGGCTTGAAAAGACGACAACGGTTCGCATTGGGATGACGAGCAATTGGCCGCCCATCAGTTCGGCCGACGAAAGCGGCCAGGCCGACGGCATGAGTCCGGCGATCCTGAAACTGGTGAACAAACGGTTGGGCGGTATCCTGCACATCGTGCCCGGACCGTGGAGCGAGATCTACAAGGACGTGCAGGAAGGCCGCCTTGACGCCATCATGGATATCAACCACACCCGGGCACGCCAAAGAGATTTCAACTTTACCCGACCGTATCTGGTGATTCCTCACGTCCTCGCCGGTCGCAAGGACGGACCGGCGTTCCGGGAATTGAACGATTTAAGCGGCAAGACCCTGGCGTTGGAAAAAGGCTTCGTCACGGTCAGCCATGTTCAGGATCAATACCCGGAGATTTCGGTAAAAGAATACGGCAGCACCCTGGATGCCCTGAGCGCGGTCGCCCAGGGTGAAGCCGATGCCTATGTCGGCAACCAGGCGGTCGTAAAGCATTTGATCGACAATCATCAGGCGGTACTTTCCGGTCTTGCGATCATGGGGGAATTGCGGGAACGAAATTCCGTTCTCAGCTTCGGTACGCGCAAGGACTGGCCGCTCCTTCGCGATATCCTGGACAAGGCCTTGATGAGCATTCCAACCAGCGAGAGTGCGCGGATCACCAACCCCTGGCTCGGCAGCGGCATCAAGCGCCGGGTCGCGTTGACACCCGCGGAGCAGAGCTGGCTGGCGCGGCACCTGGATACCGAGATCAGAGTGCTGGCGGAGGACTGGCCACCGTTCAATTACATGCACAACGGTCAAAGTACGGGCATGGCGATCGACTACCTCCGCTATGCCTTCACCGAACTGGGACTCCAGCCGAAATTCGTGTCACTGCCGTGGTCCGAGGCATTGCAAGGGATTGCGGATGCCCAAAAGCTTGACGTCATCCCTGCATTGTCTCCTCCCCCCGAACGTGCCCAGTTCCTGGCCTTTACCAAGCCCTATCTATCGTTCCCCACCGTCATCTTCACGCGCGACGACGCGGACATCATGTCCGACCTCGATGACCTTGGTGGGAAAACAGTCGCTGTTGAACGTGGTTTCATCACGGATACACGTCTCTCCCGTGAACACCCGAATATCAATCTGGTCCGGTTCGATACGACGGAACAGGCGATCAAGGCCGTGTCCTTAGGACAGGCGGATGCCTATATCGGCAATCTGGCGTCGGGGACATTTCACATTCAGACCAACGGGCTTTCCAACCTCAAGGTCGCTGCGCCGACTAATTACAACAACGGCGACAATGCGGTGGGTGTGCGGCGCGATTGGCCGGAACTGGCGAGCATGCTGAACAAGGTACTCGCCCAGATGACCAGCGAACAGCACACCAAGATTCGCAGTGCTGCGCTTGCTGTGCGGTACGAAATGGGTATCGACGTCAAAAAAATTCTTTTCTATGCGCTTCCCGTCGTCGGCGTGATCGTGGTGATCGTTATCGTTATCGTCGTTGCGAACCGGAAACTCAGCCGTGAGGTGGAAGAACGCAAGAAGGTCGAGGAACGCCTGACGGAGCGCGAACAATGGTTTCGGTCTCTCCTTGAATCCGCGCCCGATGCAACCATCATCGTCAATCCCGGCGGCGAGATCGTCCGGGTCAACAGGCAGGCGGAAATCCTGTTCGGCGCGGACCGGGATAAATTGCTGGGCCAGCCTATCGAAATGCTGGTGCCGGACAGTCATCGATCAAAGCATATCGCCTACCGTCATGGGTTCGTTGCGGCATCCGCGCCGCGATCCATGGGGGCCAGTTCAAAGCTGTTGGCGCGGCGGATGGATGGTCAGGAAATTCCCGTCGAAATCAGCCTCAGTCCGATTGAAACCGCTGACGGAACTTTGATTGCGGCATCTGTCCGGGATGTGACGGAGCGGCGCAAGGCAGAGGCGGAACTGGCGGAAAAAGACCTGCAATTGAATTCCGCCCTGGAGAACATGTCGGGCGGCATGTTCATGGTCGATAAGGATTTGATCATACGGGTGTTCAACAAGAAGTTCGTCGACCTTTACAAACTGCCCGAGGTCAAGGTCGGAATGCCATTGAGGGATCTGCTGCTGCTGCGTGCCGTTCGCGGCGAATACGGTGAGGGCGATCCGGAAGAATTGGTCGAGCAGCGGATCTCGGGATATCGCGACAGATCGATTTCACGCATTGAAGACCTCGTCGAGGATGGAACCATCATCGAAGGTTTCCGCCAGCCCACCGCCGATGGCGGCATCGTCGGCGTTTTCAACGACATCACAGAACGAAAGAAAGCGGAACAGGCGCTGGCCAACGAACGTCATAAGCTGGCGGATCTATCGGGTAAGCTGTCGCGCTATCTGTCCCCGCAGATTTACGAAGCGATTTTTTCCGGCGTATCGGATGCTCAGGTGCGGACCGAGCGCAAGAAGCTCACGGTGTTCTTCTCCGACATCAAAAATTTCACCGCGACGACGGAGGAGATGGAGCCGGAGGATATGACCTACCTGCTCAACGATTACCTGACCAAGATGTCGGAAATCGCCCTGGAATATGGCGGTACCATCGACAAGTACATCGGTGACGCCATCATGGTGTTCTTTGGCGACCCGGAAACCAAGGGTGTCAAACAGGATGCCCTGGCCGCCGTGAAGATGGCCATCGCCATGCAGCGGCGGATGGTTGATTTGCGAGCGAAATGGACCGACATGGGCTATCGCTTGCCGTTTCACATCCGCTGCGGCGTCAATACGGGGTATTGCAACGTCGGCAACTTCGGATCGGAACAGCGCATCGATTACACCATCATCGGCGGCCAGGTGAACCTTGCGGCACGGTTGGAGTCGATCTGTGAGCCGGATGGCGTCGTCATCTCCTATGAAACCTACTCCCACGTGCGCGACGAGATCGAGGCCGTGCCCATGGAGCCGATCCAGGTGAAGGGCATCAAGGACCCGGTGGAGCCATTCGCGCTTCAAGGTATTTTCGATGAGACGTCGGCGGATGAACGCTACATCCGGCGCGACGACATTCTGGGAATGCGTCTCTGGGTCGATCTCATGCGGCTGGACGAGGAACGCCGAGTCGCCTCTATCAAGGAGCTCGAGGAAGCTATTGAAATTCTGAAAAAGAAGCAGACCGAAGCGGCGGACGACTGAGCGGCATTAGGATTTCTCCAATCATTCCATAGAAAAACGAAGGCTTGCCGCCGGGGGCCGGCGCGCTAATCTGGCGCGCGACCGTCTATAACCAGAATAAACGACCCAGGAGACTTTCCGTGACCCCACTTTCCGGCATCCGCATTCTCGACCTGACCAACGTCCTGGCAGGGCCCTTCTGCTGCCACCAACTGGCCCATATGGGCGCTGACGTCATCAAGGTCGAGGTTCCAGGTTCTGGCGATCTGGCCCGGCAATTGGGCGCCGATCCGGATTTGAACCGGAAGGGCATGGGAACTTCGTTCCTGGCCCAGAACACCGGCAAGCGGTCGATCACGATCAACATGAAATCGGACAAGGGGAAGGAGGTGTTTCACCGCCTCGTCGCCACCTCCGACGTTCTGGTGGAGAACTTCCGGCCCGGCGTCATGGACCGCCTGGGCGTCGGTTACGAGGTGCTGAAAAAGGAACACCCGAATCTGATCTACTGTGCGATCTCGGGATTTGGGCAGGACGGTCCGCTGAAGTCGGCCCCCGCTTATGATCAGATCATTCAGGGCATGGCGGGCGTGATGTCCGTGACCGGAACGCCGGAAACCGCGCCGTTGCGCGTCGGCTATCCCATGGCCGACACCATTGGCGGCATGACGGCAGCCTTCGCCGTGGCCTCGGCCCTGGGCAACAAGGACCCGAACAACCGGGGATGCTTCATCGATGTCGCCATGCTGGAGGCGGTCCTTTCGACCATGGGCTGGGTGGTGTCCAATTTCCTGCAGCTGGGCATGGAACAGCAGCCCATGGGCAATGACAATTTCACGGCCAGTCCGTCCGGCACCTTCCGTACCGGCGACGGGCCGATCAACATCGCCGCCAACAAGCAGGAACAGTTCGAGGCCGTCTGCGACGTGGTCGGCCGTCCGGACCTGAAGACCGACCCCCGTTTCGCCGAACGCCAGGCGCGTCTCGACAATCGGCAGGAACTGACGGCGCTGCTGGAGGACGCCATGGCCACGAATACCGCCAGCCATTGGCGCGCGGCGTTGAATGCCGCCGGGGTGCCGGCGGGTGAGGTCTTGACCGTGCCGCAAATTTTGGCCCATCCGCAGATCGCCGACCGCGGCCTGATCGCCACCTTCGAAAACGTGCCCGGCGTCGGCCGCGACGTGCAGGTGGCGCGGGCCGGGATCAAGATTGACCGCGCCCCCGTGGCGACCAACACGCCGCCACCGCTGTTGGGTCAGGACACGGACGACCTGCTGGGCGAACTCGGGTTTTCGGTGGACGACATCGCCGCGCTCAAGGCGGACAAGGCGGTATGACCGGGGAACCGGCCCATCCGTTGGACCTGGCGGCGCTTGCCGAGCACATGGCGGCGCACCTTGACGGGGTGACGCCGCCGCTGACCGCCCGTCAGTTCGCTGGCGGCATGTCGAACCCCACGTTCGAATTGACGGACGCGGCCGGGCGGCGCTTCGTGCTGCGCAAGAAACCCCCCGGCGACCTGCTGCCCTCGGCTCATGCGGTCGATCGGGAATTCCGCATCATGTCGGCGCTCAAGGGCGGCGACGTGCCGGTCGCCGACCCCTTGGTGCTGTGCATGGATGACGCGGTCATCGGGCAGGCGTTCTATGTCATGGCCCATGTCGACGGCCGGGTGTTCCGGGAACTGGAACTGCCGGGCCTGGCAGCGGCGGAACGGGCGGCGATCTACGATGCCATGAACGATACGCTGGCTAGGCTGCATCGCGTCGACTGGCGGGCGGCGGGGCTGGCGGACTTCGGGCGCGAGGGGGGCTATGCGGCACGCCAAGTCAAGCGCTGGACCGCACAGTATCAAGCCTCGGCCACGGACGAACTCGACGCTATGAACCGGCTGATCGACTGGCTGCCGGAAAATCTTCCCGAACATGCCGAGACGACCATCGCCCATGGCGACTTTCGGCTGGAGAACATGATCTTTCATCCGACGGAGCCGCGTGTGCTGGCCGTCGTCGACTGGGAATTGTCGACCCTGGGTGATCCCCTGGCGGACCTTGCCTATAACTGCTTGCCCTGGCACATGCCGGATGCGCGGCGCGGTGACCTGCGGGCGAACGATCCGGCGCAAACGGGGATACCGGCGGAAGCGGACTACCTTGCGGCCTATGCCCGGCGTACGGGCCGCACTGGCACGGGCGACTGGATCTTCTATCTGGTGCTGTCCCTGTTCCGCCTGGGGGCGATTGCCCAAGGTGTGTACAAGCGCGGGCTCGACGGCAACGCCACATCGTCGGCGGCGCTGCAGCGGCGTGACGTCTGCCGCAATCTGTCGCAGATCGCCTGGGCCTTGATCGAGAAAGCGGGCCGTGCCTAGGTCATACCGCGGCCGGCGGATTGACGACCCGCGATTTCGGCAGATGGATGCGGACTGTCGTGCCCGTGCCGGGGGTGCTGTCCAGGGATACCCGGCCGCCGTGCAGTTCGATCAACGATTTCACCAGTGTCAGGCCAAGCCCCGATCCACGGTGAGACGCGACGTAGTCATGGTTTCCACGCTGCGCGAACGGCTCGAATATCCGGGCAAGATCGCGTTCGGCGATTCCGATGCCGGTATCTTCCACGGTAATCACGCATTCCCCGGTTTCGTCGAGGGTGACGGATAGATCAATTCGACCGCCGGGCCGCGTGAACTTCACGGCATTGGACAGCAGGTTGAGGGTCGATTGATAGATCGCCCGCCGATCCGCGCGAACGAACAGGCCCGTTTCAAGGTTATGGGCCTCAAAGACCAGCGGGCCCGAGGCTTCCCATCCCTTGACGACTTGGAGTGCTGCATTGACGCATTTACCGATGTTGAATTCACTTTCCGTCAGGTCGTACTTGCCGAAGTCGATCTTGGACAGATCGAGCACATCGTTGACCAGGGACAGCAGGTGGTCACCGCTATCGTAGATGTCCTGCACGTATTCCCGATGCTTGGGGTTTTCCAGCGGGCCAAGGTCGCCGCGCAGCAGAACCTGGGTCAATCCCTGGATCGAATTCAAAGGCGTGCGGAATTCGTGGCTCATATGCGCGAGGAACCGGCCCTTGGTCCGCTCCGCCTCACGTGCGCGGTTGCGTTCGATGTTGAGAACATGGTTCTGGCGGCGCAGTTGCAGGGCAGTCCAGACGGCCAGCCCGGCAGGAAGGCTGAGTGCCAGAAGGATCAGCCCTGTGGCGCGCCACCCGAACGTCAGGAAGTCGGCACGCAATGCCGCCGTTTCGACTGTGCGGTCCATGTATACTTCGGCGACCGCGACCATGCGATCATTGCGCCATACAGGCACATAGGTTTCTGCGTAGACGTCCGGCCGATCGGGCTTGAGCCGACCGTCCTCCAACTCGGAATAAGGCTCTCCCGTCTCAACCACGGAAAGAGCTTTCCAATTGTCTTCACCCACGGTGGGATTGTTGGCGAGATCCGTATGCAGGTCGTCGGAGATCAGGCGAATGCGGCCCTGAGTGTCGAACAGCTTGAACCGGAAAATGTCGCCGAATCCACGTACGCCGTTGAGAAACTGCTGTTCCTCTTCGCTGAGCGGGGCACCCTTGGCAATGTCCTCGATCCGGTTCATGCGGTTGCCGATATAGCGGGCCCAGGCGATCGAGGTGCGTTCCGCCTGCTCAATCACAATCCGATCAAGCGTTGCATTGAAGGCGCTGACGCCGACAAAAACCAGCGTGGCAAAAATACCTGACGCAAGCGCGATGATCGGGACGAGCCGATGTTTCAAGAAGTTATATCCGCGTAGATGGCAAGTTTCTGGAATCTAAGACATTATATCCGCTGATGGCGCGCGCGCATATATAACCAAAGGCTGACCGGCAACGTTTAGATTGTGGTGGATGGCAGATTGGGGCAGATGAGGATAACAATGCGCGGCAGGATTGCCTTACTGGTTTTCCTTCTGGTCCTGGTTGCCCGGCCGCTCGGTGCGGAGATGCAGTCTCCGCTGACGGTGCTGTCCGAAGAGGGGCATTTCGCCATGGTTCGTCATGCCCTGGCCCCGGGTGGCGGAGACCCGAAAGAATTCACGTTGGGGGACTGTTCGACGCAGCGCAATTTGAACGACGCGGGACGCGCGCAGGCGCAGCGTATCGGAGACGCGTTCCGGGCCGGTGGAATCACGCAGGCACGGGTGTTTACCAGCCAATGGTGCCGCTGCCGAGACACCGCGGCGGGCATGGCGCTTGGCCCGGCCGTGGAATTACCGGCGCTGAATTCCTATCAACGGGAACCCAATCAGAAGGGCAGTCGGCTTGCAGAGATTCGCGCATGGCTTGCCGAACAGCCGTTGGATCGGCCGACGATTCTGGTCACGCATTACACGTTGATTTCGGGGCTTGCGGGGGTTGCATTGCGGCCCGGCGAGATCGTCATCTTGCGACGCGACGGCAATGGCCGCTTCGCGGTTGTGGCAACCGTCGCGGTGGAATGATTATGGGGCGGAGAAGGGCAAGGCAAGCCGGCCTTGCTGGAGGGTCAGCTGACGGTTGAACCGGATCGCTGGGGAAGGGGGGCGTCGTTGCGCCAAGCGCTCGACCCCTTGCAGCGCGGACAAATCCGTTCGCCGGACCAGGCGCTCATGAATCGGGTCTCACATCGAAGGCAGGTCCGCGTCTTGGGCCGGTCGGGGGAAACCTGGCCGCCGTCGGCGTCCGTTTCATAATCCTTGGTATCGATGGCGTCAGTCACGGGTCTTCTCTTCGTTCAATATCTTTGTACAGATGCCGCATTCAACGGGCCGTGCGGCCCCTAGAAGCGATGAAATTGAGGCAGGCTGCCGGCTGGCTTCTTCTTTCCCGCCTTGATCGGCTTCACGGTCTTCGCGGCCTTGACAGGTTTTGCCGGTTTGGCGGCGGCTTCCCGTTCGGCTTCTTCGCGCTCAACGGCTTCCTTGGCCAGACGCTGTGCCTTCAATTTGGCCACGTGCTGGGATTTCTCATCACGCTCGCGCTCTTTTTCTTCGAGCACTTTCTTGTTCTTTTTCTGAGTGGCGAGAAATTCGTCCTCCGCCCGTGAGCGGGCGGTCGTGCGTTGGCGGGTAGATGTCGTCACGGGAGCTCTCCTTTACTGTAACGAAGGTGGAGGCGGCATGGAAATGCACACAGCCCGCGAACGATTGAGCCCGCCCCCGGCCCAAAAGCAGGGGGCGGGATCTCAGACGTTAGTCGGCGATCGTCAAGTTCTCAGCGGAGGACTTGCCGTTCTGCCCGGCCTGGAGGTCATAAGTGACCTTCTGGCCTTCGCGCAGGGAATGAATGCCGGCGCGTTCGACGGCGGAGATATGCACGAATGCATCCTTGGAGCCATCGTCGGGGTGAATGAAGCCGAAACCCTTGTTCGGGTTGAACCATTTTACGGTACCAGTAGCCATTGTTGTTTTCCTCGTTCAATGGGTGAAGCAAATGCGCCCCGCACCATGCGCGGCGCGGCGTTTTAACGTTCACATTGTCAGGGGATAACGAAGCTACCCGGCGAACCGGTATCTAAGATCGACATAACAAATGTAACACGTATGAGCCATATGGGGGTGAAAAGGCCCAAAAGTCAATGGTCTGGGTTCTCGTGTCATTGTCGCAATGCCGTCGATGGCCTTGAAAAAAATCAAAAAATTCCGAAAAGGACGGTTTTTAACAACGACCTACAGTCGATTTCATGAATATTTGAAAGGGCCCGACCGGATAAATAAAATTTTGCGATTGTTTGCTTTGTTATTTTTCAATTCAGGGAATTCCACCCTGCCGGGCCAAGCATTGAACAACCGGTCCATCAGAACCCATAGACAAGTGAGGCCTTGGTCAGGGTGTCCGTGGCCTCGGTACCCGCCGGCGCGCCCGAGTTGTGTTCCAGGTGATAGGACAGGCGCCCAGACAGGCCACCGACGATCTTCATGGTCAGGGCGGCGGTGTTTTCGGTGATCGTCCGCTCATCGCCCCATGTCACCGACGCGGTGTTGGTGAAGGTGGCGTTGTCCGAAACCTGCCAGCGGAATCCAAGCCCGCCTCGGGCACCGGGTTCGACAAGCTGTTCTTCCGTCGCCTTGACCTCGCTGAGACGAAGGGCGGGGCCGGCGGTCATCTCAAGACCGATATCGTCCGAGCGAATGACCTTGTAGCCCAGGCCGGCGGCCTGGGTCAGTTCGTAGGTGAAGCCGCTGAACCGGTCATCGTCGTAATCGATCAATCCGAAGACGAAGGCGCGGTCGGTGAAGAGGTATTTCGCATTGCCGCCCAGGCGCAGGTGCTGCGTGTTGATGGTCCCGGTGTCCTTGGCGAAATCATAACTTGCCGTCGCTTCGGCTTCCCACGGCCCGCGCGTGTAGCTGACCTTGGCCGCCGCGTTGACTTCTTCCGTTTCCGTGTTGCCCGTGGCGCGTCCGCCGCCCAGTTCGACCTCGCCCGACCATTCGCCCGGTGACGCGGTCGGCGCTATGGGCAGGACGGCGGCACCGGTTGTGCCGCTGCTCGTCACGGGGGTGCCGTTCGCGGCGGTGTTGATGCGGTCGCCAAAGGCCGGAAAGGCGGCGGTGGCGGTGGCGGCCAGGGCGTCCCGGTGCCGGGGGGCGGCAGCGACCGCGTAGGCCACCAGTTCGTCCAACCGGCGGGGCTCGGACGCGATCGCGGATACCAACGCCAACTTCAGGCCGGCAATGTCGTCGCGGCGGGCGGCTTCCGCCATGGGGGCGAATTCGGGGCGGCGCCGTTTCCGGTCGCGGCGCGAAGAGAAGGCGTGTCGAACAGGAAGACGGCGGACATCAATAAAAACAGTCCCGCCCCGGCAGGCAGGTTGGAGATCTTGGGCATAACGATCCTAATTTTCTGTGTTCAGCGCCGGCGGCGGGGCCGGCGCATCGCCCCGCGGTTCGGCACGCGGGGGAGGAACGGAACGGCCGATTCCGCACGGAAATGGCCGGACGATCATGGCCGACCGTCCCCTAGGGCCTAACACGGCCCCATGCCCTGATGCAAATTTGCCCGGGAAAACCGGGGTCAGCCGCGCGGCGGCCAATTCATCTGCCGGCGCAGTTCCGTGCGCGCGATCTGGCGGCGGTGAACCTCGTCGGGGCCGTCGGCGAATTTGAGGGCCCGCATGCGCGCCCAATAATAGGCGAGCGGCGTGTCCTGGCACATGCCGGCGCCGCCGAAGGCCTGGATCGCGCGGTCGACGACCGCCAGCGCCATGTTGGGCGCGGCGACTTTGATCATGGCGATTTCCTGACGGGCGGCCTTGTTGCCGACTTCGTCCATCATCCAGGCGGCCTTGAGAACCAAGAGGCGGCACATCTCGATCTCGATGCGGCTTTGGGCGATCCGTTCCTGGGTGACGCCGCGGTCGGCCAGGGCCTTACCCCAGGTTTCCCGTTCGGTCGCGCGTTTGCACATCATCTCCAGCGCCCGCTCGGCGATGCCGATGATGCGCATACAATGGTGGATGCGCCCGGGGCCGAGGCGTCCCTGAGCGATCTCGAACCCGCGTCCTTCGCCCAGCAGCATGTTGCCGGCGGGAACCCGGACATTATCGAACACGACTTCCCCATGGCCGTGGGGCGCATCGTCGAAGCCCATGACGTCAAGCATGCGCAGGACCGTGACGCCGGGTGTGTCGACCGGAACCAGGATCATGGACTGTTGGCGGTAGGTTTCGGCATTGGGATCGTTCTTGCCCATGACGATCATGACCTTGCAGTGGGGGGACCCGATACCCGAGGTCCACCATTTGCGCCCGTTGATGACGTAGTGGTCGCCGTCTAGGCGGATGCTGGTCTTGATGTTGGTCGCGTCCGACGACGCCACATCCGGCTCGGTCATGGCAAAGGCGGATCGGATATCCCCGCTCAGCAAGGGTTTCAGCCATTGTTCCTTCTGCGCCGCATCGCCGTAGCGGACCAGGGTTTCCATGTTGCCCGTGTCGGGGGCGGAACAGTTGAAGACCTCGGGGGCCCAGGGAACACGGCCCATGATCTCGCACAAGGGCGCGTATTCCAGATTGGTCAGGCCCGCACCCAGCTCGCTTTCTGGCAGGAACAGGTTCCACAGACCGGCCGCCTTGGCCTTGGCCTTCAGGTCCTCAACGATGGGCACGACCTTCCACCGCGTGTCCCCGGCCGAAAGCTGTTCCTGATAAAGCGCTTCGTTGGGATAAACCTCGGCCTCCATGAAGGCCGCGAGTCTGTCCGCCAGTTCAACGGTGCGGGGGGAAGGGGTGAAGTCCATGGCCGTGTCCTTAGGTCTTTTCGATGGTCTGGTGGAAAGCGTGAGAAGTGTTAGCGCATCGCCCGGCGAATACAAGGCCCACCCGGCACCCGTTCCGCACTGCGAACCGTGCTTTCATGGATGCTTGATCTCGCCCGCAGCGTGCCGCCATAGTCCGGAAAACCCGGGCGCAAGGCCCGGGGAAAAGACCAATACGCACGAAGGAGGAACATCCGTGCACGGATTGATAATGGACGTGCCGCTGCTGACGTCGATGATCGTCAAGCATGCGGCCGCCTGGCATGGCGATGTCGAGATCGTGACCCATCGGGTCGAAGGCGACATGCACCGCTATACCTACGCCGACGCCTACAAGCGCATGTGCCGCCTTGCCAATGCCCTGACGCGCCTGGGTATTCAGCAAGGTGACCGTGTCGGCACCATGGCCTGGACCACCTACCGGCATTTCGAATTGTATTACGGCATCGGCGGGTCGGGGGCGGTGATCCACACGATCAATCCGCGCCTGTTTCCCGATCAGATCGTCTACATCATCAATCACGCCAAGGACCGTGTGATGTTCATCGACACCACCTGGGTCGAGATGATGGAAGGCCTGCAGGATCAATGCCCGACCATCGAGAAGTTCATCATCCTGTGTGACAGCGGCAAGATGCCGAAGACGTCGCTTCGGAACGCGGTCTGTTACGAAGACCTTTTGGCCGCCGAGGACGACACCTTCGACTGGCCGGAGTTCGATGAGAAAACGGCGGTGGCGCTTTGCTATACGTCGGGCACCACGGGCAATCCCAAGGGTGTGCTGTATACCCACCGTGCCATGGTGCTGCATGCGATTGCCGGAACATCCAGCGACCATCCGCTATGCATCGATTCCCGCACCGTCCTGTTGCCGGCGGTCAGCATGTTCCATGTGCACGGCTGGATGGTGCCTTACGCCGCGCCCATTTCCGGCACCAAACTGGTGCTGCCCGGCCCGCATATGCACGGGGACAACATCTGCCGCCTGTTGGAAGAGGAAAAGGTCACGGTCACCGCCGGGGTGCCGACGATCTGGATCGGCGTGCTTGAGCACCTCAAGAAGACGGGCGCCAAGCTGCCCCACCTGAAGATCTGCAACATCGGCGGCTCGGCGCCGTCGCTGGCCATGATCAAGGCGTTCGAAGAAGACTACGGCGTCGCCGTCGTCCATGCCTGGGGCATGACGGAATTGAGCGCCGCCGGTACCACCGGGCGCCTGCGCCAGCGTCATCAGGACCTGCCGGCGGACGAACGTTATAAGGTTCAGCAGACCCAGGGCCGGCCGCTGTTCGGGTTTGAGGTCAAGATCGTCGATCTTGACGGCACCCGGCTGCCCCATGACGGCAAGGCCGTGGGCCAGATGTTTGTTCGTGGCCCCTGGGTCGCCGCCGCGTATTTCGAGGATGACGCTGCGACGGAAGCCGCCTTCGACGCCGAGGGTTGGTTCGGCACCGGCGACATGGCCTCGATCTCGTCCGATGGGCTGGTCCGTGTTTCCGATCGCTCCAAGGACCTGATCAAATCGGGCGGCGAATGGATTAGTTCCATCGATTTGGAGAATTATGCCCTTACCCATCCCGACGTGGTGGAGGCAGCGGCGATCGCCGTCAAACACCCGAAGTGGGAGGAACGGCCTCTGCTGGTTATCGTCCCGCGCCAGGGTGCAACTGTCTCGCCCGACAGTATCCGCGCCGTGTTGGCCAAACACGTCGCCAAATGGTGGCTGCCCGACGACATCGTGTTCGTCGAGGAAATCCCCCATACGGCGACGGGCAAGATTTCCAAGAAGGATCTGCGTGAGCATTTCGCCGACTACCGCTGGCCCGAGACGATCAGCGTCGCGGAATGAAACAGCACACCATTTTCACCCGATCACGCCATGCTAAAGTTCCGGAAAGACTCAATCCGGGAGGAGACAATAAAATGAAACGCGCCGCCGACGCCTTGGTGGATACACTGGTGCTGCACGGTGTCGACCGTGTGTTCTGTGTGCCGGGAGAAAGCTACCTTGCGGTACTGGATTCCCTGCACGATTGCGATGACATCCAGGTCGTATCCTGCCGCCACGAAGGCGGAGCCGGGTTCATGGCCGTCGCCGATGCCAAGCTGACGGGGGCCCCCGGCGTTGCCCTGGTCAGCCGCGGACCGGGTGCTTGTAATGCCGCCATCGCCGTGCATACGGCGGAACAGGACGCGGTGCCGCTGGTCCTGTTCATCGGCCAGGTGCCGCGCGCCGATCTGGGCCGCGGCGCCTTCCAAGAGGTTGACTACAAAATCACCTTCGGCGACATGGCCAAGCATGTGGACGAAGTGCATGAGCCCAAGAATCTGGCCAAGGTCGTGGCTCAGGCATTCCAGATTGCCCAGGAAGGCACGCCGGGCCCGGTCGTCGTGGTCCTGCCCGAGGATATGTTGCTCGACCCGGCGGAAGATACGGGTGTCAGCCCAATCGCCTTGGAAAAGCCCAAGGCGACGGACGCCCAGGTCAAGGCCGTGGCGGCGGCCATCGGCCGCGCCAAGCGGCCGGTCCTGATCGCGGGCGGCATGCTGCGCGCCCCTTCGGCGCGGGCGGCATTGCTGGCCTGTTCCGAAGCCTGGTCCCTGCCGGTCGCCGCCAGCTTCAAGAACCAGGACATCTTCCCCAACGACCACGACCATTTCGCGGCCCACTTGGGGTACGGCGTGCCGGCATCAATCCGCGAAACCTTGCAGGACGCGGACCTGATCGTCGCCGTCGGCACGCGCCTGGGAGATGTCACGACCCAGGGCTACCTGCTGCCCGAGGCCCCTCAGCCCAAGCAGCCACTGATCCACGTCTATCCCGACGGCGACCATTTGGACCATGTGTTCGAAACGGCGCAGTCCATTTGCGCCGACGCCGAGGATTTCATCGAACGTCTGGCCGCCTTGACGTCGCCACAGGCGCCGACGGGACGGAGCGATTGGCTGAAGCGTCTACGCGACGCCAACCGCAAGATGGCGGAATGGAAGCCCTGGTCGGCGCCCGACGGGGTCAACTTCGGCCATGTCATTGCCGCCTTCAGGGCGCAGCTGAAAGGCGATGCGGTCATCACCATGGACGCGGGCAACTTCAATTCCTGGGTCCATCGCTATTTCCCGTTCAAGCCGACGCAGATTTTGCTGGGGGCCGTGTCCGGGGCCATGGGCCTGGGTGTGCCGTCCGCGGTAGCGGCGGCCTTGCGCCATCCGGACCGCCAGGTCGTCACGGTGTGCGGCGACGGCGGCACGCTGATGACCGGGAACGAATTGGCGACCGCCGTGCAGTACGGTGCGAAGGTGCGCATCTTCGTATCCAACAACAAAAGCTACGGCACCATCCGCCTGCATCAGGAAAAATCCTTTCCCGGCCGCATCGAAGGCACCAATCTGGTCAACCCGGACTTCGCCAAATGGGCGGAAAGTTTCGGCGCCAAAGGCCTGCGGATCGACACGGCCGAACAGGCGGACGACGTGCTTGCCGAAGCCCTGGCCCATAACGGCCCCGTGGTCATCGATGTCGCTGCGTCGCTTGAACACATTAGTGCCTATACCAACCTGACCAGCCTGAAACCGGGCAAGCCCCAATAGGCCCGTCCGCAAAAGCAAAAGGAAACAGCCATGTCCGCATCCGATCCCGCAACGCCCGTCACGATGGATATCACGGGCCGCATCGCCGTCGTCATCATCGACAGCCCGCCGGTCAACGCCCTGGGCCATGCGGTGCGCGCGGGCGTCATGGACGCCCTGGACAAGGCAGAAGCCGACGGCGGCATCGACGCCGTGGTGATCCGGGGCGGTGGGCGGTGCTTTTCCGGTGGTGCCGACATCCGCGAATTCGGCACGCCCCCGGCGGAACCGACCCTGCGGCAGCTCTGCGCCCGGATCGAGGACTTTCCCAAGATCGTGGTCGCGGCCCTGCATTCCACGACCTTCGGCGGCGGCCTGGAACTGCCGCTCAGCTGTCATTACCGCGTGGCCGACGCCACCGCCCAGGTCGCCCTGCCCGAGGTCAAGCTGGGCATCGTGCCCGGGTCCGGCGGCACGCAACGCCTGCCGCGCATCATCGGCGCCCGGCGGGCGTTGAAGGTGATCCTGTCCGGCGACCCGTTTGCCGCGGGCGCGGCCCATGACCTGGGGATCATCGACGAGATCGTTTCCGGCGACCTGACCGAGGGCGCCGTCGCCTACGCGGAAAAGTTGGTCGCCGAGGGGGCGGCGCTCCGCAAGGTTCGCGATCTGGCGGTGACCGACGCCGACCCGGAAGTCTTCGCCGAAATGCGCAAGACCTGGGAACGCCGCTCGCGCGGGCTGAAGGCGCCGCTCGCCTGCATCGACTGCGTCGAGATCGCGGCGACCAAATCCTTCGACGAAGGCATGGCGGCGGAACGCGACATTTTCGTCGAATGCCGGGATTCCGAACAGTCCAAGGCGCAGCGCCATCTGTTCTTCGCCGAACGCGAGGCCGCCAAGGTCAAGGACGTGCCCAGGGACGTCCAGAAACGCCCGATCGCGACCGCCGCCATCGTCGGCTGCGGCACCATGGGCGGCGGCATCGCCATGTGCTTCGCCAACGCGGGCATTCCGGTGACCGTTCTGGAAACCTCGGACGAGGCGCTCAAGGCGGGGATGGCCAAGGTCGAAAAGAATTACGCCGCCACCGTCTCCAAGGGACGGCTCAGCCAGGACGCCATGGATACCCGCATGGGCCTGATTTCCGGCGTTACCGACTATGCCGGCATCGGTTCCGCCGATATCGTGGTCGAGGCGGTGTTCGAGGAAATGGACCTGAAGAAAACCATCTTCGGCGAGCTTGATAAGGTGATGAAGCCGGGCGCGATCCTGGCGACCAATACCTCGACCCTGGATATCGACGAGATCGCTGCGGCAACCAAGCGGCCGGCGAATGTCATCGGCACCCATTTCTTCAGCCCGGCCAACGTCATGAAGCTGATGGAAAACGTGCGCGGCAAGGAAACGGCTAAGGACGTGATTGCCACGGTTATGTCGCTCGGCAAAAAGATCGAAAAGATTCCGGTGCTGGTCGGCAACTGCGACGGTTTCGTCGGCAACCGCATGTACCACCGCTATACCCGCCAGGCTTATTTCCTGATTGAGGAAGGGGCCCTGCCGCAGCAGATTGACAAGGTGTTTCTGGATTTCGGCTTCGCCATGGGACCCCTGGCCGTGGGCGATCTGGCGGGACTCGACGTGTCCTATCTGGTGCGCAAGCGGCAGAAGCAATTCATCAAGCCGGGCGAACGCTGGCCCGTGGCTGCCGACCGGGTGGTCGAGGCCGGTCGTAAAGGCCAGAAGACCAATGCCGGCTGGTACCGCTACGAGGAAGGATCGCGCAAGCCGCTGCCGGATCCCGAGGTGCAGAAGATCATTGAGGCGGCCTCGGCCGAGCTGGGGATCGAGCGCCGCGAGATCACGGATACGGAAATCCACGAGCGCTGCTTCTATGCCCTGATCAACGAGGGGGCTAAAATCCTCGACGAGGGCATGGCCCAGCGCGCGTCGGACATCGACATCATCTGGACCAACGGTTACGGCTTCCCCATCGCCAAGGGCGGGCCCATGTTCCACGCCGATCAGGTCGGCGCCAAGCATGTTTACGAACGTCTGGCCCATTGGGCGAAGGCCGCCTCGCCGGCGCTTGAGCCTGCGCCGCTTCTGGAAAAGCTTGCCCGCGCGGGCGGCACATTCGCCGATCTATAGAGACCAAGAAGGAACAAGAATATGCAACGCGCCGTCATCGTCTCCACCGCCCGCACCCCCATCGGCAAGGCCGGCCGGGGTGCCTTCAACAACACTCATGGCGCGACCCTGGGTGGGCACGTCATCCAGCACGCGGTCGCCCGCGCCGGGATCGACCCGGCCGAGGTCGAAGACGTGGTACTGGGCTGCGGCATGCCCGAAGGGGCGACAGGCAAGAACATCGCCCGCATGTCGGTAATCCGCGCGGGCCTGCCGGTCACGACCGGCGGCACGACCATCAACCGGCTGTGCGCGTCCGGCCTGCAGGCCATCGCCGTGGCCGCCAACCGGGTCGTCATGGACGGTCTGCCCGTGGCTGTGGCCGGCGGTCTGGAAAGCATCAGTCTGGTCCGCGATAACGCCATGAAGAACGAGGTCAAGGAAGACTGGTTGCTTGAGCACAAGCCGGAGATGTGGATCCCCATGATCGACACAGCCGACCTTGTGGCGGAACGCTATGGCGTCACCCGCGCGGCCCAGGACGAATATTCCTTGGAAAGTCAGATGCGCACCGCGGCGGCGCAGCAGGCGGGCAAGTTCGATGACGAGATCGTGCCGCTGACCTCCACCATGCGGGTCAAGAACCGGGAAACGGGCGAGGTCACGGAACAGGAAGTGACCCTGGACAAGGACGAGGGCAACCGCCCGACCACGACGCTTGAGGCCCTGGCCAAGTTGGAACCCGTGATGGGGCCGGGCAAGTTCGTCACGGCGGGCAATGCTTCACAGCTTTCCGACGGGGCGTCGGCCTGCGTCATCATGACGGAGAAAGAGGCCGAACGCCGGGGCCTGCAGCCGCTCGGTATTTTCAAGGGCCTGGCCACGGCGGGCTGTGAGCCGGACGAAATGGGCATCGGCCCGGTGTTCGCCATCCCGCGCCTGCTGGAACGCCAGGGTCTGAAGATGGATGACATCGACCTTTGGGAACTGAACGAGGCTTTTGCCTCGCAGGTGCTTTACTGCCGCGACAAGCTGGGCATCCCCCAGGAAATCTTGAACGTCAACGGCGGTGGCATTTCCGTGGGCCATCCCTTCGGTATGACGGGGGCGCGCTTGACCGGCCATGCCCTGATCGAAGGCAAACGCCGGGGGGCCAAGAACGTGGTCGTCACCATGTGTATCGGCGGTGGCATGGGCGCGGCGGGGCTGTTCGAGATTTGCTGACGAAATAACGGCGGGCGATGGATCACGCGGCGTTTGCGTTGCGCAGCCAGTAGGTCGTCGCGGTGGTGCCGGTGTTGGGCGCACTCGTCAGTTCCAACTTTCCGCCGTTCAGAACCAGCAGGCGTTTGACGATATAAAGCCCCATGCCGGCGCCGTTGGACGTCCGCTCTTGTTCTGAATAGCGGTATGCGGCTTTCGATTTCAGGAACGGCTGGCCAATGGCCGTAAGCATATCATTCGGAATGCCCGGGCCGTTGTCCGACACCACGACTTTGGTAAAGCCGTTCGGCATATCGGTGTCGACGCTGATCTTGATTTCCACGCCCTCGCCGCCGTGGCTGATTGAATTGGCGGTGAGATTGAGGATCGTCTGACGAAAGGATTGCCTGTCGGCGGTGATCAAGGCCGGAACCTCTTTCTTGAGGAAGGACAGCACGGCCGTCGCCGCCTCAGTCGTTTTCAGCGGACGGATCAGGTTTTCGATTTCAGCAACGGCATCGAAGGTTTCGAATTCAAGCGCTCTGCCACCGGACTCGATAACCGATACGTCCAAAATCTCGTTGACGAGGCTCAATAGATGCCTGCCGCTTTCACGGATATCACCCAGGTAGGATTGGACAGTATCCGGATCTTGTCGCAACTGCGGAGTTTCGAGCAAAAGATCGGCCATGCCAATTACGGCATTCAAGGGGGTGCGGAGTTCATGGCTCATGTGGGAAATGAATTCCGACTTGGCTTGGCTGGCCTTTTCCGCGGCTTCTTTGGCACGGGCAAGCGCAGCGGCCACGACGTTTCGTTCCGTCATGTCGCGCAGGGCCGCGACGATCACGGAGCGGTCAGCCTGCCGGCCTTCCGTTAATACAGCCTCGAGATACACGTGGGTTCCGTCCTTTTGACGGCCGATGATGGAGAACCCGTTTCCTTCCGCTGATCGCGTCGAGGGATCGGAGAAGTAGCGCATCATCGGTGCGCGGTCCTCGTTTGTCCTGAGGTTCGAAAGCAATTGGGCGATATTGAGCCCGACGAGTTCGTTGGCCGGATATCCGAATATCCGGACAGCGGCCGCGTTACATGTTTCGATTATTCCATGACCATCCAACGTCAGCACCGCGTCCGCCACGTTGTCCATGATCAGTTGCAGGCGTTGGGCGGTTTGGTTGGCGCGTTGGCTCGCCTCTTGCCGGAAAAAAACTTCGGACGCCAATCGGCGGTCAAACACGACGGCGGCAATGCCCGCGATCAAAATCAGTGTTGCGACGGTGGCCGTCGCAACGGCCAATACGTCGGTTCCGATGCTTGGAAGCGGTGTTGTGGTCCCGTTCCGCGCAAGACAGATTGCGGAACTCATTGCCGTGTAGTGCATCCCTGCCACGGCGGCACCGATTAGCAGCGCCGAGATCGCCTCGTTGGCCAGGGTGCGGATGGTGTCCCGGCGCGACGCCCTGAACGCGACCCAAAGTGCACACATGGCAAGGGCCACCGCGACGAGTAGCGACAGTACGAACAGCGGCAGGTCGTAGCGGATATAAGCGTCGAAATCGACGGCGCCCATGCCGGTGTAGTGCATCAGGCCAATACCGCCACCCAGGACAATTCCGCCCATGTAAAGACGCAGCCGCGTCACGTCACTGCGTGCGACGATATGTAGGTTCCATGCGCTTGCAAGGATCGCGGGTATTGCGGATACCAGGGTGATCAGGGGGTCATAGGTGACCGGAATCGGCAGTTCATACGCGAGCATGCCGATGAAGTGCATGGCCCAAATTCCAAGGCCCATGATCAGCGCGCCGCCCGCCATCCACGGGTACCGACTACTGGTGTGCTCGTGCTCCGCGATACGGTGCAACAGATGGACAAAAGCAAACCCTGCCAGCGTCGCGACGAAGAACGAGAGGATCACAAGGGCGGAATTGTATTCGGACGGAAGGACGACGCTTGGGTCGATCTTCAGCGCGAAGAAGCGCGCGATATCTAGATGATTTGGCCACATTGGTGATTGCCTGCGGATTTCGTACCGTACTTGGCGGTGATGTTGCGGACCGAATTGTTTCGGTGCCGCCAATAATCAGCCGGGTTCATATGCGAATTAAGATGAAGACATTCTTTTGAAACCGGACAGTTAGATTTATTGAGACGCGGGGTTCCCTGGTGCAGGACTAAACCCATGATTTTCATGCCACAACAGGTGACGCTTATGCATACATGTTTTGGGTAGGTTATCAGTTCTTTAGCATGAGGGATGTGTTCTCCGTCACTCTATGGTGCCGGTCAATTGCCTTGGATTTTTCGAAGAAAAAGCTTCATACACAGGAAATGACAAATCAAATCGCCCTGATCCACGCCACCCGCGAAGCCATCCTGCCGGTCGAGACGGCGTTCAAGGATCTCTGGCCCGAGGCCGAATATTGGACGCTGCTGGACGAAAGCCTGACCACGGATCTGGCGGCGGCGGGGGGCAAATTGACCCCGGCGCTGACCGAACGGTTTCTCAACTTGGCGGCTTATGCCAAGGCCCGGCGGCCCGACGGCATTCTGTTCACCTGTTCCGCGTTCGGCGCGATCATCGACCAGATCGCGGCACAGTATGATGTGCCGGTAATGAAGCCGAACGAGGCAATTCTCGACGCCGCCCTGGCCCGGGGCGGGCGCGTCGGCCTGTTGGCGACCCACCCTCAGACCTTGCCGGACATGACGGCGGACATGGAAAACCTGGCGGCGGCCCGGAACATCGACATGACCGTGGTGCCGCTGCTGGTCGAAGGGGCCTGGGCCGACCTGGGGGCGGGGCGGCGCGATGCCCATGACCGCGCCGTGGTCGCGGCCGCACCCCGGCTGAGCGATTGCGGCTGCATCGTGCTGGCGCAGTTTTCCATGGCGCCGTTGGCGGCAGAAATCGGTGCCGATACGGGCCTGCCCGTGCTGACCAGCCCCCATGCTGCCGTGGCCGAGATGAAACGCCGCGTGTTAGGCGTCTGACGCGGTTGGTTCCGCAGGCTTGTTATTTCGTGACCAGCGCGGCGACGACGCCGATACCGATCACGATCATCACCCCAAAAATGACCAAATCGCGCATCGATTTAGGCTTTGCCCGGCCTTTGGTGTCGGTATGACCTTCGGGACTTGTGGGGTTTGTAGCCATGGCGTGCTCCCTCCGTTTGTTGTCACGTCCAATCCATGAATGAACGGTTGCGGAACGCAAAAGTTCCAGCGCGGCCATGATTTTTCTCTACCTGCACCGATTTACATAAGGAAAATATGTTATTATCCCTGCCATGACCGAGAGGCGGATCATGCAGGCGATCGAGGATCAGATTCCCGACCTGTACCGGTATGCACGGTTCCTCGAAGCCACTCCGGACCGCGCCGACGATCTGTTGCAGGATTGCCTGGAGCGGGGCGTGTCGCGCCTTGACCGGTTTCAGTCCGGTACGGACTTACGGGCTTGGCTGTTCACCATCATGCACAACCTGTTCATCGACCGCGCGCGCCGACGGCAGCGGCGGGGGTTTCACGTTCCCGTCGAAGATTGGCTTGTCGATTTCCAGCAACCGCCTAACCAGATTGATCGCCTGCGACTCAAGGATTTGGACCGCGCCCTGGCGGCCTTGAGGCCCCGGGACCGGTGGATTCTTCATCTCGTGGTGATTGAGGGAAAACGCTATCAGGACGTCGCGCGCGAATTGAATATCGCCGTCGGCACGGTGAAAAGCGGCCTGTCGCGGGCCCGTCGCGTGCTGGCCCGCGCGGCCTGAAGGCGCCCGGTTCCAGCCGGGAAAACGCCACAATCGTTTCATCAAATGGAAATGCGTCCCGTGTTGCGGAATGCATCCTTGCGATCAGGGGAAAGCCGCCAGACGTCAATGGCGCGTACAGCCGGCAATGCGGTTTGCGCAATTCCTTTCATGCATTGCTTCGAAAAGAGGAAGAAGATCACATGACCTATCGAACTCATATTCGAACCCCGAATACCCGTATCCCCATCGCCATTCTGGCCGCGGCGGCAGTCGCCGCGGGCCTGTCTGCCGCGCCGGGCGCTGCCCAGGCCGCCGGTGACAAGGCCGCCCCTCAGGAAGCCACGGCAGGGGATGCCGTCGATGACTTCGTCAACTGGGCGCAAAAGCAGGCCAAGGCATTGGACAGCAAGCTCGATGAAGCGGCATCAGATGCCAAGCAGGCAGGCGCCAATGCCGCCGACGAGGTCAAGGAGGAATGGCGCGAAGCCCGCGCGGCCATCGACCGCCAGCGCGATGCGCTCAATCAACAGATCGCCGACTTGAAAAAGTCGGCCAAGGGTGAATGGACGGATGCCAAGGAGGCCACCAAGGAAGGCCTGGAGGCGCTCGGCGATAAGATCGAGGAATTCCGCGCCATGGTGGCCGATAAGCAGAAGTCCTAACGCAGGCGCTTGCCGGCGGGCGCTGCGGCGTCCGCCGGCTGGTCCCACCGCCGACCGGCGCACTTTTCCCTCCCATGACCACGAAGGAACCGACAATGACTTTCAAGCTTCCCGATCTTCCCTATGCCAAGGACGCCCTGTCGCCGCATATGTCGGAACGGACCCTCAGCTTTCATCACGGCAAGCACCACAAGGGCTACGTCGACAAGCTGAACGACGCCGTCAAGAGCACCGACTATGACGGTATGGCGCTGATCGACGTTGCCCGCCGCGCCCATGAAAAGGGCGATACTGGGGTGTTCAACAACGCGGCGCAGGCCTGGAACCATGGGTTCTTCTGGCACTGCATGTCGCCGGACCGCGCGGCGGAACCGACGGGGCCTCTTGCGAGCAGGATTTCGGAAACCTTCGGATCCCTGCCGCAATTGCGCACCCGTTTCATCGCCGACGGCATGGCCCGCTTCGGGTCGGGCTGGGTATGGCTGGTCGAAGGAGCGGACGGCGCGCTCGACGTGGTCAGCACGGCCAACGCCGATCTGCCGCAGACCGCAGGGTTGAAGCCGCTGTTGACGTGCGACCTGTGGGAACACGCCTATTACCTGGATTATCAGAATGCCCGACAGGCGTTTCTCGAAGCCTTCTTCGACCATTTGGCCGACTGGAACTTTGCCGAGACATGTCTGGCAAGTCAGGGCGATCCTGAGATTCTCGCCGCCTGACAGAACCCCGCCGACCACCGGAAGCAAGGGAGCGCGCTACCGCGAATTCCCTTGACTTCCGGGAAGCCCCGACGTCATGTAGCGCCAGCGACACTCCCATTCAGGTCGAATTTCGATCGCTTGCCGGACCCGACTCTGTCGATCCGGTCTTCTTTGATACCGACATCTAAGGGCGTTTCGTGAGGCGGATATCCGTGTGAATGCGGTTCCGGCCGAGAAAGCTTGCATGATGCCGGCGAACCTGCCGCCCCCGACACGATCGCTTGGGGCGCGCGGGCGAAGACCAATTGATCGAGAGAGTATACATATCACATGACCGATTTTGCGGGCCTTAACCTGGCCCAACCCATCCTTCGTGCGCTGAGCGACGAGGGCTACACCACCCCCACCCCCATTCAGGAAAAATCCATCCCGCCGCTGCTTGAGGGCCGCGACCTTCTGGGCGTGGCGCAGACAGGCACCGGCAAGACCGCGTCCTTCGCGCTGCCGATTTTGCAGTCCTTCGCGGAAAATTCTCGCAAGGCCGTGCCGAACCGCCCGTTCGTGCTGATTCTGGCGCCGACCCGCGAACTGGTGACCCAGATCGCCGAAAGCCTGCGGACCTACGGTCGTCAGATGCCCTTGCGGGTTCAGACCGTGTTCGGCGGCACTTCTATGCGCAACCAGATCGTCGCCATGCAGCGCGGCGTTCATATTCTGGTCGCCACCCCGGGCCGTCTCATGGATCTCATGAAGCAGCGCCACGTCAACCTGGACAGCGTCGACGTTTTCGTCCTCGACGAAGCCGACCGCATGCTTGACATGGGCTTCATCGGTGACGTCAAGCGGATCGCCAAGGTGCTGCCGCACGAGCGTCAGACCGTGCTGTTTTCGGCGACGATGCCGAAAACCGTCGAAGGCCTGGCGAACGAGCTTCTGAACGATCCGGTGAAGGTCGAAGTGACGCCCGCCGCGACGACGGTGGAAAAGATCGAACAGCGTTTGCTGTTCGTCGCCAAGGACGACAAGCGGGCCCTGCTGGGCGAGTTGATGAACGATCCGCGCATCGAGCGGGTTCTCATCTTCACGCGCACCAAGCACGGTGCCGACCGGGTCGCCCGTCACCTGCACGACAACGGCGTGAAGTCCGACGCGATCCACGGTAACAAGGCCCAGAACGCCCGCCAACGGGCCCTCAAGGGCTTCCGCGACGGTGACATCCGCGCCCTGGTGGCGACGGACATCGCCGCCCGCGGCATCGATGTCGACGGTGTGACTCACGTCATCAACTTCGACCTGCCGAACGATGCGGAAAGCTATGTCCACCGCATCGGCCGTACGGCGCGGGCGGGGGCTTCGGGCATCGCCATTTCCTTCTGCGCTCATGACGAACGCGGCTGCCTGCGCGATATCGAGAAGTGCATCCGCCAGCCGGTGCCGGTGTTCGATGGCCATCCCTATCATGCCGCCGATATCGCCAATTCAGCGGCCAATGACAGCGGGCCCGATGTGCGCAAAAACAACGGCGGCAATGGCGGACGCAACGGCCAAGGCCGAGGCGGTCAGAACCGCGGCGGCCAGAACCGGGGCGGCCCAAACCGCGGCGGTCCGGGCGGCGGTGGTGGCAAGCGCGGCGGCGGTCGCAGCCGTCGTGGCTCCCAAGGCGGCAACCGCGGTATGGCGGCCTAACACGATCAAGGGTTAGACTGGTCGCTGTCCTGCGCATTTTGACCAAGGGAACAGCGCCAAGATGACGGCATCGCCCACGCTTCCGACCCACGGTATCCATACGGTGCCCGTGAACCTGGATTTGGCGGGGCGGCCCATCGTCCTTCAGCTTCGCGTCGACCTGGGGCAAATGTCCCAACGGTCGATCCTGCAGGCGCTCAGCCAGGGACTCCTTTATGAGGAGTCCCTGTCGCTGTTTCTGATCCGGGCGTTGCGGCCGGGTGACTGCTTTCTCGACGTCGGTGCTCATATCGGGTTCTTTTCCCTGCTCGCCTCCCATCTGGTCGGCGATGCCGGCCGCGTCGTCGCGGTGGAGCCGAACGCCGACAATTTCACCTGGCTCAAGGACCTGATGACGCTGAACGAACGCGGGAACGTTACGGCGGTCAATGCCGTGGCCTCGGAAGTGGATGGAACCATCGACTTCTACCGCAATGCGGACAATGACGGCGGCCACGCCATGTGGGATCCGGGCCTGCATGATTTCAACCAGCGCTCACGGGCGTCCCCGGCCAAGGACAGCTATCCCTCGACACGCCTGGATACCCTGGCGGCAGCGGAAAACATCGATGCCTGTCGCGCCGTCAAAATCGACACAGAAGGCGCCGAGTTGACGGTGCTCAAAGGCGGGGAGGGGTTCTTTGCACCCGACCGGGTGCCCTTCGTGATCTGCGAGGTCAATGACTTCGGCTTGCAGCAGATGGGGGCGAGCCAGCGCGACTTACGCAGTTGGATGAAGGCACGGGGCTACGATACCTTTGCCTTTCCGCAGAAAGATCACCTGCCGATCCTGGTGCCCGAGGCGACGGAGCTTGCATCTCCCTATGTCTTCAACGTGCTGTTTTCGACCCTGGACGCGGTCGCCGAAATCTGGCCCCGCGTTGCGCCGTTCGAAGGCTAACGAGCGTTTGTCCTGACGACGGCCTCATAAAACCCGAACAGCATGTCGGCGGCTTCGTTCACGGCGTTGTTCAGGCAATGGCCGATGCTGGCGATGAAGGCCGTATCGGCCAGGGCGGCAGGCCCGAACCGGGAATCCATTTCGGTCGGGGGCAGCACCGGTGCGGTACCCGTCCAGGTGAAGCGTCCCGTGCGCAGGACGGCGTCATCGGCCCGGCGCGGCTCCAGCCCGTCCACCACGATGAATTTTTCGAACACGCCGCCGCCGGCGAACGACAGCGTCAAGGCGCCGACCCATTCCTCGAAATCCGCATGGTGCGTTTCGCCTTTGATGGTGTGCCCGTACTGCGCCAGGTCGCCGATGTAATGCATGGCGGCACCCAGGAAGAAGGCGGCATGGTCCGGTCTGCCGGCGCGGTAAGCCTGGACGGCTTTTTCATATTCCTCCTGTGCGCGTTGGGCGGGCAGGTCACGGGTGATCCCGCCGTTCGCATCGAACCTCAGGTCATGGCGGCCTTGGCCGGTGTCGTTGTAACCCCGATTGGGCGCGCCGCAGATGGCTTCGATTTTCGCGTAGTCGGGGGCTTCCGTGCCGATCAGCATGAGAACGCGGTGCGGGTCCAGCCAGGCGCGCGCCGCCGACGGCAACAACGCGCGGGCGTGGTCGGCGATCCAGTCATGGGTTGAATAGGGCGGCGCCAAGCAGTCGGCTGCGTTGTTGGTGACCTTATTGTCCGGCGGGCCATTCTTCCAGGCATGGGCGGGCGTTGTCGTCAGGGCGGCCAGAATCAGAACCGCCACGGCATAGCGCGGTGCCATTACGTCACAGAGCGAACGGGGAGACGACAAGGCCGCCGTCCCCGGCAATCACAAGATGGTCCGGCTCGATGGCCGTCCATTGCTTGAGGTCGTCATCCAAGGGTTCCGACAAAATGATGATCGCCGTGCCCGTGGCCACGGTCACCTCATCCGCGGCGTCATGGGGCTTGGCGCCCATGCCGACATAGAGTGTCGGCACCCTGCCCGACGAGGCATGGCGCAGCGCCCAGATGGTCTGCCCGTCCGTCAGCGCGATGGTCATGTTGAAGGGCTCGGTCACGCCGCTGTCCGCCTGTGCCTTTTCGATGGTTTGGATTGCTTGGCGGATGGCGGCCTCCGGGTCTTCGTCCAGGCCGAAGGTCAGCAGCAGGTGAAAGAAAATCTCACTGTCCGTGGTGCCCTGGATGTTGGGAAACAGTTCGGGCGACACGGCCATGGCAAGGGCGCGGCGTACCTTGGACCAGCCGCCGATTTCGCCATTGTGCATGAACAGCCATTTGCCATGGCGGAAGGGGTGGCAATTGGTGCGATTGACGGAGGTACCCGTGGTCGCCCTTACATGGCCGAAGAACAAATGCGATTTTACCTGTTCGGAAATGTTCAACAGGTTGACGTCGTTCCATGCGGGCAGGATGTCCTTGTACAGGCCGGGGCGGTCCTTTTCGCCGTACCATCCGATGCCGAAGCCGTCGGCATTGACCACATGTGCACTTTGACTGGCCGACAGACTTTGTCGGGCAAGGGAGTTTTCCGGGCGCAGTAAAAGGGTGTCCAGGTAGATGGGCGGTCCCGCGTAGGCGAGCCAGCGGCACATGTCGGTGGTCCTTTCCCGATATCAGCTGTAACGGTTGCCGGCGGCGACCCCGCCGCCGTCGACGACAAAGGTTTGTCCGGTAATGAAGCTGCCGGCGTCCGATGCCAGCAGGATCGCCGTGCCGGCGATATCCTCCGGCTCGCCCAGCCGGCCGAGCGGGTAAGCGGCTTCGGCCCGGGCGCGGGCTTCCGGGTTTTCCCAGAGGGCGCGAGCGAAATCGGTCTTGATCAGGCCAGGCGCGATGGCGTTGGCGCGGACGTTGTGCGGGCCCCATTCGACGGCCAGGTTGCGTGCCAACTGCATGTCGGCGGCCTTGGATACCGCATAGGCGCCCAGGTTTATGGACCCCTTGAGCCCGCCGACGGACGAAATCAGGATCACCGCGCCGTCGCGCCGCGCGGCCATGTCCGGCAGGACCATGTTGCACAGCTTCAGTACGTTGGTGACATTGACCTGCAGGATCTTTTCCCAGGCGCCGTCGTCGATCCCGGACATCGGCCCGTGATAGGGGTTCACGGCCGCGTTGCAGACCAGAATGTCGATGCGCCCCCATTCCGCCTTGACCCGATCAACCAGGGACGTGAGCTGTCCCACATCGGACACGTTGCAGGCGATGGCCATGGCCTCGCCGGGTGCGTCGTAGTTTTCCTCGTTGATTTGTGCCGCGACGGCTTCGCAGGCGTCCAACTTGCGCGAGGTGATGATGACCTTGGCACCCTGGCGGGCATAGGCTTCGGCGATGGCCTTGCCGATTCCCCGGCTTGAACCGGTGATTAAGGCGATCTTGCCTGTCAGGTCGAACATAGCGGTCATGGTGTCTCCTCCGTCTGGCCGGGTGTTTCCCCTTGTCCAGCGACACTTTTTCACGGTTTTCGGAGTTTGGGAACGGGCCAGCGCGCGAATTTATGAGGCTAACTTTAGGCAGGGTTGACCCGGGCCGGTGCATGCACTTCACTTTGTGCAAGCAGAGGGTGGGATTCCCACCACAAAAAACGTTTCCGTGACGAACACGGGACGCAGACCGCTCGTGAGGCCCAACTTGGCCACCATAAATCTGCGCTCTTTCACCGTCCTGGTCGTCGATCAGGACGACGCGCATCGCTGGATGATACATAATCTTCTGCAAGCGTTGGGTGTCGGCGAAATTTTGACCGCCAACAGCAACGACGATGCGCTGAATCTACTGAAACGGTTATCGAAGAAAAGCGTCACCGAACGGGTCGATACCGTCGATTTCATGATCTGCGATATGTTCGAGGAAATGTTGAACGGCGTCGACATGGTGCGCTGGATTCGCATGAACAAGGATTCGCCGAACCGCTTCCTACCGGTCATCCTGATGGCCAAGGCGTTTGACCCGAAGACCGTTGCCGAGGCCCGTGGCTTCGGGGCGACCCAATTCCTGCTCAAACCGGTGACGGTGGATGCTTTGGTCGACCGTATCCTGACCGTGGTCAACCGGCCTCGGCCGTTCGTCTACAACACTGCCTATTTCGGGCCCGATCGTCGCGGCAGCCTCAAGCCGGTGCCCAGGGAACGCCGTGACCTGGACCGTTCCGACGTCCGTATCGATCGCTCACCGCTGGCGACCGCGCTGGAACGGTTTCCCAACGACAGCGTGATCCGGATCTTCCGCCCGCCCAACCATCTGAAGCGCAAAGCCGGCGGTGGTGACGACGATGGTGACGCCCTGTTCACCCAGGGGGCCGTGTTCAAGGCCCAGAAGGAATTGGAGCGGTCGAAGGAAGAATATGTGGGGTCGGCCCTCGACTATGTCGACAGCCTGCAGCGGATCATGGCCGAAGCGGGCGCGGCGCCGGACAAGTCAGAGCACTTCCAGCGTATTCACGGGTTAGCCAAGCAATTGGGCCTGCAAGGCGAGACTTTCGGCTATCCCCTGGTTTCCATGGTTGGTAATTCGCTGATGCGGTTTACGGGCGGTGGCCTGCCGAACAGCGCCTCCAGCATCGAACTGGTCAAGGTGCACATCGATTCCCTGACCGTTATCCTGCGCAACAACATTTCAGGTGACGGCGGCACGACGGGGCGTGAACTGGTGTCTCAGTTGCAGGCAGCGATCAAGAAAATCACCCGCGCCGCTGCAGGATAGCCGGGACTGGAATGTTGATATTTATATATTGTTTTATATGTAATTTTATATTTAAATAAGAATATAGAAGGTGCCGATGCGACCGGTTCCCCGAACGGAAGGGTAAGATCATGCAGACGCCGAAGCCGATATTAAGCCCCTGTCACGGTCGAGTATGGCTGCCTGCGGCCTTGGCGCTCGCCATCGGGCTGATGCCCTTGCCGACGGCGGCGGCCGTGACCGGCGAGGGCGGGGCGGAATTTATCATGCCTGCCCCCGCTGATCAGAATGGTCCAGAAGTGACAGCCCAACCCGTTGCCGAGGTCGAGGAACAGGAGTTGTTGGCGCCGGCAACCCCCGCCGATTCAAAAGTGTCGATTGTCATGGCGGTGATCGACGCGGATACGGCGTTTTGGCGTCAGGCCGATGCCTCCAATGATCCGGAAAAAGTGAAGGTCTATCTCCTGACCTATCCTCGGGGCCGCCATGTTGCGGAAGCCAAGGTTCGGTTCCGCGAACGGCTGAGTGCCCTGTCGGTGCGCCCGGCGCCATTGCCGCTGCCGCGCCCGGCTCGACCCGGGCACCTTTCCAACGGTCCGCCGCCAATCCTGCACCCGACACGGCCCGCGCGTTTTTTCGACGGCCCGCCGCCGATCTTGCGCCGGCACCCTGCCCTTTAGGCATTTGGCCATGGACTTAACCGAACCGTCACCCGGCGTTCATGCCGGGGTCATTCAGGCCCTGTATCTACCGGGGCCATGTTCGCAGTTCCCCGCATCCCCGTCCGCGCCGTGACCCAGGACACGTTATCCGGAACCATGGTTCTGGTCGTCGGCCCGTCCGGGGCGGGCAAGGACAGCCTGATCGACGGCGCCCGGCGCGCCTTCGCCGGTGGCGCCGACATCGTGTTCCCCCGCCGCGATATCACCCGCCCGGCCGATGCCGGATCCGAGGACCATGTCGCGGTCACGGAAAGCCAGTTCCATGCCCGCCGTGAACTGGGAGGCTACCTTCTATCCTGGGGTGCCCATGGCCTGTGGTACGGCATCCCGACGGAAACCGTGGACCACCTTCTGGGCGGGCGCACCGTGGTGGTCAATGCGTCCCGTTCCGTGATTGAAGAGGCACGGGGCCGGTTTCGGCACCTGCGTGTCGTTTCGGTGACGGCTGATGAAGACACCCTTCGCGCGCGCTTGGGCATCCGTGCCCGGGAAACCGACGCGCAGATTGCCCACCGGCTGGAACGCGCCCGGGCCTTCCGTGTGGAAGGCCCGGACGTTATTGATTTTCCCAATGATGGGCCGCTTGAAGCGGCGGTCGGCCGGTTTGCCCGCATTCTGCGGGACCTGACCTGAAGCATTGCGCTGTTAGTCCAGAGCAACAACCTCGACCCGGCGGCTGCCGTCAAACCAGAACCAGCTGGGCGCCGTGTCACCAAAGGCTTCCGCCCGTGACGAAACGCTGAGATTCTGTGGTGCCACACCGGCGCCGATCAGGCGCGCGGCGACGGCGCGGGCGCGGTTCATGGCGAGTTGGTCGTTCAAGTCCACCGGACCGCGTTTGTCGGCTTGGCCAACGACACAGATGGTCGTGCCCGATGGTAGGGCCTTCGCGAAGGCACGGATATCGATTTCCTGATCATCGGGAACGGTGGCGCTGCCGGTCTTGAACCCGGTGACGATCAAAGGAACGGATTGGCCGTATTCGGGGGCCGCGTTGCAGGCCGCGTCATAAGGCTCGTCCGCGCGGGCGACACCCGCGGCAAGCAGGGCTGTTGCGAACAGGCCCGCGGCAGCCAGACTGGCGGCGACCAGGCCGGTGGCGATCAGGCCCGCGACGGGCCGGGGAGGGTAAGCGTGGCTGGGCATGGTCTGTCTCCTTTACCGGGTTGATCCGATGACAGGAGATATCGCCCGCAATCAGGGCCATTGTTGGCAGTAAATGGGACCATTTCATGCCGCTGTGCCTTATTTCGGCGGCATGTGACCTGGGATTCAGCGCTTCCGGGCGAGGGTCAGGCCGTCGGCCACGGACAGCAGGGAGACCGTGACCCGGTCATCGTCTTTCAAGCCCGCGTTGAAGGCGCGGATCGCCTGCGTATCAACGCTGTCGTCCGTGGGGTCGATGACCCGCCCGTTCCACAACACGTTGTCGATGGCGATCAAGCCGCCCGGACGGATCAAAGCCAGGCAGCGCTCGAAATAGTTTTGATAGTTTTCCTTGTCGGCGTCGATGAACGCCATGTCGAAGGCCCCGGTGCGGCCTTCGGTTATCAAAGCGTCCAGGGTTTCGACCGCAGGGGCCAGACGCAAGGTGATACGTTCCGCCACCCCGGCCTCTGCCCAATAGCGGCGGGCGACGGATGTATATTCTTCGGATACATCGCAGCACACCATCTCGCCGCCGTCGGGCAGGGCCATGGCCATGGCCAGGGAGCTATAACCGGTGAAGGTGCCGACCTCGATGACCCGTCGGGCGCAAAGTAGTTCAACCAGCAGAGCCAGAAGCTGCCCCTGGTCCGGCGAGATCTGCATCCCCGCACGGGGATGACTGTCCGTCTCGCGGCGCAGACGGGCCAGGATTTCGGGCTCGCGCAATGTCGTTTTCAGAATGTAGTCATAAAGGGCCGGGTCAAGGCCGGTTGTCGCTTTGGTCACGGGTCGTGCCTCCTTGAGGCTTAGGGCGCTATTCGCTGTGTTCGACGGATATGGATGCCCCCGCCGGAACGGCGGCCAGGGTCTTCACGTCCTCGACGGCGTCCGCCCAAATGTTGCAGGGCGAGGCCAGGCGGCATTCATCGCCTTGGGAAATGGGGGTGGGGCCGAACCCGATGGCGATGCTGTCGCCGTCGGACCAGAAGGCAATCTCGCCGGGCTGGACCACGGCGCGGGCATCGGCCTCGCGGTTCAGGGATACGGGCGTCGAAAAATAAACCTCGTCGCCCCAGGTGCTGGCCTGGGACGTAAAGGGTGCGGCTTCCCAGATCGCGGCGGCGGTCGGTGTGTTGCGCAGGTTGACGTTCAGGGTCACGGTTCCAATGGTCATCTTGATTGTTTTCATGGTCGAACGAGGCCTCCTCCTCTGAAATCCAGCGTCTGCTCCCCACGGACTTTTTAGCGCATTCGTTGAATGTTCCGAACCCTCTATTGCAGGGTCGGGTCGCTGTCCTCCCGGTCGGCGGCACCGCGATCCTGGCAGGGACCTGCCTGATGGTGGACCATGCGCCACAAGGGCCCCGTCCGCACGAATACGTTGGTTGCGGTCAACAGCGTTCCCGGCATGCGTTCGAAGGCGGTGACATAGGCCGTGTCACCCAGGGAATATGCCCGCGCGCCGACGCAGCGGATATCCGCCGTCTCGCCCGTCGATAAAATCGTCGTCCAGCTGTCCATCACCTCCTGCTGGCCGCTCAGGGGACGCCATCCCGGATGAATACAGGTGATGTCCCGGTCGTCGGCCCAGGCAGCGCGCATCTGTTCGATGCTGCCGCCGGCGAAGGCAGCGTAAAAGGTGTCGTTGGCGAACAGAATCGCTTCCCGGTCTGACATTCGCGGATTTCCCCTGTTTTTACTTCCGCCCTCCCAATGCCCGCTGTCTGACGGGTAAGCAGGAGCAACGGATTGATCCTAATCAGTGCCCGGGAAGTCAAAGTTCTGGCGATGTCCCCGATCAATACTGAAAATGGCGGCAATCGCCCGCCGCATCAACGTTGAAGCTGCATACGAAGGACAGGAACATGGCCGAGACGCCTGAACAGAACGACGACCGTCAGGCCCAGGTCGAGGATGCCAAGACGGGTCTGCCGCTTGACCTGATGACGGCAGTGCCGGGATTGAATCCCCGCGACATGTCGGTGCTGATCGTCGGCGGCCTGGGTAAGGGGGTGACCCTGAACGCGGGCGTCGATAACGGTGACGGCACGGCGACCCTGTTGGAACACGACCTGACTGTTCCCGGCGGTCTGCGCATGCGGTTTCCCCCGGGGGCTAGTGGTCCGCCCGCCTTCCCCGTTACGGTGATCTCCAGTGACGGGCATGTACGCACGGGTAGCTTGACGGTGGAGCCGGGCTTGGCGGCGTTGGAATCGGGGCTGCGCTTTTCCATTGAGACACCGGTGGTCCTGGATGGCAGTGGGCGTGTCGGTTTCCCCGTCGCGATTTCCTTCGCCCGGGGCATGGGCAAGATGGTCGGCGATGTGGTGTTCACATTGGACGGGGTGCCGGCGGGCGTGCACCTGACCGGCGGCGTTCGGGACGGTGCGCCCGATGGCGACGGTCCGTGGCGTTTGGCGATGGACGACCTTCGGGATCTCAGTCTGATCGTGCCGGAGGGGCAAGGGGCGTTCGATGTGGACCTGACCGTCGAGGCCCGCGGGCAATCAGGCGGCCGCCTGAAATTGACGCGTCAGGCCCGCGCGGTGCCCCCCGGTGCGCGGGCGCAGGAATCGCGGCCGTCCGCTGCCGCCCCGTCGGCTGAACCGAAATCAGCCGCCGTGGACAAACCCGTTTCGGCGTCCCTGCCGGTAACGAATTGGCTGACGGGAAATGGCGTGTTCACCTTTGCCTCGGGTCATGGCGGCGATCTGTTCGAAGGCGGTTATGGGTGGAGCGACACTACGGAATCCGCTGAATTTCCACGCCCTAACCGTTCTGACGGCAGCGCCGGGGAACTGCGCCTTCTTGCGGGCGGGCCGGTCATCGACGGACCTGACCCGATCATTTGGTAGGGGGTTAGTTGGCCCGCATGCGAGGGAAGGTTTCTGAGTCTTCGATAGCATCTGCTTCCAGCATCGCACGGTAGATTTTGGCGGCCAAGGCCTCGTCGATGCCGCCCGCGCGCGCGCCCGCCTGTATCATGGCAAGCGACGGCTGCATGGGGACGAATTTAACACCCAGATCGACCTGTTCTTCCAGTTCGGCCAACGCCATTTCCAGGTTCGGCGAGAGTCGGTTGGTCTTGGAACCCATTTTTTTCTCTTTGTTGCGTCATGGTTGTTTGTTTTTGAATTCGCACGAATTCGGGTCGGACTACGCAAGCGGCGTGCCAGACACCCAATCCCTGGACTTAGGTCATAGGGCGATGACGCACACGTTGCCCGGTTCCCTCCGGCGTTGATGTGCTCTAATCTCCCGCCCGGAAACATGCCCGGAATGACAGCCGAAACCGATATGAAACCTAACGATTCCGCCATTTATCACATGTGTCGCCGGGACGAATGGTCCGCCGCCGTACAGGCCGGGGCGTACGGCGGGTCGTCCCAGGACATCGCCGACGGCTTCATTCATTTCTCCAGCGCCGATCAGGTCGTGCAAAGTGCAGCCAAGCATCGCGCCGGTCAGTCCGGGATTGTCCTTTTGCGTGTCGATCCGCAAAAACTGGGTGATGCCCTCAAATGGGAAGAATCACGGGGCGGCCAATTGTTTCCGCATCTTTACGGGCCGTTGCCCGTATCGGCGGTGATGGCGGTCTATGATCTGCCGCTCGATGCCACCGGCCGCCATCAATTTCCGGCCGAACTGAACCTGCAGGAAGCCCCATAGATGACCCTCGCCGACCGGCTGATGCCGGCCCTTCGCTGCCTTGATCCCGAAACCGCCCATTCCCTGGCCCTCATGGCGCTGTCCATGGGCTTGGCCCCGCCGGTGGCGACGGCACCGCGGCCGATCCTGAAGACCCGTGTATGGGGCATGGAGTTCACCAACCCCGTTGGCCTGGCTGCCGGGTTCGACAAGGACGCGCGCGTGCCGCAGGCAGTTCTCGGCCTGGGATTCGGGTTCACCGAAGTCGGTAGCGTCACCCCCAAACCGCAGCTGGGCAACCCCAAGCCGCGCCTGTTCCGCCTGACCGAAGACCGCGCGGTGATCAATCGCATGGGCTTCAACAACGGCGGTCACGATGCCATGGCCGCGCGCCTGAGCAAGTTCCGCGCCGGATCGATGGGCCTAGGCATTGCCGGCGTCAACCTGGGCCGCAACAAGGATTCGAGCGACGAAGTGCAGGACTATGTCCTGGGCGTCGAACGTTTGGGCGCGATGGCGAGCTATCTTGTGGTCAACGTCTCGTCCCCCAATACGCCGGGGCTGCGTACCTTGCAGGACCGAGGGCCGCTGACGGCGCTGCTGACGGCGGTCAAGGCGGCGCGCGACGGGTTGGCCAACCGTCCGCCGCTGCTGGTCAAGATCGCGCCGGACCTTGCCAGCGCCGATCTGGAAGACATCGCCGCCGTCGCCGCAGACGTAGGTATCGACGGCATCATCGCCACCAACACGACCATCAGCCGCCCGGCCGGCCTCCGCGATTCACAGAAAGGGCAGATCGGCGGCCTGTCCGGGGCACCTTTGAAGGCCATGGCCAAGAGCGTGATTTCCGACCTGTACCAGCTTGTCGGCCGCGACATCCCCCTGATCGGGGTCGGCGGTATCGCCACCGGGGCGGATGCCTATGCCCGCATCCGCGCGGGCGCCTCGCTGGTTCAAATATATTCGGCGCTGGTGTTCGAAGGCCCCTATCTGGCGGCGCGCATCGCGGCGGAATTGGCGGACCTTCTGGAACGCGACGGGTTCAAATCCGTCGCCGCCGCCGTCGGCGCCGATCACCGCTGAACCGGATCAGCCCTTGTTGGCTGCCTCGGCGCGTTCAAGCACCCCCTTCAACAGCTTGAAGGCGATGGGCGCCATGGCCACCAGGAAGATCACCCGCACCATGTGATGGACCGACACGAAGGCCACGTCGATGCCGAGCGACAGGCTGATCAGGGTCATTTCCGCAAGGCCTCCGGGCGCGAAAGCAAGCCATAGCGTGTTCACCGGCAGGCCCGTGAAATAACTGACGGTCCAGGCCCCGGCATAGGCGGCGCTCAGCATGAAGGTGGTGATGCCCGCCGCCTGGACCATGGTGCCGAACATTTCACGCAGGGAAATGCCCAGGAAGCGGCAGCCGATCGAGGCACCGATCACGACCTGGGCGAGGGCGACGATTTCCTGGGGCGGGCGGGCCTCGGTCAGGCCCGACATATGGACGATGGCCGAGACCAGGGTCGGCCCCAGAAGCTGCGCCGCCGGAAACCGCAGCCGCCGCGCCACGTAATACCCCACCACGGCGCAGGCGACGAGGATCGCCGCGTCCTTGAGGCGGATATCGGCCATGTTGCCGAGGGCGCCCATGTTGCCCGGCTGATAGCCTTCGAAAAACTTGAACCAGAACGGGATGACCAGCACCGTCAGCATGATGCGGACGGAGTGGTTGAGGGAAATCTTGCGGTCGTCGGCACCCATGGCCTCACCCAGCAGCGCCATTTCCCCGAACCCGCCCGGCGAGGCCGAGAAATAGGACGTTGCCGCGTCCCATTTGGCGACCCGGACCAGGTAGTAGGACACCATGGCCGTGATGCCGAGCGCATAGACCAGCAGCATGGACAGCGAGGCGATCCATTCAGAGGCATGGCGGATCGCTTCCGGCGTGAACCCGGCCCCCAGCATCACGCCGAGCACCGGCACCATGTAAAGGCGCAGGCGTTTCGGCCGCACCAGGGGAGCGCCCGACAGGGAGGCGATCACGGTGAATACCAGGGCCCCGATCATCCAGGGCAGCGGCATATGCAGTTCATGGAACAGGATGCCGCCGATGCCGCCCAGGGCCAGGGTCAGCCCCATGCGCAGGGGGCGGGTTTTCGGATTGCCTTCCGTCTCCGGGCCGGGGCCGGTGCTTTCCGGGTCGTTCTCTGCGTCGTCTGAAGCGGGTGCGGGGGCTTTGTCGTCAGCGGTCACGGTTCGAACTGCTCCTTGAGGATGCGTTCTTCCAGGTTATGTTCGGGATCGAACAGCAGCTCAAGGCGGTGGCTGTGGTCCTGATGGATTTCCACCCGTTTGACGTCGCGGACTTCGGTGTAATCGGCGGTGGCGCTGACGGGTCTTAACTCGGGCTGGAGGATCTCAAACGCGATCTCCGCCTTCCGCGGCAGCAGCGCGCCGCGCCAGCGCCGGGGCCGGAACACGGAAATGGGGGTCAGCGCCAAAAGATCCGCCCCCATGGGGATGATCGGGCCATGGGCTGACAGGTTGTAGGCGGTGGAACCCGCAGGCGTGGCGACCAGAACGCCGTCGCAGATCATCTCGTCCAGGCGCGCGACGCCGTCGATGAAGATGCGGATTTTCGCCGCCATGCGCGATTCCCGCAGCAACGATACCTCGTTGATGGCAAGTGCCGTGGTGGTGTTGCCGTTGACGTCCGTCGCCGTCATTTTCAGGGGGCGCAGGCTGACCGGTTGAGCACGGGCGATGCGCTCGGGCAGGTCCTCGGTCAGGTATTCGTTCATCAGAAAGCCGACCGTGCCCCGGTTCATGCCGTAGATCGGCGTGCCGCTGCCGATGGCGCCGTGCAGGCTTTCCAGCATGAAGCCGTCACCGCCGAGCGCCACGATCACCTCGGCCGCGTCGGCCGGTATGTTGCCGTAGCGATGGGCCAGGTGCTTGAGTGCTTCCTGGGCCTCCGGCTGCTGCGCGGCGACGAAGGCGATTCTTGAGACGGGGCGGGCGTCGGTCATGGCGGTCTTTGAAAAATCAGGGAACTTTCCGCAACTTAGCTGCTTAAGTGTGGTTGCGGAAGCCTCGCGGTAAATTCATACTCCCCGGTATGTCCGGCACCTATAAACCCGACGAAACCCGGCGGCAAATTCTCGAAGCTGCCTACGGGGTCATCCACCGCCACGGCTTCCAGGCCGCGGGGCTGACCGACATCCTGGCCCTGACCGGCGTCACCAAGGGGGCGATGTACCACCATTTCCCCAACAAGATGGCGCTCGGCTACGCCGTCGTGGACGAAATGGTGAAAGCCTATCTGGAGGACTGGTGGCTGGCGCCGCTGGACGCCGAAGGCGACGATGATCCTTTGGCCGCCATCGCCCGCACGATCCAGGACAACATGACGGGCCGGGTCCCAGCCATTCACCTGCTGGGCTGTCCCTTGAACAATCTGGCCCAGGAAATGTCGCCCATCGACGGCGGGTTCCGGCAACGGGTGGAAGAACTGTACCGTGCCTGGCGCCGGCGCCTGTCCCGCGCCCTCACACGCGGCCAGCATTCGGGCAAGGTCAACGCGGTGGCCGATACGGATGAGGCCGCGACCCTGATCGTGGCCGCCATCCAGGGCGCGTTCAGCCAGACCAAATCGGCGCAATCCATGGCGCCGTTCCATGACTGCATGGCCGGGCTGAACCGGTATTTGATGGGGCTGCGGCCTTAGGTTTAAAAAAAGCGTGGCTGAGGGTTGCAAGTTAAATTAGCCCTACCTAATTCTCCTGATGTAAGCATCATTTTTAGATGCATATTTGAAGATAGGAGAAACTCATGTCTGGAAAACCTGTTCCGAACGGACCGAGCCAAACCGGCAATCCCTCAGGCGGTGGCCGGGGAAACAATCCGCCCAAGGGAAAATAGACTAAGACGCTGAAAGGCCGCTGGGCCCGGCGGTCTTTCTTTTTGGTACAATGAAGGCCTTGCGAGATCGCTTTCCGGCCATCACCGTGGATGCCATGAAGGGGGCAGGGGAAGCCTTAGCCGTCCTTGGCTATTCCGCTGCCGTCTTGGCCAGGGCCTGTTCCCGGCGGCGGACGCTGCGCAGCCACAGCGCGGAGAGCAGGATCACCAGGATCACCGGCAGCATGGCGTAATTGACCCAGGCCCAGCCGAAGTAGTGGTAGACGCTGCCGGCCATCAGCGAGGAAACGGCCAGGCCCGTGAACAGCAGGAAGTCGTTCATGCCTTGCACCTTGGCGCGTTCGGCCGGGCTATGGACCTCGGTGATCAGGATCGTTCCGCCGGTAAAGGTGAAGTTCCAGCCGATGCCGAGCAGGATCAGCGCCGTGAGGAAATGGATGAAGGACACCCCGTTCAAAGCGACAAGGACGGAACTGAGCAGAATGGCCGCCCCCGTGGCGATGATGCGCACGACGCCGAACCGCTTGATCAGGTGCCCGGTCACGAATCCCGGCAGGAACATCCCGACCACATGCCACTGGATCACCAGTTTGATGTTCTCATGGCTAAAGACGACGGTCTTCAGCGTGCCCATGGTGACCGGTGTGACGACCATCAGGAAGTTCATCACCACATAGCCGAATAGGGCCGCAATCAGGGCGACGATGAAAGTCGGCGACTTCATGATGGTCCACAGCGGGCGGCCCGTATCGGCGTATTCCTGCTTGGTCAGCCGGGGGATTTGCGCAAATAGGATGACGACACCGGACAGCGCCGTGAGCGCCGCCATCATCAGAAAGGCCCCCTGGAACGGTACGTCCGTTATCCAATGCTTGGCGTAAAGGGCCGTTTCCGGGCCGAGGAAGGCACCGATGACGCTCATCGCAATGACGATGGAGACGTTCCGTTCCTTCAGGTGATCCGGCGAAACCTCGGCCGCGGCGAAGCGGTATTGCTGCGCGAAGCCGGTGTAGACCCCTGCGATCAGCAAGCCCACATTGAACAGGAGGAAGCTGTCCAGGGCGATCGCCTGGGCGGCGATCAGCGCGCCGACACAGCCCACCGCCGAGCCGAAGGCGAAGCCCCACCGCCGTCCCCAGGCCCGCATCAGAAATGCGGCGGGCAGGGTGCCGAGCGATGTGCCGATCAGCATCATGGTGATCGGGGCCGTGGCCAGGGCGAGGTCGTCGCCCAGCATCGAAATCGCGACCAGGGTCGCGGCGAAGAACGTGAGCGTGCGGCCACAGAAAAACAGCGCCTGGCAAATCGCGAGAATGACGAGGTTTTTCGTGCTGTGGAGGGCGGGGTCGGGCGTGGTCATCGCACAGCTATAGGCAAACGGCCCACTCCGCACAAGCGCGCTTAAACAGGGCGCTCACCGATTACCGTCGTGCGTTCCATATATCGGTCGGCGGAATAATCCGACACGGCGTAATGCATCAGTGTGCGATTGTCCCACACCAGGATGTCATGCGGCTGCCAGGCATGGCGGTAGAGGAATTCGGGTTGGGTCGCATGCTTGTAGAGATGATCCAGGATCGGGCGGCTTTCTTCCATCGTGAAGCCTTCGATATGCGAGGTGAAGCCCGGATTGACGTAAAGCGACTTGCGCCCCGTGTCCGCATGGGTGCGCACGATGGGGTGGACGCATTGGTTGGCGCCTTCGAAATCCTTGTCGATGACGACGGGCTTGGCGTATTGCGTCGCCGCCGCGACGGCGAAGTCGTGCACGGCGTTGAGGCGCCCCAGCACCGCCTTCATGCCGTCGGACAGGGCGTCGTAGGCTGCCGCCATGTCGGCGAAGATGGTGTCGCCGCCGTAAGGCGGAATTTGAATGGCGTAAAGGACCGAGGCCTGGGCCGGGCGGTCGCGGAACGAGACGTCGGAATGCCAGTAAGTGCCGGCGCCCTTGCGGCCCGTCGGCTCGCCCTTTTCATCGACCTTGTTGGACACCCGGTAGATCTGCGGGTAATCGGGATGCAGATAGCGCGACACCGTGTCCTGCAGGGGCGGCTGGCCTTCGTCATGGAACAGGGGGCCGAAGCGGCGGGAGAAGTCGATGTGCTGCTGCTGGTCGATGGTCTGGTTGCGGATGACCATGAGGCCGCCCGCTTCCTGCCAGGCCTGGCGAATTTCGCCGAACAGGTTGTCGCCGTTGCCGCCGGACAGATCCCGGCCCACATCGACGCCGGTGATCTCGACGCCCAGCGTGCCGAGGGGTTTCTTCTGGATGGTCATGGTCTCTGGTTTCCTTGGATGAGGCTCCGCCCTTTGGGCGTTGTTTTCCATTGCTTGAAAAATGATCCAGGCCCGGTTATTTGTAAATGAAATCACATTTCATCTGTTGAAACATTCGCAAGTGCCGGTATTCGGATCCCGCCCGACAGGGCCCGGTCCGGGCCGAAAGGAAACCATTGATGGGGTCGTACAAGCCGGTAAATGCCGCCCTTCGGGGCCTCGACGTGCTGGCGGCCGTCAACAAGCTGAAGGGCCGTGCGACCATTGGTGAGCTGCACCGAGAAACGGGCCTCGACAAGGCGACCATCGTACGCATGCTGGAAACTCTCATGCATGCGGGCTTCGTCGTGCGCGACGAACACCACACAGCCTATGAAGTGACCGGCAAGACCCTGCTGCTGTGTTCGGGATACGACCGCCACCGCGCCGTCGGGCGGATTGTCGGCCCCATCATCGCTGCGTTTCGCAACCGCTTCGGCTGGCCGTCGGATGTCGCCATCTTCGACCACGACGCCATGGTGCTGATTGAATCGTCGCGCGATGCGGGCTCGATCCTGGTCAACCGGTTGCCGGGCTACCGCGCGCCGATGCTGGGGACCAGCCTTGGCCTGGCCTATCTTGCCTTCGCCAGCGCCGAGGAACGCGCGGAAGTGCTCGACCGCGTCACGGCGATGCCCGCGGTATGGAACGAAATCGCCCGCGACCGGACCAAGGCGGAGAATTATCTTGCCGGGATCCGCGACCAGGGCTACGCCACCATGCACGAAGAATATTCGCGCACGGAATACGGCCGGCGCATTTCCACCATCGGCGTGCCGATCCTGGTGGGCGGGCGCTCCATGGCGGCCATGAACGTGCTCTATCTGAAAAGCGCCCTGCCCATGGCCGAAGCGGTCGCCACCATGGTCGCCCCCCTGAAGGCCTGCGCCGACGAGATCGCCGATGCCCTGACGGCCGGCCCCGGCTGACCGGGATTGCCGGGACAGTGGATCAGCCGGGTCGCTTGGCGGCGCTTATGCAGTCATAGAAAATGTGTTGTGCGTTGCCGCGCTGGGCTTCTTCTTCGTCCCAGGCCCGCTCGCGCATGGCCAGCAGCGCTTCGATGCGCTGATAGTCGCCGGTATCGGCAAGCTGAAGATTGATCTGATCGATGGTCTGCTGACGGGCGGCCTCGATGGAGGCCAGCAGTTCTTCCTGGTCGGCCTTGCATTTGACGGCGGTGATCGAGCCGCTTTCCGCCGTCGCCAGCCAGAGTGAGAGCAGCAGCGCCACCGCAATCAGGGGGACGGGCGCGCGGCGCCGGATCATCATATCCCAATCGTATTTTTGCCATCTGGACATGACGGAAACTCTATTCTTTACAGGGAAAGGTGGTCAATCCGCAGGGAACCGCAGAGGGCATCAGCCGCCGGTGACGCTCATGTGGCGGCTTACGGCCGGGCCGTCGCCGCGCCGTTCGATGACGAAATCATGGCCCTTGGGCTTGCGGCCGATGGCTTCGTCGATGGCGGTTTCAAGCAGTTCGTCACCTTCGGAGGCGCGCAAGGGTGCCCGCAGGTCGGCGGCGTCGTCCTGGCCCAGGCACATGTACAGCGTGCCCGTGCAGGTCAGGCGCACGCGGTTGCAGCCTTCGCAGAAATTATGGGTCAAGGGCGTGATGAAGCCGAGCTTCTGGCCCGTTTCCTCAACCTGGGTATAGCGCGCCGGGCCGCCGGTCTTGAACGGGATATCCGTCAGGGTCCAGGCCTGTTCCAGGCGTTCGCGCACCTTGGACAGGGGCAGGTACTGGTCCGTGCGGTCCTGGTCGATCTCGCCCAAGGGCATGGTTTCGATCAGGGTCATGTCGAAGGCGTTCTCACCGCAATATTCGATCATGCGGTCGAGCTCGTCCTCGTTGAAATTCTTCAGTGCCACCGTGTTGATCTTCACGTGCAGGCCGGCGTTGCGGGCGGCGTTGATGCCGTCCAGCACCTTGTCCAGCTTGCCCCAACGGGTGATCGCCTCGAACCGGTCGGGATCAAGGGTGTCGAGCGAAACATTGATGCGCCGCACCCCGGCGTCGACCAGCTCGTCCGCGAAGCGCGCCAGCTGGGAGCCGTTGGAGGTCAGGGTCAATTCTTCCAGATCGCCGGTCTTCAGATGGCGGCCAAGGGAGCGGATCAGCGACATGATGTTGCGGCGGACCAGGGGCTCGCCCCCGGTCAGGCGCAGCTTCTTCACGCCCTTGCGCACGAAGGCCGAGCACAGGCGGTCGAGTTCCTCCAGCGACAGGATTTCCGCCTTGGGCAGAAAGGTCATGTCCTCCGCCATGCAGTACACGCAGCGAAAATCGCAGCGGTCCGTGACGGAAACGCGGAGGTAGCTTACCGCCCGTCCGAAGGGGTCAATCATGCTGGTCATGGGGTCAGCCCAGTTGCATCCTCAAGATCGTGTGATGGCCCGATTTCGGGCCGCCGCCGGGTGGTTCGTATCCCGGCCGCCGTTATTCCGTTTAGTCATATCGCTATAAAGATAGTAAGGCCTGGCACCCTTGTCGCCTCAAATTTTCATGAGGAATTCCGCAGAATGGAAAGATGTCGGCGGTGCGAAATCCCATTCAGCCCTCCTTGTCCGTCTCTGGTGTTAGCCCCTTGGCCCGCATGTCGGCCTCTGCCGCCACGCGCATTTCATCGCGTTCGCGCAGGTAGTCCTGGGTCGTGCGGGTCATGGGCTTGGGCGCGCCGGCCAGCGGGTTGGCGACCTCGAACTGCACCAGCACGCGACAGTCGTCGCACATCTTGATGCGGTCCAGGGCCGCGCCCGGGAACATGGAATGGCCCTTCAGCTTGTTGGTCAGCTGGTTGATGGTGGCGCGGGTGCCATAGGGCTTGCCGCAGCGGATGCAGTGGAAGGGGTCTTCCTCCTTCTGCACGCGGGGGCTTTTGGCTTCGTCCTTGAACGACAGGCGGGGGGTCAGGGTGATGACCTTTTCCGGGCAGGTCTTGGCGCAGAGCCCGCACTGCACGCAGGCATCCTCGACGAACGACAACTGCGGCTTATCCGGATTGTCGCGCAGTGCCCGGGCCGGACAGGCGCCGACACAGCTGAGGCAGAGCGTGCAGCCCGACGCGTCCACGGTCACCGTGCCGAAGGGGGCGCCCGCGGGCATGGCGATCTCGTCGACCTTGTTGGGCGCGCCGGCGTGCAGCGTGTCGAGGGCCAGGCGCATGATCGCCCGCTTGCGGCCCAGGGGCAGGAAATCGCCCTGCGGCATGGCGGGCAGCTTTGCCAGGGACCAGAGCGCGTCTTCGACCGCCGAGGGGTCGTCCAGATGCAGATGGCGGACGCGGCCCGTGCCGTAGCCGAGCCCGTCCAGCACCGTGTCGGCGATGGCGATCTCGCCTTCCTGGGCCTGGGCTTCTTCGCGCCGTTTGGGCGGCAGCAGGATCAGACAATATGCTGCGCCGTAGGCGGCGGCGGACAGGGTCAGATCGAGGCCGACCTGCGTCACCTCGTTGACGGCGAAGGGAATACAGTTTGCGGGCAGGCCGCGGCCCATACGCGAGATCAGGCCGATGGCTTCCTCGCCCTGGTCCGCGTCGTGGATCAGCAGCACCGGATCGGTGCCGCCGGCCTTGGCATAGGTGCGCAGCACCGTGCGCGCGCGTTTGAACAATTCGTCGCCAAAGGGCAGGGCATAGGTCGCGGCCCCCGTCGGGCAGACCGAGGCACAGACGCCGCAGCCGCCGCACAGGTAAGGGTCGATTTTGACCCGCTCGTTATCCGGCGTGATGGCGCCGGCCGGGCAGTTGTCGATGCAGCGCGAACAGCCGGTAATGCGGCTGCGGGAATGGGCGCAGATCTTGTCGTCGTAATCGACATAGCGGGGCTTTTCAAACTCGCCGACCATGTCCGCCATCTCGAAGATGGCTTCGGCGACCAGGGCCGGGTTGCCGCGGTCCGGGTTGTAATAGCCGTCGCGCTTGTCCGCATGGGGGAACAGGGCGGGCCCGCCGCGCAGGTCCAGGATCAGATCGCATTCCGAGGTCCCGGCCTGTGGCTCGCCTTCCCACTCCAGGACCCCGCGCGAGGACGCCTTGGCCGGGATGAAGCCCGCGATGGCGACCTGGAACGCGCCCAGGTGCCCGCCGGCGCCGGTGACTTTCCCTGCGAACACGGGGAATTCCATGACCGCCGGCGGCGGCACGTCCTTGGCCCCTTCCAGGACCAGGGTGACGTTCAATCGCCCGGCGAGCTTGCGCGCCGCCTCGACCGCGTCCTCGCCCTTGCCCAACACCAGGGTCACGCCGCTGGATTTCATGGAAACGGAATGCGCCCCCGCCAAATCCATGGCGGCTTCGTTCAAAAGGGCGGCCATCTTGGCCGTCAGGTTGGTCGCGGCTTTTTTATCTTTGGCCGCATCGGACCAGCCTGCCTTTTCCCGGATGTTGGTGAAGGCGATGGCCGGGGGCGTGTCCATTTCGTCGATGGTTTCCAGGAACAAGGGCGCTTCCTGGGTGCAGGCGACCAGCAGGGTTTCCCCCGCCTGACCGGCAATGCCGGCGACGCGCTGGAATTCCTCGACCTGACGGCGGCATAGATGGGTCGCGACCTTCAGATCGCTGTCGGCGCCGGTATCTTGGCCACAAGCCTTTGCCAGCGCCTTGCCGTCGATCGACATGGTGCCTTCACAGTCGCAGACGAGGACGTGCTTCTCATTGAGCTTCATAAGACCGATGCTTCCCTATCCGGCGCCCTTCTGGTGACGCTCGTGCGTTCGAACATGTATTTTGTTTAGGCTATTTTACAGAGAATAAAAACGGTGTGCGAGTAGGGGTATTCGCCCCTTCTGTTTGGGCCGTTTACATTCCAAATCCCAGACCCTAACTATGTGGGGACCACCGGGCACAATAAAAAGCCCCGGAAAGGGAGGAAAAGGCACGCAATGGCAAACCCTATCGCATCCGGCAAGAATGGACTTTCCGTCGACGACTTCATGCTGGCCGCCCAGCGCGGCGACCGCGACAGCCTGCAACAGGCGCTGGATGCGGGCATGAAGGTCGACACCATCGACGCGCACGGCAATTCGGCATTGATGTACGCAGCGGCGGCCGGGCAGACCAAGACCTGCCAATGGCTGATCGACCAGGGCATCGACAAGGCGACCGTCAACAATTGGGGCATGGGCGTGCGCGATTGGTCCAAATGGTCGTCCAATGCCGACGATATCCGCAAGCTGGTCTACTGACCCAACTTCGACGGGAGGCGCCCATGGCGGCACCCCGACGGAAACCCGCCACACCGAAGACCGCCACGGCCTCGCCATCGGCGGATGAGATCCTTGATCGCGCGCTGTCCCTGGCCGATGGGGCAGGGTGGGACGCGCTCAGCCTGAGCGCCCTGGCGGCCGATCTGGGCCTGTCCCCGGCGGACCTGGCCCGTCATTTCCGCGACAAGGACGCCATCGCCAATGCCTGGTTCGCCCGGGCGCGGGACGCCATGCTGGCGGCCCCGCCCCCGGGGTTCGCGCGGCAACCGGTCAGGGACCGGCTGAACATCCTGTTGCTGCGGTGGTTCGATGCCTTGGCGCCCCACCGGGCCGTCACGGTCCAGATGCTGGCGGGCAAACTGTGGCTGTTCCATCCGCACCATTACGTGCCGATGGTGTTTGACCTGTCGCGGCTGATCCAATGGCTGCGCGACGCGGCGGGCATGGGGGCAATGGGGCGACAGCGGCAGATCGAGGAAATCGGCCTGACCCTGCTGTTTCTTGCCGTTATTCGCCGCTGGTGCTGCGACGAAAGCCAGGGCCAGGCGGAGACCAAGGCGTATCTGGCGGCGCGGCTGACGCGCGCCGACGCGTTGGCGGCGCGGTGGTTCCGGGGCTAGGCCACGATGCTTTGAAAACAAGTGCCGGCGGGGAAAAGGTGCTTGTCCCATGGGAAGGCTTGCACGGCCTTGGCGGGGCGGCCAGGATTGTCGGAACATCCTCAACAGCGCATGTGACGGAGACCCGATCCATGAAGCTTCACGCCAACCTTTCCCGGCCGGCCATCGTCGATTCAACCGCTCTTGACTGGGTGCCGTCGCCGTCGCCCGGCGTCGAGCGCCGCATGCTGGAGCGTGACGGCGACGAGGTCGCCCGGGCGACCAGCATCGTCCGCTATGCCCCGGGATCCGAATTCCCCACCCATCGCCACGGTGGCGGTGAGGAGTTCATGGTTTTGGAAGGCGTGTTTTCCGACGAGCACGGCGATTTTCCCGCCGGCACCTATGTGCGCAATCCCGTCGGCTCAAGCCATGCGCCCCGGACCGCACCCGGCTGCACCATCTTCGTCAAACTGCGTCAGATGGACCCGGACGACCAGGAGCAGGTGGCCATCGATACCAAGGCGGGGAATTGGGTTGCCGGTGACATGCCGGGTCTGTTCCGCATGCCGCTCTATCAATACGGGGCGGAGCGCGTATGGCTGACCAAGATGGGAGCGGGCTGCGTCGCCGCACCCCACAGCCATCCCGGCGGCGAGGAGGTCCTGGTTCTCGAAGGCCGTGTCGAGGATGAGAATGGTATTCACGGCAAGGGCACCTGGTTCCGCCTGCCGCCCGGCAGTTTTCATTCGCCGCGCACGGATGACGGCTGTTTGCTCTGGGTCAAGCAGGGCCATCTGGGGTAGCCTTCCTGTTCATACCGATTTGACGACGGAGAGGGAGGACGCCACCGATGGCCGCCTACGTGATTGCCCAGATCGACATCACCGATCCGGAAACCTTCAAGGAATACCAGGCCCTGGTGCCGGCGACGATCGCTGCGTACGGTGGTGAATACATTGTGCGTGGCGGCGAACAGGTTGCGCTTGAGGGGGCTGTCCCATCATCGCGAACCGTCGTCCTGCGCTTTCCCGACATGGCGGCGGCCAAGGCCTGGCACGCCTCACCCGCATACGCCAAACCGTTGGCCATTCGCCTGGCGTCGGCGGCGGGTACGCTGTTTGTGGTCGACGGCGTCGACTGATTTTTATAAATTAACCAAAATTCAGTTTGCTCATGTCCACGCCGGTCTCAATCACATCGAGCCCGCGTGCGGACAGATGGAACACCACGTCCTGACGCATGGAAATGTCCATGGTTTCCTGGGCGTCCAGGCCCAGGTAGCGGCGGATTAAAGTGCGCCCCGTGCCGCCGTGACACACCACGATGACAGGCTGCGCGGAGGCAAGGCTCAGGAGCCAGCCGTGGGCCCGTTCCATGACCTCGGTCAGGGTCTCGCCGCCGCCGGGCGGGCGGTGGCCCCAGGGATCGGCGTCCATGGCGCCCAGATCTGCCTCGTCGCCGGCCGTGGCAATTTCCGGGCGCGTCATGCCCTCCCAGCGGCCATAGCCTTTTTCCTTCAGCCGCTCGTCGATGGTGAAGGCGCGTGGATCGAGCCCCGCGGCGGCGCAGGCCAGGGCCGTTGTTTGTTCGCAGCGCCCGGCGGGACTGCGGTAAAGGGCGAAGGGGGTGAGTGGGGCAAACCGCTCGGCGAGCAGCCGGCCGTAGGCCGCCGCCTGGGCCTGACCCAATTCGGTGAGGACCGAATTACCGTGGCCCTGGATGCGGCCCTCGCGGTTGAATTCGGTCTGGCCGTGGCGGATCAGGATGATGTCGGGGAAAGGCATGGGCCGACTCTGAAGCGAGGGTGGGATTGCGATGGAATTTCTCATAGCAGGAAACGTTGAGATTGCCGAGACGTCCGGCCCCTTGATTTCTTGACCCTTGCCGCCGACACTCGCGATCCCCATGTTTTGGGGCATTCCGTGACCCCGGCGATCAAGACCGGCGGTGCGGGCGGGCCTGCGGTAATGGGCTGTCCGGTTGCTTCCGACAGTGGCCGGTTTTGGGAGAACAAGGCGTGAGCCAAAGCGACAACGATTCCGGTGCGTCGGGCGACAGCCCGTTGACGGCCGTCTATGAGGATGGCGTGGGCGAGCTTGTCGTCAAGCCGAACCCGGACGATCCGCGCCTGACCGAACAGGTGCCCGGCATCGACCAGGACGGCTCACCCGTGATCGCCTCGGTCACCGTGGAACGCCCCCTGACCCTGTTCCTCAACGGCCGCGAGATCGTCACCATGATGACGATCTGCGATTATCCGGAATATCTCGCCGTCGGCTATCTGGTGAACCAGAACATGCTGCGCCCCGACGACGTGGTCACGGCGGTGGAATTCGACGACGATCTGGAAGTCGTCGTCGTGCGCACGGAGCGCGAAACGAATTTCGAGGAAAAGCTGAAGAAGAAGACCCTGACCTCCGGCTGTGCCCAGGGCACGGTGTTCGGCGACGTCATGGAAAAATTCGAGAGCGTGAAACTGGCCGAGAACGCGACGATCAAGACGTCCTGGCTGTTCACCCTGATGAAGAAGATCAACACGGCGCCGAGCCTCTATCTGGAAGCGGGCGCCATCCACGGTTGCGTGCTGTGCAAGGACGACCGCCCGCTGCTGTATATGGAAGACGTCGGCCGCCACAACGCCGTCGACAAGATCGCCGGCTTCATGTTTCTGCACGGCTGGTCGGGACGCGACAAAATCTTCTACACCACCGGACGGCTGACCTCGGAAATGGTCATCAAGACGGTGCAGATGGAAATCCCCGTTTTGGTCTCCCGCTCGGGCTTTACGGCCTGGGGCGTGGACCTTGCCAATCAGGTCGGCCTGACCCTGATCGGCCGGGCCAAGGGCCGGCGTTTCATCGCCCTGGCCGGCCAGGACCGCATCGAATTCGACGCCGACCACGGCGAAGCGGCGGACGAACCCCTTGAACTGCGCCGTAAGGGCAGCCGATGACGGCGCCCGTCGATACGGTTGGCGTGTTGTTGGCCGGCGGCCTGGCGCGGCGCATGGGCGGCGGCGACAAGCCGCTGCGCACGCTCGGCGGTAAGCCGATCCTGGATCACGTGGTGGCGCGGGCCCGGCCGCAGGTCGCGGACCTGTTGCTCAACGTCAACGGCGATCCGGCGCGCTTCGCGGCTTATGGCCTGCCGACGGCGGTGGATGTGATCGACGGTCATGCGGGGCCGCTGGCGGGTGTTCTGACGGGCATGGAATGGGCGCGACAGGCGCATCCCGAAGCCAAATGGCTGGCGTCCTTCGCCACCGACGCGCCGTTCTTTCCCGACACACTGGTTCAGCGTTTGCACCGTGCGGTCGAAGACGACGGGGCCGAGATCGCCTGCGCCCAATCCGGCTACCGCACCCATCCGGTGTTTGCCCTTTGGCCGGTCGCGCTGGCCGACGATCTGCGCGCCGCGATGACGCAAGAAGACATGCGCAAGATCGATGCCTGGACCGCGCGGTACCGCATCGTTCATGTCGACTTTCCGACGGACCCGTTTGATCCCTTCTTCAACATCAACAAGCCGGAGAATTTGGCCGAGGCCGAGACCCTGTTCGCGGAGGCCGTACAATGAGCCGGCGCCAAACGGTCATGCTCGGCGTCATCATCGAGCGCCGGAAGATCGACAACCCCTGGCAGGATTATTCCTATCATCCGGTCGCCGTGGTTCCCGGGATGCCGGGCTTGGATGCGGGCGAGGGCTGGCGTCTGATCCGCGAGGGCGAGGGCTGGAGCCATTTTCATGCCGCGACCCTGGAATTGGAACTGTTTGCCGGCGAAACGGGAGGATACAAGGCCAACCTCAGCAATTTTCAACCTCACGTCTACGTCGTGCTGACCCCGGGCGAAGAGGCCGAGGACGAAGAGGTCGTGCCGAAACTGGTCACGGCCTGTCCTTACGAAGCGGAAAGCTATACGGAAGATTCGGAAATGATCGTCGAAGGAGTGCCCATGCCCGAGGAACTGGCGGCCTGGATCGGCACTTTCGTCGACACCTTTCATGTCGAAGAACAATTCGTCAAACGCAAACGCAACAAGGCCTATGATCCGCGCAAGGGCGATATGCGCCCGCGGCCTCTGGTGGAGACGGATGAATGAGTGCGGATGACGAAAACCCTCTGAGCCGCTGGTCCCGCCTGAAGCGCACGCGTGCCAAGGGCGAGGCCGTCGATGAGCCTCCTGTAGAGGTCGCCCGCCGCGGTGCCGCTGGGCCGGTCGCGGGAATGCCACAGGCCGCGGTTGCGGAATCTCCGTTGGCGACAGGGGACGAGGGTGCAGCTGCCGATGACGATGTCCGCGAGTTGACCGCCGAAGAAGCGGCCTATGTGGAGACCCTGCCGCCGCTTGATGAATTGACCCCGGACAGCGATTTCACCGGTTTCATGGATAAACGGGTGCCTGATTTCCTGCGCCGCCAAGCCCTGCGAAAGCTGTGGCTCAGCGATCCTGCCTTCAGCCTTATCGACGGCATGCATGAATACGGGGAAGACTATTCCATGATGGCGCAATTGGCCGCCGGGGCTTCTGCCTATCGCCCGAACGAGGGCGGCTACGCTTGGCGTGACACGCCGAAGGAAGAAGAGGTTCCGGAAGAAACAGCCGCACCCGAAGATTCCGCGGCGGACGGCGGTGTCGAAACGGCGGAAGCGGCGAAAAATGAGGGGGTTGAGGCTGCCGAAGCTGCCGAAGCGGAAGAATCCGTCTCCGACAAGGCCCGCCGCGTGCAGGATCGGGGCGGATCGAGCGTCCGTCTGCCGACCTATACGCCGAATCCCTATTATCAGTCCCCCGGACAGCGCAACCCTGCGCCCGAAACCCTGCCGGAACCGGCCAGACGCCTGGAGACGGCCGTTGAGGGTGACGACGACGATCTGGGTGAGGCCGAGGACGATCTCGGCTGACTCGTCCCAGCGTTCCCGGGAACCTTGGATTTCATCGGTCAAGATGGGTTAAGCCCATGAAAAAATTGGGGGTTTAGCCCTGTTTTTTCCGCATGGCGGAATAGGCGGTCCGTTGACTTGAGGGGCGAAAAGGCGTTCACTTGGTATATTAGCGGGAAGAAGTATCCGCGGTTGGCCGGTTGGGGGGGCCGCCGCGTAAAAACAAGCCCGCTTCTTAAGGCTTCGGAATTCGCCGAATTAACAGGCGAAGCCGACGGAAGGAGAGCAAGGATTATCCAAGTGGAGGCCAACGCCACCATGGGAAGCGCTGCCAAGGGAGAACGGCCGCTTTCCGATACCGAAACAAAGACCGGTCAGACCGCCGTGCCCGAAGAGGACATGCAGCGGGCCGGTATTTATGCGTTGTTGTCGCGGCTGTTGGCCAAGCCGATGGATGACGACACCATCGCCTTTGTTCGCGAGCTGAGCGGCGACGAAAGCCCCCTGGGCCAAGCGATCAATTCCCTGGCCGCCCTGGCCAAGCGCACCACCCAGGTGGTCGCCGAGGAAGAATTCACGGTGTTGTTTTATGGATTTGGCGCCGGTGGCGAGTTGGCGCCCTACGGTTCGCAATACCTGACAGGATTCATCTACGAGAAGCCGCTGGCCGACCTGCGCCGCGATCTTGGAGAGTTGGGCATCGCCCGCGCCGACGGCGTCAGCGACCCGGAAGACCACATTGCCTTTGTCTGTGAGGTCATGCACGGCCTGATCACCGGAGCCTTCGGGCAGCCGGCGAGCTTGGAGCGTCAGCGCATGTTTTTTGAAAGGCATCTGGCGCCTTGGGCCGGCCATTTCTTCACCGATATGGAAAAGGCCAAGTCAGCGGCCGTGTACATGCCGTTGGGGACCATCGGCAAGTTGTTCATGGAGATCGAACGCGACGCCTTCGGCTTCGGCCAGTAGGCGGCGCGGCCCGGTCGCCCCAAAACGGATGGGCGGCTGAATGGGAAGACAAAGTTGTTGGAATTGCGGAGATCGGCCCAGGCCGTATCCCGCCGTCAATAGCAAGACCCGAAACGGGCATTTGGTACCAAGCAAGTGGAAGTAACTGTGATCACAACCTTTGAGGAGACTGCGATGAGCGAACAAAAGCAAAAGCTCGGCCGCCGTGAATTCCTGAAGAAAGCAGCCGTCACCGGCGGCGCCGCGGGTGTTGCTGCGGTTGCGCTTTCCCAGGGGTCTGCGGAAGCAGCCGTGGTTTCCGATGGCCCGAAATCGTCGGGGTATCGTGAAACCAAACACGTCAAAACGTACTACGACCTCGCGAGGTTCTAGTCGGGTTCTAACCCATCAACATTGGGAGATAACTTAAATGCTCACCAAAAAGAGCGACGGGGTGGCGATAGGCCCCCGTTTGAAGCAGGCACTGGCCGGCGTGGTCGGCGGGTCCATGGACCGCCGTACGTTCCTGAAGCGTTCAGGGATCACTGCTGGTGGCGCCGCGCTTATTTCCGCTGCACCGCTGGGCTTGGCCAAACCGGCCAAGGCGGCGACCGCGGCGGCGAAAGGCATGCAGCAAATCAAATCCGTTTGTACGCACTGTTCCGTCGGCTGCACCGTCATTGCGGAAGTCGATAATGGCGTGTGGGTCGGTCAGGAACCGGGCTTTGACAGCCCGCTGAACCTGGGGTCCCATTGTGCCAAGGGTGCGTCGGTCCGTGAACACGCTCACGGCGATCGTCGGTTGAAGTATCCGATGAAGCTTGAAGGCGGTAAGTGGAAGCGGCTTTCCTGGGACGATGCCATCAACGAAATCGGCGACAAGATGCTCGACATCCGCAAGACGTCGGGTCCCGATTCCGTGTACTGGCTCGGTTCCGCCAAATTCAACAACGAACAGTCCTACCTGTTCCGGAAGTTCTACGCTTTCTGGGGTTCCAACAACGGCGACCATCAGGCGCGCATCTGTCACTCGACCACGGTCGCGGGCGTTGCCAACACCTGGGGCTACGGCGCCATGACGAACTCCTACAACGATATGCACAATTCGAAGGCCATGTTCTTCATCGGCTCTAACGCCGCCGAAGCGCACCCGGTCGCGATGCAGCATATCCTGAAGGCGAAAGAGCAGAACAACGCCGAACTCATCGTCTGCGATCCGCGCTTCTCGCGCACGGCAGCGCACGCCGATGAATACGTGCGGTTCCGCCCGGGCACGGACGTCGCCCTGATCTGGGGCATTCTGTACCACGTCTTCGAAAACAACTGGGAAGACAAGACGTTCATCAAGCAGCGCGTCTACGGCATGGACGAAATCCGCGCCGAAGTGAAGAAATGGGATCCGGCCGAGACCGAACGGGTCACGGGCGTTCCCGGCGCGCAGCTGAAGCGCGTTGCCCGTACGCTGGCCAACAACCGTCCCGGCACCATCGTGTGGTGCATGGGGTCGACCCAGCACACCAACGGCAACAGCAATACGCGCGCCTACTGCGTGTTGCAGCTGGCCCTTGGCAACATGGGCCGTGCCGGTGGCGGCGCCAACATCTTCCGCGGTCACGACAACGTTCAGGGTGCGACCGACTTCTGCATCCTGTCACACTCGCTGCCTGGCTATTATGGTCTGGCGACGGGGTCGTGGAAGCACTGGGCCCGCGTTTGGAAGGTCGATTACGACTATATCCTCGGCCGCTTTGCCTCGAAGAAGCTGATGGAGTCCAAGGGCATTCCGGTGTCGCGCTGGATCGACGGCGTTCTCGAAGACAAGAAGAACATGGATCAGCCGGACAACCTCCGGGCCATGGTTCTCTGGGGTCACGCCGTGAACTCCCAGACGCGTCTTCCGGAAATGAAGAAGGCGATGGAAAAGCTGGATCTGATGGTCGTCATCGATCCGGTCCCGACTTTCGCTTCCGTCATCCCGGACCGCAAGGACGGCGTTTATGTCCTGCCGGCGTCGACGCAGTTCGAAACCTATGGTTCCGTGACCGCGTCCAACCGGTCCCTGCAGTGGCGTGAAAGGGTGGTCAAGCCGGTTTTCGAATCGCTGCCTGATCAGACCATCATGTACAAGTTCGCCAAGAAGCTCGGCTTCGCGGATGAGATGTTCAAGAACATCAAGGTCACGAATGACGAGCCCTCGATTGAAGACACCACGCGTGAATTCAACACGGGGATGTGGACCATCGGCTACACCGGCCAGTCGCCGGAACGCCTGCGGGCTCACATGCAGAACCAGGCGACCTTCGACAAGACGTCCCTGAAGGCTGTCGGTGGCGCTGTCGCCGGCGACTACTATGGTCTGCCGTGGCCCTGCTGGGGCACGCCGGAGCTGAAACATCCGGGCACGCCGATCCTGTATGACACCTCCAAGCCGGTCGCCGAAGGCGGCCTGAACTTCCGCGCCCGTTTCGGTGTGGAACGCAACGGTGTCAGCCTCCTTGCCGATGGTTCCTATTCCGTCGGTTCGGAAATCAAGGACGGTTATCCCGAGTTCTCGATGGCGGTTCTCAAGAAGCTGGGTTGGGACAAGGACCTGACCGAAGCCGAACTGAAGGTCATTGAAGGGATTGCCGGCGACAAGACCAACTGGAAGACCGACCTTTCGGGCGGTATCCAGCGCGTCGCTATCAAGCACGGTTGTGCGCCCTTCGGTAACGCCAAGGCTCGTGCGATTGTCTGGACTTTCCCGGATCCGGTGCCGTTGCACCGCGAACCGCTCTACACGCCCCGGCGGGATCTTCTGCCCAAGTACGAAACGTACAAGGACACGAAGAACTACCGTCTGCCGACGGCGTACGAGTCCATCCAGAAGCAGGACCATTCCAAGAAGTTCCCGACCATCCTCACCTCCGGTCGCCTTGTTGAATACGAAGGTGGTGGTGAAGAAAGCCGCGCGAACAAGTGGCTTGCGGAACTGCAGCAGGACATGTTCTGCGAGGTCAACCCGGTCGATGCCAACAATGCCGGCATCAAGGACGGCCAGCAGATGTGGGTGTACTCGCCGGAAGGCGGCAAGGTGAAGGTCAAGGCCCTCGTCACGGAACGCGTGGCACCGGGTGTGGCCTTCATGCCGTTCCACTTCGGTGGTCACTGGCAGGGCGAAAGCCTGCGCCACAAGTATCCGGAAGGGGCCGATCCTTACGTGTTGGGCGAAGCGTCCAACATGTGCGGTACCTATGGTTACGACATCGTGACCCACATGCAAGAGACCAAGGTCACCTTGTGCCGCATCGAAACGGCCTAGGTTAGGGAGACGCAACAATGGCAAGAATGAAGTTCCTTTGTGATGCCGAGCGCTGCATTGAATGCAACGCGTGCGTTACCGCGTGTAAGAACGAACACGAGGTACCGTGGGGCATCAACCGCCGCCGCGTCGTCACTATCCGTGACGGCCAGCCCGGCGAACGGTCCATTTCGGTGGCCTGCATGCACTGCTCCGACGCGCCGTGCATCGCGGTCTGCCCCGTGGACTGCATCTACCAGACGGAAGAAGGCGTGGTCCTGCACTCCAAGGACCTGTGCATCGGTTGTGGTTACTGCTTCTTCGCGTGCCCGTTCGGCGCGCCGCAGTACCCGCAGTCGGGCAACTTCGGAAGCCGTGGGAAGATGGACAAGTGCACCTTCTGCGCCGGTGGTCCGGAGGAAGACAACTCCGCCGCCGAATTCCAGAAGTACGGCCGTAACCGCCTTGCGGAAGGCAAGTTGCCGCTGTGCGCCGAAATGTGTTCGACCAAGGCTCTCTTGGGCGGCGACGGCGACATGGTGTCCAACATCTACCGCGAGCGTGTCGTGGCCCGTGGCTTCGGGTCCGGCGCCTGGGGCTGGGGCACCGCCTATCAGTTGAAGGCGGGCTCGTAGGTCCATCCGGTAGCGTAATCTGGGAGGGGTGCCTCGCTGCAGCAGCAGAGGGGCGCCCCTTTCCGGCTACTGGAACCAAACGGGGTGTGACAAGGAAATCAATATGACCGGAAAGCGCATGACGACCGCCCGCATGGTCAGGACTTTGGGGGGGATCGCGATCGCCGCGATCGCACTCACGGCCTGCCGCGCGGACGAACAGGGCCGACTGATTCGATACGAGCCCGGTGTCTACAAGGGCAAGCCCGATACCCAGTTGAGCGAGTCTCGACTTGAGGAACTTCGCAACCGTGCCCGCAATCAAGGTGGGGTAACGGGGTCCGGCTACGCCGGCGGGGCGGCGCCCAATGCGTCGGAGCCCGATGTGCGGCCGCCCGGCGAATTGAACCAGCGTACCCAGATGCAGGGTGGCGTGAAATAGGCCTGCGCGACTAAGCAGGTTCGCAAGAGATATGACGGGGAAACGTAATATGACCTGGTCGAATATTCGTAAACTGGTGGGGGCGCTGGCTCTTGCCCTGATGGTGGCCTACGGTGGCGCAGCGGTCCTGACCGGCTCGCCGGCGCTCGACATGGCCCAGGCACAGGCGCAGACGGGCGGGCAAGTTCCCGGTGGCGCAAGCGGTGCCCTGTCCCAATCGGAAATGTGGCGCGCCGTGCGCGGTGGCATCACGGGTACGGTGTCCATTCCCGACAAGCAGGCGGGCCAGCTTGTGCAGTCGGACGGTGACGTCTGGCGAGCTGCCAAGAACGGCCCGCTCAGTCAGTTCGGCGGCATTTTCCTGCTGGTGTCCGTTATTGCCATCGCCGCCTTCTTCCTGATCCGCGGCAAGATCCGCATCGACCACGGCCGCGACCCGCAGGGCCGTACGATCGAACGCTTCAACGCGTTGGAGCGTGCGACGCACTGGTTGACGGCTTCAAGCTTCATCGTGTTGGGCCTGACGGGCCTGAACGTGTCCTATGGTCGCTTCGTGTTGAAGCCCATTCTGGGGCCGGATGCCTTCGGGGCGCTGACCTACTACGGCAAGTTGGCGCACAACTACATCGCCTTCGCCTTCATTCTGGGTATTGTGATGATGTTCTTCCTGTGGGTTCGTCATAACATTCCGACGCTGCGCGACCTGAAATGGCTGGCTGTCGGCGGTGGGCTGTTTTCCAAGGGCGTGCATCCGGAAGCCCCGCGCTTTAACGCCGGTCAGAAGATTGTTTTCTGGCTGGTTATTCTGGGCGGTGCGTCCCTGAGCCTGTCGGGTCTGGCGCTGATGTTCCCAGGCGACATTCAGCCCTGGGCCGGTACTTTTGCCATCCTGAACAAGCTGGGTACGGATCTGCCGACCAGCCTGTCGATCCTCCAGGAAACGCAGCTTTCCGTGCTGTGGCATTCCCTGGTGGGGCTGATCATGATCGGCGCCATCATCGGCCATATCTACATCGGCTCACTGGGCATGGAAGGCGCGATCGATGCCGTCGCCTCCGGCCAGGTCGACCTCAACTGGGCGAAGGAGCACCATTCACTTTGGGTTGAAGAGGAAATGGCCAAGGGCAACGTGGGCGGCACGCAGCCTGCCGAATAGCCTTTCGTTAGTCATCCAACGTTAAAAGGCGGCCTCATAAGGGGCCGCCTTTTTTCTTGCTGAACTGGAACGGCAAAACCGGCGGGTACGGTGGGCCGCCGGCTCTGCCGATTAGGTAAGGCGTCGAAGGGTTTATTTCAGGCGCACGTTGCTCGTCGAATACTTCTCACCCGCGGTCATGTTCGTGGCGTTCAAGGCGAATCCGGCGACGACGGCGATGATGATGGCGGCAATGGTACCGGTCCAGAATGATTGCATGGTTTCCACCCCTTCTTATAAACCGCCGGCGGCTGTTCGCCCGGCGGGTTCAGATGACAGTATTCTAGTGGAATGCCACGCTGATTCAACTCACGCTTCCATGCTGTGGAAAGGAGGAGTGCTCCGCGGTGAGGGGACGGTGCTGGCGCATGACAGGCGTGTGCCCAGGGGTTATGCTGGTCCGGTCAAATGAAAAGCCGTTAAAGGGGGTACCATGTCCGACAACAGCGGCGGAGACGCACAGATCGCTTCGCAGGCCTTCGTAAAACACCTTGAAGATTCTGGTTTCTTCAATCAGATCAAGGATTTGGAGGGAAACCTCACGAAGATTGCTGAAGAACTGCAAACCTTCGGGCAGGCAGCCCAGGCGCGCATGGAGGAATCGGAAAATCTGGCGGCCCATATTCTGGCCATCGAATCGATTCTCGCGGTCGTGCTCAAGGCGTCCGGCGTAACGCTGGAAGATGTGCGGGCCGAGGTTAAGGACCGCACGGCGGCGATCTCCGGCGTCGAGGACGGCAGCCCGTCCGTCCACGCCATCGCCGAGGACATCGTCAAGCGCGGGCAGACATGAAAACGGGGGCTTAAGCCCCCGTTTCCCAACGCAATCAATATCTCTCGGTTTTATTCCGCCGCCGCCTGGGCGTCCGGAACTTTTTCGACACGTGCTGCGCAGAACTTGAACTCGGGGATCTTGCCGACCGGGTCCAGCTGCGGGTTGGTCAGGATATTGGCCGCCGCCTCGTGATAGCAGAACGGGATGAAGATCATGCCGTCGGCCACGTCGCGGTCGGCGCGCACCGTCAATTCGATCTCGCCGCGGCGGGTTTCCACCTTCACCCGGTCGCCGGGCGCCAACCCCTTTTCGCCCATGGTGTAGGGGTTCATGCTGACCACCGGTTCCGGCTCCAGCAGGTTGAGAACCGTGGCGCGGCGGGTCATCGCCCCGGTGTGCCAGTGTTCCAGCATGCGACCGGTGGTCAGGACCAGCGGGAATTCGTCGTCGGGTAGTTCGTCCGGCGGGATCAGGTTGGCCGGCACCAGCTTGGCGCGCCCCGACGCGGTCGGGAAGCCGTCGCCGAAGATGATGTTTTCGCCGGAGGAATCCTCGGACTTGCACGGATAGATGATGCTGTCCTCGTTCTCCAGGCGCTCCCAGGTGATGTTGTCGAGGGACCGCATGGTCTTCTTCATCTCGTTGAACACGTCCATGGGGCCGGAGTAGTTCCAGTTCAGCCCCAGGCGGTTGGCGATTTCCTGAATGATCCACCAATCCTGTTTCACGTCGCCGGGCATGTCGACTACCGGCCGGGCCATCTGAACCTGGCGGTTGGTGTTGGAGAACGTCCCCGCCTTTTCCGGGAAGGCCGAGGCCGGCAGCACCACATCGGCGTGGAAGCAGGTCTCGGTAAAGAAGATGTCCTGCACCACCATATGCTCCAGCTTGGCCAGGGCCTCGCGGGCATGCCGGGCATCCGGGTCCGACATGGCCGGGTTCTCGCCCATGATGTACATGGCCTTGATTTCGTCGGCCAGGATGGCGTGGATGATCTCGACCACCGTCAGGCCGCGCTGCCGAGGAAGTTCAGTCCCCCACAGGTCTTCATATGTCTGGCGGATATCGTCGGCTTCGACCGATTTGTAATCGGGATAGACCATGGGGATCAGGCCCGCATCGGACGCGCCCTGCACGTTGTTCTGGCCACGCAGTGGATGCAGACCCGTGCCCGGGCGGCCGATCTGGCCGGTGATCATCGACAAGGCGATCAGGCAGCGCGAATTGTCGGTGCCGTGGACGTGCTGGCTGATGCCCATGCCCCAGAAGATGATCGATTTTTCGGCGGTGGCGAATTCGCGCGCGACCTCGCGGATCACGTTGGCCTCGATGCCACAGACGGCTTCCATGGCTTCGGGCGAGAACTTCTTGGAGTTTTCCTTCAACGCCTCGAAGCCTTCGGTGTTGGCCTGGATATACTGGATATCGGTCAGGCCTTCATCGATGATGGTATGGATCATGGCATTGAGAAGCGCCACGTCCTGGCCCGCCTTGAACTGCAGGTGGCGGGTCGCGTGGCGCGACAGGTCCTGGCGGCGCGGATCCATGATGTAGAGCTTGGCGCCGCGCTTGGCGGCGTTTTTCAGGAACGTCGCGGCGACCGGATGGTTCTGGGTCGGGCGCGCGCCGATCACGATGATGACGTCGGAATCCTTGGCGTCGTTGAACGAGGCCGTGACGGCGCCGGAATTCATGCCTTCCATCAAGGCCGCCACCGACGATGCATGACACAGCCGCGTGCAGTGATCGACGTTATTGGTATGGAATCCTTGGCGGACCAGCTTCTGGACCATGTAGGCTTCTTCGTTCGATCCCTTGGCGGACCCGAACCCGGCCATGGCCGAGGGACCATCACGATCGAGAACCTTCTTCAGGCCGGCGGCGGCGAAGTCGAGCGCCTCGTCCCAGCTCGCTTCCCGGAAATGGGTCAGCGGATTGGCCGGGTCGAGCGCCATTTCACCGTTCTTTCCAACGCCTTCCTTGCGGATCAGCGGCTTGGTCAGGCGATGCGGATGGTCGACGTAGTCAAACCCGAAGCGGCCCTTCACGCACAAGCGGTTTTCGTTGGCATAGCCGTCCTTGCCTTCGACATAGACGATCTTGTTGTCCTTCACATGGAACGTGGCCTGACAGCCGACCCCGCAATAGGGGCATAGGCTGTCGACCTTGCGGTCCGGCTTGCCCACGTGAACTTGTTTCTCGTCAACCATGGTTGCCGGCATCAGCGCCCCGGTCGGGCAGGCCTGCACGCATTCGCCGCAGGCGACGCAGGTGCTGTCGCCCATGGGGTCGTCCATGTCGAACACGATCTTCGATTTGTAGCCACGGCCCGCCATCCCGATGACGTCGTTGACCTGGACCTCGCGGCAAGCGCGAACGCAAAGGTTGCACTGAATGCAGGCATCCAGATTGACGGCCATGGCGCTGTGTGAGCGGTCGGGCGCCGGGCAGGCGGCGCGGGCCTCGAAACGGCTGTCGGCGATGCCGGCTTTGTCGGCCCAGTACCAGAACAGGGAGTCGGGATCATGGGCCTCACGGCGTTCCGGCTGGTCGGACAGCAGCAGTTCCAGCACCATACGACGGGCCTTGGTCGCGCGCTCATTGTCGGTCGTGACTTCCATACCTTCCGTCGGCTGGCGACGGCAGCTGGGGGCCAACACGCGCTCGCCCTTGATCTCGACCATGCAGGCGCGGCAGTTGGCGTCGGGCCGGTAACCCTTCTTCGGGCGGTGGCACAGGTGGGGAATGGTGTTGCCGTTGCGCTTGGCGACGTCCCAAATGGTCTCGCCGGCCTTGGCTTCGGCCGGTTGGCCATTCAGGGTGAACTTGATGGTATCGCTCATTGCACGTCCTCCCGGAAGAAGCGCAGCGCCGCCTGTACCGGATTGGGCGCTGCCTGGCCAAGGCCGCAAATCGACGCATCGCGCATGGCCTGACTCAGCTCATCAATCAGATCGGCATCCCATTGCGGCTTGTCGATCAGTTTCAGCATTTTCTCACAGCCGACACGGCAGGGCGTGCATTGGCCGCAGCTTTCATCCTCGAAGAACCGGATCAGGTTCTTGCAGATTTCCTTGACGTCGTCCTGTTCGGAAAAGATCACGACCGCGGACGAACCGATGAAGCAACCGTGCTTGTCCAGGGTACCGAAATCCAACGGTTCATCGGCCAGGCTTTCCGGCAGAATGCCGCCCGACGCACCGCCCGGTAGGTAGGATTTGAAGGTATGGCCGTCAGCCATGCCGCCGCAATAATCTTCGACCAATTGGCGCGCCGTGGTTCCGGCGGGGGCCAGCTTGACCCCCGGCTCCTTGACCCGGCCCGAGACCGAGAAGAAGTGCGGCCGGCCCTGGTCCTGATACCACTGGGGGCCGTGTTCGATGATCTTGGGCAGCCAGTACACCGTTTCCACGTTGTTGATCAGCGTGGGGCGGCCCCATAGGCCCGCCTGGGCTGGGAACGGCGGGCGGTTGCGCGGCAGGCCGCGCTTGCCCTCGATGCTTTCCAGCATCCCGGATTCCTCGCCGCAGATATAAGCGCCAGCACCGCGCCGCACGTGGAGTTCGATATCGCCGTTGAGGCCCGCGTCCTCGACCTTCTTGATCTCGGTCAGCAGCACCTCGCGACAGGCGGGGTATTCGTCGCGCAGATAGATGTAGACCGCCGCAGCTTCGACCGACCAGGCGGCGATCAAGGCGCCCTCGATGACGCGGTGGGGGTCGGTCTCGAAGCAATGGCGGTCCTTGAAGGTGCCGGGCTCGCCCTCGTCGGCGTTGATGGCGACCAGCCGGGGCTTCGGCGCGTTCTTCATGAAGCCCCATTTGGTGGCCGTCGGAAAACCCGCGCCGCCCAGCCCGCGCAGGCCGGACTCCTTAATGATTTCAATGGCCTGGTCCCGGTCGCGTTCGCCCTTCAGGCAATCTCCCAGAACCTTGTAGCCGCCGTCCGATAGGTAGGCCGCAAGGTTCTTGTAGGCGGGCGGGTCCATGGTGACTTGGCCGGCCTCGACGGCGGCCTTCACACTGTCCGCATCGGCGTGGAAAATCTGGCGTTGCTTGACCACGGCGACCGGCGCCTTGTCGCAGGCGCCGACGCAGGGTGCCGGGATCACGCGCACGTCGGGTCCCAGGATCGATTTAAGCTGCGCCGTCAGGGCGCCCGATCCCTTCATCTCGCAGGTGATCGAATCACAGACCCGCACGGTCAGGGCAGGCGGGGCATCCTCGCCTTGCTTCACCACGTCGAAGTGGTGGTAGAAGGTCGCGACTTCGTAGACTTCCGTCTGGGCCAGCCGCAATTCGGCGGCCAGCGCCGCCATATGGGCATCTGACAAATGGCCGAAGGCGTCTTGAATTAGGTGCAGGTATTCGATCAGGTATTCGCGGCGTCGCGGCTGATCGCCCAGAAGGTGTTGCACATCGGTGATGGCCTGATCGGTGACCTGGCGGCCTTTCCCGAAGGCGGCGCGATCGCGGCGGCGTCCTTTCTGGGCGGTAGCAGTGGACATGCGGGCTTCCTCCTTGGTCTTATTCGGGTCCGCTTGATGCGGGCCTCGTTTGCGGCCGCGCCGGGTGTTTCGCCGGCGGCGGTGAATTATGTCGCGAAACAGCGCAGGCCATTACCGAATTTTCTGGAAATCTGAGCAATAACCCCGGTTTTTATGTTGGCATTTGGTATACCACAGTCTTTCTATAACATGATCGGGTCGCTTCGGGAAGCCGTGAAAAGGCGCTTTTTCTCATCTTCGGGATGCCGGCGCGGTGGTTCCGAGAAGGGGCTTCCGGCCAGCGGATGGGTGGCCCGGCTTGGGCCTTGTGCCCCGGGGGCGGGTCGGCAATAGTCAGTCAAAGCGCCGCCTTGCGAAGGCTGAACGGACGACGACCGAGGACATTCAGGGACATGACTTCAGACATCCACCTTGCCCAGTTGCTGTGTTCCCGCCTGTGCCATGATCTGGTCGGTCCGGCGGGTGCTGTCAACGCGGGTCTGGAACTGGCTGAAGACGGCGATTTGGACGGCGATGCCCTGGACCTGGTGACCTCCAGCGCCGCCGAAATCACGCGCCGTCTGGCGTTCTTCCGCATCGCCTTCGGCGCCGCAGGCGGCAAGGCCTCCGCCGTCGGTACGTTAAGCCTCAGCGAGGCACGGGAACTGGCGGGCGAAATGCTGGCGGGCGGCAAGACCGAACTGGAATGGCCGGACAGCAGCCACGCCCCCGATAGTCTGCCCGCGGGCGTCGGCAAGGTGCTGCTTCTTATGATCTTGTTGGCGTCAGAATGCCTGCCCCGGGGCGGACCGGTCACGGTTCACACGGCGGCTCTGCCCGAAGGCGTGGGGCTTGCGGTAAGCGCGCAGGGTGTCGGGGCGGTGCTCAAGCCAGATCTGGTGGCGGCTCTTGACCCGGATGCGGCCGAGGACGTGGTGAGCGCACGTACCGTGCATGCCTATTTCGCCCAGGTGCTTGCCCGCGTCGAAGGCGGGCGTATCGAGACTTCTGATGAAGGCGACGATGAAATCCGCTTCATGGCCCTGTTTCCACAAGATAAGGGCGGGCGGGGATAGGTGCTGGTAATGCCCACAACCACAATCCGCAATCCTGGCTAGGCCATCAGTCATAGTGGAATCGCCGTGAATTCATTTGCCGCCCTGTGGCGGTTTTGCTTTAATTTCCGGGCCTTAGAAATTTTTAATCCGGGAAGCGCCGCTGTGCGGTTGAATTAGCGGCGGAATTTGCGCGTTTTCCCGATGCAAGACTGACGAAGACGGCGTGCATTTAGCCTCCGGGCATGGTGTGCCAAGTGTAATGCGATAATATAAACGCGGGGCCGCCGGCTCCCAGGAGTGCAGAAATGGACGACCTTCTCACTGAATTCCTTACGGAAACTTCTGAAAACCTGGCCGTGCTGGATGTTGAGCTGGTCAAGTTCGAGCAAGAGCCCGACAACAAGGAAATCCTGGGGAACATTTTCCGTTTGGTTCATACCATCAAGGGCACCTGCGGGTTCCTAGGGCTGCCGCGATTGGAATCGGTGGCCCATGCCGGTGAGAACGTGCTCGGCAAATTCCGCGACGGCGAGTTGGAGGTCACGCCTGAGGCGGTGACGCTCATTCTTAAATGTCTGGACTGTGTCCGTGACCTGTTGGGCAAGCTTGAGGAAACGGGTGCCGAACCCGAAGGCGACGATCAGGAATTGATCGACGACCTGAATGCCTATGCGGAAGGTGGCGGTGCCAAGGCCGCGCCGGCAGCCCCCGCCGCCGCTGCCCCTGCCGCGGGCGGTGGGGCAGCGGTCAACGAATTCGGCGCTCCGGTGGCGGCCGAACTGCTGGCCGAGGTCGAAGCCGCAACGGCACAGGGGGTGAAAGCCGCGTCTCAGGAGCAGCTGGAGGCCGAACTGGCCGCCGAGCGCGCCGCAGAGGCCGCCAAGGCCGCCACGCCGGCGGTCAACGAACACGGCGCCCCCGTGGCCCAGGAACTTTTGGACGAGGTCGAGGCCGCCCAGGTGGCCGGCGCCCGCGCCGCGACGGAAGCGGAACTGCGTGCCGAGATGGAACGGGAGCGTGAAGCCGAGAAGGCGTCCAAAGCCGGTGTGCCGGCACCCGCCCCGTCGAAGGAGGCGGAAAAGAAGGACACGGGCAAAGCCGGGGGCGGTGTTGCCGCATCGTCGATCCGCGTCAACGTCGACGTTCTGGAAGATCTCATGACCCTGGTCTCCGAACTGGTGTTGACCCGCAACCAGCTGCTGCAGATGGTGCGCGGCCTGGACGACAGCGAATTCACGGTGCCGTTGCAGCGCCTGTCGCATATCACCACGGACCTGCAGGAAGGCGTCATGAAGACGCGCATGCAGCCGATCGGCAATGCCTGGGCCAAGTTGCCGCGCATCGTGCGCGACCTGGCCGTTGAATCGGGCAAGAAGATCGAACTGGTCATGCTGGGGGCCGAAACGGAATTGGACCGCCAGGTTCTGGAACTGATCAAGGATCCGTTGACCCATATGGTCCGCAATTCGGCCGACCACGGACTTGAAGACGTTGGGGGGCGCCAAGCCGTCGGTAAGTCCGACACCGGAACCATCACCCTGAACGCCTATCACGAAGGCGGTCACATCATCATCGAGATCGCCGACGACGGGCGTGGCCTGAACATCGACCGCATCAAACAGAAGGCGCTGGAAAACGGCCTGACGACCGAAGCCGACCTGGGGCAGATGACCGATCAGCAGATCGGCATGTTCATCTTCAAGGCCGGGTTCTCGACGGCGGAAAAGATCACCAACGTGTCTGGCCGTGGCGTCGGTATGGACGTGGTGCGCACCAACATCGAGAAAATCGGCGGCACCGTCGAACTGAAGACGACGCCGGGCAAGGGCTCGACTTTTACCATCAAGATTCCGCTGACCCTGGCCATCGTCTCGGCCTTGATTGTCGAATGCTGTGGCGAACGCTTCGCCGTGCCGCAGATCAGCGTTCTGGAACTGGTGCGTGCTTCCGCGCAGTCGGAAAACGCCATCGAGATGATCAACGAATCCGCCGTGCTGCGCCTGCGTGACCGGCTGTTGCCGCTGATTTCGCTGCGTGAACTGCTGCGCCTTCAGGACCCGCCCGAAGCCGAGAAGAGCAACGGTTCCGGCAAGGACGAGGACGCGGCGCCGAAAACCACCGACGCCCTGGTGGCGGAAGCGATCGCCGACGACGAGGAAGTGTTCATCGTCGTCACCCAGGTCGGTTCCAACACCTTCGGCATCATCGTCGACCGCGTGTTCGATACCGAGGAAATCGTGGTCAAGCCGGTGGCGCCCATCCTGCGCGACATCACTTTCTATTCGGGCAACACGATCCTCGGCGACGGCAGCGTGATCATGATCCTGGACCCCAACGGCATTGCAGAGGCCGCCGGGGAAATGGATACCGAGCATCGCTCGGAAGCCGATATCCAGGCCGTGTCGACGGACGAAGAAACGACATCCTTGCTGGTGTTCCGCGCCGGCGGACCGGAGCTCAAGGCGGTGCCGCTGGCCCTGGTTGCGCGGCTTGAAGAGATCGACATGTCCGAGACCGAAACCTCGCATGGGCAGGTCATGGTGCAGTACCGCGAACAACTGATGCCGCTGATCCCGTTCGCCGACACCCACCAGTTCAAGGAAACCGGCCGCCAGCCGATCCTGGTGTTTACCGATCGCGAACGCTCAATGGGCCTTGTCGTGGACGAGATCGTCGATATCGTCGACGACCGCCTGAAGATCGAACTGACCACGGATATTCCGGGATTGATCGGCAGCGCCGTCATCGCCGGCAAGGCGACGGACGTGATCGACGCGGGCTATTTCCTGACCCAGGCGTTCTCCGATTGGTTTGGTTCCGCGGATAGCGCGGAAATCGAGAGTGCTTCGGGGGGGCGCCGTCGCGCACTTCTGATCGATGACAGCCCGTTTTTCCGCAATCTTCTGGCGCCATTGCTGTCGGTCGCTGGATGGCAGGTCACGGCGCTGCAAAGTGCCCAGGAGGCGCTTTCCATGCGTGATAAGGGAGCAGCCTTCGACGTCATCATTTCCGACATCGAAATGCCGGGCATGAACGGTTTCGAGTTCGCGAACGAGGTTCGTCGCGGCGGTGCGTGGGAAAAGGTGCCCATGGTGGCGCTGTCGGCCCGCGCCACGAGCGCTGATTTCGAACGCGGTCGCGACGCGGGTTTCAATGATTACGTGGCGAAATTCGACCGTGAGGCCCTGGTGTCCAGTCTGGCGCAGACTGTCGCAGGGGCGGCATCCGGCCGGGCCGGCTAGGGTTTTAGCCGATCGGTCGAAACGCATGGCGTAAGGATCGTTATTGCGATATCAGCATAAGTCCTGTTATCCAGGTTGGTGCAGTCGGCATCTGGGAATGCAGGGAAACTTACGGATGACGGCCGAGGTAACGGTGGTCCGTATGCAACCGAAGACGAACTGACGCGGGTGGGCTAATGAAATCTTGTCTGATCGTTGACGACTCGAAAGTAATCCGGATGGTCGCGCGGAAGATCCTCGAAGAACTCAGTTTCGAGACGATCGAGGCGGCTGATGGCCAGGAGGCCCTGGATGCATGCAAACAAAAGCTGCCCGACGCCGTGTTGCTTGACTGGAACATGCCGGTGATGAGCGGCATCGAGTTTTTGCGGGAATTGCGCGCGCTGCCCGGTGGCGGCGGCCCGATCGTCGTATTCTGCACCACTGAAAACGACATCCAGCATATCCAGGAAGCGATCGAAGCTGGTGCGAATGAATACATCATGAAGCCATTCGACAGCGAGATCATTCAAGCGAAGTTCTCGCAGGTCGGCCTTCTTTAACTGTCTGCCGACCGACGGACGGCGGATGTGGTTTATCGCGACGCGATAATAAGGGGTTACGGATGACGAGTGACGAAGTCCGCGTCATGTTGGTCGACGATTCCGCCGTGATCCGCGGCCTGATCGCGCGCATGATCGAGGGCGAGCCGGGTTTGCGCATCGCGGCGTCGGTCGGCAACGGCCAGATGGCCGTCGACCGCCTGAAGGCGCATCCCGTCGACGTCATCATTCTGGACATTGAAATGCCGGTGATGGACGGGCTGACGGCGATCCCGAAGCTTTTGGAGATCAAGCCCGACGTCAAGATCATCATGGCGTCGACCCTGACGGAAAAGAATGCCGAGATCAGCCTGCGCGCCCTTCAGGCCGGGGCGACGGACTATGTGCCGAAGCCGACGGCGACCCGCGAAATATCCGGTAGCGACACCTTCAAGCAGGAACTTCTGGAAAAGATCCGCCAACTCGGCCTGGTCAGCAGACGCGCCGCATCGACGCCGCATGCCGCCACGGCCAGTCCTGTGCCCAAGGAACGGATGGCCAAGCCGCTTTACGACAAACAAGTGCAATTACGGACAGGCGGCGGAACGGTCCGCCCACGTATTTTGGCGGTCGGCAGTTCAACCGGAGGGCCGCAAGCCCTGTTCCAGTTGTTCAAGGACATCCGGCCGGACATCAATATGCCGGTGATGGTGACCCAGCACATGCCGGCGACCTTCACCGCCATCCTGGCTGAGCATATCGCCAAGTCCACCGGCTGGCCTTGCACGGAGGCCGCTGATGGCCTGCCGCTGGAGGCCGGGCATATCTACATTGCGCCGGGCAATTTTCACATGACGGTCGAACGGTCCGGGGCGGGCATGGTGATCCGCACCAATCAGGACCCGCCGGAGAATTTCTGCCGGCCTTCCGTCGATCCCATGCTGCGTTCGATTGCAGCCGAATTCGGTGGTGCGGTGTTGACGGTTATTCTCACAGGTATGGGGCATGACGGTCGCGATGGCGCCAAGGTTGTTGCCGAGGCCGGTGGGACGGTTCTGGCCCAGGACGAGGCGACGAGCGTTGTTTGGGGCATGCCGGGGGCGGTCGCCACGGCAGCGCTGTGCGAGGCGGTCTTGCCCCTCAATGACTTGGGGCCACATGTCATGAACAAGCTACGTACGAGGGCAGCATGAAACCGGATGATTTCCAGTTCATGTCGACGATGCTGAAGCAGCGCTCGGGCTTGGTCCTGAACGAGGACAAGGCTTATCTGCTGGAAAGCCGCCTGATGCCCGTGGCCCGCGCCCATAACATCAAGGGCGTCGAGGAACTGATCACGGAAATTCGCAAGTCCAACAACGAGGCGATGATCGTCGAGGTCATGGAAGCGATGACCACGAATGAATCGTTCTTCTTCCGTGATATCAAGCCTTTCGATCTGTTCCGTGAGCATGTCCTGCCACATATGTTGGAAAAGTGCGCGTCCAAGAAGTCCCTGCGCATCTGGTGCGCTGCCGCGTCGAACGGGCAGGAACCTTATTCGTTGGCCATGCTGTTGAAGGAAGAGGGCGCAAAGCTTGCCGGTTGGCGGGTCGAGATCGTCGGGACCGACATTTCACGCCAGGTTCTGAAGAAGGCGGAAAACGGGCTCTATTCCCAGTTCGAAGTGCAGCGCGGCCTGCCCATTACCATGCTGGTCAAGTATTTCGACAAGGTCGATGATCAATGGCAGCTGAAACCCGAAATCCGGAGCATGGTTCAATACAAGTACTATAACCTGCTGGAAAACTTGGCGCCGCTGGGCCATTTCGACGTGGTATTTTGCCGCAACGTGCTGATCTATTTCGATCAGCCGACCAAGAGCAAGGTGCTGGCCGGCGTGGCGGACCTGATGCCCGATTACGGCATGCTGTTCCTGGGCGGGGCCGAAACGGTTCTTGGCGTGTCGGACAAGTTCGCCCCTGTGTCCGGCCAACGCGGCATCTACGCCCTGACCGGCAAATAGACTTTCTGATCAAATCCCAAAAACAAAGAGGCGGGAATGTCCCGCCTCTTGTTCGGTGAACCTTTAAGGATGCTGCCCGGGCGTCAGCCGTTGGCAACCGCCTTTTGCGTTGGTTCCGGATCGCGCAGCACGTAGCCGCGTCCCCAGACCGTTTCGATGTAATTCTCGCCGCCGGTCGCCGTCGACAGCTTCTTCCGCAGCTTGCAGATGAATACGTCGATGATCTTCAATTCGGGCTCGTCCATGCCATTGTAGAGATGGTTGAGAAACATCTCCTTGGTCAACGTCGTGCCCTTGCGCAGGCTGAGCAGCTCGAGAATGCCGTATTCCTTGCCAGTCAGATGGATCGGCTGGCTGTCGACTTCGACTGTCCGGGTATCCAGATTGACCATCAGGCGGCCGGTTTGAATGATCGACTGGGCATGGCCCTGGGAACGCCGGACGATGGCCTGAATGCGGGCCATCAGTTCTTCCTTGATGAAGGGTTTGGTCAGGTAATCGTCGGCGCCGTGGCCGAGCCCCTTGACCTTGCTTTCCGATTCACCCAGGCCCGACAGGATCAACACCGGGGTGTTGACCCGGGAATCGCGCAACCGGCGCAGGACTTCGAACCCGTCCATATCCGGCAGCATGATATCGAGCACGATGATGTCGTAATCGTAGAGCTTTCCGATCTCTAACCCGTCCTCGCCCAGGTCGGTCGTATCGACGACCATGTTGGCCGATTCAAGCATCATCTTGACGCTTTTCTGGGTCGAGGGATCGTCTTCGACGAGCAGCACACGCATGAACGGCCTCCTTAATCGGACGCATTAACCTTTGTTAACCATAACCTCCGGGGCGAATCGGCGCAAGTTGACGGACTGTCCCCAGGAATATTTCGTTATTAAGCAGAGGCTTAACACTCCATCAACCGTTGTCCGTGATAGTATGGTCAGGCAATAAAAACGGTATTCGGATTCGCGGTCAAAGCGCTTGTACACGTTCGTCAATGACATTCTGAATGAAGTCGACCGGCACACCGGGCAGGTTTACTTTGGCCGGGTCGCAAACATCGTCGGTCTGTTGGTCGAGGTCGAGGGCCTTCAGGGCGCGGTCTCCGTTTCCGACCATTGCGACATCACCACCAAGAACGGCAGCATAATTCCCTGCGAGGTCGTCGGGTTCCGCGACGGCAAGGCGCTGGTCATGCCGTTCGGCGCTGTCGACGGCATTGGCATGGGCTGCAAGGTCGAGGTCGGCGCGTCGGAGCCGGTCATCTATCCGATTGAGGCCTGGCTGGGCCGTGTCATCGACGCCTTCGGTCGACCGATCGACGGCAAGGGGCCGCTGCCCACCGGTTCGACCCCTTATCCGATCCACACGGTACCGGCGCCCGCCCACGAACGCTCACGGATCGGCGGCAAGGTCGATCTCGGCGTGCGTGCCATGAACACTTTCCTGACCTGCTGTCGCGGGCAGCGGCTCGGCATTTTCGCCGGGTCCGGGGTCGGAAAATCGACGTTGCTGTCCATGATGGCGCGCAACACGGACGCCGAGGTCAGCGTGATCGGCTTGGTCGGCGAACGCGGCCGCGAGGCCCGCGAGTTCATCGAGGATCATCTGGGCGAAGAAGGCCTGAAACGTTCCGTGGTTGTCGTTGCAACCTCGGATGAACCGCCCCTGGTGCGCCGGCAGGCGGCCTTTATGACCATGGCTGTGGCGGAATTTTTCCGTGACTGCGGCGCCAACGTGCTGTGCCTGATGGACAGCGTTACCCGTGTCGCCATGGCGCAACGGGAAATCAGCTTGGCCGTGGGCGAACCGCCGGCCTCCAAGGGCTATACCCCTTCCGTCTTCGCGCTGTTGCCGCGGCTTTTGGAACGCGCCGGACCCGGTCGTCAGGGGCAGGGCGACGTGACCGGATTGTTCACGGTGCTGGTCGAGGGTGATGACCATAACGAGCCCGTGGCCGATGCCGTGCGCGGCATCCTGGACGGCCATGTCGTGCTTGACCGCGCGATCGCCGAGCGGGGCCGCTATCCCGCCATCAACATCCTGCGCAGCGTGTCCCGAACCATGCCGGCCTGCAACACGCCGGAACAGAACGCCTTGGTCGTCCGCGCGCGGCAACTGTTGTCCGTCTACGAAGACATGGCGGAACTGATCCGTCTCGGTGCCTATCGCCGCGGCTCGGATCCCAAGGTCGATGAATCGATCAAATATTATGACGCCATTGAAGAATTCCTGGGCCAGGAAATCAGTGACGTCACGGACCTCGACAGTTGCTACCGCCTGCTGGCGGAAACCCTTGAGATGCCTGCACCCGAACCGCAACATGCGGCTGCGGCGCCTGCCGGCGGCGCGGCCCCGGCGGCGTGACCAGGACCTGACGGAGACATCAAAACCCCATGGCCGCCGGTCTGAAGAACCTGATCCGCCTGCATGAATGGACCGTCGATGAACGGCGGCGCGAGCTTGGCCAGCATATCCGCAGGCTGAATGAACTGGATCAGCAGGTTCGCGATCTGGAGACCGAATTGAAGCGCGAACAGGCGCTTGCCGGGTCCAGCGAAATGGGCATCACTTTTGGCGCCTACTACAACCTGTTCCGTTATCGGCGTGGCCTTCTAGATCAGAAGATCCGTGCCAAGGAGGCGGAAATCCTGGAGGCCCGGGACATCCTCAGCCGCGCCTTCATGGAATTGAAGAAATATCAGGTCGCCGACGAAATTCGTAAGCGCGAAGCGGCACTGGAAGAAGCGCGCCGGGAACAGGGCGAATTGGACGAATTGGGTCTGCAACTCTATCGCCGCCAATCGGCGCGTCGCAAGGCAGCCAGTACGGCGGGTTAAACCGCGGGCGTTCGATCAGATCGAATGCAGATGTGCCAGAAGGGTCGCGTTGTTCCATTGCGGCTGACGGTCTTCGACCAGAATTTTATGTTCCGACACACCATCCGCGGCACCCCGGCGGGTGACGATCTGGACCCAGCGCGGCACCAGTTCATTGCTGACATCCTGCAGGATCGTTGTCGCCAGATTCTCATGGGACGGCCAATCGCCGCCTTCCAACGCCCGCAGGTAGGCGGCGAAGGCGGCGGGCGAGACGGTCAGCGCGTCAGGCACGTAGCGTAGCGCGACATCGATTGATCCGCCCAGCGCGGTGAGCCGGCCGCTCAGGCTCGACACGAAATCGATGTTGCGATCCGGATTGGGGGCCGGGGCTAGAACAGCCCGCCGCTGCCACAGATCCATGGTTCCGTTCTCCCTATACGACCAGTCCAACGCCGCCCTTGGCCGGGGCAGGGGGTTCGACCGAGATGAAATTGGCAGGTTGCGCCTGAAATCCGACGCCGCCCCGGAACCCGGTGATATCGCCTGACATCTCATAAAGATGGCGGATATCGTTGCGCATATCCGGGGGTAAATGCGCGTCCGACCGTACCACCATGTCCATTCGCCGGTGCGTGGTGTCGACCAGACCGTCCAATTGAATGTGTCCCAGCTTCGACAGGGTGACGTCGATCACGAAACGGGTTCCGGGGCCGTGCTCGGCGTCGTCGTCATCCTCGGCTTGGGCGCGGGTGAACAGGCGGATCTGTTCCAACTGTTCGCCATTCATGAAAGGGATCATGAAAATGCGCCAGTCTCCGGTGGTCGGTTCATCCGCCAAGCGCGACAGCTGTCCCATATCTTCACGCATGCGGCCCAACAATCCCAGGTTAACCCGCTGCAATACCCGCACGGTATTGTCGCCCAGCCAGGCGCGGACATCGCCGCCCCGCACGGCCGACAGAAAGAACATGATGTTCGCCGTCATGTTGCCGTCCGGGCGCGGCAAGACCGCATGCAGGAGATGTTGTGCGGTGTTGGGCGCCGCCTGTGCCAAGGTTTCGACCGCATCGTGCATGGCTGGCCAATGACGGTCGAGGAACAGGGCCTGGCGGAGCGTCAATTGGGCGTTGTCGAGAAGCGGTTCCGGTTGCGCCGGAGGCAGCGGTGCGCTGGTTACGGTAAGTACCACGCGTGCCCCCTCGGGCGGCGGGGTCGCGCCGGCCAGGGCGACGGGGCCCAGCGGCGTTTCGACAATGGCTTGGCCACCGGTCTGTGTGCCGCTGACGATTCCGGTCAGTGTCTGCCCCAGGGCCGCAAGCGGCGGTGTCGGCCCTTGGGTTTGGGTCAGGGCGGCCGCCCCGCCCGGCGGGCGGGCTGCAGGGTTGTGATCTGAACCGTGAACTGGGTTCCGGCGGGCAAGGTCTGGGGCGGGTTGGCCTGCGGAGAAGGCGTGGAAGAAGGGGAGGCCCCTGCCTGGCCCGGGCCGAAAGGACCAGCGGTCTGGGGGGCGGTTGTGGTCTCGGAAAGAGGCCCGCCGGGGGGGGCGGGTTGCCCGCCCAGTGGGCTCGTTCCCGTCGTGCCTATAAGAGCGGATCCCGTTCCCCCGGGCCCGCCGGGCACGGAGGTGCCGGGTGGTATGGCGGGCAATAAGTGCGCAGGAATCCCGGATGCCGGACGCAGCAGGGTCGCGATCAGGCTGTTGCCTTCGGCGAAGGGCGGCAGGTTGAGTGCCGCCGTGCCGGTGGTGGCCTGGGCGCCGGCCTGGAGGGATTGAGCCGCGGCGCGTAGTGCTGCGGCCGGGCTTTGCCCGTTGATCGCGGCGATGATGAATTGAAGCTGCGGGCCGCGCCCGTTCAACTGCAGGGTGACCTTGTCGCCGGGGTTCAAGTTCAACAGGGCCTGCAACTGCAACTGCAATTTGCCGACCGCGCCTTCGAGGGTCGCAAGCCCCTGTGGGCTGACATTTGCGATCTGCAAATCGAACCGCGCCCCCAGGGCGGCATCAAGGATCACCTGGGGCACGGAAATTTGGGTTTGGGCCGGGGGCAGGGTGATGGCGGTCGGCGGCGGCAGGGGGGCAGTGACCGTCGGCGTCACCGGTGGGGGCGGCGGCGGTGCGGAAATTTCCGACATTGGTGCGACCCCCAAATTGTGCTGCCGCCGTCCGCGACCGGAGGGCTCAGCCCTCGGCCGGAAGGGCGACGTTGATCATCCGTTCATGGTCGTCGATCAGGTCTTCCAGATCGACGTCTTCTTCCTGGTCGCGCAAGGGAAGCTCCGCATTCAGGCTGAGAACCTCACCGTACAGCAGGTCCGCCAGGTCGGGTGCGCCGGTCGGGAAGAAACCGTCGATGGGATCGGCGGATCCGGTGGTTCCGGCCAAGGCTAGTCCGGCGCTTTCCATGGCGGCCAGGATTGCCCCCATGCGGCCGGTGGCATCCGTGCGGGTGACCAGCATACGTTTGATGCCGAGGGCTCCGAACGCCATGGCCACGTCTGCGGCTTCCAGCGCGTCCATGCCGGCGTTCAGAACCAGCACCGGCTCGGCCGGGGCGGCGTTGACGAAATCGAACAGGCCGTCCATTTCCGTGTGCGAGCGATGATTGACCCCCGGAGAATCGACCAGCACCACGGTTCGCTTGGGAATACGGGCCATGAATTGGGCCAGTTCCTCGGCGGTTTCAGTGATGAAGAGTTCCTGGCCCATGACCTTGGCAAAGGCGGTCAACTGCTCGACCGCGCCGGCACGCTTCAGGTCGGTGGTCAGAAGCTGCACGGACCGCCGCGCCATCAGCGCCCGTGCGGCCAGTTTCACCAGGGCCAACGTCTTGCCAGCACCCGGCGGGCCGACCAGAATCAGGCGTTGGTTGTCGGCGGTTACGTCAACGGGTACGAAATTGAAATCGAGGGCAAGTGTTCCGGTCAGCGCCGCGATCGGTGTGCGCGGTTCCATGTCGGCGGCGGCCTGGGACAGGCGGTCGGCCAGGTTCATCGGCACACCGTGCAGCAGCAAGGTTTCCAAAACCTGGTCAAAGCGCTGTTCCGGCGCCATGGCGACATGACCCAGGCGGGGGTCGCTGGCGTCCTGCTGACGGGCGGCGACAATTCGCGCCTCGCCGCTGATCGGGTTGGTCTGAGTAGACACGATGGTCGCCTCGTCGCCAAGTTCGCGCCGCACAAGGGTCATCGCCTGTCGCAGGTTCGCCGCCTTGAATGTGAGAAGCCGCATGATCGTTTCTCCTGTAGCTTTCTGCCGTACGTTACACCTGCCCCACGGTCTTGATCTTGGCCTTGGGGTGGATTTCGTTCTGGGACATCACGACGGTCATCGGCCGGAAACGTTCCACGATGGAACGCACATAAGGCCGGATGGCCGGGCTGGTCAGCAGGACAGGGCTTTCGCCCATCATCGCCTGCCGTTCGAAATTGGTGCGCAGCGCGCCGATGAATTCCTGGAGCTTCGAGGGCGCCATGGACAACTGCTTATCGTCTTCCGGGCCGATGATCGATTCAGCGAAGGCCTGTTCCCAAGGTGGCGACAGGGTAACCAGCGGAATGAAGCCCTGGTCGTTCACGTTGGAATCGGAAATCTGCCGCGCCAGACGGGCACGCACATGTTCGGTGATCATCATCACGTTGCGGGTGCCGGCGCAGGCTTCGGCGACGCCTTCCAGGATGGTCGGCAGATCGCGGATCGATACCCGTTCGGCCAGCAGGTTCTGCAGCGTCCGTTGCAGACCGCCCAGGGAGATCGTGCCGGGGATGATGGATTCGACAAGCTTTTGTTGCTCCTTGTCGAGTTCATCCAAAAGCTTCTGCGTTTCCGCATAGCTCAGCAGGTCGTCCATGTTGTCCTTGATGATCTCGGTCAGGTGGGTGGTTACCACCGTTGCCGGATCGACCACCGTATAACCGCGGAACAGGGCTTCTTCGCGGTTGGCTTCCTCGATCCACATGGCCGGAAGGCCGAAGGTCGGCTCCATGGTCTTTTCCCCGGCCAGGGTGATTTCCTCACCGCGCGGGTCCATGACCAGAAGCATGCTGGGCCGAAGGTCGCCACGCCCGGTCTCGATCTCCTTGACCCGGATGACATAGGTGTTGGCGGGAAGCTGCATGTTGTCCTGAATGCGCACGGACGGCATGACGAAACCCATTTCCGACGCCAACTGCCGGCGCAGGGCCTTGATCTGGTCGGTCAGACGTTGGCCGTTTTCGGGCGGCGAATTGATCAACGACAGCAGGCCATAGCCCAGTTCCAGGCGCAGATAGTCGATGCGCAACGCCGTCGCAATGGGCTCTTCCGCGGCTTTGCTCGGTTCCGGCGTGGAATCTTCAAGTTCCTGAATCGCCTCTTCGGCTTTGCGTTTGTCGCGGGCCGTCACGATGAAGCCCATGGCGCCCGTGACAAAGGCCAGCAGCAGGAAGGGGAATGCGGGAATGCCGGGCATGGCTGCCAGGCCGACCAGCAGGAAGCTCGACATGCCGAGCGTTTTCGGCTGGCCGCCGAGCTGGCGGAACAGGGTCGCTTCCGTCGGGCCGCTGATACCCGCTTTGGTCACCATCATACCGGCGGCGGTTGATACAATCAGTGCCGGGATTTGGCTGACCAGACCGTCTCCGACGGTCAGGCGGGTGTACATGTCGGCGGCCTGGGCGAACGACAGATCTTTCTGCGCGACCCCGATGACCATGCCGCCCAACACGTTGATCAGGGTGATCAGAAGGCCGGCGATGGCATCGCCGCGCACGAACTTGGACGCACCGTCCATGGCGCCGAAGAAGGTGCTTTCATCCTCCAGTTCCTTGCGTCTGGCGCGGGCATCGTCTTCGTCGATCAGGCCCGACGACAGGTCGGCGTCGATTGCCATCTGCTTACCGGGCATGGCGTCCAGGGTGAAGCGTGCCGCGACTTCGGCGATACGGCCGGAACCCTTGGTGATGACGATGAAGTTGACGAGGACCAGGATCGCGAAAACGATGATCCCGATGACGAAGTTGTCCTGCATGACGAAGCCGCCGAAGGCCTCGATGACCTGACCGGCAGCATCCGTTCCCGTGTGACCGTCGGCCAAAATCAGTCGGGTCGACGCCAGGTTCAACGCCAAACGGATCATGGTCGCCAGCAGCAGAACCGTGGGGAACGAGTTAAAATGGAGCGGCTTTTCGATGAACAGTGCCGTCATCAGAATCAGCACCGAGAAGGTGATGGAAAAGGCCAGGCTCATATCCAGGAGCCAGGTCGGCATGGGCAGGATCAGCACCACCAGGATGCCGATAACGCCGAGTGCGAAGATCAGGTCACCGCGCTTGAGAAGGTCGATCACGCCCTGAAACGGGTTATCGCCTTCTTCCTCGGGCCCCGACTGCGGGGCGCCGCGCGGCGCGGCCGTGCGGGCGGCCGCGGGGGCGCTTTGCGTCGCCTCAGCCATTACCGTTTCCCGCCGTCATATCGTTCGTTCCCGTCGTCATTCGTTTCGGCATTTTCTTGTCGTCGTTCATTGGATGCCTTGGTCGACCCGTTTCGCGTCCCGGATCAGGGGGCCGGCGCCGCGCCGGCTTCGCCCGGTTGCGGCACGGCAAAGCCTTCCTGACTGTACTGACGCAGCTTGTTGCGCAGCGTACGGATGGAAATGCCCAGAATATTGGCTGCATGGGTGCGGTTGCCCAGGCAGTGATGCAGGGTGTCGATGATCAGATCGCGCTCCACGTCGGCGACGGTGCGCCCGACCAGGGCCGCGGTTTCCATGTCGGCGTCGGAGATACCGGCGGCCGGTGCTCCTTGGGTGCCCGACACCATGATGGTCTCCGGCCCGATATCTGATCCGGTCGCCAGAATCACGGCACGGTGAATGGCGTTTTCCAATTCGCGCACGTTTCCGGGCCAACTGTGGGCCATAAGCCTGCTCATGGCGCCTTCGGAAATCGGCCGCTCGTCGATATGGTTGGCTTCCGAATATTTTTTCACGAAATGACGTGCCAAGAGGGGGATGTCCTGTTCCCGCCGGGAAAGCGACGGCATCACCAGATTGACCACGTTGAGACGGAAGTACAGATCCTCGCGGAAGGTGCCCTTGGCGACCTCTTCCTGCAGGTTGCGGTTGGATGTGGCGATGATGCGTACGTCGACCTTTACCGGTTTGGCGCCGCCGACCCGGTCGATTTCGCGTTCCTGCAGGGCGCGCAGCAGCTTGGCCTGGAGGCGCGGGTCCATTTCAGAGACTTCGTCGAGCAACAGGGTGCCGCCGTCTGCTTCCTCGAACTTGCCGACGCGACGGGACACGGCACCGGTGAAGGCGCCTTTTTCATGCCCGAACAGTTCCGATTCCAGAAGGTTTTCCGGGATCGCCGCGCAATTGACGGCGACGAAAGTCTTGTCCTTGCGGCGGCTTTTGGCATGCAGATGGCGGGCCATCATCTCCTTGCCGGTGCCGGATGCGCCGGTGATCAGGACGCTGGCTTCCGACGGGGCGATCTGGTCGGCCATCTTGATGACGTCGGCCATGCCCGGATCGTTGTAGACGATGGTGCTGGGTTCTTCCGACACGGCATGCAGGACGGCGGCGATCAGTTCGGCATCCGGCGGCAGGGGGATGTATTCCTTGGCACCGGCCTTGATGGCGCGGACGGCGGCCTGGCTGTCGTTGCCGACGCCGCAGGCGATGACGGGAAGGGCGATGCGCTCGCTTTCCAGCGAGGAGACCAGGCGCGCGATGTCGGCATGCACGTCGATCATGATCAGGTCCGCCCCTTGTCCCGAGCGCAATTGATCAAGGGCCCGGTCGACCGTTTCGGCCTGCTGGACTTTGGCTCCCTTCTGCATCGCGATCTGGCTTGCGGCGCCGATTTGCCCGCCGAGCGTACCGATAATCAATAACCTCATGACCGTTCTGTCCCTACTTTGATCTGCATGTCATTCATGTCGTGTCGTTCATTCATCTTTGGGGCCATCTTCGGGCCTAGTCGAAATAGGAAACCCGCTTTTCCGGCGGCAGGATGCTGTTCAGCAGCATTTCCAGGCGTCGGGGATTTTCCTGACGGCCGATCGAGCCGGTGGACAGGACATAGACCTGGTTCACCATGGCTTCGTCGGCGGAATTCCGTTCCAGTTTGTTGGCCATCGGCGTGAACACCATGTTGGCCAGCACCGCGCCGTAAAAGGTCGTCAGCAGCGCCACCGCCATGCTCGGGCCGATGGTGCCCGGGTCCGACAGATTGCCCAGCATCTGAACCAGGCCGATCAGGGTGCCGATCAAGCCCATGGCCGGCGCCAGTTCGGCCATGCGGCGCAGCACGTTGATGCTTTTCTGATGGCGCTGGAACATGGCCTGCATGTCGCGGCGCAGGATGGCTTCGACCTCTTCGCCGGGGGTGCCGTCGACGACCATGCCGATGCCTTTGTGCAGAACCGGTTCCGCCTGAATGGCGCCCATCACGTTCTGCAGCGCCAGGACACCCTGCTTGCGCGCCAATTCGGCCAGTTGCAGGGTCTGGAACGCAGCGCGCGTCGGATTGCGGTTGACCTGGATGAAGATTTTCAGCGCGACCCGCAGGGTGCGGAGCATTTCGTTCAGTGAAAAGCTCGCGGTGGTGATGGCGAAAGTGCCGCCGATGACGATCAGGATCGACGGGATATTGATGAACGACCCCGGTGATCCGCCCAGTACGATTGCCGCGGTAAGCAGCCCGAAACCCACGGCAAGACCAAGTACCGTGGCGATGTCCACGGTGGTCCTGTTGCGCAGTGGGCCGCCGGCGTTGGGTGTTGCTTCCGCCATCTTCAGTCGTCTTTCCTGGCCGATCCGTATTAGCGGTCGGTCTTGATGATTTCCGTCATGGTCACGCCCAGACGGTCTTCGACGACCACCACCTCGCCGCGCGCGACCAGGCGGTTGTTGACATAGATGTCGATGGCCTCGCCGACCTTACGGTCCAGCTCGATGACGGCGCCGCGGCCAAGGCGTAAAAGCTGGCTGACCTGCATGGTCGCTTTGCCCAGAACGGCGGAAACCGTCACCGGGATATCGTAGACCGCTTCCAGGTCACGGGCGCTTTTGGGCAGATCGGTGACTTCCGGCAGGCCCGAGGGGCTTGCCGTCGGCGCGGAGCCGGCGGCCTCACCACCGTCACCGCCGTTGGACACGAATTCGCCCAGTTCAAAATCGTCTTCGGCCATGGTTTTCTCCTAGTCCTTCAGGTCGTCTTCGAGTTCAAGATCCGCCCGCCGATCCGTTTCGGCTCCGGCGCGGCTTCTTCGCTTGATGAGGATGTGTCGTCCTGCGTGCCTTCGGGGCCGCGTCGGTGATCAGGTCTTCCGACGGCACGGGGGCATGCGTGTCTTCTTCGCTGTCCGGCGCGGCGGGTGCGGCAATCTCGACCTCCGCCATGATTTCCTCCGACGGAACCGGCGGCGGGCCGTCCGCAGCCGCATCGGAGGGGCGGGGCGGGCTCAGCTGCGGGGCAGCCGTCGTTTCCACGGTTTCAGGTTGTGTCGCTGGGCCCTCGATCATCGGCTCGACGGCCTGACTGCTGCCCGCGTCGGCGTCGGCGGTCATTTCGTCGGCAGGTTCCGGGGGGGCGTCGGTGACCGTTTCCACGGGTTGGGCGCTTTCCAATTCAGCGGCCGGCGAGGCCGAATCCTGCGGCGCGTCCACGGTGTCCGTCGCCGGTTCCGGGTCGGTCTCGGGCGTCGCCGGGGTCTTCAAGTTGCGGGCAACGATGTCGTCAAGTTCGCGGGCCAGGTCATTGGCGCTGCGCATCACGCCGCCCGACGACCATTCCAGCCGACAATCGCCGACGGCCAGGCCTGGGTCGCCGAGTAATTTGATATTGCCGCGAAACCCGGACAGTTCCGATACGGCCTGGATGCGTTCATGCAGGGATTCTGCAAGATCAGCCGGAACGCGGACGATGATTTCCGGCTCGCCGGACAGCTGGCCGAGTACCGTCTCGAGCATGGATTGCACCTGATCCTGGGCGGTCTGATGGTTCAAGGTGGGGAACAGCTTGCGGACCAGCGCCGCCGCGACAGATATGGCGTGATGGGTCAGACCTTCGTTCGCTTCGGTCTGGGCCTCGAACAGGGATTGGGTCTGCTGCGCAATTGTATTCAGGGTATCGGCGATCTGCTTGTCGACAGTCGACGACGCTTCCTCCGTGCCCAACCGCTTGCCTTCGGCAAGGCCTTCCTCGCGGGCGCGGGCCAGGTCGTCCTCGGAATAGGTGGGGGCCTCCGGTTCAGGCTCGGGCTCCGGCTCCGGCTCGCCCGCGTCGCGCATGGCGGCCTCGGCGGCAGCCTTGGCACGAGCCTTCTCGCGCCGCTCCGCCAATTCGTCGAAGTCGGTATCGAACATGAACTTCTTGTAAGGGGTCTCGCCCACTATCTCTGCCTTCATTATCATTGTTTTTCAGCGCCCTAGAATACCAGTTCGCCTTCTTCGTCGCCGGTGGCGATGACGATTTCGCCGCTGTCGGCCAGGTTCTTGGCGACCTGCACGATGGCCGATTGGGCCTCGTCCACGTCCTTCAGACGCACCGCGCCCATGGCTTCCATGTCTTCCTTCATCATCTTGCCGGCGCGTTCCGACATGTTGGAGAAGAACAGGTCCTTGACCTCGTCCGACGCCCCCTTGAGGGCCAGCGCCAACTGTTCCTTCTCGACCTGACGCAGCAAGGTCTGGATGCCGCCCGGGTCGACCTTGATCAGATCGTCGAAGGTGAACATCAGCTGCTTGATACGCTCCGCACTCTCACGGTTGCGCTCTTCGAGCGCCGTCATGAAGCGGTTTTCCGTGTTGCGGTCGAGCGAGTTGAAGATGTCGGCCATCAATTCGTGGCTGTCGCGCCGTGCCGTGCGCGCCAGGTTGGTCATGAACTCGTTGCGCAGCGTGCGTTCGACGTGATCGATCACATCTTTCTGCACGGCCTCCATGCGCAACAGGCGCATGATCACTTCCATGGCGAAGTTTTCCGGCAGCAAGGCCAGCACACGGGCGGCATGGTCGGTGCGGATGCGTGACAGAATGACGGCGACGGTCTGCGGATATTCGTTCTTCAGATAGTTGGCGAGCACCGCTTCGTTCACGTTGCCCATCTTGTCCCACATGGTGCGGCCGGCCGGGCCGCGCATTTCTTCCATGATGGCATCGACGCGTTCACCCGACAGCGCCGCGTTGAGTAGGCGTTCGGCGGCGTCGATGGAACCGACCAGGCCGCCGGCCGACGACAGCTTGTCGGCGAATTCGACGAACAGCCGTTCGATGACCGAGGAATGGACGTTGCCGAGCGACGACATCGACGCGGAAAGTTCGCGGATTTCCTCGTCGTCCATGCGCTCGAACAGCATGGCCGCTTGGTCCTGATGCAGGGACAGCAGGAAGATCGCCGCTTTCTCGGTGCCCGATAGGGCTCGGTAGTCGTCCTTGATGCGGGCCATGGACCTGCTTCTCCTTGCCCCAGGCTCCCTTCCGCGTTGTGCGGGGAAGAGGCCGGGGACCTTCGTTTACGCTTCCTGGTACATCCAAGCCCGGATGATGGAAAGGGCCTCTTCCGGGTGCTTTTCGACGATCTCGCCGACCTTCTTGACCGAGGACGCCTTGACGCGGCCCTCGACGCGGTCGATGTCGATGAGTTCCTCGAACTGCTCTTCTTCCATTTCGGCCGGCGCCGGCGCCGACGGTCCGCCCAGAAGGCCGGCGGCATGGGAACTGGTATCCGCCAGCAAGCGGCCCGCGGCCTCCTGCGCCGACGGAATGGATTCGAATGCCCGGCTGACCAGCGGCCGCACGACCAGCAGGATCACCAGGATCCCCAGGATACTCAGAACCAGGATTTCCGCCAAGCGAAGCAAATCGTTCTTGCCCAGGCCGAAGAACAGTTCCAGGGGCTCTTCAAACTTGACCGGCGAGGTGAATTCCATGTTCACGACCTCGACGGAATCGCCGCGGTCCGCATCGAAACCGATGGTCGAACGCACGAGGGTCGACAACAATTCCATCTGTTCAGCAGGGCGCGGGGTATAGGTCGGATTGCCGTCCTTGTCCTTGCCCTGAATGCCGTTGACCAGAACCGCGACGGTGACCCGCTTGAGGGCGCCGTCGGTCTTGACATGGTTGACGGTCTTCTTCGAGATTTCGAAATTGACCGTTTCCTCAGTCGAGGTTTCGTCCGACTGCGCGCGCGCGCCTTCGCCGCCGCCGGGGGCAGCGTCGGGCAGGTTGGTGCCGACAGTCACGGCGGCGGTTTCCGATTCCTGATTGCGGGCGGCCCGTTCCACGGTCTGGGTCGAACGTACGACCTGACCATCCGGGTTATAGATTTCTTCGGTGGTGGACACCCGGTCGAAGTCCATATCGGCATTGACTTCGGCCCGGACGTTTCCGAAACCAACAGTCTTTTCAAGAAGTTCTTCGATCGTGCGCGCCATGCGGGCCTCGACGCTGCGGCGTCGTTCCTCATTCTTGGCGGCAATTGTGTTGACCGACTGATCGTCTTCGAAGCCGGGTGACAGCAGCTTGCCCTTGTCGTCGATAATCGTGATGCGGCCCGGCTTGAGACCCGGCACGGCGGAAGCCACCAGGTTCTGCACGGCGGAGACTTGTTCATGATCCAGGCGTTTGTTGCTGCGCATGGCCAGCACGACAGAGGCACTGGGCTGCTGTTCTTCGCGCGAAAACAGTTGCCGGCGCGGCAGGACCAGGTGGACGCGGGCACGGTGCACGATGTCCATGGACTGGATGGTGCGGCCCAGTTCGCCTTCCAGGGCGCGGCGCAGGTTCACATTCTGCAGGAAATCGGTGGTGCCGAGGGTATCGGTCTCGTCAAAAATTTCGAACCCGACCTTGCCGCCCACAGGCAGGCCGCGGTCGGCCATTTTCAACCGCAATTCCAAGGCTTTATCGGCCGGCACCCAGACTGAGGTGCCCTGATCGCGGACTTCCGCGGGGAAGCCCAAGCGGCCGACTTCCGCGGCAATGCTGTTTGAATCGGTGGAGTTCAGTTCGCTGAACAACAGCGCCATGTTGGGCTGGCCCAATTTGGTCATCAGGAAGATGAAGAACCCGAGCATCAGGAACATCACCCCGCCCATCATGGCGAGGCGAACCGGTCCCAGACCGCGCATTGCTTGAGTAAGTGCTTCCACTTGCGTCCCCCGTGGTTGCAGGAGTGTTAACCGGCAGGTTTCCCCAAACGGCTCCGGGCGTTATGCAGCGCCCTGAGCAATCAGGAATTCCGTTATTTGCAGGTTATTGGGGGGGCGGTGAACAAGTGGTTAACGGTGGGCAATTTTTGCCCACCTGGGGACCGGCGACGTCAGTTGCGGACGACGAGGTCCGGGCGCTGTGACTTGCGCTGGGCGATGTTGCGGTACACCTGGGTCCGGGTCGTGTGCAGCCCCTTGAGACCGTGATCGTCGATCAGGCGCTCCCAGGTGCGATATTCGTCCTCGGACAGGGAATAGCGCCGACATGCGTCCTGCAGGGACAGCAGCCCGCCGCGCACGGCGGAGACGACTTCGGCCTTGCGCCGGGCGACCCATCGTTTGGTGCCGGGCGGGGGCAGGTCTTCCAACCGCATGGGTTGTCCCAGCGGACTCAGCGGTTCGACGTTGCCGCCTCCGGCTGAACGTCCGTTCCGAGCATCCTGATTGTGGCGCTTGAGCAAGGTCATGATGGTAACTCGTGTTCCGTCTTCCCTGGCGGCGGTGTGTCCGCTTGTCCGTTTGTGAAACCCAGTTTAGAGGGCGGACCTTTAATGAAAGGCTAAAGAGCAGCGTTAATTTTTCCTGAACCGGCGGGTTAATGCGGTGCCGATCCTCAGAACGAAAAAGGCCCCGGAAACCGCCATTCTTGCGGTGCCGGGGCCATATTCTGTGCCGGTCTTCAACCAGGCCCGGCCGGTTAACGGAGCCGGACCAGTTCGTCGAGCATTTCGTCCGCCGTGGTAATGATTTTGGTGGCGGCGGAGAAGGCGCGCTGCACGACGATCATCTTGGTGAACTCTTCCCCGATATCGACGGTCGAGGCTTCGAGCGCCGACTGGGTGATGGCGCCGGCGGGGCCGGAGTTGGCTGACCGCAGGGTCGGATCGCCCGAGGCCTGGGTCGAGTTGAACACGTTACCCGTGCGCGACCCCAGTTCGTTGACGTTAACGAAGGTGGCGATCGGGATCTTGAACACCGGGCGGGTTTCGCCGTTGTCGAACAGGGCGGTGATCAAGCCGTCTTCCCGCACCGTGATCCCGGCGAAGGTTCCGAACTGCGAGCCGTCCTGTTCGATGAAGCCCGGGGTGAATTCATCACCGAACTGGGTCAGGCCGTCGGCGATGCCGATGGTCCCGAAGTCCAGGGTGACCTGGTCCGTGTTCGCCGGATCGTCATCGAAGTTGGCGGCGCCGTTGGAGAAACCGAGCATCTCGACTTCCTTCACCACGATATTCGACGGGAGGCCCGAAGAATCGAAGGTGATGGCGGCGGTTTTGTTGATCGCGAAGGCCGTAGCAGCCTGCAGGTCATTGCCGGAGGCATCGGTCGGAGTGCTGCCGTCCGGCGTGTCCGGAAGGTTCGCAAAACCCGCGCCGAACTCGATATTGTAAGACCCCGTCGGCAACACGTCGAGGACCAGGGTGTCGAACTGGTTGAAGTTGGGGCTGAGGCCCGTCACATCGTTCGCCCGCAGCCGTACCGTGCTGGCGCCGGTGGCGAAACTCGGGTCGTTGGCTTCGATGGCCGACTGCAGGTTGTCCAGGAAAGTGTCGATGTTTGCAGCGGTCGTGGAACCGGCGACCACGGTAACCGCGACGTCACCGGTCAGTGCGCCGGAAGCGTTACCATCGAATTCGTAAGTGATCCCATTGATGGTCAGAAGTTCATCTTCCGCCGGCACCGTGTCGAACGTGAACTGGAAGTGATCCTGATACAGGTTGTCGATCTGGCGCACCGTGAACGAGCTTTGCTGCTTGGTCGCAGCCGCACCCGCAGATGTCAGAAGGCCCGACGGATCAACCGTGATCGAACCGGTCCCGTCTTCGTCAAACCGCACGGTCGAGGCGTTGAACGGCGAAACGGAAATCCGCGTGTTGGTGTATCCGCCGTGATCGGCATAGTCGGAATCCGACGCCTTCACCTTGGCAACCAACTGGGAAACGTAATTGGCGGTGGTGATGGAGGAAGACGTGTCGACGATCTTCACCGCAGCCTGGTCCACCACGGTGACTGTCGCGGTCGCGTTCATGGCCGCGACGTTGGCGGCGAAAGAACCGGCGGCGACTTCGATCGACTGGTCGCTGTTCTTCGCCGTAATGGTAAACGTGCCGTCAGCGTTGGTACCGGTGGTGCCGGCGATCGTGATCCTGTCCCCCACGGCCAAGGCCGCGAAGGCCGAGGTGCTGGAAGCCAGGATTTCGTCGCCACCGCTCGGGCCGGTGCCGTCGTTGAAGGTCAACGTGGTGCCGGTGCTGGCCGTCAGCGTGCCGAAGTTCTGGAACTGGTATTCAATGCTGTCGATGGTGATCGACGAGCGGTTGGCCGGAAGGGACTGGAATTCGACCTGGCCGCGGCTGTCGAAGGTATTGCCGTTGGTATCTTCCAGCGTCAGGACGTCCGTGCCGGACGGCGGATCGACCGCCAGGCCCCATTGGTTGTCGCGGCCTTCACGCGTGTACTGGAATGAAATCGTGCGTGCGCTGCCAAGCGAGTCGAAGAACTGCACGTCCGAACGGTGGGTCTGGCCGGCGGTAGCACTCGCCGGCAGGTTGGCGCCGACCGAGATGCCCGTGGTCGCCGTCGCCGTGCCGCCGACCCGGTTCAGGTTGACCGTGGTCAGGAAGTCCGTCGAGATGACGTTGGTGTTGGCGATCAGGATATCCGGGTTGTTGGGGGTAATGTTGCCGTCCGCATCCACGGGATAGGCCTGCAAATAGAAGCCCGACGTGTTGCGCAGGAAGCCGTTGTTGTCCTGGAAGAACTGGCCCGCCCGCGTGTACAGGAATTCGTTGGAAAGTGACGGCACGGCCGCTTCGTTGACCACGAAGAAGCCCTGGCCCGAGATGCCCAGGTCGGTCTGCGATGTGGAGGACTGCAACAGACCCTGGATGCCGGCATCGGTTCGGGGCTTGGATTGGACACCACCGGCCGAAAAGAACGTCGACGAGGTCTGCCGGGTGACGAGGGTCTGGAAGTTGACCTGCGTGCCCTTATAACCAATCGTGTTCACGTTCGTGATGTTGTCGGCGATGGCGCCCATGGCGCTGGACTGCGCGGTAAGACCCGACACGCCCGAACTAAGTGCACCAAAAAGACCCATGTTACTTCCTCCTTACAATGCCGGTGGAAGGGTTCCAAATCCGGCTGTCGTCAGTCCTCAAAATTCGTCTCATGCCCCGGCTTCGGGGTCTGGTTCCGGATCAGGTTCCGGCTCCGGGTCTGGTTCCGGGGTCGGCACCGCCGCCTGCTCCGGCTTCTGCACCGACAGGACGTTGTCCTGATCGACGCGCAGCGGGCCGATGAACAAGGTGGTCTTGCCGTCCACGACGCCGCCGCCCGTGACGCGGCCGAAGGTGGTGTGGAACACGTCGAGTAGGTTGCCCTGACGATCGAAGGCCGTGACCTGCACCCGGTAAAGACCATCAGGTTGCTGCTGGCCTTCGTTGGACGTACCGTCCCACTCCACAGCGTGAATGCCCGGATCTGTCGATCCTTGAGCGGTGAACACCTGCTTGCCATCCATGTTCGAGATGGTGATCTGGGTTTCCACCGAACCCAATGGCATGCCGTAGGTGAAGCGCCCGGAACTTCCGTCGAGGACAATATCCTGACCTTCGACTTCGACCACGTTGTCAATGAACCCGACCAGGCTTGAAAGCTTGTTGGTTTCCTGCACGGCAAGCAATTTTTCCAGGTTGGCGTTCTGGTAAATCTGCTGTTCCACGCTGGCGAACTGCACAAGCTGCGACGTGAACTGTGTCGCGTCCATGGGGTCGAGCGGATCCTGGTGCTGCAACTGAGTGGTCAACAGAGTCAGGAAACGGTTCAGGTCCTCTTCCAAGCCCTGGGCGCTTTGCCCTGCTTGCGTATCGGTGCTAACCGAGCCTGAAATTCCGTTGATGATGGACATCGATCCGTTTCCTATCCCGTGGCCTGTTCAGCCAGGACTCTCCCCTTATGCTCTGACGTCGACCCGGCCGTTGTGGAGGACACCCATTTCGTGGGCGGCCACGGCCGTTTCCATGACGTCGGACGCAAGAGTGTCGTCCTCGACTTCTTCGCCGCCGGTCTTCCCGGAGGCGAGTTGCTGCTGCTTATTGCCGTCGTCCTGACCCTTGAGGTTGTAGTTCAGGTCGCCGGACTGCATGTCCAGGCCCGCATCCTGCAGGGCCTTCGAAAGCTGGTCTGAATCGCGACGCAGCATTTCCAACGTTTCCGGCTTGTCGGCGGTCACCATGGCGACCGTGCGGCCGTCGTGGGCAACCTCGAGGCGAACCTCGACGCGACCAAGATGCTGCGGGTACAGCCGGATGTTGATCTTATCGGCACCGGCCTTGATCGCCTTATTGATCTGCACGGTGACCTGATCCACCACCTTGTTCTTGGCGGCGTGCTGAGGCTGCTGCTGATGGGCCGTTTTCTGGGCCTGCTGCGCCTGATGCGAAGACTGAGTCTGGCTGGCATTGGCGTTGGCCTGGGTGGCGTTGCCGTCACCCGAGGTATTGGCGCCGTGCGTTCCCGCATTCGATGCGCCGGACGATGCCTGCACCGGGCCCTTGGCGTCGGCGGTGATCTGCGCCGCGGTCTGGGCCTGGGTCGCCTGGCCGGTCTGGGCCTGAACTTGCGCGGCCTGTCCCTGCACCGGGTTCTGGTGGCTCTGGACCATGGCGGCCTGGGCGATCGGGTTCTGGATCTGGGTCTGCTGCGCGTTCTGCGCCTGCTGACCCGACTGCGCCGACTGCTGCTGGCTGCCCGCCAGGGCGGACGCCGCGCTCAGGGCCGACAGCGGCCGGCCATTGGCCATGGCCGCGTTGTCCTGAACGTTGACGTTCACCGCCAGCTTGGCATCACCACCCACGGCCTCGGCAATCTTGCCGGCCTGGGCCTGCAGAAGCGACTCGGCCTGCTTGGCGCCGTCCCCGTTGGCTTGTCCGTTGGTCTGAAGGTTCGCGATGTTGCGGATGTGCTGCGCCTGCTGGTTGGCGCGGATTAATTCGTGGTTCAGGGCGCGCTGGTTCTGACCGGCCTGCGGATCGGCCTTGACCGTCTCCACGACGTCGTCACCGACCACCTGGGTGGTCTGCGTCGCCTGCTTGGTTGCGTCCTGGCCCTGAGCCTGCGTCGCAAGGGTGGCCAGTACGGCATCGGCCTGACTGCCGGCAAGGGACGCCTGGACCAGGGTCGCGTTCTCGCCCTGGTTCTGGGTCTGCGGCTGGGTGCCGGCCTGATTGCCGTTACCCGCGTCGCCGCCCGCGCTGGCATCCTGCGTGCCCGACTGGCTGTCCGTGCTCTGAACCTGGTCATCGCGGTTGGCATTGCCGTCGCGGTTGACCGCATCCTGGCGGCGGCCGTCGGAATTGCCGCGGTCGTTGTCTGCCTGGCTGTTGCGGTCGGTGGCGCCGACGTCAGACTGGTCGGCGCGGCGGTCGTCGCCGTAACCACGACCGGCGTCATCGCTCTGGCTGACCTCGTGGTCATTGCCGAACTGACGCTTGCGCTCCTGATAGCGTGAGGTCTGTTCCGTTTCCGTGCGCTCAACGCCACGGGAGGCGGAACGGTCACGATAAGAGTCCTGACGATTGTCGGAGGGACGGTCCATGCGGGCGACATCGCGTGACGCGACCTGCTGGGTCTTGGACGCATCCATGATCTTGCCCTGCATGTCCATGACCAGGGCCTGGAACGTGTCGAACAATTGCGAGTGGGTGGCGAAACGCCCTGCTTGGCGTGACGCGCCTACTCCAGCAATACCCGAACTTGTGGCCGTAACTTGATCCATCGTGCTCATTCCTTACGCTTCGTTGGCTATCGATCCAAAAATCGGGCGTTCTGCTCCGCGAAAGTCATGAGCAAGCATCGGGCCAGTTGACGAAAATCTGTCAACACATTGAAATATAACAAATAAAATTTTAGGGAGAGGGGCGCTGACTGGGTAATACCGGGTCGACCCGGCAATTTTTGACCGGTAGGGGGAAAGAAATTACCGCGCCGGCGGCCAATCTTGTGCCCGGCGGCAGGCATAAATGAGGTCCATGGTGCGGCCATCGATCGGGGTCGGGCCCGGACGACGGTGGGTTTCCCGCATGCCGCTTTTTTCCATGATCTTCAGCATGCCGATATTACCGGCCAAGGTGCCGGCGGTGACTTGGGCGAGGCCCAGGTCGTCGAACAGATGGGCCATTACGGCCATCCAGGCCTCGGCCCCCAGGCCGGTGCCCCAGGCCGCGCGGTCGCCGATCAAGATGCGGATATCGCCGGTCCTGGTTTGAGGATCGACTTCCGTTGAAATATTGCCGATATGGCAAAGCTCCCGCGCCTTGTCGCGGATTGCCCATAGGCCATGGGGCGTTCCCATGAAGCTTGCGATAAAGTCACGGCAACTTTCCAGGGTATGGGTCATGTGGCGTTGTTCGGAAAACCGCACGACGTCGGGATCGTTCAGCCAACCCACATAAGTATCGGTCAACAGGTCGTCCGGAAACGGTTGCAGCACCAGTCGCGGGGTCTCCAGAACTGGCGGCATATAAGGCAGGCTGCCGTCCGGGGGCGGGATTTCGCCCCGCGACATGGCGACCAGGGCGCGGGCAATGCGCCCGGCGGCAGCAATCCGCGGAGGGGAGGCGGCCCGTGTCGCCATGAAACCTGCCGGATCGGTCAGGGCATGGGCCAAGGCATCGCACAGAGCGGTGCGCGTGGAGACATGGGGAACTGGGCCGTTTTCCCCGCCGCTCAACCATTGAACTTCGCTATTTCTGGGCAGAACGGACAAAACGGCACGTCCCATGACGGCGGCTTCGGCCAGTAGCGCCGTTGACAGACCGACCACAAGGTCGGCGGCGAAGACCGCCGCATGGGCGCTACCACCCGCGCTGATCGTCGCGATCTCGGGCGCATAAGCGGCATACAGGCCGGCCGGTGTCTTGGGATGAAGGCGGAGCGCCACATGGGCGTCAGGCGCCACTCGGGTGGTGGCATCCAGAACTTCTTCCAGCACGATTTCGGTGCGGCCGTCGGTGCCGCCCCGGCCTTGCAGGGTATAGTCCGGGCCACGTCGGAACTGCGTGGGGTCGAGTCCGTCGGACAGTTCCGTGAGGAACAAAATCAAGGGACCGTCGTCGGGTAGATCGGGAAATATCTCCCGGCGCAGGGCCGCGCGGCCCTGTAGGGCCAGGGCGTCACCCGTTTCACGCACCCGGTCGAACGCCGGATTTCCGGTCACGCGGGTGCGCCCGGCATCGACGCCCAGTGCCATGAAGGCCGCGCGCACCGTGTCGTCGGCGACCAACAGCCAGTCCGTCAGATGGGTCAAGGGGTTGTCGCTGCGGCCCCGGAACCGGCGGTCCGCGTTGGCCGGTCCATCGACCAGGCCGACCGTGGGAATTCCCCGTGTCCGTGCCTCGGCGATCAGGGCGAAGGCGGGCGTGTCGGGGTCTTCGGCAGTGCCGACGACCAAGGCGGCAACGTCGTCGAGCGTGGCAGCCAGGGGCAGATTTGGGGACCAGGCATCCGGGGTTTCATCGCGCGCCTTGAGGTAGGGCAGCGCGGCTCCGCCCGCCACAAGGTGTGGTCGCGCCCCCCGGTCTTCAAGCGCGGCAGAGAGGCCCAGGACCATATTGGCCGCCCCCGGGTCTTCGACATAGATCAGGATCGCGGGATTGGCCACGGGGTCAGTCCAAGGAAAGGCGGGAGCCGCCCTCCGCCGCCGAGCGCAGAACAAGCCCGAGAATACGTTCGTTCATCAGGGCGGACGCCAACGGCGACCACGGGACAGCGCGACCGTTGGCGACCCCGGCGAGATTGTCGTACATGCGGTAGAAGGCATCGGAAACGGTGGTTTCCAGGGTTTCGCCCGCGTCGGAGGTGATTTCCATTTCACCGCTCAGGCCCCGGTTCTCGGCCAGAGGAAATATCTGAGTGACAAGGCCTTCCTGAAGGATGGACAGGCGCCCCGTCTTGCCCCAGATGTCCAGGCCGACCTCGCGGTACTGGGAAAAGTCGAGGGGATGGACGGTGGCAACCGGGCCGTCGATGAAAGTCAGGGCAAAGGCGACATGGCGGTCGCTGGCAAGGGGCGCGCCATGGGCCAGCCGGGCCGGTCCAAGGGCCTGCACGGCGGTAACCTCACCTAACAACATGCGCAGGAAATCGACCAGATGGCCGCCGTTGTTGGCGATGCCGTTGCCGTAAAGCCCCAGGACCGCCTGAACTCCGCCGAGACGCGCGGTAAGGCTGCGCGCCGCCAAGTCCTGGAACAGGCGGTCGGCCCGCCGCCAGTAATTGACCAAGACGGGAATGCCGCGTTCGGCACAGATCGCCGCCAAGCGGGCGCTGTCGGCGCCGTCGTCGCCGGGACGGGTCAGTGGTTTTTCCACCAGCACGGCCTTCAGGTCCGGCATGGCCTCGATCATATCGGCGCGATTTCCAGGAGGGGCTGCCAAGATGGCGATTTCCGGGCGGACCGCGTCAACGACGGCGGGCAGGTCCGTGTCGGCATGGGGCACGCGCCAGGTTGTCCGCGCATCATCGAGGGCGGCTGCGTTCGGATCAACCACCCCTTGCCAATCGAATGCGGGATGAGCGGCCAGCACGGCGGCGTGGGACGCGTATTTGAAATGCGCGGCCATGCGCGCATCGCGGGACAGGCCCGAGGCAACCTGACCGAACCCGATGACAAGGGTGCGGAGTGCCGTCATCGGACCGCCTTTTCCCGGCAATGGGCGTTGATCGCAGCGAGTTCCGGCTCGGCCGTCAGAAGGTCGAGAATGTCGCGCACGCCAAAGCCGTCGCCGAACCGGGGTTCCAGGCGGGCATAGACGGCGCGGATCAGGTCCAGGTCTTTGTCGTAGTCGAGCTGCAGGCGAATTTCGGGCGCGGTTTCCTCGGCGGGCGCCGAAAGGTGATGAATGCGGTAGGCCTCGGGGTGTTCATAGAAATAGAGCGAGACATGTTCGCGCACGGCTGCGTCGGTCTGCGTTTGCGCAATCTTTTCCAGGGCGTCGAAACGGAACACCTGGGCGTCGATGCCCTGGGGCCAAGTCAGCTTGGCGGTGTTGGAGACAACGTCTACGTCGCCTTTGAGAAAGCGGGTCACGGCGGTGTCGATCACGCGGGGATCGAGCAGCGGCGTGTCGCCGCAGATCTCGACGATGATTTCCGAGCCCATCATGCGCTGCGCCTCGACCACCCGGTCGAGCACGTCGTCCTCGGACCCGCGGTAGCAGGGCAAATGCCGTGCTTCCGCCCAGTCGGCAAGGGCATCGTCGGCCGGGTTCGTGGTGGTCGCGAGCACGATGGCGTCGATGCATTCGGCCCGGCTCAGGCGTCGAACCAGGCGTTCCAGGGCGGCTGCGCCGGCCACGTCCATCAGCACCTTGCCCGGCAGGCGCGACGCCGACATGCGGGCTTCGATGCTGGCGACGACGCGTGGCCGCAGATGCGGGGTGGCCCGGTTGGTCATGGCCTTAGGCCCCGGTTTCCAGCGAGGTGCCCACAGCATTCAGATCTGCGCGATGGGTATGGACCTTGCGGACCGCCGCGATCATCCTGTCGGCCAGGGCATCGTCCACGTCGTAGGCACAGGGTTCGAACAGGATCGCTTCTTGTTCGTGCAGGCGTTCCGTCACCGGGCATTGGCCGTCCGCATAACTGCGGTCGGTCAGGGTGAAGGGCCAGCCTTCGCGGCCGATGGCGGTGCGTTGTTTGAACAGGGGCAGGCGGTACAAGGGCGGCAGATAGGCCGGGAAGTTGGGGAAACCCTCGGCGTTCAGCGCCTTGCAGAACAGCTCGCGGCTGACCCCGACCTGGGCCTCGTCGTACCGAACCAACCAGACGTAATAGTTATGGCGGCAGCCGTCGCGCACGGCGGGCACGGTCCAACCTGCCAGATCGCGGGTGCCGTCGGAAAGCTTTTGAGCCAGACGTTCGCGGATCGACACGTGACGGTCGATGTCGGCCAACTGGATCAGGCCGACGGCGGCAGACAGCTCGGTCATGCGGAAATTGAATCCGACCATGTTGACGAGGTCGGTGACGCCTTCGTGTAGGGCAGCATTTTCCGCATGATTACGGATCAGTTGCAGGCGCGTGGCCAGATCGTCGTCATCGGTAACGCAGACGCCGCCCTCGCCGGTGTGGATGTGCTTGTGAAAATTCAGGCTGGCGATGCCGATGTGGCCGACGGTGCCTGTCGGGCGGCCGTTCTCCATGCCAAGCGGCGCTTGGGCGTTGTCCTCGATCAGGTAAATGCCTTTGGCATCGGCAAGGTCGCGCAATTCCTTAAGCCGCGCCGGATGGCCAAACAGGTTGACGGCGACGATGGCGCGGGTTTTCGCGGTGATCTGCGCCGCGACCTTTTCCGGATCAATGCAGAAGGTCTCGTCCTCGATATCGGCGAACACCGGAATGCCGCCGTAGATCAACGGTGAGACCACGGTCGCCGACATGGTCCAGGGCGGGACGATGACCTCGTCGCCCGGGCTCAGGCCGATGGCCCCCATGGCCGCGAACAGGCCGGAGGTGTTGGAATTGACGCTGACGGCATGCCTAGTGCCGAAGCGGGCGGCCCAGGCGGCTTCGAATTCGCGGACTTTGGGTCCACCCAGAAATTCCGGCCCGGGCGATCCGAAAAACCCGGACAGGCAGCCTGAGGCGACGACCTCGCGTACGGCGTCCTGTTCCGCCGTTCCCATGGACGGGTAGGGGGGCAGATCGCCTTCGATCACCGGTGTGCCGCCAAGGAGCGCCAGTTCGCTCATGTCAGGATCCCTTCGTCGGAGGATGTCATATCATGCTCTTTTGCAAGCCGGGCGATTTCGCCGAGCCCCGCATCCCGTGACGGCAGATGCCGTGCGATCCATTCCGCACGCGCGAAATCCGCCGGTGTATCGACGGCAAGATGCAGGCCCGCGTGGCCTTCTTCTCTATAGTCGGCGCCGCTTGCCGGAACGTTAACGATGCGGAAGGCGTCCGGTGTCTCATAGGCGTAAAGCGTCACATGTTCGCGGTAGCGATCTTCCGGCACCTCGGCATTCAGGCGTTCCAGCGTGGCCAACGGCATTGCTTCGGCACTGATCCCGGGGGGGGAGGTTCGGGGGAAGACATTGGTCGTTAGGTCCGGGCGTTCCCGTTCGTGAGCCTGGATGACCGCGGTGATTACGGACGGATCGATGAAGGGGCTGTCACCGGAAACGCGGACCAGGGTGTCCAGGCCGAACGACCGGCGGCACCCAACGCCCGGCCCAGGACGTCGTTCGTGTCACCCCGAAAGACAGACAGGTTTTCCGCCGCCGCGAAATCGGCGATGGGGTCGTCCAAGGCGCGGTCCGTGGTTGCCAGTGTCACCGGTGCGCCCGTTGCCCGGCAGCGGCGGATCGTCCAGTCCAGCATGGGAACCCCCGCCAGCGGCATCAGCACCTTGCCCGGCAGGCGGGAGGAATCGAGCCGCGCGAAGATGACGATGCCCGTTGTCATGGCGTTATCTCGGGATGAATCCAATGCAGTGTTCGTTGGCGGGATTCAAGGGTGAATCCCGCGCGCTCATAGAGTTTGACCGAGGCGATGTTGTCTTCCTGTGTGCCGACGCGGATGCCGTCGATGGTATCGCCGAAATGGGCGAAGGTGGCTTCGATCATCTGCCCGGCCAGGCCCAGCCGGCGGAAATCGGCGGCGACGGCGATCAGATCGATGACGGCGGTACGGCCGGTCTTCAGACACAAGTTGAACCCGGCGATCCGACCGTCGATGCGCGTGACCAGAGATGCCGCGGCGCGTCCCTCCATGTCGTTACGCACCCAGGCGGCGCGGATGGCGTCGGCAACCACATGCGGCACGCGGGCGTCCCGATGCAGTCGGTCGTAGGTGAAGGCTGACAGGGCCAGGTCGATGCAGGTATCGGTTTCATTCACCCGCGCAAGGCCGGTATCCACCGTCAGGTTGCGCGCGGGCCGGGTCGGCTGGAAAAAAGTGACCAGGGTCTCGACGGCCTGGAATCCGACGGATTCAAGCCGTTCGGCCAAGTCGGTACGGTCAGCAGGGATGCGACAGGACACCAGCCAAGTGCCGTTTGTGCGCCAGGAGGTTTCAAGATCGGCCAGGGCCCGGGCAATGTTGGGTCCGGCATCGGCGGGAAGGCTGAGCTTTGCCACGGGCACGCCCGCGACCCCGGACTCAAATGTCTGTTCCCGGCAATCGAGGGCTGCGGTCGGTGCGGCCCCGGCGGCGGTCATGGGTTAGGTCCGTCTTCCATGTAGAAACCCCGGGTTTCCTTATCCCAGCGTTCGAAAAAGCCGAGCACAGCCGTCGCATTGTCGCCCTCCCAGGAAAGCGTTGCCGTGCGGTCGGTCTTTTCGCCGACCATGACCAGATAGTCGGAATCAATGAAGCGGTTGACGTTCGTCTTGTGGAACCCGGCCTGAGCCATATAGCCGGCCAAGGTGCGCGCCGAGAAATGATAAGGGTGCACATCGGCGTTGGGGCCGATGTAGTACTGCAGCGGCTTCTTGAACGGCACCAGGATACGCGAACCCGTGGCGACGGCGACATGGCCGCCGGGCTTGCACAGCCGCCAGGCCGCATCCATCACGTCACGCGCCGAATGACAGTTTTCCAGGGTCCAAATGATGGTGACGACGTCGAAGCTGCCTTCACGTTCGCCTGCCTGCTCGACATATTCCTCGGCAATGCCGACGAAATTCGCGATCCCGCGATCATCGAGCATGCGGCAGTTGGCGACGGACGGTTCGACGGCGAAGACTTCAGTGGCGCCGTAGTCAGGCCCCTGGATCATCTCTAGAAAGTCGCCTTCACCGGCACCCAGGTCGCATACACTTTTGCCGCGAAACGATACGGCTTCGTCGATGAAATCCATGGCGAAGGTTTGGCGCGCGTGCACGGCCGGCATGCGGGCGGTGTATGTGGTGTCGGAAAGGCGCGTGGTCTGGTCGGCGCGATACATTTCATCGGCCCAGGCTGCCTTGACCTGTTCCGGCGTCTTGCGGTGCGCGACCTGGACCATGCCACAGGCAGTGCACACATGCAGCGGTCGACCGGCCATGTAGGTCGGCGCGCAGGCAACCTCACTGAGGTCTTCATTGCCGCACAAATCACAGGGATAGTCGCGCATTTTCGAAATCTCCGTTCGTGGTCTCGGCTCGGGCCTTATTCCACCGGTGCCTTCAAGACCCATTCATTGCCGCGCCGTTCCCAGATTTTTGGATCGCGGTGCTTGTCAATGGTGTCGTGAAATTCCGCCTCTGTCAGGGACAGGTATTCCAGATGTTCCTCGTGGTAGGTCGCGGGAAATTCAGCGTCGTACTTGCGCGCCAGTTCCAAACCTTCTTCGCGGGTCATCTGGTTGTTCTGGATCATGCGGCAGGCATCGCGTACGGCGCGTCCGAAGCCGAACTTGATGAACTGCATGTGGTAGTAGAGGTTGTCGATCTTGTCATCGAGGCTGTCGAAATTAGTGAAGGTGCCGTCCGTGCGGCCGTTCTCCGCCAAGTGGAAATCGATCTTGTCCTTGATGTAGTCGTAATTTTCCTTCATCGACCAGCGGAAGAAATAGGCAAAATATAGCGCCTTTACGCCGACCTCCTCGACCTGACCCAGATCCGGATAAAGGTAGGGGGCAAGGTCCTGCTCGTCGACAACGTCGTCCATCCAGTTGTAGGGATCGTCGCCGATCTGGTGTTCCAGGACCTCGGCGAAATCACGGACCTTGCGGTGTTCTTCGGACAGAACGCGCCCGCCATATTCGCTTTCGCCGTGTTCAGCATAGAAAATCAGGGGCACGTTGTAGTTCACGGCCACCTGGACCGGCACGGAATTGACGCCCGCGTTCCAATGGATCTTGGGGTCGCCCCGTTCGATAAAGAAACGCCGGGACAGGTGACGGGAAACCTTCTGGTTGGTTCGGACCATCAGATGATCAAACCCGGCCTTCAGCATTTCCTCGCGGTTGTGGTTGGCGATTTCGCTGGGCATCAACGGGGAAAAAGTGACCAGCAACGGATTCAATCCGAACTCGAACTTCAGCTTCCAGGCGATGGCGCTGGAATCCTTGCCGCCAGACCACGGCACGATGCAATCATATGGGCCGTCCGCAGGGCGAAAGCGTTCGACGTAGTCGAGAAATTCCGCGCGTCGCGCGTCCCAATCGATTGCTGTTTTATCGGCTGCCGTATGGCAGGCGTTGCACACGCCGTCCGCGTCGAAAACGACGCGCGGCCGGGTATCCGGCATCAGGCAGGTTTTGCAATATTTGACCATAGTTACCCCGTGTTCCCGGGCCTTCCCGAATGTCCCGGAGCCGGTCGCGGCCCGGCGCTTATAGCCTGACCGGAATACCTTTCTTTTCCATGAACTTCTTGGCGCTGGCGATCGAGGTTTCCGTGAAGTGATAGATGTTCTGCGTGCAGACGGCACTGAGCCCGCCTTGTTCGACGCCTTCGAAGAAATGCTTCCAATTGCCGGCCCCAGCCATGCCGAGAACGGGCACGGTAACCGCCTCGGTGACCTGCCGGCAGAGGGCAAGGTCGTAGCCCTGAAGTGAACCGTCCCGTTCCACGGATGTGATCATGATCTCACCCGCCCCCAGCTTTTCGCCCTCCAGCGCCCAATCTCCGGGCGCTTTGCCCGTGGGCTGGCTGGCGAAGTGGGAAAATACCTCGTAGCCGCTGTCCAAGGTTTCGGACTTGCGTGCGTCAATAGACAAGACGGCGCATTGGCTGCCATAGGCTTCTGCAATTTCGGTGATCAGCTTGGGGCGCTCGACGGCGCCGGAATTGACCACGACCTTATCGCCACCCACAGCCATCATCTGCCGCGCATCATCCAGGGTGCGAATGCCGCCGCCGACGGCCAGCGGCACGAAGCATTCCTTGGCGAACTGAGTGACCACGTCATAGAACGCGCGCTTGTCCGCATTGGGGTCGCGGGTGATGTCCAGAATGACGATTTCGTCCACGGACCAGGAATCCACGAAATTATGGGTGTAGCGGTAATCCGGCTCGAACAGCTTGGTGCGGAACAGGGTTCCGTCGTTAAAGGTCAGGACCGTGATCAGGCGGTTACGCAGCATCACGCCTTCTCCAGGAAGTTGCCCAGCAGCGTCAGGCCCGCCTGCTGACTTTTTTCCGGGTGGAACTGGGTGCCGAACACATTGCCTTTCTGGACCGCCGCAGTGAACGCGCCGTCGTAATTACAGGTGCCGACCTGGGAACCGTCGGGCGGTGTTTCCATGTGGAAGGTATGGACGAAGTAGAACAGCGATTGATCGGCAATGCCGTCGAACAGGATGCAGTCGGGTTTGGTCTGGGTCAGGTCGTTCCAACCCACGTGAGGGACCCGCAATGCGGTGTCGGCGGGCTTCAGGCGGGTCACGGGGGCATTGATCCAGCCCAGGCCAGGTGTGTGGCCGAATTCTTCGCTGCTGAGCCCCAGAAGTTGAAAGCCGAGGCAGATACCCAGAATCGGCTTGCGCTGCTTGATGACAAGGTCGTTCAGGATATCGATCAGGCCACGGTTCGCCAAATTCGCCATGCCGTCGGGAAAGGCCCCGACACCGGGCAGGATCAGTTTGTCGGATGCCGCGAGGGTATCCGCGTCCGAGGTGATATGAGGTTCAAATCCCAGTTTGGAGACGGCCCCGGCAACCGATGTCAGGTTGCCGAGGCCGTAATCTACAATCCCGATCATGATTCCGGTCGGTCAAGGCGGGCAGAATGCCCGAAGGGTTTCGGTTCCTGCCCTTAGGACAGATTGTTCCCCATCTTAGCCTGGACCCGTTCCCATTGCTCGACATACCATTCGCAATAGCGGCGATAGCCGGTTTCGAGCGTCCATTTGGCTTCGAAGTTCAGGTGTTCCTTGGCGCGGGCCGTCGACAGGGTGCCGCGGATGGGCTTGATCTTGTCGCGCGGAACTTCGCGAAGTTCGGCCGTCGGAACGACGTCCTTCACGATGTTGGCGAGTTCCAGGATGGTCCGGGCATTACCGTAGGTGATGTTGAAGGTATGGGAGGCCCCGGGCACGATTTCCACGGCCATGGAGCGGATGATGCCATCCACGAGGTCGAGGATATAGGTGAAGTCCAGCCGTCCATCGCCGCCACCTTCGAGCATCAGGGGCTTGCCCATCAGCGCGTTTTCGATGAAAGCCTGGCTGACACGGCGGGAAATACAGCGTTCGCCGTATAGCGCCGACGGACGGATGATCGCCACGTTCAGGCCGTACTGTTCGTTGTAGGTGCGGACCAGGCGTTCACCCATGAACTTGGTGTTGGCATAGATGCCATAGGGCTGCGGGCGGACGTTTTCGTCAACAGTCTGGGTCTTGAAGTCGCCGTAGACAGTCGACGAGGACATGAACACGACCTGGTTCACTTCATCGGGACGCAACTGCGTGTATTCAAGAACGTTGCGCAGGGTGATGAGTTGCAGGTCAAAGCAATGCCCTGGCACTTTCTTCGCCTCGACGGCGCTGGAGATGGCGGCCAAGTGCACGATTTTGGTCGGAGAAAAGGTGCGCAAGGAGTTTTCCAGGTCGATCATGGAACGCGCATCCGCGTTCGCAATCTCGACACCGGCGTCGCGCAGCATTTCAAAACGTTGGCGAAGGAAATTGAAATTCAGTTCTCGGCGGAAGGGATCGATTTCCATATCCGAGACGTTGGCCAGCAGGTTGTTCTGCATCAGGTTGTCGATAAGCAGAACCTTGGCACCGTATTCGCGCAGGCTGAGGGCAAGATTGTGGCCGATGAAGCCCGCACCACCGACAAGCGCGACCCGCTCACCGGCTAAGGCAGTTTTAATCGCTTTTGGAGTCAGGACTGCAGACATAATAGTCTCCTCTTTCTGAGCCGTTACCGCCGTTTCTTGGCGGATAAGCGAAGCTCGATACTTCAGGATTCACCTGACACTAGTTCGAGCGTTCACTTTCAGGCTCTAAAGATAGCACGATATGTGCCAATTCTTAAAGCCAGATTAATGCTGCATCGGGGGCGAACTAAAGTCTGTGACCCCCGTCACGCAAGGCTTTCCAGCGATTCGTGGAGGACGTTGGTCTAAGCCCGGAAATTGTTGACAAATTTCCCCCCGGCTTGATTCTCAGGCGAGGAAATAATGGCGCGGCGAGATGTCGTTCCGAGGAATTGTTATGCAAATTACCGACTTTCCCGACCTGCCCGCGATGATGCAGCAGGCGATCATGCGTGCGCTCACGGCGCAGCACGACGGACAGTTGTTCGATGCCGACAGGCTGTATGCGCAGATGGTCCGCCGCAAGCCCCTGCATCCCTTGATCGCCAATACGGCTGGCGGGTTCCACCTGCTTAAGGGTGATTTCCCTGGGGCTTGGGCGCTGTTCGAGCAACGCCTTGGGCTGCCGTATTACACGCATCGACCGTTTGCCAAATTGCCTCAGCCGATGTGGACCGGAGACGATGCGCCGAATGCGCGCTTGCTGATTTTCAGCGACATGGGCTTGGGGGATACAATTCTTCTGGCCCGCTTCCTGCCTTGGGTCCGGGAGCGGGTGAAGGCTATCGCCCTGCAGGTCAACCCGGGCACCGCCGGGTTCTGGCGCAGGCATCTACCGGATGTCGAGATCAACGAACTGGATGACCCGCTGCCTGCCTGCGACCTGAAAATCAACATGTTCTGCCTGCCGCGTCTGTTTCGTGCGGACGCTGCCAATATGCCTGCCCCTGGATATCTTCAGGCATCCGAAAACGAACGCCGGTTTTGGCGTGGCCGGCTGGGGGACGGACCGGGCCTGAAGGTCGGCATGACTTGGCAGGGAAACCCGGATCATGTGCGCGACTTTGAACGCTCAATCCCATTTGACGCGCTGTCCCCGCTTCTGACCGACTCGGCCTTGGCGGATGCAGGTGTTCGGTTCTATTCGGTTCAGTTGTATCACGGCAGCGCCGACGCCGCTGATCTGGCTGCGTCTGGGGGTATTGTCGACCTGAGCAGTGACATGATGACGCGTGATCCATTGGAAGCGTCCGCGGCACTGATCGACGAATTCGACCTGATAATCTCCGTCGACAGTGCCCTTGCCAATCTGGCGGCGGCCATGGACCGCCCGGTCTGGGTGCCGACATACAAGGTGCCGGATTGGCGATGGTGTCTTTTTCCAGATCTTGCCCTGGATCAGCCAGAGCCGGGGCCGTGGTATCGCAGCCATCGGGTTTACGCCTGCCGTGAACGCGGGGTCTGGGGCGATGTCGTGCAGTCGATGACGCGGGATCTTCGGGCCATGGCCGGGGAGGGCTAATCGCCATCGATAGCGAATGTCGGAACGGCTGCCCCTTGCCGGGGGACGCAGGCACTGGCACTAATGACAATGGTTCCCGATGGTCGAGGCGATTGACCATACGAATGTGAACTTGGAGACAAGGCATCATCGCAGTGAAATCTCTATACCTGCATATTGGATTGCCGCGTTGTGCATCAACGGCGATTGAAACCGAGTTTGTCTTTCCTGGGCGCATTCCCTACGAAGCGCTGCGCCGCAGCGGGGTGAAACCGCTTATTCGTCTGTACAAGGAGTTTCGGCGTGCCTTGGCGACGCCGCGTTGGAACGATGTCTTCGGAAAGCGTCTCCGGGACTATCATCTCGAACCGCTTCTGACACCGGGCGCGGACGAAGAGACGCGTGGGTATTTCGTTACCGATGAAGGGCTGACCCATATCAGCGATCTGCCGGGCGACCCGAGCATATTTGCCGACCGCGCGCAGTTCTGCGGCAAACTGTTCGAAGGGTTCAAGCCATTGGTTTTGATGATGGTGCGCAATCAAGTCAGCTACGTGGAGTCCTACTACGGGCTGCATGTGCAAAAGGGTGGGACCAAGAGTTTCAACGATTATTATGCGGACTTTCCCTTAGACCGGTTTGACTGGCTTCCCGTCGCCGATGCCTATGCCCAGGTGTTTGGAGAGGAAAACGTCAAGGTCTTTCCGTTGGAACGAAAACTCTATGGCGGGCCAGGGCTGCCGTATGACGATTTCATTCACGCGCTGTCCGCAACCATGGGCGTCGAAGAGAACATCAATGGAGATGTCCTCGCGATGTTTAACCCCAGCCTGGATGGGCGGTTATTGCCGGCACAGGTAGAGATAAACCGGGTTTTCGGGGCGGAAATTGCAAAAGGCGTGTTGGATATCCTGATTGCCCACGTGCCCAAGGAACGGGGGGCAACGCTCAACCTGTTGACCGTGGAACAAGGGCAAGAAATCCTTGAGAAATTCGCCGACAGCAACAAAGAACTGTTTCGGCGCTTCATGCCGGACGTGCCGATGGACGGCTATTTACCGAAATGATGTCACAAGACCGGTTGCATAGGGTGGATTAAAGGGTCGCGCCGGCGCCCCAATCGGGCGGTGCCAGTTTGAATTCCCTCACCCAATGGGGCATGCGATCAACCTGCCAACGTGGGTCGTATCCGGCGAACGGGTCCGAAGCGATGTTGAGGGAGTGCGCTTCGTGGAACATATTTTGGACATTGCGGCTCAATAATTCATTCCAAGGCAGGGGACTTGGCAGGATGACGGCGATCAGCGCATCGCGCGCGCCGTTGGCGGGCTGCACGCCACGGTGAAGTACCCGCGTCGGCGTGAACACGAGAGCGTCTCCGGCCTTGGCCTCGACGTGGTAGGGGGCGAAGGGGCGGCCGCCGGTCATAGATCGAATCAGGAAGTCACTGCCCAGGAATCCTTGAATCGTGGAGGCTACTGCGCCGGAAAAGACTGCATCAGACACGATCCTATTTAGGTTAACTGTCGATCCTTTCCGGACCCGCGGCGATTATATCGCCGTCACGACTTCAGCCATACAGCCGGCGATATCTTCCATGTCCTTAACGCTTAAGTGCGGGCCGCAGGGAAGGGCGATGGCGTTGTCGGCGATGGCCGTCGCCCCCGGGAAGCCGTTCGCGTCGTAACCGAATTTGTCCCGGTAGTAGCGCAGGCGCCCGATGGGGTGCGGGTAGTAGATCGACGTGCCGACCCCGCGTTCGTTCAAGGCCAGGGCGATGTCGTTGCGCTTGGCCGCGAGGTCGCCACTCAGAACCATGGTGACGCAATAGAAGCTGGATTTCAGGCGGTCTTCGCCGCTGTCCAGGACATGCACGCCTTCGATGGCGTTCAAGCCTTTCTGCAGGGCGCGGAAATTGGCTTCACGTATGCGCATGATGTCGGGCAGGCGGGTCAGCTGCACCCGGCCGAGGGCGGCCTGCATTTCCGACATGCGGTAGTTCATGCCCAGACCTTTGACGTCGTAGAGTCCCGGCACCTTGGGGCCTGGGGCAGAGCGGTCGTAATTGAAGGCGCGGAATTCGCCGATGCGCTTCACCGTTTCCGGGTCCTTGGAGACCAGCATGCCGCCTTCGCCGCAGGTGATGTGCTTGACCGGATAGAAGGAATAGCAGCCCGTGTGCCCGAATAGGCCGACATGGGTGCCGTCGATGCGCGCCTCAACCGCCAGCGCGCAGTCTTCGACGATCTTGAGCTCGTGTTTATCCGCCAGCGCCATGACCTTCACCATGTCGATGGGGATGCCCACGTAGTGGACGATGCCGATGGCCTTGGTCTTGGACGTGACCTTGGCGGCCATGTCGTCCAGGTCCATGTTGCCGGACGTCAGTTCGCTGTCCACGAACACGGGCGTGGCGCCGGTCAGCGCCACCGCGTGCGCCGTCGCGACATGGGTCATGGCGGGCAGCAGGACCTCGTCCCCCGGCCCGACGCCCAAGTCCATCCACGACAGGTGCAGGGACGCCATACAGCTTGATGTCGAAACTGCATGACCGCCGCCCATCATCTTGGCGAAGCCATCCTCGAAAGCGTGGCAATTGGGGCCATGGGTCAGGATGTGCCCCGATAGCACTTCCATTACCGCGTCGCGTTCAAGGTCTTCGATCCAGGGTCTGCCGAAGGGAATGTCCAGTTTGGTCATGATTGCTGTCCTAATGGGGGTTAGCGTCTGATGGGTTGGGGCGATCCGCCGCGGTGTGCCGTGTCGGCGGCGGCGATGACGCGGATCAGATCGAACTCCCGTTCCGCCGCCGGGGCCGGATCGGTGCCCGTTTGGATGGCCTGGATGAAATCCGGGATCAACACACCCTTGCCGTCGGGCAGGGGGGCGAGGCCCAGCTTCTCCGCCCGCGCGCCGTCTGTGCGGCTGCGAAACAGACGGGGGCCTTGGTCGTCGTAGATAAAGGTCGCCTTCGTCCCGAACAAACGGATCACGTGATGATGTGGGTGGACGCAGCCGAAATTGGCGGTGACGCGCCCGACGGCGCCGGACGCGAAGGTGAAGGTGGCGGCCATGAAGTCGTCGTATTGAAAACCCGTTCCCCGGGTCGCGATCTTCGACCCAAGGGTGGAGACGGTCGCCGGTGTCTCGCCCATCAGCCATAGCATCAGGTCGATGATATGCACGCCGCCGCCTTCCATCACGGAATAATCGGGTACGTCCTTGCGCCAACCTTCTGTGATCTTTTCCAGGCGGCCATAAAGATAGTCGCCGTCAAGGGCGTAGATTTCTCCAAGCTCACCGGCGGCGATGGCGTTCTTCAGCCAACCGTAGACGGGGGCACCCCGGAGCACCAGGTTTGAGCGCAGATGCGGTCTGCCGGCCTTGTTCCAGCGGGCGGTGATTTCGTCCACTTCTGCCGCTGTCCGGCACAACGGCTTTTCCACGAAGACATGCTTGCCGGCGTCGAACGCCCGGCAGACCTCGTCGAAATGCAGATGGTCGAAAGTGGCGATGGAGACGGCATCGACGTTCGGGTCAGTCAGGATCTGTTCATAACTTTCCGCCACGCGGCCCTGCCCCAGATCGCGGGCGATCCGGTCCGACTTGGCAGGATCCAGATCATACAGCCAAGTGACCTGCGCATTGGGCGCGGCGGCAAAGGCCCGCGCGTGCTGCTCGCCCACACCCAATCCGATCACGGCGACATTCAAGGTCATCAGTCGCTCCCGATGGCGATGCGATGCGTCGGATCGAACAGTTCGGGCCGGTGCTCGGCAAGGGCTTCCAGTTCGGCGACACCGAATTCCGGTGTATCGGGGTAGAGAATGTCGAAGATTTCCGAAATCCGCCGATAGTCATGCTGAGTGTCCAACAGGCACTTCAAATGATTGCGGTTCGGGGTGCGGCGAATTTCCAACATGGGGAAACGCTCTGGCCGCCGGGTGAAGAAAGGCAGCATGTTTTCGCGTTCATACATGTCGTCGGACTCGTCCGACAGCGCACGCAGGGCGTCGACCCGCAGAACGTGGGTTTCCACGCCTTCGGGATAACCGGAATCGTTCGGATAATGAGCCCAGGCGACGTCCGTGTTCAAGACAGTCTGCAGCAATCCAGCCGCCAGATCAGGGTCGGTCACCGGGCAATCGCCCCACATCCGGACAATCACGTCGGCGCCGGTAAGGTCGGCTGCCATCAGAAACCGTGTCACCAGATCATCGTCCGGGCCGCGCACGACCCGGATGTCGGGATAGTCCGCGACGGCGTTCTCTAGCGGATCATTGGCTTCGCCCGTGGGGATCGCGAGAACCAGATCATCGACGCCGCGAATACGCTTCGCCCGGTCGAATAAATGGTGCATCACGGGCCGGCCAGCCAACGGCAACAGCGCTTTTTGTGCCAGGCGGATCGAGGTCAGTCGGGCCTGGATGACACCGGTGACCTTGGTCATGGCTGGGACCTTGTCAATGATGAGGATAAGAAACTCATTGGCTTTCAAGGAGTTGTTGATCAAGGAAAATACGCGCGGAAATAAAGCTGAACAAGAATTTTGAAAAGCTGTTGGACGTCATATCCTGGTTCAGGAACCCTTCGAACTTGTCCCTGTCGATCAGGTCGAAGATCGGCCCGGGGGCAAGCAGGCGATCGCGGGTATCCGGGTCGTTGCGGTCGACGAGCGAATTGATCGAGGCATTGAACCCGCGCTTGCGCTTGTCCAGCCGCACTTGATCCGGCACCAGTCCCTGGCCGGATTGGCGCAGCAACAGCTTGGCGAAGCCGTCGCCGATCAGGTATTCGGACGGCACGCTGTATAGGAATTCGGCCAAGTTGCGATCCAGGAAGGGAGATCGGTTCTCCACCGACCAGCGCATGGAGTTGCAGTCGTCTTCGTGAAGGATGACGGGGATCGATTCCGCGAACAACTCGTTCATCATGCGGTTGCGTAACAATTCCCGGGTGAATTCCGTTTCCTCGAAGTTCTCATGAAAGGGCTTGGCCAGAAGGCTTTCAAAGAAATCCTGGTCGAGCGTGATATGCCCGCGCTGACCCGGGTCGCGGACGAAGGTCATGGGATCCTGCAGCAGCGGGTTCTGCACATGGGCCCCGAAGCCGCCCTTCCAATCGGTCAGCAGGGTTTCGAAATCGACCGTGGAATCGATTTGCGAGCGCCGCCACATCTGTGCCAGCCACATGGAGTAGTGGTCGTAGTAGCCGGTATAAAGTTCGTCCGCGCCTGAGCCCGAGACGGCGACCTTGTACCCCGCGTCGTGGATCGCTTCCGACAGGAACGAATGGACGTAGTAGCTGATGGTCGCCACAGGCGCATCGTGATAGGCGACAATGTCTTCCATGCGCTCGAAGAATCCCTCGGTCGACGTGCGCGTCACATGGTGCCCACAGCCGAGTGCTTCGACCATGGCGGTGATGTTGTCGCTTTCGTCATAGCGTTCATCGGCGTCGATGATCGAAAAACAATGGATGTCCGCCCCCAGCTTTTTCGCGGCGATGGCCGCGAGCGTCGCGGAATCGACGCCGCCCGATAGACAGAACGCCACCGGTACGTCGGCCCGCAGCCGCAGTTCGACCGAGCGGAACAACCGTTCGCGGGCTTCCTCCAGAGCGTCCGCCGCCGACATGGGACGGGGGATGTGCTTGAGTTGCCAGTAGAATTCCGGTCGCGACAGAGCGGGGGAGGAGAGCGTAAGATAGGTCGACGGCGGCAATTCAAACACCCCGTCGAAGAAGGTGTCCCCGGATTTATAGAGCGATTTGTAGCCAAGGGTCAGGTAGCGCAGGACCTGGGTGTGGTTGACCGGCGGGGCATCCCCGGCGAGGGCCGCCAGGGTCTTGATCTCGGACGCGAAATGCAGGACTCCGCCCCGCGGCCAAAGGTAAAGCGGCTTTTCTCCGAACCGGTCGCGGCACAGTGTCAGCGTGCCGGCCTGGGTGTCGACGATGGCGAAGGCCCACATGCCCTCCAGGCGGTCCAGGGCATCCGGCCCCCACTGCCGCCAAGCCGCGACCAGGACTTCCGTGTCGGAGGCCGTTTTGAACCGATGGCCCAGGGCTTCCAGATCGGCCTTTACCTCAAGGTAGTTGTAGATCTCGCCATTGTAGGAAATGACCAGCCCGTCCCGCTCGAACGGCTGATCGGCGCGCGCGTCCAGGTCGATGATCGAAAGCCGCGTATGCAACAGCGCCGCCTTCTGCGCGCCCAGGTCCAGAACGCGATGGCCCGAAGCATCGGGGCCGCGCCGCGCCATGGTCGCAAGGGCGCTGGCGATGCGGTCGGTGTCCGGCACGGTCGGGCCGAGGGTTCCTGCAATTCCGCACATGTTCCGAGCTGTCCTTGGCTTAGCTGCCTGCCCGATGGGCGAACTGCGAGAGGCAATAATCCTTCAATACCGCAGGCATCGGCGTGTAGAGCTTGCCGAGCTGCTGCAGGCGGGTGACCGACAGCATGCCCCCGCCGTCGAAGAACGTGAGAACCTTTCTCATGCCTATGATGTAGCCGTCGGTGACCGCGCGGCGGAGACCGGAAAGGGGCATGCCGGGCGGTATGACGAGTGGCGTGCTGGCTAGGACCGAGCCGCTGTTTGGCTCAAGGGCTGCATACTGAACGATGCATTCAAGGCGGCTTTCGTCGCCGTGATAAACGGCCCACAGATGCGTGTCCTCACCCCGGTAGTCCTGTGGGTTTCCGGGGTGAAGAACGAGGGCACGGTTTTCCATCATGTCGATGATCGCGCCACCGGTCGGGCCGGCGTTCAGGGAAATCACGACATCGGGCTTGAGATTTTTAAGCTCGGCCGCCGCTTCGTTGCCGATCATGTCGGGGACTGTATGGACCGGAGCGATGTCGGCGAGGGCAGGGGAGTTGCCGTCGAACCAAGCGTCGGCCTCGAAAGCGGCCTGGTCATCGTCCAGATGATGGGCGGTCGCAAACGGCAGCGTTGGCGGCTCCGTCCGTACCAGGATGCCGCACAGATCGTAGGTGCCCGCCAGATTGCCGGCGCAACGCAGGGCGGGCGGGCAATCGGTGGTGAGAAGGGCGATCCGCATGGGGCCTGTCAGCCGTTTTCAAAATGTTCGGGGCGGATCATCTCACCGCCGGCGACCGCTTGGGTCAGCTTGCGGGCAAGGACATCCGTTTCTCGGCCGGGTGCTAAGCCGCCGCCGGGACGCAGCCAGACGATATCGTCGGCGCCGACGACATGGCCCGCGGGCAGGTCGCGGGCGGCTGCGATGGACCGCCGTACGGGCGTCACGAGATCTTCTTCGCAGGCTAAACAGCCGAGGGCGCCGTCGCCGGCCATGTCCTCGACAAGACGGATGCGTTGGACAAGCCGGGCCATGTCTTCCGGATCAGCGGACAATTGATGATCACGGAAGTCGGAATAGTCATTGGCCAGGGTGAAGTGTTTTTCAACGATACGGGCCCCCATGGCGACGGCGGCGACGGCCGCATCCAGGCCCATGGTGTGGTCGGAATAGCCGATGGTCTGGCCGGGGAAGGCCGACGTCAGGGAACGAATGGCGCGCAGGTTGGCTTGTTCGGGCGGCGCCGGATAGCTGACGACGCAGTGGAGCAGCGCCAGGTCGCCCTCATGCCCCTTGGCGGACCAGACCGCGGACACCTTGTCGGCCGCTTCCTGAATTTCCGCCTGACCGGATATGCCGGTGGAGATGATCATCGGCTTGCCGCTTTCGGCGCAGCCTTCGATAAGCGGCCAGAACGTGTTGTCTCCGGACGCGATTTTCAGCGCATCGACGATGGTCGCCAGGAACCGTGCGCTGTCCAGGTCGAGCGGCGTGGAAAGGAACATCAGGCCCTTGGCCCGCGCCCGTTCGGCCAGTTCGGCGAACTCATCGAAGCTAAGCTGGAATTTCTGCAGGCGGGCGAACCGGGCGGCGTCGGCCTGCGAAGAGAATTTTTCCGCGATGAAGGTCTGGAATTTGACGGCGTCGACGCCTGTTTCGGCGGCGCGATCGACCAGTTCACGGGCGACGCCCATGTCGCCTTCGTGATTGTTGCCGACTTCGGCGATGATAAAGGTTCGTGTCAGGTCTTTGAACACGCCTGCGCTCCCATCTTTCCGTCTCCGGCGAGCCCCGCCGGACCGACATCCCAGTCTTCTTTCAGGATGTGTTCAAATTATGGGGGAAACGCTTAATGATCCATTTAGATTTCACGCGGCAGGGCGCGCCTGAATGGGACTTGATGGTTGGAGGCGGGGAGAACGCTGGGCATGAGCCGCAATCCGGCATGATCACCGAAATCACGTATCCTGCAGACAGGTCGTGGCCGCAACCGAAGCCCACCCTCGGAATTGTGCGTTACTTGGTCCCCCGCCCCGTATCTACTTGACGACTCGCCACAATGAACGGTGCCGTGATTGCCCAGGGGCTGGATTCGGTCAAAGAGGCTACGCCCCTTCTTCGTTCGCGGATTCCATGCGTGCCGCGATATCGACGGACTCAAGCTCGTCGGCGAGGGCCGAAAAGGTGTCCGCCTCGTGGCGAATCAGCTTCTGAGTGGCCTTGAGTGCCCGATAGAGCTTGGCTTCGTCCACGAATTTGGCAATTTCATCGGCGAGCGGTTTGGCGCTTGGCGCCGCGGTGACATAGTCGTTGAGGAACCCGCGAAACGTCTCCAGATACTCCCCTTCGTGCCGCGGGAACATGTACGCACATTGAAGTGCGAAGTATACACGCGCTGCCGGCGTATTGGATTCACCCTGAGAAAGTATCTCTTTTTCCCGGATGATCGCTGATTCGTTGTGAATCAACATCTTCGCATTACCGCCGACATTTTCCAGAACGGCGCCATTGATGACGAGCTTCTCACCCGCCTTGATATCAAGTTTTAGCGGCATATTGCTTTTCTCACCCCGCTATATTGTGCCCCCAACCAATTTTTTAGGTATGCGCTAAATCAAAACTACAGGCAAGGCCAACAACCTCGTCACCATGGATTCGATCGTAGAAGCCACGGATTATATTGCGAAATAAAATTCGAATGCCGCGAAGAAAAGGAACAATTTGGAAAGAATTTGTTAACCCCTCCGGGTTAGATTATCGTGCGATTCGTTGGCAGAAAGCGCAACGTGAATGCCATCGCGGTGTTGGCGAGTATGGCCCGCCCCGTGAGAAAACGAGGCAATGAAATGTCTGACGTGGCACTTTCTGCTGCAGTACGCAGCTCGCTGCTTGCCCTGCAGCGCACAACCGATCTGATTGACCGCACAAACAACCGATTGGCGACGGGACTCCGGGTTGCCGGGCCTGTCGATGATCCGGTTGCGTTCTTCTCGTCCAAGGCGCTGCGCGACCGCGCTTTTGATTTCACGGAACGTAAGGGCGGTATCGACCAGGGGATTTCAACGGTGACGGCGGCCTTGGACGGTGTCGAGAGCATCGACAGCCTGGTCCGCCAGCTGAAAGGTATTGCAACGTCGCTGAAATCGGCGACCAGCAGCCAATTCACCGATCTGGTGGCTCAGTTCAATAACATCCGAGGACAAATCGGTGACCTGGCCAACGATGCTCAGTTCCAGGGCATCAACCTGATCGACAACACCTCTGAATCCCTGACGATCAACTTTGCGAACAACACGACCAGCTTGCTGACGATCGACGCGGTTAACCTGCGGCAATCGGGTTTGTTGGTCGATGCGATGGAGATTCGCGCCGACAGCAAGATCAGTTTCACGGGGACCGTGACGTCGGGTTTCACCCTGAACAACACAGCGACCGCGCAGGTCGGCACGGGCGGGTACACCCGCGTTACGGCCGTATCCGGCTTCGGCGGTCAGTTCGTCGTGACCTACAACGGCACGGGTCAAACCATCACGGCGACCGGCGCCGAAATCGTGTTCTCCTTGAACACGCAATACTCCATCACTGTTGCTGTTGGTACTGGTGACGCCACAAGCGTTACCCAGGGGCAGACCTTGACCCTGCAGTTGGCGTCGTTCAACGCGGCGGTGATCTCCGCCGCGACGGCCGCGGCGGGCAACTCGCAGTTCAACACGGGTGCCTTGGCGTCGGTTACCGGCGCGTTCATCGGGATCATCAACGGTCTGGGCGCCACGGCGTTCCTGGCGGATACTGGCGCGGATACCTCACGTCTGGCGGCCAACACGGCGGGCGCCTTCCAGAGCGGCGTCGATTTCATCGGCGAGGGCGTTGTCGATGACATCGACAATATCGTCGTCGGTTTGGACGCCGCGCTCGGCATTCTCCGGTCCCAGGCCCAGAAACTGGGGTCCAACGTGGCCCTGCTTCAGACCCGCCTGGACTTCACGGAACAATATACCAATACGCTGGAGGAAGGGGCGGACAAGCTCACCCTGGCCGATCTCAACGAAGAAGGGGCCAACCTGTTGGCGCTTCAGACCCGGCAGCAGTTGGGTATTTCGGCTTTGGCCTTCGCCGGCCAGTCCGAACAGGGGATTTTGTCCCTCTTCAACTAAGGCAATTTAAGTCCCACCCGGCGACGCCGGGCGGGATTGAAATAAATTAATCCGCCGCATCCGACAGTTTGGTGCGGCGGGTTTTTTTTATTTATTACAATTACTTGTGTCAGGAAAAGCAGAGAATTCGGTGGCCTGGTGGATTTCTCGGTTGACAGGAATATAGGGGAAAAGTAGGTTCGTGACTGACCGTATGGCATTTCGCCAGAAGCGCGTAGCCTGCGGTTATGGATAGTAGATCCTGTAAAACGCTCTAGAATGGAGTATTAAAATGTCTGACGTTACCCTTTCGGCTGCAGTCCGAAATTCACTGCTTTCCCTCCAATCCACCACCGACCTGATCGACCGTACGAACGGCCGTTTGTCTTCTGGCCTGCGCGTCGCTAGCGCGATCGACGATCCGGTGGCGTTCTTCTCCGCGAAATCCCTGACTGACCGCTCGTTCGACTTCACCGAGCGTAAGGACGGTATTGACCAGGGGATTTCGACGGTTACGGCGGCTCTCGACGGTGTTGAAGCCATCGACAGCCTGGTTCGCCAGCTTAAGGGTATTGCGAACTCCCTGAAGTCGGCGACCGGTACTCAGTTCACCGATCTGGTCACGCAGTTCTCGAACGTGCGTTCGCAGATCGGCGATTTGGCCAACGACGCCGAATATCAGGGTGTCAACCTGATCGACAACACCTCCGAAACGTTGACGGTTAACTTCTCCAACAACACGACGAGCCTGCTGTCGATCAACGCCGCACAGCTTCAGGAAACGGGTCTGGGCATTGACGGCCTGGTCATCCGCGCCGACAGCCATGTCACCTTCACGGCGACGGTTGAGTCCGGTTTCAACCTTGCCAACACGGCGACCGCACAGGTCGGCACGGGCGGGTTCACCCGCGTTACGGCCGTATCCGGCTTCGGTGGTCAGTTCGTCGTGACCTACAACGGTACGGGTCAAACCGTCACGGCGACCGGTGCCGAAATCGTGTTCTCCTTGAACACGCAGTACTCCATCACTGTCGCCGTCGGTACCGGCGATTCCACGACCGTTACCCAGGGTCAGACCCTGACCCTGCAGTTGGCGTCGTTCAACGCGGGCGTGATCTCTGCCGCAACGGCCGCGGCGGGCAACTCGCAGTTCAACACGGGTGCTTTGGCATCGGTTACGGGCTCGTTCATCGGGGTCGTCAATGGTCTGGGCGCCACGGCGTTCTTGGCCGACACAGCCGCCGATACCCAGCGTTTTGCGGCTAACACGGCCGGTGTCCTGCAGAGCGGCATCGACTTTGTTGCCGAAGGCCAGGGTTCTGACGCCGATACGGTCATCGCTGGCCTGGACTCGGCATTGACGACCCTTCGGTCGCAGTCGCAGAAGCTGGGTTCCAACGTGGCCCTGCTTCAGACCCGTCTGGACTTCACCGAGCAGTACACGAACACCCTCGATGAAGGTGCCGGCAAGCTCACGCTGGCCGACCTGAACGGGGAAGGCGCCAACCTGTTGGCTCTGCAGACCCGGCAGCAGCTGGGTATTTCGGCCTTGGCCTTCGCCGGTCAGTCCGAACAGGGTATCCTGGCGCTGTTCAACTAATCGCCTTAGGAAAGGGGCTGCCTCGGCGGCTTCTTTTCCGGCAATTGGTCAGAAAAGCCGTCGCCACCGTTATCGGTGGCGGCGGTTTTTCTTGTAGAATTGGTGAACATGAGGGGCGGCGATCACCGCGGCCTGTCAATGGAGTGCGCGTGTAGACCATGGCGTCACAGATGACTGAGCCGGAAATCCAGTCCGCCCTGGCGCGGGTAGAGCAAAGCCTTGGCGAGGAACGGCCGATGGACGCCATTCCGAACCTGCAGGCTATTTTGGCGGCGGTTCCTAACCATCCCGGGGCGTTGTGCGGAATCGGCAGGGTGAGCATCCAGCTGGGTGACAACAACGCGGCGCTTCAGGCGTTGAATCTGGCGCTTGAGCAGGTTCCCGAGATGTTGGAAGCCCGAAATGCCCGTGGCGTTGTCTATCAAAACCTTGACCGCCTCACCGAGGCTGAGGCCGATTTTCGGTTCGTTTGCGATAGGTTGCCCGACAACCCAGGGGCCCTTTTGAACATGGGCGGTTTGCTCGCGGCCAAGGGAGACTTCACCGCCGCCGAGCAGTATTTCGACAGAATTCTTTCGATCGCCCCGGACAATCCGACAGCCGGCTACAACCTGGGGCTTTTGCATCTGGTCACGGGGCGCTTGGCGGAAGGGTGGCGAGGGTTCGACCTGCGGAGCCGCGCCGACAATGTGGGGCTGGCCCCCCGGCGCTCGCGCCAGCCGGGGTGGTCCGGTGAAAATCTGCCACAGGGTGCGCTGCTGATCCAAGCGGAGCAGGGGTTAGGTGACAACATTCAGTTCATTCGCTATGCGGCGTTGGCTCGGGCGCGTGTTGGCCGCGTGATTGTCGAGGCGCCGGCCTCGCTCACGGATCTGTTTTCCGGTATCGCGGGGATCGATGAGGTCGTTGCGCGGGGGAATCCCCTGCCGCCCCATGATGTTCAAATTGCGGTGATGAGTTTGCCCCGCGTTTTCGGGACGGAGATCGACACGGTTCCTTGGGATGGGGCCTATATTCGGCCCGCGCCGGAACGCGTGGCGTATTGGCGGAACCGCCTGGGGACCGGCGGTCGTGTCCGTCATGTCGGGCTTGTTTGGGCAGGCAACCCGGGACACAAGCGCGACCGCCAACGCTCCGTTGACCTTTTCACATTGGCGCCGCTATTCGATGTCGAAGGGGTGGTCTTCCATTCGCTTCAGATTGGGCCGGCGGCGGCGCAGATGGATGCGGTGCCGTTCGGTCACCATATCCGGCCTTTGTTCCGCAAGGCGCGTCCGTTCAAGGAAGTCGCCGCCACCGTTTCGGCACTGGATCTGGTGATCGGTGTGGATACATCGCTGGTGCATCTGGCCGGGGCGATGGCGCGGCCCATATGGACGATGGTGACCCGGGTGCCGGATTGGCGCTGGATGCTGGATCGCTCAGATACACCCTGGTACCCGACCATGCGCCTGTTTCGCCAGCCAACGGCGGGTGATTGGGACGGCGTGGCCGGCGAGGTTGCGACAGCCCTTAGGGAATTCGCCGGCAATTGACGGCGCGGGGAGCAAGATGCCTCAATCTTGGGGGATCGTCAGCAATTCGCGCTGTTCGTCGGTCAGCCCGTCATCGTCGTCTACACCGCTCAGATATTCTTCGCGCAAATCAATTCCGTGACGCCGGGAACGGATATGCTTGATGACCACTTGGCGCATCCGCTCGGCAAGATTGTCAAACTCTTCCCGTACGATCTGGGCGGCGATTTCGTATTTTGATTCGTCGGTGATGCGCGAAAGATAATAATCCATGGCGATCATCGCCTGGTTTACCGAACCGCGCAGCACCAAGCCCGCGTAGTTGTCGAACGGGCTGGCATGTTGTTGATAAAACAACGGTGCGACGGCGATCATGTGATCGCTGCCTTCCACGATATCATTGGTCGCGTGAATATCGATGACCTCATCAAGCACGGCATTGATGCCGTCGATCATTCGTTCCGGCTGCCAACGCTTTTCGAATTCCTCTTCCGTCATTTCGGGGGAGCTTTCGATGATTGTGCGGACCGTATCTGCGCGTGAAACCTCAAGTTCCGGAAGATCCAACGTGCGCGACAATTTCGGCGTCGCACGGTTGATGCGCACGCCATTGCTGCAGTTGTAGTAGCGGCTGGTCGGACCGGAATACAGAATGCAACGTTGCACCGTGTCCAGGGCCCAGAACAGGCCTGGGCTGGTCTTTGCCTTGCCGCCGAAGTTGGCCGGCACTTCGATGCTGAAAACCTGCAGAACCTCGTCTTTTGCCTTGTCGGAATAATGGAAAGACGATTTTGCGTGGTGTTGGGAGCTATCTTTCTGTCCGAGATCGGTGCCGAAGAAGTAGTACTCCTTGAAGCCCATTTCATTGGCAAAACTAAGCCCCACATTGACAACCGTGGGATCGGGATGGGCCAGACAGGTGGACGGGTCGCCGGAGAAAATAGGATATGGGCATAGAGCCGGGCGAAAGTAGTACACGACCTCGTCGAAGAAATCCTTGATCTGCCGTTCAACGGTCGAACTGCAGACTAGGCAGATACCTGAAAGATCGTGTTTTTCCGCGGCATATTCCATCACGCGCATGACGGCGATATTCTCAAGCTCAAGCTGAAAATCAGGCTTGATCCCCGCATCCATCAAAGGGCCAAGGGCCGAGCCACAAGAAAAGATCACGGCCCGGTCAGCGATGCGTTTGATGTCTTCGATGTTCTTGTCAAGGGACGGGCCGCAGCCGACGATGACCGCCGGCGCTTTCTGAACGGTGTCTTTGTCCGCGCGTTTGTAAATCCGCGAACTGTGCCCGACCATGTTGTCGTAGGTGTTCCGCAACATGATCTGTTCGTCATAGAAGAACCCAAGCCCGGTCAGGAGAAGTTGGGATTCCTTGTTAAATTTTGCCGAGAATTCGACGAACAACGGGTTGTTGTAATGGGTGTAGACGTAAGTCCCATCCAGTGAATTAGGATTGGTGGCCCGGGTTTGGTAACGCAGGCCATCCATCCAGTCCTGCGGCGTGCCGCCGATATAGAAGAAGATATCTCCGTTGCGCTCCTGCATTTCCATGATCAGGACGGCCCAATCGATCAGTTCGAGGGAGTGGTAAAACCCTTCGAAATTGGGCTCCAGCAGGAAGAGGTTGCGGCACTTGGAGGCTTCCATGAGTTTTGGGATGTGACGTCCGAGGCCAATGCCCATGACGATCGCATAGAACGCATTCGGATTGGTTCGGCCGACCGAGAACTGAACCCCTTCTTCGTCCTTCATCCGCGTCAGCATGGAATACAGGAAGCGAGCGACCTGGCTGTCAACGGCCTGCGGTGACGGTGGCGCAATGGATAGTCGGTTGGGATTGCGCCAGTACTGTGTGAACTGGCGGTCAGTGAAGTTATCAATGTCGCCGTTGTAGAACTTGGTGTCGGCGAACACCATGTCCGGATGGCCGTCGTCATCGAAAATCAATTGCGAGCGCGCTTGGAACCCGACCAAACGGTCATGAACAATCGGGTACTTTTTCTTGAAGATACTGAGGTTGTGTTCGCGCAGTTTGGCACGCTCCTCGTCCGTCGAGGGCACCAGCCAGCTTCGCTCAAACAACGATGATTCCTCTTTTTTGGCGCTGGTGTCGGGGGCGGTCGCGATATCGATTTCCATAGTTCCGGGATCCTGACTCAACTGCGCATTACAATGCGAATTCGAACCTAAGAAATCAACACGATCGGCCTTAAGATCACGTAAATTATGGCGAATCCTGGTTGTGGCCAGGCATATGCCAGTCGTGGATGATTTCCGGGCTGTCGCCGGCGGCGCTTCGGGCGCGAACGGTTAACCGATGCGTGCCTTCCGGCACATTCGGCAGCACGATATAGCGGTGGACCGGCGTTTGTTCCCACCCCAGGGGAAGGCTGTGCCAGTCACCGTCGTCCAAACACCAACACAATTCAGCTATGTCGCCCATGGCATTGGCGCGAACCTGGAAGATTGCCTTGGTCCCGGATGCCTCAAAGAGGGTGACATGGTGGAGGAGCGGAGGACTGTTTTCCGCGGGTAAATCAAACCGCTGGACCTCGCCTGCCGCTGTTTCCGTATCCGTGCGGGTGACGACCCGGTAATGCACGCTTGAGCCTGGCTGCATTCCTTGAATGTCCCCGGAAACGGTGGCCGGAAGGTCACTTGGTGGCGGCGCGAAGTTCTTTGCGAAGATTTCGAAGGATTGCAAACCTCGGCCTTCTGGGTATGTCCCTTCCAGGAGTTCGAGTTCAACCCGGGTATAGGTTCCCGAGCCCTCGAAGGCAGCGATCTTCAGAGCAGGCTGATCGTAGGGCGCTTTAGGTACCGGCAGATCGAATTGCCAGGTATCGGGGGTGTTTGTGCCGTCGCTGAGAGATACCCGGCATTTCGTTGTCGGAAGCACCGGGTCTTGGTGGATGACCAAGGTGGTGATCGCCTGAGGGGCCGCGAGTTCCCAGACAAACCGTGGGGGCGTGTCAGGATGTCCGCACAGGAACCATCCCGCATCCGGGTCGCCGTAAATGCCGTTCGTCAGGTTTGCGGGATCGCAGGCGGAGAGTGACGGGCCGTCGATCAGCACCGCGCCGTTGTCGGGATGAAGGATATTGTTGTCCCGATAGGAAACGGTGAACTCGCCGATAGAGATCGCGCCTGTCGTGGTTTCGCTGGGCGTCCCGAACGGTGCGATCAGCACCAAATTTCCCTGGTTGCGCGCCAAGGCATGATCCAGCGGGCCGTACCTGTAGCGTTCGTGGTCCGGTTGTTCGATCTGGTTGGTGCCGGCAATGGTCCATTGCGCCGGGTCGGAGGGGAGCGTGAAGGTCAATTCGGTCGCTTCGTCGCCCAAGCTGGATAGATCGACGGCTTGCCCACTCAACATCCAATAGGTTGATACATTGCCGATGCCGAGGCAGTGCAGGTAGTTTTTCGGATCAAGATCGCGGGCATTCAAACGGACGGAAACCACGGCGTCTCGAAGATCGGAACACTCCCACTCCCGTGCTCTTTGATTGCCGTCGTGTTGGCAGCTGTTGTGCCAGCACGCAAACAGCAGCTCCATGAAGCCAATGCCTGATATGTGATTTGGATCCTGAGCGAAGGGCCAATGGACCGTTAAATTCGGCGCAGGGCCGTCTATCCAGGTCATTGCGCCGCCATAGTACCAGCTGCGCGACGTCGCCCATTCCGGTGATGCGACGAAGCGGGCGTTGCGTTTTCCAGGAACGGGCCGCCACGGCGTTTTCCCCACGAGCCCGTCTGGGGACCGGCCGTATTCGAACCGATACTGCGCCGCGTCGCCCGTGGCGGCGACGCAGCCGGTCATGATTAAGCTTGTCGAGCCGTTCTCTGACGCCGATCCCGTCGTGGCAGCGGGAGGCTGCCGTTGGGGACTGTTGTACGTCACTTCGCCACCATCAAAGCGCTGTCCATCGATCTCAAGGTAAAGGCGCAGTCGATGGTGCTTTCCGGCGGATGGTATGAACGGTGCCGACCACAGGGTCGCGCCGTCCTGTACTCTGCCGGTCGCGGGAATGTCGTGTACATCGTCGACAACGAACCAGGCGCGCGCTTCGGAAAGGCCGGAGGACCACCCGAAGAGTTCGATCCCATCAGTGAGTGGGGCCTTTCTTGGGCGCGGTGTCCAGGTGACGGCCTTGGTTGTTTCCGCGTGGGCGCGCCGCTCCTCGACCGACCGGGTCCGTAATTCGGCGATCCGCGCCGCCAATGTACGGACGGTGATGTCGGGCATGTTCTCGACCTGTCGTGCATGCTGCCAGTTGACGTGCCGATCGGCCGGAATTTGCTGCTTTATTTCAAGGATTGCGTCGCGCAGTGCATCCAGCTGGCCCAGGACGCTGTAACCCCAGAGGCGCCCCGATTGGAACCAGGCATCATCCGGCATGTGCCGGGCGGTGAACTCGAAATGTGGCAGCGCGTCGGCAAACCGTCTTGCACCGTAAAGCACCTTGGCGAGAGTCAGCTGTCCTCCCAGGTTTTCCGGATCGTCACGCAATAACCGGCGTAAAATCGCTTCGGCGACGTCGGGCATTTGCCAGTTCATGGCGTTCACGGCGAGCATTTCCAGCGTTGCTTCGGGAGTCGCAGCCAGAAAATCCGTGATCGCGTCGTCGACGTCGCCACGCCGGATGCGGTCAACAAGTTGGTTCGGAGTCATGCCCTCAATCCTACTCTGAACCCTGAATGGGCGCGACCTAGATTTCTCCCGCAGAAGCGCGATGTCGAATCGATGTCGCGTAATTTTCATGTTTGTGGTATATTCTAAGTCATGGATTTTACTCGGCAATTTTTGCCTAGTGAGGATTCTGGATTTGGCTTCGGGAGATGATCTCCCTGCATTGAAAGTAGACGCAAAATGGAATTGCCACCGTTTGCATATACTCTCGCCAACACGGCGTTGCGCAATCAACGGTCGGGCTTTGAATTGCAGTTCAACCTGCTGCAAAACGCGCTGATCGGTCGTCACAACGAAAAGATTGGTGATATCACCACGACGTCGTCGACGCTCGAGCGGCGGATCACTGATTTGTCCGAGCGCCAGCAGGCCCTGCTGGATTCCTTGCCGGCTTTGCAGGATTTTCGCCAGGGCAATTTGAACAATGCGGGGGCCTTGGAAACCATTTTCGACGAGGTCTCTACCCTGTTCCAGACCTTCAATACGGATGCGAACGTGGATGCGGACGAAGTCGCCGCATTCCAGGCGCAGCGTGATATCGTCGCCGATAAGATCGAGCGCCTTTACGTATTCTCGCACCCGGACATCAACGACGCTCAGGTCATCAAACGGCTGAAAGAAGACGTCGCCTCAATCAGAGCTCTGGAGGTGACAGAGGGCCCGTTGACGGACAATGCTGCTGTTTCCGATTCCTTGACCGCGTTGCAGACGGAAGTCAGCGTCGCGATCACGGTATCCCAGCAAACAGCAAGCACGACGCTGGGCGTCGAACAGCAAATTCAATCGAAATTTGCCAATGTGGAAGCCGAACTGATCGAACTGACGTCCGAGGAAAAGGCCAGACGGGAGGATGAGATCGCTTCCGCCGAGGCAGACCTTGGCAACCTGTTGCGGGCGATTTCCATTTCGTTTGAAATCAGTTCCGGCCTGAGCGATGCGCTCGCAAACAGCCTCAAACCCATGATGCCACCGCCGGGTTCCGCAGTTAACATCATTTCTTGATTATAAGGCCCCCTCGGCGATTGCTGAGGGAACGGGACGCATTTTAAGTGCGCCGTTCGCGTGTCGTGCCAATTATCGCGGTGCCTGCACGTAGGGCAGGGCGGTCAGCGTGCGTCGACCAGTTCCGTGAAGAGAGTTTCCAACGCGCGCACCTGGGCAAGCGGATTGAATAATGCGCTAGTACGGAGATCATCGCGCAAGGACGCACGCAGGCTGGCCAGCGCGAGAGAATCCGCGGCAAGCTCTGTGGCCTTACTGACCCAGTTATCCGGATCATTGTGTGACCATTGCATTTTTGCCGCCGCCGCGAGGATGCTGGTTGCCATGCATTCCGCGGGTAGCGTTCCGGTAAGCGAGATTACCGGGATCCCCATCCACAATGCGTCGGCTGCCCGCAAGGGTGCCGTCAGCGGACCTGGGGCCAGGAAAATATCGATATCCCGCCAGTAATTCGGGTTGGGCATCCACTTTTCACCGACGCCCTCGTCGGGCCACACGGAGACACGGGAGGCCAATTCCGCATCGTTCAGAAGATCCTTGAAGCGGCGGCCAGGATAGGTGTCGCAGTTGCCGGCGGCCCCCAGCAACAGGCGGCTGTTCGGGGTCCGTCTCAGCACGTCGGCGAACAGTTTTACAGTGGATTCCGTCAGCTCTTCGGGCACGCAATGGGCGCCGAAAGTGACAAATCCGTTTTTTTCCGCCGGCGATTCCGTTGGGTCGGGCAGCATGTAGGACGGCTTCATGGTCCACATGCCCGGCAGCAGAGTGATCAAGGACTGTCCTTCACCAAGCTGGGCTCGCATCGCTTCTTCGCTAGAAGGGTCGGTAATTACATGCGTGATGCCGGGCGCGCCCAATCCGAAATTAGCACCGTGAAAGCCGACCTGAATCGCCGTCGGCGCCATGGCGAACAAGGTCGCTCGGCTGTCCAGTTCAGGGCTGCACATGTTGACCAGAATATCGATCTCGTCACCGCCGACAAGAATCGACGCCATTTCGTTATCGACTTCCCAAAGCTTTCGTTCAAGGTCGGCCGCGTTGTTCAACTGCTGGATGAACGCACTCCTGCCTTGGTTCTGTTGATACAGATAAACCTCGAATTTATTGCGGTCATGGGTTTGCAGAATAGGTTCAAGGTGCGAGGCGACATCGTAATGCCAGGAATTGTTAACCACATAGCAGACATGGATACGGTCTTTTCGCGTCGAGATCGGCTGGGCTTCTTCGGGAAGCGCGGCGACATCCGACACTATCCGGTCGAGACCGGCCTTCATTTCCGCCAAAGCGGCCTTATCCAAATTAGGCAGGCCTTGTGCTAGGGCGTAGCTCGCCGCAGCCCTTTCCAGGGAGTCCTCCTCGTCCGCGAGGACTTTACGAAAATGATAGAGGGCGGGATCGTGGGCGCCAATTCGTTTGCTCACCTGGCCGGCGCGGAAATGGCATGAGGAATCGTCTGGAGCAAGCTCAAGCGCTTTTTGGATGTGGAAGATCGCATGTTCGTACTGGCCAATCGCAAGATAGGCGGCGCTGATATCCCGGTGGGCTTCCATCGACAGAGGGTCAAGCGCGAGGTGGCGATTGAACTCACGGATCGCGATTTCGAATTCGCTTTTGCACAGTTTGACGTAGCCGTAGATGTAATGGCGCGGGACTGCAGCCTGCTCCAGGGAAACGAAGAAATTCGTCATATCGGCGGGAATTAGGTCGAATACGTAAGGGTGCGGCTCCAGGGTCGTCGATAGTTTGGCGAAATACACACCTTCGTTCAGGTTGCCGACGCGCACATGTAGATTGGCCAGGACCTCGGAATACTCGTAGCATTCGGGATCCTGGTCATGGGCCTCTTCAATCATGACCAGAGCCTTGCCGTATTCGTCCATCGTTATGGCGGCAAGCCCCATGAGGTAAGAGACTTCCGCCGCCTCTGGGCGCTGACGCTGCAATTCATCGATTGCGTCTAGGCCTTCCTGGGTCTGGCGGTTCAAAATCAGGCGGCACGCGTCCCTGACGCCGTCGTAGAAATCCTTAGTATTTTCGTCTTTGTTCATCATGATGGGGGGGTGCTTATCGGTGAGGCCGAGAAGTGGATGTCCGGACGTGAGTATGTCAAGCTGACGGCTGCGGATGTGACCGGGCCGCCCGCGGCATCAAATTTCCGTATCGATGTTCAGACGCTCCGGCGGCCCGTCGGGCGCAGGCGCCGCATCGGCCGAGCCTTTGGATGGGGTCGCAGGTTGCCCCTCGGCCTGGTCGGCTTCTTCTGGAATTTGCGCCAAACCGGCGGCGATATTGCGATTAATATCGATCAAAACGGTGATGGCCTCTGGTGTCGGATTCACCAAGGCACCGACCGTATGCTTGTCGACAAACTTGCAGAGCGTCAGCATGTTGATCCGAATTTCGTCGGGCACATCGGACCGCTCGGTCGTCAATTCAGACTGGAAAATCGTCCATAACCGCCAATTCAGGCGCAGTGACGCCTTGCGCGCATCCTTGGTGGCTTTGGCGTCACCGGCGTCATAGGCAATCGAGACGGCCATTCGCTTGGCCGCTTCAATAAGGGCCCAGGCTTCCGTCTGCGCCGGATTCCCGACGGTCGGGCGACGTTCGTATTTTTTGACCTGATTCTCGTATGGAGGCATTTGTTGAATGCATTCCCAAATTAACAGCAGCGCATCTTAGCATGCGCTCATCGATAAATTTAGCATCCGATCATCGACAAATTAAGTTGTCATAAGATTAACGCCGAGCGCAACTGGTCGGATGGCATAACACCCTAACCTACAGAAAAATATACGAATGTGACGGCCGTCAATGCGGGAAGATTACAGGAAGTTCGACAGGCTGAGCTGACGGACGCGGGCGAAGGTCTGATAGGAGGCCTCCAGGGTGCGCTGCGTATCCAGTAGCTTGGTGATCGCTTCAAGCGGGTCGATATCCTCTATCGACGAGACGCTGGTTTGGAACGAAGAGATAATCGTCTCGTTCGATTTCTTTACATCGCTCAGCAACACGGCCCGATAACCGAGGATGATTTCCATTTCCTCGATGTTGCTGTCCAACTCTGCTCCGAACGGAGGGGGCTGATTGTTCGTCCGGTCGAGGGCATCGTCGAGTAGATACAGCCCTTCGCTGATCCGGTTCTGGTTTCGGTCGAGGCCGCCCTCGGTGCCGGTTTCACCCTGCAGAATGAGGAACATGCCGCGGATCGCTTTTTCAAACGCCGGGTCGATCCCCGTGATGTCGAATTCGAACGACCGCGACTCGCTGACGCGGTGGGTCTGGGTCGAGGTGTCGCCCTTGTAATAGCTGGTCGCCGAGATGGTGCCGACCGTGCCGCCAACGCTGATCGTGCCGGCGGTTTGCGTCGGGGTGGTGTCATCGACCGCATCTGTCGGAATCAGCGTTGCCGTCAGGCCGTCTGCGGAGACCGAGGCGATCGTGTACGTATTATCGTTCAGGCCACCGGTGGTGCCGGCGAAGGTAATTCGGGTGCCGGCCGGCAGGTTGTTGCCGTCGGGGTCACGGAAATAACCGCCGCCCAGGGTGATGCTGTCCGCGGCGGGATCGTTGTCGGTGTAGGTAATGGACCCGGTTCCGGCCAGAACGGCCGCTGTTTCGGTCGCGGTGCCGCCGGCAAGGTTGTCGGTGGCGACCAGGGTCGCGGTCGTGCCGTCGGTGGAAATGGATTCGATCGTGTAGGTGCCGTCGTTGCCGGTGCCGCCACTGACGGTGATCCGCGTGCCGGCCGGCAACAGGTTGCCCTTCGCGTCGGTGAAGGTCGCGCCGGTGAGGGCGATCGTGTCCTGGCCCGCACCGCCATCCGTGAAAACAACCTCGTCGGCGCCGGCGGCGCCCGCGTCAAAATAGAAGTTCCGTTCCGCCGCGTTGAAGGAGAACGGCAGAGCGTTCAGCGAGACCACACCCGTAGTGACGGTCGGGACGGTATCATCCAGGCTTTCATCCGACGCCAAGGTGATCGTCACGTTTGTTCCGTCGTCGGCAACGCTCTGGACCGTGAATATCTTGCCGTCGTTTTCCGTATTGGTGTTGTTGATCTTGATGCGTTGGCCGGCCTCCAGGGTTCCGAAGGTGGCTGTGTTGGTGATGATCTGGTCTTCGCCGTCAGGGCCGGTGCCGACGGAGAATGTCAGCGGGTTGGCGCCCCCCAAGACTTCGAGGGTGCTGTTGGAACCGCCGTCGGAAACGAGGCGCTTGCTTTCGACCACCAGGTCCGTGCCGTCGTTGCTGGCGACCGTGAACGAGCCGTTGTTGTCGGTCGTGCCCGATATGGTGACCATCGATCCTTCCGGAATGGCTTCCAGGGCATCGGCGTTTATGGCCGTGATGGTATTGGTACGGCGATCGAAAGTGACGTTGGTGGTGATGCTCGTCATTTGCCGGGGGTCTTCGGGATCAGGGTAGCTGAACTCCGCGAAGATCGGCACGAGGGCGGTGCCTTCATCCGTCAGTTGCTCCGTCCGCACATCGATCCACAGACCGTTGGGGTCCACGCTGTCGACCGTATAGACGCCGTCGTTCACCCCGCCGACCGTGCCGGATATCGTGATCGTCGTGCCGGCGGCGATGTTCTGGAACTGGCCGCTGGATGCGGTGGTATTGATTCGGCTTTTGCCCGTACCCGCGTCGGTTTGCTCGAACGTCAGATGGGCCGGGTTCAGGTCCACGTTGCTGCGGCTGATGGAAAACTTTTCCAGATGCGCTTCGCGCGTCGTCGGATACGTGACGCGTGCACCGTCGTAAATTGATTGGAACGCCGACACCGTCGATAAACCAAAACTGACCGGTTCCGTGCGAACCGTGCCGCCGCCGAAGACATAGCGGCCGTCAGCCTCGGTGTTCAGGTAGTTCTGAATGTCCTTCAGTGAACGAAAGGCATCGGCCTGGATCTGCTCGATCCGCTCCGGGTCGGTCAGGTCGCCATTGGAAAAGCCCAGTAGAAGTTCCCGGAAATCGGAAATTGCGCCGCGAATCCCGGTGAGGGCCGTTGTCTGAACGTCGAGACGAAGCTGGGCCTGGTCGTTGTTTGAATTGAAACGCTCTAGGCTGGCTTTGGCGTTCTCAATGTTAAGCAGACGTTGGGACGACAGGGCGAGACCACTGTAGGTCTGAGTCCGCTTCTCTGTCCCGACCTGCGTTTCCAGATCCTGCAGCGTCCTCTGCGTTTGCAGAAAACGACTAATCAGAATGGTGTTGGAGGCGGAGCTGCTGATTCTGGTCATCGTCTAATCCCCTAGGCCACGGCCTGTTCCAGGCGATCAATCATTTCCTGGATGACGGAAATCACGCGCGCTGCTGCCGAGAATGCCTGTTCAAAGACGATCAGGTCCGCCAGTTCCTCGTCCAGATTGACGCCCCGAATACTGTCGGATTTGAACTGCAGGCTTTCGGTCAAGGTGCGCTGGCTGCTGATCTGGCGATCGTTGGTGTCGGCAAGCGACGAGCTGCGTGCGATGATCGATGAGGCATACTCGGAAAAGCTGACGTTCAACGACGGCAGGCCGCCCGAAACGGCGAATGAGTTGGAGTTGGACAATATCGCGGACAGTTCCTGGGCGACGCCATTGCTACCGGGAGAGGTCAGATATTCGCCGGCCTGACCCTTCGTTGAATCAAACTCCAGGCGCCCGGAGGAAACAAGACTGGGGGCGGAGATGATATCCTGCCGTACGGAAATCGCGGACGATACCCGAACATCGGCTTCCTTCATGCCTAGTTCGCTGAGCAGTGTCGTGCCGGCGGTCGCCGGGGCGCCGCCGGGAGAGGCGGAATGCGTGATGGTGAAGGATCTACCGTCGTCATGAGCGATGCGCAGCCGGAAGCCTGAGCCATCCGGAATCACGGAGGCCGTGATGTTTTCGACCGCCGAAAAACTGGTTCCGGCGACGGGCGCGCCGACGGGATAGAACATTCCGGATGTGTCCGTGCCGCCGTTGTTGATCAGGTCGGCGATCTGCTGCAGGGTCGCACCGGCCGGAATGACCACCTGTCCCAGATATTCGGGACCCGACCCCGTGTCCGGCGTGTTCGCATCACGGAAGCTGAGGACCGCGGAGGTGCTCACGAAGCTGGAGCTGAGCACGTTTGAATCGTAGATGTTTTCCGCCAGGCCATCGACGAACAGGTTGTTCAGGCCGAAGAAGCTGGAGAACCCGGAAATGGTTTCATCGACGGTTCCGTCGGCATCCTTGTCGAACTGGATCGAGGCGTCTTCGAAGTCGCTGCCATCCGCCGAACCGGTTTCGTCACGGAAGCCGAAGCCGAGCGCTGTGTTGTTGAGGTTGATCGACAGCTGACTCTGAGAGTTCAGTGTTACCGATGCCGAGGGGGCGCCGTTCAGCTGGAAGAAATCTTCAAGCCGTGCGGCCATCTCCGTGATGGTGATGCCGCCGCTGTCGTCGGTGCCGTCACCGAAGGTCTGGCCGTTGCCGGTGCCGCTCAGGATTTCGGACAGCCGGATCGAAACCGTCTGGGCGCCGTCGGCGTCCATCAACACAATCGCAACGTCGTCTGTTCCACTCAGAGAAATCGTCTGTTCCTGAGGCAGGGCAAAAATACGCTGACCGGTCAGTTCCTGGTGGCCGGGATACGGCGTGCCGCGGTTGTGGACCAGGTTGATCTGGTCGCGCAATTGGGCCGCCAATTCGTCAAGCTGCGACTGCAGGTTCGGCAGAACGTCGTCGCGCATGTCGAGCAGCCCGGCCAGCTGACCGCCGCGGGCCTGGGTCGTCAGGTCGTTGATGGCAAGCCGTTCGCCTACATAGATGCCGTCGATCTGGCCACTGGCGACCGTCGAGGTCGAGCTCATGGCGGCCGCGGACTCGTGGGTGATGGTCGGCGGAATGGTATCGACGAGCGTCAGGCCTGAGGACGTGAACACGACGACGTCGCCATCGTTGCGCGAGAAGAAACGAATATCGACCAATTCGGAAAGACGGTCGATCTTGTTGTCGCGCTGATCTTCAAGGTCCGTGGTGTCGTTGCCGGTCGAACCAAAGCGGATGATGTCGTCGTTGAGCTGATCGATGTCGGCCGTCAATTGATTCATCTCGGAGACGACGGCGGCGATCTGTTGGTCTGCCTGGAGACGCAAATCCTGGATCGTCCGGCTCATGGCGGCGAATTTTTCAACTGCTGCCTGGGCCTGGCGAACGAGTTCGCTCTGCTCAAGGATACGATCCGGAGACACGGCGAGCAGTTCCGCCGCTTCCTTGAACTCTTCCAGAATATGCGAGATGGAAGTGTTGTCTCCCGGGGTGCCGAACGTTTCCTGTATGCGTTGGAAATATCCTTCCTGAACCGAGACACTGTTCAGTTCACCCAACTCCTGGCGGATCGACTTGAGCAGGCCGCTGTCGACGACGCGGGTAAAGTCGGCGATCGACACCCCCGCACCCTGACCGGCCAGCACCACCGATTGCTGTTGGATGATCTTTCGCGAATACCCCGGGGTATTCACGTTGGCGACGTTTTGGGAAACGATGTTGAGCGCTGTCTGGTTCGCCAGCAGGCCGCTTTGTGCCGCTCTCAGTGCTTGTGTGATGTCGCCCATGGTCGTTCGGTTCCCGTGTGTTCGGTCGGAAGGCGGTTAAAGGTTCTGGTCAAGAGCGACGGCGACGGAATTGGCAGCCGCGCGGGTGCCTTCCTTGCCGGTGCGGCCGTTCTTCGAATAGGTGCCGGAATGGGGAACGGCTTTCTGCACGGCTTCGGCGAACAAATCGATGACCTGCTTGTTGGCGGTCATGCCGATTTCAAGACGCATGGCGTTTTCGCCGACGGCGTTGGCCAGGCGGGTGCCCGCGGTCGTCAGCTTCTCGTGCAGGTCGGGCGGAATTGCCTTCCAGTCCAGGTTGGCTTCGTCCAAATCCTTCATGCTGTTTTCATACAGGCGCGCGAGTGTCGCCTTGTCTTCGAGCATGGCCTCCACGTCGAGGAACCGGCGTTCTTCGAGCGCCAGGTTCTCGGCTTCGACTAGGTCGCTTAAGTGGTCGGTCAGTTCGACCATCTTCTCAAGACGTTCCATCGGTTCCATGAAATTTGGTCCTCCTGTCGGGCGCTTGTCAGCGCGCCTCCTGCATGCGGATAAGCTGGTCGAGAACGGTATCGGCGATGCCGACGCCGCCGGCCTTGGAAATGGCCTTGCCGTATTCGTCGATCTGCAAGTTGCGCCAGATGTCTTCGGCAGGGCCGCCGCCAAAGGGCTTTTCGGCTTCGATGTTTTCGAACATCGGGCGGATCATTTCGGAAATGAAGACCGACTCGAAATCTTCGGCGACGGCGCGCATGCGCTGCATGGACATTGCGTTGTGCGTCTTGCCGGTCAGGGCCCCGGCCTTGGCCGAAGGCGCGGTCTGCAGACCGACGAGCGTGGTATCGATGGGACTGCTCATCACATCACCTGAATTTCAGCCTGGAGGGCGCCGGCGGCCTTGATGGCCTGTAGGATGGTGATCAGGTCACGCGGTCCGATGCCCAATGCGTTCAGGCCGTTGACCAGATCCTGTAGCGTGACGCCTTCGTTGAACACGGTCAGGCGCTTGTCCTGGCCTTCGTCGATCTGCACGTCCGTACGGTCGACGGTGGTCGTCGTGCCGACCTCGGCGAACGGGCCGGGCTGGGACACCTGCGGGGTTTCCGTGATGCGGATGGTCAGGCTGCCCTGGGCGATGGCGACGGTGGAGATGCGCACGTTCTCACCCATCACGATGGTGCCCGACTGTTCGTCGATCAGCACGCGGGCCATCTGATCCGGCTCGATGCGCAACTGTTCGATGTCGGTCAGAAGATTGACCACGTTGTTGCGATAGTTGTCGGGAACGTGCAGCTGCACGGTCTTGGGATCCGACGGCCGCGCCGCGGTGGTGCCCAGGAAGGCGTTGACGGCCTGGGAAATGCGGCGCGCGGTGGTGAAATCCGGGTTCTTGAGGCTCAGCTTGACCACTTCCATGTCGCCGATCTCGAACGCGACCTCACGTTCAACGATGGCGCCGTTGGCGATGCGGCCCGAGGTCGGAACCCCCTTGGTCACGGTTTCGGCGTTGCCCTGGGCGGTGAAACCGCCGACCGCGAGCTGTCCCTGCGCCACGGCGTAGACCTCGCCGTCGGCGCCGAGCATCGGCGTGACCAGAAGCGTGCCGCCCAAAAGGTTGTCGGCATCGCCGAGCGAACTCACCGTCACGTCGATGCGCGAGCCCTGGCGGGAAAACGGCGGCATGTTGGCGGTCACCATGACGGCGGCGACGTTCTTGGAATCAAGGCCGGAATCGGTCGTCTGCACACCCAGGCGGTTGAGCATGGACTGCAGGCTTTCCTTGGTGAAATGGCCGTTGGAGAGCGAGTCCCCGGTGCCGTTCAAGCCGACGACAAGGCCGTAGCCGACCAGTTGGTTTTCACGGATGCCTTCGAAATCCACGATGTCCTTGATGCGCGACGCGGCGCCGGCACTGCCGGGCAGGCCAATGCTCAAGGCCACGAAAAACGCCGTGGCGGCGGCGGCCAGGCGTAGCGCCGAAGCAAGGCGGCCGCGGCCCGAGGTCTTGTCGCTGTTCATTTTTCCCGTTCTCGTCATCATTTCATTGTCTCAATCGACTGATGCCGGCCCTTTGCGGGCCATGGTTGTTCCCACCTGTTATTAAGCGAAAAGCGTGCCACCCAAGGGGGCGTCTCAACTAATTGAAATATAACGATTAATTTTCCGGGGACGCGGCCTTTGATCGGGCTTTCCCGGCAAGAGACACCCCATCATGGGCAACAATTGCCGGGCCCCTGAAAGCGAAAAGGGCGGCCCGAAGGCCGCCCTGAAAAACATCCGCATAACCGGAGAAACCCGGCAGGGGCGCGCCGCTAGCGTTTGAGGTTGGCGGCTTCCTGCAGCATTTCATCGGCGGTCTTGAAGCTGGTCGCGGCGACATTGTAGGCGGCCTGGGCCGCGATCAGGCGGCTCATTTCCGTGCCGAGATCCACGTTGGACCCTTCCAATGCGTTTCCAAGTATGGTCGCGAAGCCGGACTCGTCGGCGAAGACCTGGTTCGGCTCGCCGGAGGCTTCCGTTTCCTGGAAATTTTGGCCGTTGGAAATTGCAAGGCCATCCGGGTTTGGGAAGATCGCCAACGGCACCTTGTAGAGAACGCGGCGCGTGTTGTCCGTGAACTCGCCGTAAATCTCGCCGCCGGGCCCGAAACTCAGGTTGGACAGGGCGGCCGACTCGGCGCCGTTGTGTTCGTAGTTGGCGAAGGAGAAATCGCCGGAAAACTGGGTGAAGCTGCTGGCATCAAGGGTGAAGCTTGCGGTTTCACCGTCATCGAAGGTGACGTCGAAGGTATATTCTGAATCCGAGGTCAATGCCCCGCTGTTGCCAAATTCAAGACGCTGTGGGATCGAGGCCGTCGATGAGAAGGTAATGGCATCGCCGACGACATTATCGGCAGCCAACGGGGTGGCGGCGGCCAGCGTGATCTCTGCTTGGTTATCGGAGATGCTGGCAATCGTATAGGTGCTGTCGTTGGCGCCACTGCCGGCAATGGTGATCGAGTCACCCGGCTTCAAACCGGCGAAGGTGCCGGCAAGCTGCGTGCCGAGTTGTGGACTAACGCCGCCCGGATTGAGGTCGGAGAATGCCGTGATCACGCCGCCGCTGCCGGCGACGGTGGAAAACCGTATCGCATCAATTGGCAAGGTCGGGTTCAAGGCATCATAAGTCCTGGTCGTCACGGGCGTGTAGGTCCCCCCGGGTGACGACGTCACACTGGCGATATTGTCGCCAATCAGGCGGAAATCCCATTCGTTCGACGCGTCGAACGCCTTGGTGAAGTCGACGCGGATGCTTTGGGCGTTAAAGCTCGTGTCAACGACCTCGATGCTGCCGTTGCGCACGGTTCCTGCGGCGTCATCGGCCGGCAGGTTGACGTCGAGGGACGTTGTCGTTGTCTCCTCGCCACTGTCTTCGAAGGCAAACTGGTCGACCCGCATAGGCGCCGGCGTGCCCAGGGTGAAGGTGCCGTCCGGATTGACGGAATAGCCCAATAGGAAGTTGCCGAACTGGTCCGCAAGATAGCCCTGGTTCACGGTCGCTGCCGTGCCGTCCGAAAGCGTTACGGAATCCGTCAGGTCGGTGACGTTGATGTCGAAGGCGCCACGCCGGGTATACTGGATGTTGCCGTTCACATTAATGTCGGGCGAGACCATGAAAAAGCCGCTGCCGATGATGGCAACGTCCAGATTGCGGTCGGTGGTGCGGACCTGCCCCTGATTTGATATGCGCTGGAAATCTACGGGAGCCGTGCCGCCAAGGTCGGAATGAGAGGTTCCGGAGGCGCCTTCCGCCGTGGTCGCGCCGATCGAGGTGAACCCTTTGTTCATCAGGGTCCGGAATTCGGTGTCCGTACGCTTATAGCCGTCGGTGTTCAGGTTGGCGACGTTCTGCGAAATGGTGCTCAGCTTGTGGGACTGGCCCATCATGGCCGAGGTCGCTTGCTGAAAAATGCCCAAACTCATGTCTCGATGTCCCCGCGTCCAGGGACCCTCTTCGGTTTTTCCCGCGTAAATTATTGCAAGGTCGATGCCAAGAAAGAGGGGGGCTATTTATTTGAAAACAAAGAAAATTTATAAAGAGGCCTGGGCAAAGTCTGCCCCATGACCGCCCCGGGGCCATGTTGGGGGGAAATTCTTGCCGCCTTGGGTGCCGGGTGGGCGCTTCAACTGCCGCCGACGCAGGGGCGTTCAGGGGGCCGATTTGGGAAAAATCAGAAGATGTTCCGGCGCTACCCGGGCGCTGACCCGCGATCCGATTTCCGGCAGGAACACCCCCGGCATCCGGGCGTTGAAAAGGGGCCCAGCATCGTCGTCTCCCAAGGACAGGGTCAGATGGGTGGAGCGTCCGAGCGAGCGCGCCGAAACCACCGTCAGCGGGACGCCCGCGTCCGCCGTTCCGGGTTGGGACAGGTTCAGGGCTTCGGGGCGGACCAGTACCTGGACTTCGGCGCCTTCCGCAAGGTCATTCGCGGGAAACAGCCCCAGGGCAGAGACGAGGGCGCCGTTTTCCACCCGGCAGTCGAGGCGGTTGACGGGGCCGAACAACTCAGCGACGAACACCGTCTTGGGGTGGAAATAGATCTCGACCGGCGTGCCGGACTGAACGATGCGTCCGTCCTGCATGACCATGATGCGGTCGGCCATGAACATGGCTTCTTCCGGATCGTGGGTGACCATCAAGGTGGCGATACCGGAGCGCGAGAGGATTTGGAACGTATCCTGGCGGATCTGGGCGCGGCGGTTGACGTCGAGGCCGGAAAACGGTTCGTCCAACAACAGCACCCGGGGGGCCGGCGCCAAGGCGCGCAGCAGGGCGACGCGCTGCTGCTGACCACCGGACAGGGTATGGGGAAAGGCATCAGCATAATCGCCGAGGCCCATGGTCGCGAGGGTGTCACGGGCCCATTCCCGGCGGGTCCGGTCCTTCTCCGCCAGGCCGAACACGATATTCTCGTACACGGTCAGATGCGGGAACAGGGCGAAGTCCTGAAACATCAGGCCGACATTGCGTTTCTCCGGCGGCATCTGAGCACCGCCCTGGCCGTCGGCGACCGTATCCTCGCCGATGGTGATGCGCCCGACCTGTAGGTCCTCAAGCCCCGCGGCAAGGCGCAGCAGGGTCGTCTTGCCGCATCCCGAAGGCCCCAGCAGGCAGACCAGTTCACCCGGATTGACGAAGACGGAGACTCCGGACACCACGGTGTGATCGCCGAATGCATGCGAGACGTTCAGCATATGCAGGCCGTCGGCCCTGGACATGGTCGTCGGCGCGGCGGCGGGAGGGATCATGGGGGAGGTCATGGATGCCCCCCGCCGGTGTGGCCGGGGCGGCTGCGCAGAGTCGTCAGGGCCAGGATGACCACGGGAATCAAGCCGGCGGCGACGATGGTCAGCGCGCCCAGCGCCGATTCCTCGAACAATTCGTCCGACGCGTACTGAAACACGAAGGTCGCAAGCGTGTCATAGCCGAAGGGGCGCAGGATGATGGTAATGGGAAGTTCCTTCATGCAATCGACGAACACCAGCAGGCCCGCCGTCAACAGGCTAGTGCGGAGCAGCGGAAAATGGACGCGGGACATGGTCTGGAACGGGTTCGCCCCAAGCGTTCGCGCGGCGCCGTCCATGTTGCGTGAAACCTTGCCCAGCCCGGCCTCGATCGTGCCGAAGGACAACGCCAGGAACCGCGCCAAGTAACCGTAGAGAATGGCAATCACGGTGCCGCTGAACAGCAGCCCCGTGGATACACCGAATACCCGTTCCGAGAAAGCGTCGATCGAATTGTCCAGGCCCGCCATGGGTACGATCACGCCGATCGCCAACACGGCGCCCGGCACGGCGTATCCGATCGACGCGAAGCGCACGGCGGCGCGGGGCAGGGGGCCGGAGCCCATGCGCAACCCGTAGGCAAGAAGCAATCCGATGGCGACAGCGATGGCGGCAGCCCCCAGGGACAGCGAGATGCTGTTCAGGGTGATGGTCAGGTAATTGGCCTGCAGCGTGACGTCGAAGAACACCACGGCGTAGGACACCAGGACCGATGCCGGCAGAACGAAGCCGAGCAGGATCGGCAAGGCGCAGAAAGCGGCGGCCAGAGCGGCCTTGACGCCTCTTAGGTGGTAACTGGGCAAGGCTTGGATCTTGGTCGAGGTATGGTGATAGCGTTGCCCCCGCCGGGCCATCCGCTCAAGCACGACCAGGACGACGACGAAGATCATCAGGACCGACGCCAACTGCGCCGCGCCTGAGATGTTGTCCATGTTCAGCCAGACGTCGTAGATGCCTGCCGTGAAGGTCTTGACGCCAAAGAAGTCGACGGTCCCGAAATCATTGAGTGCCTCCATCATGGCCAGGGTCATGCCAACGACGATGGCCGGTCGGGCCAGCGGCAGGGCGACGTTCCAGAAGCTTTGCCATGCGCTTTTGCCGAGCGTGCGGCTGACTTCGAGCACGCAGACCGACTGTTCAAGGAAAGCCGCGCGGGCCAGCAGATAGACATAGGGATAGAGCACCAGGGTCATGACGGTGACAGCGCCACCCATGGAGCGGATTTCCGGAAACCAGTAATCCTGCCGATTGCGCCAGCCGAAGATCTCGCGCAGGGTGCCTTGCACCGCGCCGGCGTATTCCAACTGGTCCGTGAACACGAAGGCCAGGATATAGGTCGGCACCGCCAGCGGCAGGACCAAGGCCCAATTGAACAGCCCACGCCCGGGAAACCGGCACATGGTCACCAGCCAGGCCGTGCCCGTGCCGATGATGAAGGTGCCCAGGCCGATCCCGCCGATCAGCATCACCGTTCGCTCGACATAGCCGAACAGTACAGTGTTGTAGAGATGGCGCCAGATATCCGGCGCCGGGGTCATGGCGATGGTCGCTACGGCGATAAGGGGCGTTGCGACGAACAGTGCGACGGCAAGAGTTATGATCCCCCAGCGGTCGGGGATCAGGCGGGCGAGTTGGTATCGGGTTGCTGGCCGGTCAGCGACGGCGGCGGGGTGCGGCAAGGCGTGTGAACTCCCAGGTTGCGGAGGGCACAAAAGCAGAAAACGCCGCGGGGGGGGACCCCGCAGCGCTTCTGCCAGCTGGTTCGTTCAGGAACGAATCAGCTGCCGGGTCCGTCGTCAAATCCAACCTTGTCCACCAGTCGGGAGGCGGCGGGCCGCAGCTTGGCGATTTTCTCAAGCGAGAGCGTATCGGCCTTGAAGTCGCCCCAGGACTGGACGAGCTTCGAATAAGGAACACCGGGTTTCACCGGGTATTCCTGATTGTCTTCGGCGTAGATCTTCTGAGCCGCGTCACCGGACAGGAATTCCAGCAATTTCACCGCAGCTTCCTTGTTCTTGGCGCTTTTGGTTACGGCGGCGCCCGAAACGTTCATGTGGTTGCCGCGGTCACCCTGGTTCAGATAGGTCAGACGAACGGCGGCAGCCCACTTCTTCTGCTCGGGCTTCTCGTCGTTGGTCATCATCTTGCCCATGTAATAGTTATTCGTGATGGCGATGTCGCACACGCCTTCGTACACGGCCTTGGCCTGGGCGCGGTCATTGCCCTGGGGTTTGCGGGCCAGATTGGCCTTCACGCCCTGAAGCCACTTTTCAGCGCCTTCTTCGCCATGATGGGCGATCATCGAGGCGATCAGCGCCACGTTGTAGGCGTTCTTGCCGGAGCGCACGCAGATGCGGCCTTTGAATTTGGGGTCGGTCAGGTCTTCGTAGGACGTCAGTTCGCCCGGCTTGACCCGTTCCTTGGAAACCAGTGCCACGCGGGCACGGGACGTCAGGCCGAACCACAGACCTTCCGGATCGCGGAAGTGGGCGGGGATGTTCTTTTCAAGGGTATCGGACTTCACGGCCTGCAGAACGCCGCCTTCCTTCAGGGCGTACAGGCGGCCGATGTCGACGGTCAGCACCGCGTCGGCGGGGCTATTGTCGCCGGCGGCCTTGATCTTTTCCAGCATGCCCTTCTTGGCGAACACGACGTTCACCTTGATCCCCGTTTCCTTGGTGAAAGCGTCGAGGAGCGGCTTGATCAGGAACGGCTGGCGATAGGAATAGAGGTTCACTTCCTGGTCGGCTGCCTGGGCCCAGGTGGTGGCGCCGAAGACAGTCGAGGCGGCGACAAGACCGGCCGCAAACAGGCGTTTCATATGTGGCGTTTTGGTTTCCACGGGTCAGTGTCCTTCGTTGGTTTGGTTGTGAAATCCCAGAGGTTTGTAGGTGTCGAACGGTTGTTCGCAATCCCCGGCCTAATCCCAGCATAAAGTGAGATTGCGAATGATTATCAATATTTGCGCCAGTTATAACGGTCTGATTATGAGTTTGCAAGTCATTCTCGTTCTCGTGCCGGGAAGGCGTGAAACTGCCTAACCAGGGCTTGTGAAGGCTGCCACAGCGGTGCACGAAAGTGGGCAATGGTCTGGTGTTTTACCGTGTCATGGGCCAGACTGTGTCACGCGCAGGCGAACGGCTGGTGCGGTATCCGGAAATTCCGAAAAATTAACCGCCCGGCAATAAAGGGCGCGCCATACTGCGGGGCCGCGGTCGGTGTCGCGGGGAAAGGTCAGATAATGAAGGTTTCCAATATCGGTCCCGCCAAGGGTGTCGACAAATCGAAGCGCAAATCGGGCGCGTCGTCGTCGGATGCCTTCGCCGATGATTTGCGCGCGGCGACCGCCGACACGGCGGAGCAGGCGGCAGGCACCATATCGGGCTCGGCCGTCGCCGGCGTTGACGCCGTATTGGCCATGCAGGCGGCCGATGACGCGACTCAGGGCCGCTCCAAAGGCCTGTTGATGGCGCGCGGCGACCGGCTTCTTGATCGTCTCGAAGACCTTCAGATGGCGCTTTTGACGGGCAATCTGCCCAAGGAAAAGGTCATCGAACTGGCGCAGGCCTTGCGCGAAAAACGCCCGGCAACCGACGATGCGGGGCTGAATGCCCTGATTGATGAGATCGAGCTCCGCGCCGAAGTTGAACTGGCCAAGCTGACCCGATAAACCGGCCCGTCCGGGCACGGTCTTCTATTTCCCTGAAATCAATGGATTTCCTGTCCCCAGGCCGGGATAAATGATGGCTTGCCCTTAGGCGCTCCGGTCCGTATATTCCGCGCCCGTCGACAAACGGCAACCTGGCAGTTAACCGGGGGAGACGACTAAGAAATGACGATTACTGTTCCGCCAGATTATAATCCCAAGAAAGACAAGGATTTCATGAATCCTGTCATGCTGGAGTACTTCCGCCGGAAGCTCCTGAAATGGCGGGCCGAATTGCTCGAGGAATCCAACGAAACCCTCCAGTCTCTGCAGGAAGGCGGCATCATCGAGCCCGATATCGCCGACCGTGCGTCCATTGAAACGGAACGTGCGCTGGAACTGCGCACCCGGGACCGCGCGCGCAAGCTGATCTCCAAGATCGACGAGGCGCTGAAGCGCATCGAAGACGGCAGCTACGGCTATTGCGAGGAAACGGAAGAGCCGATCAGCGTCCAGCGCCTGGAAGCCCGGCCGATCGCGACCCTGAGTATCGAAGCCCAGGAACGCCACGAGCGCATGGAGCGCACGCACCGGGACGACTAAAGTCCCGGCAAAGGTTAAAGAGCCGCGCGAAAGGCCGACCTGGCCAGGTTCGCGCGGCTTTTCTATGTCCTGAATTGACCCGCTGTGCCGTATTCCCCGGCTTCTCCGGCACTGGCGTCAGGCGGGATTGTCGATCCCATTCACGCTTTCGACCACCAGCCTGTGGGGATGCCCGTTGCGTCCGGTCCAGTCAATGGACTGTCCGGCCGACAGGCCGATCAGCGCCGCACCGATGGGTGTCAGGATCGACACCTTGCCTGCCGAAATATCCGCTTCTTTGGGAAACACCAAGGTAATGGTTCGGTCTTCGCCCGTGTCGGTGGTGAAACGCAGGGTCGACCCCATTCTGACGACATTCGCCTGAATTTGTTCATCGGGAACGACTTCCGCCCGGTCGAGTTCGGCAAGAAGCTGGCTGGAAACGTCGGGGTTTCTGTCGCTCACCCCCTCGGCAAGCCCCCCCAACCGGTCATGGTCGCTGCGGGCGATGGTAATCGGGGGCTTGGACTGTGTCGCGTTTTCGAAGGTCATTGCTGGATCCCCTGGAAAGGAACCCGGCGCGCGCGGTGGGCGCACCGAATACGTTGCGTGTGATGTCTGAAAATTCCGGGTGTCGCGTCTGAATTAGGCCTGCCCCTTGTGACGGGGCAATTTGTCAGGTCCCCACGGCTGGGGACGCGACGTCGCCAAGCCGGGGGCTAGCCTCCCGCGAGGGGATGCTGCCGGCGAAGAATGACGCAGAGGTGCATGACCGTGTTCATGGTAATGGCCATAGGAAAACGGCGCGGGGAAGTCAAGCTGGATGGAGGGCATGCATCGGTCCCCAAGCTTGGAACAGGGGCGGCTTGGCCGACCCGGCCAATCCCCAAGCCGCCCAATACGGGCGGGGATTGCGCGGGCAAGTTCCTTCCAAAAAAGAGGCCGGCGCTGGGCGCCGGCCTTTGAAGTTGATCCAGGTTCTTCATACGAACCTAGAACGGGAAACTGTTGTCCGTTCGGTGGAGATGCCGCTCCTTCTAGAACGGGAAGAGGATGTCCCAAAGTTGCATTCCCCAGCGGGGCTGCTGAAGTTCGCTCAGCGTTCCGCGCCCGCCGTAGGCGACCCGCATTTCTGCGATCTTTTCATGGGAAATCTTGTTGTCGGAATCGATGTCGGAAGGCCGCACCACGCCGGTGACCATGAGTTCGCGCAGTTCCGAGTTCACCCGGAGTTCCTGGCGGCCCATGATGACCAGGTTGCCGTTGGGCAGAACCTGGGTGACGACCGCGGCGAAGGTCAGGCTGATTTCTTCCGACCGTTCGATGGAACCGTCGCCTTCCGTGCCGTGGGTGTTGCCGAAGTTGGCGATGGCGGCCGGGTTCACGCCGTCGGGCAGGTAGCGGGTCAGTTCGCCCTCGAAGCCCAACAGGTTGGTGACGTTCGCCGATTCATTGTCGATGCGGTCGCGCTCCGTCTTGTTTTCCAAGGTCGCGCTGTCGCTCAGGGTCATCTGCACGGTCATGATGTCGCCGACCTGCTTGGCGCGCAGATCCTTGAAGAAGGCCCGCGCACCTGCCCGCCACAATGAATTGGGGTTGCGTTCGGCGATCTTGGGTGCGGGCATGGGCATGGACACCGGCTTGTAGTCGGGCCGTCCCGTCGGGTTCTGGATCGGCGTGATCTTCGGTTCGTCACCGACCTGTGACAGGCGGGTGAGGGTGTTGCATCCGGCGACCGTGCCGGCCAGCAAGGTGACCAGGGCAGTGGTCCGAAGCAACTGACGGGAGAGGGAGATGATCGAGCCGTTCATGGGTTTTCTCCTAATTGCCCCTTAAGGGAAGGGGCGAATTCCTTTCGTGCCGTTACTGGCTGTTCTGCGCCAATTCGCGAATGCTCATCATCGTCACCTTGGCCCGGCTGGGCCCCGTGATTTCGCCTTCGAACACGGATTTGGAGCGCCGATTGACGATCTGCACCACGTCGCCGAGAGCCCCACGCTCAAGTGCTTTGCCTTGTGCGGTCAGGGACAGCGGGCCGTGGCTCAGGGTGACGGTCACAAGCGAGCCGCGTTCCACCAGGATCGGGCGTTCGACGTCGGACAGGCGGATCACGTCGTCGGGCCGCAGGCCGCGTTTGACAGACATGCCGACCAGGTCTTCCAGTTTGGTCACCGTGTCCGGCATGATGCGGTCGGCGCGGATGCGGATCCATTTCACGTCACGTTCCGTAAGGATGTCGTTGCGTGCCATCACCTTCGATACGACCGGGATCTTGACCACCGGATGCAGGCGGCCGGTCAGGCGCAACCGTTCCCCGGCCGGGTCGCCCTTGGGGATGGAGATGACCGCCGCGAAGCGCTGACTGCGCGGATCATAGCTGATGTCGTCGACGCCGATGGTGGGGGTGGCGCTGCCGGCGATATGGACGCGGGTCAGCTGCGTCGAAAGGTCCAGTTCAGAGGCCGGATCCGCACCCTTTTCAAACAGCGCCGCCATGATGGTGTCGATGATTTCGGCCCGTTCGATGACCTGGCTGACGCGTTCGACGACGACCTGTTGGCGGGCCGACAGCGGCCGCCAGTTCAGACGGTAGGCCCGCGCCACCCGGTAAAGCCAACGGGCGTCGAAGATGGCCCGTTCGCCGGGGGCGGGGGCGTAGGCCACCGCGGCATCGGCCTTCTCGCCGACGTTGATGAACAGGTCGCCCAGGTAGACCACCTTGTCATCGACGGTAACGGAGTCGCGGAGCAACGGCGCGGTCACCTTCTCGCTCTGCTCCGCCGCGTCGGCGGGCGACGTTTTCTTGGCGGCACCGGCCGCGGGCAGCGCGGCGACGGGCACCAGTGCTGCGGCCATTACGGCGGCGATGAACAGATTTCGGGCGGTCATGTCACTTTACCTTTCTGAGACCTTTCGGCCTTTTCAAAGTCTTGCGGACTTACGAAGCCGTTCTGGCTTTACTGTTTACTTGTCGTGCCGATTAGCGGAGCGACGTCAGCGTTCCCAGCATTTCGTCCGAGGTCTGAATGACCTTGGAGTTCATTTCATAGGCCCGCTGGGCGGAGATCAGGTTGGAGATCTCTTCCACCGCGTTCACGTTCGAGGTTTCCAGGAAGCCCTGAAGAATGGTGCCGTAGCCTTCCGTTCCGGGATTGCCGGTGGTCGCGCTGCCGGAAGCAGGGGTTTCCTTGTAGAGGTTGTTGCCGATGGCTTCCAAACCGGGTTCGTTCTGGAAATTCACGGTCTGAATCTGGCCGGCGTTGGAAAACTGCACCTGGCCTTCGATCTTCACCAGAACTTCGCCAGATGCGTTGATGGTCACGTCGATGGCGTCGTCCTGCACTGTGATCGGCGGGTTCAGGAGATAACCGTCATGGGTCACGATCTGGCCGTTCTCGTTAAGCTGGAACGTGCCGTCGCGGGTATAGGCGGTTTCGCCCGTGGGCAACTGGACCTGGAAGAAGCCCTTGCCCTGAATGGCCATGTCGAAGGTGTTGTCGGTGGACGACAGGTTGCCCTGCTCGTGGATACGATAGACGGCAGCCAGCTTCACACCGAGACCGAGCTGCACGCCCGTGGGCACGATGGCGCCGTTGTCGGCCGAGGTCGACCCGACGCGGCGCAGATCCTGATAAATCAGATCCTGGAATTCCGTGCGCCGGCGTTTGAAGGCCGTGGTGTTCATGTTGGCGAGGTTGTTGGAGATGACCTCGACGTTTCGCTGTTGGGCAATCATGCCTGTCGAGCCGATATCAAGCGATCTCATTTTTCCCGTCCTTTCGCTTGCCGGTTGCGGTTCCGGCGTGTTGCGTTGTGCGTTTTGTCGTGTCGTCGACGCGGCACTTCAGCCGCATGTTTTTTTGTTCCGGCGTTCGGCCGGCGGTGGTCTTTCCGGGCTTTCGGCCCGATCGATCGGTCCGTGGCGTCGCCGGTTTAAGCGTCGCGCGCCAGGCTTCTAATCATTTCCTTCTGGCGTTCGTCCTCACGTTCGATGAAGGACTTGGCGCTTTCATAACTGCGGTGCAGTTCGATCATCTTGGCCATCTCCATGATCGGCTCCACGTTGGACCCTTCCAGAGCGCCCTGGATGACATCCGGGCTGTCGACATCGATGGCCGGCGTGGTCGAGGAGAACAAGGCCCCCGAGGTCTGCTCCAGATCTTGCGGATTATCGAAGCGCACGATCCTGACCTTTCCAAGCTGGCCGTTCTCCGTCGAAATGGTCCCGTCGCGACCGACGTTGATTTCGGCGTCGTTGGCCCCGAGGGTCATCGGCTGGCCGCCGGTCGACAGCAGCGGATAGCCCTGCTGGTTGACGATCTGACCGCCCGTATCCAGGCGAAACTGGCCGTTGCGCGTATAAAACTCGTTGCCTTGCGGGTCGCGGACCACGAAGAAGCCATCGTTGCGGATCGCCATGTCGAGCTGGTTGCCCGTGGTTTCGATGGCGCCGTCCGTGGTGTCGAGCCGGGTCGCCAGATCGCGCGCAAAAGTGAGTTTGGGGCTGATGAGCCGTTCGCCGCCTTTGCTTTTGACGACATGCTCAACGAACATCATCTGGCTGGATTTGTAGCCGTTGGTGCTCATGTTCGCCAAATTGTTGGCGACAACTTCGAGCTGCCGTTTGAGCGCGCCTTGGCGCGAAGCGGCAATGACCGCTGTGGTTTCCATCTGATTTTTCCCGTTCTATTCGTTCTCTTCCGGTGTGGCCCCTTTAGCGGGACCTTCATCCGGAAGGCAGTTCATGTATTTCCGCCAAACCTGTTGCAGCCCCCGTGCCAAGTTAAAAAAATAAATTATTTCAAATAGATAAATATATTTATCGGGTCTGGGCACTGGGAAAATCCAGATACCTTTGGCAGCCTTTGCCGGGTATTTCTTGCCTAGAGCCAGTCGTTGCTGGCGGTGGCGGGACTTTGATATGATTACAGTCAGGGCTGTATGCGGGTGCCTTGAGTGGGCGCTTGCGCCGGATGTGCCGGGGGCAACGCCTTATTCCCGCTTCAACGACTTGTTAACGACCTGATTTTAAAGTGCCAAGACTTGGGATCAGGACGCTAGGAAACGGTTGCCCCGGATATGGCTGACGACGACGATCTGGAAAACGAAGAGGTCGGCGGCGCCGACGAAGACGCCGACGGCGAAGAAGGCGGCTCTTCCGAGGGTGCCTCCAAGAGCAAGAAGAAGCTCATCATCATCGTTGCGGTGCTTCTGCTTGTCGTGGGGGGGGCTGCGGCGGCGTTCTTCACGGGCTTGCTTGAGCCCCTGATTTCAATGATCACGGGCAAGGACAGTTCCTCCGCGGTCGCTTCGGGTGAAGCGCCGGAGGGCATCGGCCTGTTCCACGATTTGCCGGAGGTTCTGGTCAACCTGAATACGGCCGGCCGCAAATCCCAGTTTTTGAAAATGAAGGTGTCGCTCGAAGTGGCGAGTGAACAGGACAAACTGATCATCGATGCCGTGAAGGACCGTGTGATGGACAATTTCCAAGTCTATCTGCGGGAACTCAGGATCGAGGACCTGCAGGGTTCCGCCGGTATGTACCGCCTGCGCGAGGAACTTCTGCGCCGGGTCCGGGCGGCGACGGCGCCGGCCCAGGTCAAGGACGTCCTGTTCAAGGAAATGCTGGTTCAGTAGACTTATGGTACGCAGGGGATGTGACGGATGACGAGCCCGGCTGACGATCAAGACGCGATGGCCGCCGAATGGGAAGCCGCCATGGGCGGCGACGGCGGCGAAGGCGGCGGTGGCGGCGACGAACAGGACGAGCTTGCCGCCGAATGGGAAGCCATGATGGGCGGTGACGGCGACGGTGCGTCGACCGATGTCGGCATGGCCGCCCCCGAAGCCACCCGCGTTCTGAACCAGGATGAAATCGACAGCCTTCTTGGCTTTGACGACAGTCACGAGGAAGGCGCCGAGAAATCGGGCATCCAGGCGATCCTGTCGTCGGCCCTGGTGTCGTACGAACGCCTGCCGATGCTCGAGGTCGTGTTCGACCGTCTCGTGCGTCTGATGTCGACCAGTCTTCGTAACTTCACTTCGGACAACGTCGAAGTCTCGCTCGACAACATCGCCTCCATCCGGTTCGGCGACTATCTGAACTCCATCCCCCTGCCGGCCATGCTGAGCGTGTTCAAGGCCGAGGAATGGGACAACTTCGGCCTGATCACGGTCGATTCCTCGCTGATCTATTCCATCGTCGACGTGCTATTGGGTGGTCGCCGTGGCACCGCCGCGATGCGCATCGAAGGCCGTCCTTACACCACCATCGAACGCTCCCTGGTTGAGCGCATGATTCACGTCATGCTGACGGATCTGTCGGCGGCGTTCGAGCCCCTGAGCCCCGTAACCTTCCGTTTCGACCGTCTGGAAACGAACCCGCGCTTCGCGACGATTTCCCGGCCGTCCAACGCCGCCATCGTGACGCGCCTGCGCATCGACATGGAAGACCGCGGCGGGCGCCTGGAACTGCTGCTGCCCTACGCGACCCTGGAGCCGGTCCGCGAACTGCTGCTGCAGATGTTCATGGGCGAAAAATTCGGCCGGGATTCGATCTGGGAAACCCACCTGGCCGAAGAATTGTGGATGACCGAGGTTGACTTGGAAGCGGTCATCGACCAGCAGGTCGTCAGCCTGCAGAAGGTGTTTGACCTTCAGGAAGGCTCGCAGATGATGCTCAACGCGACGCCGGACAGCCCGGTCATGCTGTCCTGCGGCAACGTGCCCCTTTATATCGGCCGCATGGGCCGCAAGGGCGGGCGCATCGCGGTGCGCATCGAAGACCGTATCGACCGCGCGCCCAAGACGTCCTGACCGCGAATTTTAACGCCCGCGGTTAGCATTTCGTTCAGAACCTCGGGCATAGACTGGCCGCAGCGAACAACCCCGGTTCCCCCGTTTGGAACGGACCGTTACCCAGGGGATGGAGAGACAAGACCGTGAACTTTTCCTTTTCCTTGACGCTTGAAATCATTCTGGCCCTCCTGCTGGTGGTCATGATCTGGTATTCGGTGATCCTGAACCGGCGGCTGACCCGCTTCCGCGGCAACCGCGAGCAGATGGAAAAGCTGGCCGCCACCTTCAACGATGCGACGACCCGCGCGACCTCCAGTATCGGTGACTTGCGCATTGCCTCCGACGCGCTGCAGGATCAGCTGGCCAAGGCGGAAAGCCTGCGGGACGATCTGGTGTTCCTGGTAGACCGCGGGACCATCGCCGCCGATCGTTTGGAAGAAAATGTGCGCATTGCCCGGGACGAATACGTGGCCGGCGGCGATGCCGAAACAGCTGACCCGCTTGAGGCCGTCGAGCCCGTCCGCCAACAGCGCCCCGCGCCCAAGGTCGCGGCGGCCCGTGGTGCGCGGAATGCCGATGCCGGAGACCCCGCGCCGTCGGTCGGCGGCAAGAAACCCACGCCCCGCTCGGAAGCGGAACGCGCCTTGTTGAAAGCCATCCGCTCGGCCAACTAAGGCCGGGTATCGAATTGCCCCTGAAAGGCCCCGATTTACACGGGGCGGACATGGACCCGACGGACGCTTGAATGAACCCCTTTAGCAAATTCCGCTTTTTGCCGGTGACGATCTTTGTGGCGTCGATGCTGTTGACCGTGAAAATCGGTGATATCTGGAACAGCGTGGACGGCCTGAAGAAGGATGCCATCCAGGTTGCGGGTGCGGCGGAAGCCCAGACGGAAACGCCACCCGCCGCCGCCCAGCCGCCGGCTGCGGAACCGGCTCCGGCGCAGCCCGGTGAGGCGCCCGCCGCCGAGCAAGCCGCCGTACCAGGTGCAGCCGATCCGAACGCCGTCGCCGCCCCGCCGCCGGGCGATCCGGCCGCTTCCAAGCTGATTACCGATGATCCGACGCTGCTGACGCCGCAGGAAATCGACCTGCTGCAGAACTTGGCCGACCGCCGGCGCGAGATCGAGGCCCGTGAACAGGAACTTCAGGTCCGTCAGGGTATGCTTGCCGCCGCCGAAGCCCGCATTGACCGCAAGATCGCCGAATTGAAGAACCTGCAAGCGGAAATCAATGGCCGCATCAAGGTGTTCGACGAGCAGCAGGAAACGAAAATGGAAAGCCTCGTCAAGATCTACGAGAGCATGAAGCCCAAAGAAGCGGCGCGGATTTTCGAGGACCTTGAGATGGATACCCTGCTGGAAGTCGCCCAGCGCATGAAGGAACGCAAGCTGGCCCCCGTGATGGCCAAGATGAATCCCGAGAAAGCGCGTGAGGTGACGGTGCAACTGCGCGACCTCCGGTCGCTGCCGCGCGAAGGTCTGGACCAGGGAAATTAGGGCATTTCCTGCCTATGACTATGGACCTATCGCCTTAAAAAGGCTTGCTCTGCCCCCAGCCATGAATAAACTGCCGGTTACTGGGGCTATAATCATAAATTCCCATGCGCAAAGCACGGAGTAACAGATGGCTGTCGACCTGAATATGAACGTCCTGATCGTGGATGATTACCAAACCATGCTCAGGATTCTGCGCAACCTATTGCGCCAGTTGAATTTCAAGAACATTGATGAAGCGTCCGACGGCTCAGAAGCACTCAAAAAGCTTCGGGCGAAGGCGTTCGGCTTGATCATCTCCGACTGGAACATGGAGCCCATGACCGGGATTCAGCTGCTGCGCGAAGTCCGTGCGGATGAAAAGTTGAAGCACATCCCGTTCGTCATGATCACGGCGGAAAGTAAGTCTGAAAACGTGATCGCGGCTAAGGAAGCGGGCGTTTCCAACTATATCGTCAAGCCGTTCAACGCAGAAACGCTCAAAGGCAAGCTGATCAGCGTCCTTGGCGAGTTCTAAGGAGACCGTTATGGCGACAGACTCGGTCGATCCCGAGTTGGCCACACGTCTTCAGGAACTTGGAAGGGAACCTGGCGGCTCGGTCAAGGTCGAAGAGATTGCAGAAGTGGTGGAGGCGATCCTCACCACCATGCAAGGAGACCTGTCCGCCGTCGATGTCAGGCTCTACGAGGAGCTGGAAAGCCTGTCGCGCTTCATTTCCGAGGCCAAATCCGACATCGCCGCCCTGCGCCCGGACGAAGTGAAGGACGAATTCCTTCCCAAGGCGGCGGATGAACTGGATGCCATCGTCGAAGCGACGGCGGAAGCAACCAACTCGATCATGGATGCCGTCGGCGAGATCGAGGAGGTGATGTCCAAGCTCAAGGGCAAGAATTCCGAGCGTCTGATGGACGCAACCACCAAGATTTACGAAGCTTGCGGGTTTCAGGATATTACCGGCCAGCGGATCACCAAGGTGGTCGGCGCCCTGCAGCACATCGAGGAAAAGGTCGATGCGCTGCTTAACGCCTTCGGAGACGAGATCGCCAAGTACAAGGCGGCCAATCCGAAGACGGAAGAGGCCCCGGTAGAGGAAGCCATTCCGGCGGATGAAGACCTTCTACATGGCCCGCAGAAGAAAGAGGCGGCGATGTCGCAGGCCGATATCGACGCCCTTCTGAACAGTTTCGACTGATCCATCTTGCCGGCATTTGCGGGGGTTTTGGTAAGGCCGTCTTTACCAGATTTCTGCTAGAATCCCGGCATGGCTGAACGTGATTTCCTACCGCCGATCCCGGATACCGCGCGCGGGCCCAATACGCCCGCGCTGTTCCTGTCGCTGTTCCTGTTGGTTCTGGCGTTTTTCATCCTGTTGGTGACCATTTCCACCCTGGAGGAGGTCAAGACCAAGTCGGTGATGGACAGTCTGACGTCGACCTTTACCTCGATCGTGCCGCCGTCCACGGATCCGACGCGTTTCAAGTCCAAGGAAGGGGATTTGATCGCTGGGCAGCAATACCAGGAAACGGTCACCGACATCTTCGCTGCCGCCCTGCAGGTGGCCCAGGTGAAGGTCGTCCATCCCGGGCGCCTGATGCAGGTTCAAATCCCCGCCAGCACCCTGTTTGCCGAGAATGCGGCACGCATCTTGCCGTCGCAGTTTGAACTTCTCGACCGCATTGTCGCGGCGGCCAGCGGGCGCCCGCCGGGTCTGCGCTTCGATCTGGAATTCATTATCGGATCACGTGTTCGCGCCGACGGCGGTCTGCCTCAGTCACAGACCCTGGAACTGGCACGGGCAGGGGCTTTTGCGCGGGAAATGGCGCAACGCGGTCTGCCGCCGGATTCCATCGCCATCGGGATTGAGCCGGGTGACCCCAGTGATGTCACCATGTGGTTTTACATCCGCCGCGAAGCGGAAACCCGGTTGCGCCTCGACGGCGATGGTGAGGAGTAGGGGGCGCCATGCTGTTGCCAAGACGCTCCGAACGGGATTTGGAACGCGATCACAAGGCGTCGCAGATGTGGCTGCTGACGTTCACGGACTTGGTGTCGTTGATGCTGACCTTCTTCGTCATGCTGTTCTCCATGTCCAACGTCAAGCTGGACCGCTGGGACAATGTGATTGATTCCCTGTCGCAAAGCCTGGCCCCGGAACAGGTGAAAACGCCCATTTCCTCGACCGCCACGCACAACATCGCGACGGTGTTTCGTAAACGCGCCATTAACCTGGATTATCTAACATCCGTGCTGCGGGAAAAGATTGATAGCGATGAATTGCTTAAGCAAACGCAGTTCATGCGGTTGGAGGACAGATTGGTCCTGGCCTTGCCTGGGGATTTGCTGTTTGAGGCAGGACGTGCGGTCATGACAGACCGCGCGCGCGCCGCCTTGTTCCGCTTGGGCGGGGCGCTCAGCACCGTCGCCAACCAGTTGGGCGTCAACGGCCATTCCGACCCGTCGCCGGTGGCTGGTGGCGACTATGCCTCCAACTGGGAACTGTCGACCGCCCGCGCCGCCGCCGTTGCCAACCAACTGCGTGCTGCCGGCTACGCCGAACCCATCGTCGCTTTCGGATATTCGGACAGCCGTTATGACCAATTGCCGCCCATGCCGCCGGCCCAGCGCCAGTTGATGGGGCGGCGCGTCGACATTGTCGTGTTCCCGACGTCGGGGGGGCTGCGATGACCGTTCGCCGGATTCTTGGCACGGCCCTGATGGCCGTGGTTCTGGCCTGGGGCCTGTGCTTGGCGCCTTTGGAAGAAGCCCGCGCGCAAGATGCGGTTCAGGTCAACGTGCGCGCCGGTGCTCATGCCACCTTTACCCGCGTCGTGTTCGATTGGCCCACCAAGGTGCCTTATAAGCTCACCAAGGACGGCGGCCTTGTCACCGTGATCTTTGAGGCGGCGGCGCAGATCGACGACGCCGACCTCAACCGTAACCCGCCGCTGTTCGTCGGCGGCATTCGCTCCGCCACGGAGGGCGGGCGCACGGTTTCGGTGATCGCCGTGCCGCCGCGCTCCACCGTGCGTGATTTCTATGCCGGGAACAAGATCGCCCTGGACGTCCGCGAACCCGCACCCTGGCAGGACCCGGTTGCCGTTCCGGCGCAGGTGAGCGTGCCCGGCGGCGGCAAGGCCCCGGCCACTCCCCAGGCTGCTGATGCCAAACCGGCCTCTCCGGCGACGGATCCCGTGCCGCCGGTCGCCACCGTACCGGCCAAGCCAGCCGTTGCCGCCCAGGCCCTGCCGCAGCCGCCTCTCCAGAAACCATCGGCCCCCGCTGCCACTGCCAAAACCGCACACGCTGCGGGGGGCACGGCGACCCGGGCCGCACAGCAACTTCCCCAGGGCGCTGCGCAGAAGTCCCCGCCCGCTGGTCAGCCGCTGCTTTTGACCCCGCCGGCCCAAGCCACGGCAACGGCCCCTGGCGCCGCGCCCGCGCAACCGCCGCGCACGGCAACCGCCCAGGCGTCGGGGCAGGCCACCGGCAACGCTGCGGCCCAAGCCCCGGCCCCCGGGCCGGCGCCGAGTGCGCAATTGTCCGTGGCCAAAGGTGACGAAGGGACGGTAACCCTGCGTTTCGACTGGGAAGAGCCCGTCGCCGCCGCGGCATTCCGGCGTAACGGATTTCTGTGGCTGGTGTTCGACAAGCGCACCAATGTCAACGTTCCCGCCTTGCAAGAAGCCGGGGGCGCCGTCATTTCGACACTGCAGCAGGTCTACATTCCCCAGGCCACCGTTCTGCGCATGACCACGCCCAAGGACGTCAATCCGTCCATGCGTCGGGCCGGGTTGGCTTGGTTGATCGATTTCCGAACCCAGGAAGCGACGCCCAAGATTCCGCTGGAAGTCCAGGCCCAGCCGGATTCCCCCATCGGGGCCCGCATCTTCATGCCGCTGCCAGAACCCGGCAAGGTGATCCCGCTGACCGATCCCATCGTCGCCGACAATATGCTGGTCGTGCCGGGTATTCCGCTTGGCCATGGCGTGGCCGGAACCTACGCCTATCCTCAGTTCGAAATTCTACCCTCCATCCAGGGCGTCGTGGTGACGCCGCGTATCGATGATGTGCGTGTGCGCTCGCTGCGTCAGGGCGTGGAAATCGCCAGCGCGGCGCCCACGTTCCCGCTGAAGTTCTCGCCGGTGTCCCAGGAAATGGCGGCAAGTGCACGGATGTCGGCGATGCGGCCCCTGGTCCGTGTCCTGGATCTTGAGAAATGGGACACGCCAAACGACGCTGCGATCCTGCAGACCCGCGCGATTTTGGAACAGGCTCTTGCCGTGGCGCCCAAGGCCGGGCAGCGGGAAGCACGCATGAACCTGGCCCGGTTTTACTTTGCCAATGCCTATGGCGCGGAAGCCTTGGGCGTTCTGGCCCATGCCCTTGAGGTGCAGCCGTCGCTGGCTCAGGATCGCGAATGGCTGCTGCTGCATGGCGGCGCTCAGTTTCTTCTGGGCCGCCTGCCCGAGGCGGAGAAGGATCTGTATAACGCGGCACTAAACGGCAGTGACGAGGGCGAATTCTGGCGCGCGATCATCCAGGCCGCGCGCGGTGACCTGAACGGGGCCTCCATCGAGTTGCGCCGGTCGGGCTCAATTGCCCGTCCTTATCCCCGCGCGCTCCGGTTCCGATTATTAACCATCGTCGCCGAGGCGGTGGTGGAAATCGGCGACGTGCGCACGGCAGAAACATTGATTTCCACGCTGCTGGCCGATGGTCCCAGCCCGAGCCAGGAAGCCAAGATCAAGTTCGTGCAAGGACGTTTGGCGGAACTGGAAGGCGATTTCGACGGCGCTGTTTCGCTGTGGGAAGAGGTCATGGACAGCCCTGATCGGCTGGCCCGTTTCCGCGCGGCGCGGACGCGCGTTGAACTTCTGCTGCGTCTTGACCGCATGACCAAGCGTGAAGCGACGGAAGAACTTGAAAAACAGCGCTTCGCCTGGCGCGGCGACAATCGTGAATTCGATCTTTTGCGCCGCCTGGGAGCGCTCTACCTGGAACAGGATAAATACCGCGAGGCGCTGCAGACCTTGCGCCAGGCCGCGACCCATTTCCGCGACCATCCGGATGCAAAAGCTGTGACCAAGGAAATGTCGGACACCTTCAATGCCCTCTATCTGGAGGACAAGGCCAATGCCCTGAAACCGGTCACGGCGATCGCCATCTATGAGGAATTCAAGGAACTGACCCCCGCCGGCTCGCGCGGCGATACCATGATTCAAAAACTCGCCGACCGCCTTGTCGGGGTCGACCTGCTGGATCAGGCGGCGGCGCTGCTGGAAGGCCAGATCAAATTTCGTCTGCAAGGTGCCGACCGGGCACGCGTCGGCGCGCGCCTTGGCCTGATCCACCTTCTGGCACGCAAGCATGCGGACGCCGAACGGGTGATCCGGGCGACCGCTGCGGACGGCTTGAACGCCGACCTTGCACAACAGCGCAATCATCTTCTCGTTCAGGCCCTGATGGGACAGCAGCGTTATGCCGACGGGCTGGCATTGCTGGAGCCGGATCAGTCCATGGACGGTGAACTCCTGCGTTCGGAAATCTACTGGACCATGGGCAATTGGAATGACGCGGCCCAGTCCCTGCAGCGCGTCGTGACGGCAAGCGGTGCCCGCCGTGGTGAAAAGCTCAACCGTAAACAGGCGCGCTACATGCTCAATCTGGCGACGGCGATGACGCTCAGCGGTAATGAACGCGGCCTTGCCCGTATCCGTGACAACTTCGGCGCTGCCATGGCCGAGACTGATATGGCGAAGGCCTTCGATCTGATCGCGGCGCGTCCGGCCCTCGGCCTGATCTCGCCGGAAAGCGTCAAGGAACGGGTCGCTGTGGCGCAGAACTTCAAATCCTTCCTGACGGCCTACCGCGAGCGTCTGGAAAAAGACCCGCTCAGCGCCATCAACTGATAATCGGGCATAAAGAAGGCCCGGATTCCATTTCTGGAACCGGGCTTCTTCTGCGCTCGTCCCGCGATGAACGCGGGTGTTTACGCGTTGTCGCGTGATCGGCGCGTCACACGGCGCCGGTGTATTCGCCGCGCGCCGGGTAGTTTTTCTCGATGGCGAAGTCGAGCGCCTTCAGCAATTCGGAGAAATGCGGACGGACGAACGGCATGGTCTGGACCGAGGCGTAATAGAGCGTCTGATCCGGCGAGACCATGAACAGGCCGGGTTCGGAGAACAGGGCTGGTTCTTCGATGCCGATGGACGTCTTGCCCCGGGAGGTCGAGATGAACAGCCCCCATTCCCGTGCCTTGGCCAGGGTCAGGCCGTAACCGACGCGCAATTCCTTGGCGGGGATCTTTTCAGCCATGGCCTTGCCGCGTTCCGAATCATCGCTGGAAATCGCGATGGTGCCGACGCCGCGTTTGGCGAATTCCGGTGTCAGTTTTTCCAATTCCGCCATGTAATTGGCGCAGATCGGGCAGTGCAGGCCCCGATAGAAGCAGATGATTGTTCCGCGTTCGGTGGTTTCCGACGCAAGGTCGAATGTGCCGCCGGTCACCAAATCGACGGACAGATCGGGCGTCTTCTGACGTGGCATGAGCATGGGGCGGGTTTCTCCTTTGAAGTTGAGCCTCCGTGCCGCCACATGCGGCGGCCGGTTTTCGATGACGACGACCTTATCAGTCGTTATAATCAGGAAACTCCAAATTAATTGATCAAAACCCCCTGAATCCCCATGGCTGACCGATATGATCGACTGTCTGCTCTGATCTCCCGTTTTGACCTGCGGGTTCTGCGGGTGCCTTTGGGGGCCGGCAATATGACCGTGTTCGGTGATCCGGAAACGGGTGTGCCGGGGCGTGTCGAAATCCGCACCCGGGGCGGCGTTCCCACCGCCGGGACCAATGAAGTGCCGGTCGCCGCCTGTTCAATCGATTGGGGCGGGGCGGCCAATCCCTTGATGGCGGCCTTGCCGGCGACGGTGTCTCTGCCGATCCGTGACGCGGAGACGCGGGCGCTATTGGATGTGTTCCTGGCCGAGGCCGGGGGGCGGCGTTGTGGGTCCGACAAGGTTCTGGAACGTCTGGCCGAAGTTCTGGTGATCCGCCTGATGCGTCAGCAGATCGAACAGGGGACTGCGGAACCGGGCGTATTGGCGGGGCTTGCCGATGAACGCCTGTCACGCGCCATATCGGCCCTGCACGAAGATCCGGGCCGGGCGTGGTCAAATGCCGATCTGGCGGTTGTCGCGGGCATGTCGTTGTCGCGTTTCGCCGATGCGTTTCGCACGGTTGTCGGCGAAGCCCCGCAAAGTTACCTGCGTCGTTGGCGGATGACGCTGGCACGTCAGGACATGGATCGCGGGGCGCGGGTTCAGACGATCGCCCGACGATACGGCTACGCCAGTTCCGAGGCTCTGTCCCGCGCCTTCCATCGGCAATTCGGCGTCAATCCTACGGAACTGCGCCGCACGGGATAGAGATGGGGTGGGGGCCGCCGGTCTAGAACGCGATGGCGGCCTGGGCTTCGGCGGCTTCTTCCGCCGTCCACTGGCGTACGGGCGTTGGCGCGCGGCCACCGGACAGCGGCAGGAACGTGCCTTCGCCTGGCTCGTCCAGGGTGACGTTGCCCTGTGGGGTGATGACCTCGATGGCGCCTTCCTGGATTTGGAAGCCGTAGTGCGGCTGCCCCGCCGGCATGCCGACGGTCAATTCACCGCCCAGGAAATCCGTGCCGCGAATGCCGATGGTGGCTGTCGGTGTGCCGAAGGCGACTTGGGAGGGGCTGGCCTTGCCGATTTTTCCGGAGGTGTAGCGGAACACGCCGACCACCATGATCAGGGCCTGGCGGCCGGTGCCGGGGCCGGCCGCGACCGGGTCGAAGGTCATTTCATCCACGAAAACCTCGGCCTTTTCGCCCAGCGTCAGGGACGAGCCGTCGGCAAAGCGCACCAAAAGGCGGGCCTCCGGGCCGGTCTTCAGGATGTCGCCGGCGAATACTTTGGCGCCCAGAGATAGCGGCGCGGTCGATCCCGAAAGGCTGCGCGTGGCCTCGCCCTTTTGGCGTTCGATGACGCCCGCGCTCTCCTGGGCCAGGGCTGGCAGGCACATGACCAATAACGCGACCACAAGGGCGGCCGATCGGGTAAACCTGAAATACATAGCGTCGATCATCCAATGTCTTGCGGCCGGTTTCGGCCTGGGTTCGCACTCCCCACTGCGTATTCGGGGCATGTCCTACAGGATACGCACATGGATTTATGTGACTGCGATCACGCGCGGGAGCGTGTGATTGCAGCCTCCCGCTGATGGTTTCGGGAACGGGGCTATTGGAAAGGGAAGCGGATGATCGGCTGTCTAGCCGGCGCCGAAGCTTTTGACCAGTGAGCCGACGGTCATGTACCAGCCATCCACCAGCACGAAAAAGATGATCTTGAACGGCAGGGCGATGATGACCGGTGGCAGCATCATCATGCCCATGGACATGAGAATCGATGCAACGACCATATCGATGATCAGGAAGGGTACGAACAGCAGGAAACCGATCTCGAAGGCGCGCTTCAGCTCGGAAATCATATAGGCCGGAATCAGTACCCGCATGGGCATGTTCGTGCGGGCTTCTTCATCGGGAACGCGCGCAATCTGGGTGAACAGCAACAGATCGCGTTCACGGACGTGGCTCATCATGAAGTCGCGGAACGGCAGGATGGCCCGGTTGAAACCCTGAAGTTCGTCCAGGTCGCCTTGAATCACCGGGTTGATGCCGGTTTCCCAGGCTTTTTCGAAGGTCGGCTGCATGATGAAGAGGGTCAAGAACAGAGCCAGCCCGACCATGACCTGGTTGGGCGGCGTTTGCTGGGTGCCCATGGCCGTACGCAAGAACGACAGCACGACGATAATGCGCACGAAGGATGTGACCATGATAAGGATCGAGGGTGCGACGCTGAGCACCGTGATCAGCAGCAGCATTTGGATGATGCGGCCCGTGGTGTCGCCGCCCTGGTCGCCCAGATCGAGGGAGATCGATTGCGCGAGCGCGGGCGGGCTAAGCAGAGACAGCCCTAAATAGATCGCGCAGGCGGCGCCGATCACCGCCAGGATCATCACCAGAGGGTGGGCAAGGGGATTGCGCCGCCGTCGCCGTGTGAAGATACGCCGCATCTGACCGTCGTTCGTCATGACCGGCCGTCTTTATTGTTGTCGGCGGCGGGCAGGGTGGCGGTGGTCAGGGCTTGTCTGAAATCCGTACCGGTACCGGCGATGCCGGTTTCGATAAGCAGCTCGGACGTGGGGCCGACCAGCAGCAGATGTTCCGTGTCGTCGCGGCGGACCAGGATCAGGCGTCGGCGGCCGTCAAGGGGCGTTACTTCCACGACGCCCAGGCGTCGGTTGCTGGCGCGCTTGATGGCGGCGGCCGGAAAGCCCCAACCGGCGCGCCGCGCCATGGCGGCAAGCAGCGCGATCAGGCCGATCACGAAAATCAGTGCGAGGATGAAGCGGAAATAGCCGCCGATGTCCATGTCCATGGCTCTATTCCTTGCCCGTTTCCCCGTCAGCCGGGCCAAGGCCGGCGCCGATGCGGATTTGATCTTCGAGACGGTTGAGATCCGAGACCATCTTTTCCAGGCGGAGGCGGATGCTGTCCGGGTCCGATGAAGTGAGCGCCATGGTGCGGACGTTTTCGCAGATCCAGGCGACCCGGTCGCCCAAGGGCGACATGTCCAGCAACTCGCCGCCTGCAAGGGCCCGGCGGGCGTTCAGGATCATGGACTCGACCTCTGCCATGGCCGATTCCAGGGACGCGGAAGGCGCATTGTCGCCGCTTGTGTTGTCGTGGTCGCTCATGGTTGGGTATCTCCCATCCATTCACGCACGATGTCTTCGCGGCTTTTACCGGCCAGATCGTCGGCGCCGTTGGCGCGGTAAAGATAAATCAGAATTTCGGCCACGGCGGCGAAGGCTTCGACGGGGATTTCTTCTTCCATGTCGATCGTGGCCAGAAGTTGAGCAAGATCCGCGTCCTCGCGCACCTTGATGCCGTTGGCGAAGGCAATCTGCAGAATCTGTTCGGCCAGACGCCCGCGCCCGCCCGCAACCACGGTGGGCGCCATGCCCGGCAGGGCCCCTTCGGCCAGGGCAACGGCGAGCGCTTCCTTGGTTGCCGGAATGCGCTGGAAGTTCGCTTGCGCACCGTCGTTACCGGTCGGGTCTTTGGGGGTATCTGCGTTCACGTGCCGCTGGTCCCGTTCGCGTGGCGTGGCCTGATGGTCGGCAATAATTGCCGGATTCGCCTGATCCTAACGGTCCCCGGTTTAACAAATGATTACAGCGGGACCGGTTTTCCGTTTCGGAATCAGACGTTTAATGCCAGGCCCAGGTGATTGCGGCGGAACCGGACGTGCTTAATAGGTTGTTAAGGAACCCGGCAGATAATGCCTAGCAGGACGGTTTCCGGGGCTTGTGATGCTCGCCGGAACCAGGGACAACGGATTAATTCCGCTAGATTAAGGGGCCGCGCGCAGATGGATCTGACCCTCTTCGCAGCTGTTAAGAAACGTCTTAATTGGCTTGGCCAGCGCCAGGAAATTCTGGCCCAGAACATTTCCAACGCGGACACGCCTGATTACAAGGCGAAGGATCTCAAGCCGTATCAGTTCCGCGACCTTCTGCGCAAGGAATCGGCGCAGTTGAACATGGTTGTCACGGAGCCTGGGCAGCTGGGCGGCCGACGCAAGCGCATCCGCGATTTCTTTGTCGAAGAGCCGCGCCACCCCTATGAGACGGCGCCCAACGGCAACTCGGTGGTGCTTGAGGAACAGATGGGCAAGGTGGCCGAGACACAGACCACACACCGACTGACCACGGAACTCTACAAAAAGCACATGGAGATGCTGAAAACCGCCAGCCGCGGACGTTAGGCGGTCATTAAAATTCGGGCCGCAAAGGCCACAGGCGAACCTGGAACGGGAACCTCGACAGAACGTCGTCCAAACCAACGCCACCGGACATAGGGAGAACCCTTGCCCGGATAAAGATCAAGGAGGCGAAAGCCCCGATGGACGACATTATCAAGACCATCCGCATTTCCAGCGCCGGGATGCGCGTGCAGGGAACGCGCCTTCGCGTGATCTCGCAAAACATCGCCAACGCGGACAGCCTGCCGCAGCGCCCCGGTGACGATCCCTATCGGCGCAAGCTGGTGACCTTCAAGAATGAATTGGACAAGTCCGTCGGCGTCGAAACGGTGCACGTCAACCGTCTGCACAAGGACCTGTCCGACTTCGGCAGCAAGTATGATCCGTCTCACCCTGCCGCCGACAAGGACGGCTATGTGAAGACACCCAACGTCAATACCATGATTGAAATGATGGACATGCGCGAAGCGCAGCGGTCCTACGAAGCCAATTTGAACCTGATCAAGTCGTCGAAAACGATGTTGAACAGCGTCATCGACGTGCTGCGCAGTAATTAGGGCCGGCGCGGGAAATTTAGGTCCCAACGCGGACCGGGCCCAACGGGCCTAGAACGGGAGCATAACAATGAGCGTGAACGCCGATTTCAATATTCACCAGGCCTTGAACGCCTATCAACGGGCAGCCCGCCAACAGATTTCCGGCACGCGGGATGACGCGCCGCCGATGGCCAAGGCAAACGAGGAGTTCGGCGATCTTGTGCGCAGCGCCATCATGGAAGCCCGCAAGATCGGCGAGACGTCGGAAAAACTGTCCATCGACGCGATCAACGACCGCGCCGACATCACCCAGGTGGTGACCGCCGTGGCCGAGGCCGAAATGACCCTGCAGACCGTGGTCAACGTGCGAGACAAGGTTCTGGAAGCCTACAACGACATCATTCGCATGCCGGTTTAATCGCTCGGCGAGAAGGCTGGAGCCCGCGATCATGAACGAAGTGGATATCGTCGATATTGGTCGCAACGCCATGTGGGTGATCATCAAGGTAGCGGGCCCGATCATGTTCCTTGGTTTGATCAGCGGCCTTATCATCGCCCTGTTTCAGGCCCTGACGACGATCCAGGAAATGACCCTGACCTTCGTGCCGAAGATCATTGTCATCTTCATCGGAATCGTCGTCCTGCTGCCGTTCATGATCAATACGGTCACCACCTTCGCAGACACCCTGTTCGACCGAATTTCGGCGCTATAGGCGGCGAAGGGCGCGGACATGCTTGAAGAGCTTCTTAAACTCAACGTTTTTGCATTTTTGCTGGTTCTGTCGCGCGTCGGCGCCATGATGGCCATTCTGCCGGGTATCGCGGCAGCCTATGTCAGCGCGCGCATCCGCGTCATTCTGGCCACTGCCGTCGCCGTTGTTATGACGCCCGTGTTGGCGGAAAACCTGCCCGCGCCGCCCGAAAGTCCCTATGTCCTGTTCCTGCTGCTTACCGGCGAAATCATCGTCGGCCTGTTTCTCGGCGGGATCGCGGTCATCATGATCAGTGCCCTGCAAACCGCGGGGACTTTGATCGCCCTGTTCGCGGCCATGGCGAATGCCTTGGTTCAGGATTCAATTACCGAACAACAAAGCTCCGTCATCGCCAATATGCTGACCATCGGCGGGCTGGTGATGATCTTCGTCACGGACAGCCATCATGTGTATTTCACGGTGGTGGCCGATTCCTACTCCTTGTTCGTGCCCGGCGAAGGTGTGTCGACCGGCGATATGGCGCTGATGCTGGCGCGCCGGGTCGCCGATAGCTTTGCGTTGGGGTTTCAGTTGTCCATCCCGTTCCTGGTCATCGCCATGGTCTATTACATCGGACTCGGCATTCTTGGCCGACTGATGCCTCAGTTGCCGGTGTTCTTCTTCGGACTGCCGGTGCAGGTCACGGTTCAACTCGGTGCTCTCATGATCGTGTTCTCGTCGATCATGCTGGTGTTTCTCAACCATTTCCAACAGGGGTACGCCGTTTTCACGGGCTAACGCCCGGATCGACGGTAGGGACACATGGCAGAAGAAGACGACTCACAAAAAACAGAAGAGCCGACCGGACGGAAACTCGCCAAGGCCCGTGACGAAGGCCAGGTCGCCCAATCTCAGGAAATCAAGAGCCTGATGGTTCTGGTTGGCGGCGTTGGGATGCTGATGTTCCTGGCGCCGGCCATGGCCCGTGACATCACCCTGATCGGCCGGCGGTTCATCGGGGCCTCCTACTCTATTCCGATGGATTTCGAACATCTGCGCCTGGTGTTCTCCAAGGTCGCGATGGAGATCGGGGTGATTCTCGCGCCCGCCATGGCGATGTTCGTGGTCCTGGCGATCGTCGCCAACGTTGGTCAGTTCGGCCTTATATGGTCGACCAAGAAAATCCAGCCGAAACCGAGCAAGATCAACCCCTTGAGCGGGTTCAAGCGGCTGTTTTCCAGCCAAGGACTGATGGAGTTTGTGAAAGGCATCCTGAAGCTCACCCTGGTCGCGACGGTGTCGTTCGGGCTTGCCATTCCCATGCTGCACGATCTGGAAATGATGCCCGCGATCTCCACATCCGCCGCCCTTCACCGTATCCACGAGATCGCCATCATCATGGCTCTTGCGACCATCGGGGTGATGGGGTTCATCGCTGCGCTCGATTACATCTATCAGCGCGCGACTTTCATGAAGCAGATGCGGATGTCCAAGACCGAGATCAAGGACGAGTACAAGCAGACTGACGGTGATCCGCAGATCAAAGCGCGAATCCGCCAGATCCGTACGGAGCGCGCGCGCAAGCGCATGATGGCGGCGGTGCCCAACGCCGATGTGGTGATCACCAACCCGACTCACTTTGCGGTCGCCCTCGAATACAAGATGGAAACCATGCCGGCCCCCAAGGTGATCGCCAAAGGGCAGGACCTGGTCGCTTTGAAAATTCGTGAAATCGCCGAGGAAAACGAGATCACCATCGTTGAAAACCCGCCGTTGGCGCGGGCTCTCTACGCTTCGGTGGAACTGGACGAGGAAATCCCGGCGGAACACTTCAAGGCGGTCGCCGAGGTTATCGGTCACGTCATGCGGCTCAAGGGCAAGCTGCCCCATTAACGGGCCCGGCGACCTCTCTCCCCCGGGGGCCGCATCCCGGCAGCGAGCGCTGTTGACAGGGGCCGTTCAGTGGTAATCCTGTCACCGGAAGCGGGCTGCCTTGGGCGGGTCCGCCGTCACCGCCGGGCCTCGACATCGAAACCATGATACAAAGAATGCCTCACGTCCTGAACGCCGGTGCGGCCCTGTTGGGGATCGCGGCGGGGCTGATGTTCGGGCTTGATGCCGGTTGGGCGCTGCCCGCGGGCGGTGTGCTGGCAGCGGCGGCGCTGGGGCTTTTGGCGGCGTCCTGGCGCATGGGTCGAAAAACGCCCCCCCGACCGACGGGCGGTCCCATGGCGGAACTGATCCAGATGGCCGCCGGATCGTCCGGCGAGGGACTTTTGATCGCGACCTGGGACGGTGTCGGTATGTATGCCAACGGCGCCTTCCGGGATTTGTTTTTCCTGGATGGTGATCTCGGGCCGACCAACCTGTTGGACAAGGTCGAACGCGCGCTCGACAGCCAAGGCCGATCCCAGGACGTGTTCCGCAAGCTGCGGGCGGCCGCCGCCGACGGCACGCCCGCCGGCGGCGAGGTGATCTGCCGACGTCAGGACGGCAAGCCCGCGTGGCGGCGCCTGCGCATGGAACCCTTCGGCGAGGACGGCATCGGCGCCGGCGCCGGGGAGGGGGCGTCCCGTTATGTGCAATGGCGGGCCCAGGATATTACCGAGGAAAAGCGCCAGACCGCGACCCGCCAGTCGGCGGAGGCACGCCGCGCCGATCTGCTCGACGGCCTGCCCGTGGGGGTTTTCTCCGTCGACGGGCGCGGGCGCATTGTCTACGCGAACTCCTGCCTGGCGAAATGGCTCGGCGTCGATCGCGTGGCCATGGGCGGCAAGCCGTTCGCCGAGTTCGTGGTCTCAGCCAGCCCGGTAAACGGCGGTGACGACGAGGACGGCGACGCGGAATCTCAGGGCGATCACGGTCTGGTTACCCTGCGCGCCGCCGACGGCACGGAATTCACGGCCTCGCTGCTGCAAAGCCACCGGGAAACCACGGACGGCACGCTGGTCTATACGCGCTCCATCCTGCTGCGCGACATGGCCTGGGCGGAAGACGGGGGGGCAGCCGGTCTGGGCCCGGCCAAACGCCTGCGCTTCCTGTTCGACGATGCACCCGTGGCTATTGCGCTGCTTGATGGGCTGGGCAAGGTCATGGACTGCAACCGGGCATTCCTGACCCTGGCGGGTGCCCACCGCGACATGGTCGCCGGCCGGCCCTTCGCCGAACGTCTGCTGCCTGAAGACCGCGACGTGGTCGCCTCGGCCCTGTCCGACGTCATCATGGGCCGGGTGCGGGCGACCCAGACGGAAATCAGATTGGCCGCCCCCGGCGGGCGGCAAGCGGCGGCGACGTTGTTCGCCAGCCGGATGGAGGACGAGCAGGGCAACATCACCGGCCTGGTCCTGCACTTCATCGACACGACCGAGCAGAAGAACCTGGAAATCCAGTTCGCCCAGTCCCAGAAAATGCAGGCCGTGGGCCAGCTCGCGGGCGGCGTGGCGCATGATTTCAACAACCTGCTGACGGCCATGATCGGCTTCACGGATTTGTTGTTGGAACGCCACGGGCCGGGCGACCCGTCGTTCAACGACCTGCAGCAGATCAAGCAGAACGCCCACCGGGCGACCAACCTGGTGCGCCAGTTGCTTGCCTTCTCGCGCAAGCAGAACCTGGAGCCGGACCTGCTCGATCCGGAAGACGCGCTGAACGATCTGTCCAACCTGCTGCGCCGCCTGTTGGGGGAGACGGTCAAACTCAAACTCGAACATGAACGGGGTGCGGGGCGCATCCTGGCCGACCGGGGGCAGTTCGATCAGGTCATCATCAATCTGGCCGTCAATGCCCGCGACGCCATGGCCGAGGGCGGGCCGCTGGTGATCCGCACCTTCCGTCGCGATCTGGAACGCCCGATGCAGCAGTCGGGGGAGGTCATTCCCGTCGGCTCCTACCTGGTGATCGAGGTCGAGGACAAGGGCACCGGCATTCCCAAGGACGTGCTCGACCGCATTTTCGAGCCGTTCTTCTCGACCAAGGAAGTGGGGCAGGGCACGGGGCTGGGCCTGTCCACCGTCTACGGCATCATTCACCAGTCGGGCGGTTATGTGACCGTGGAAAGCCATATCGGCAAGGGCACCACGTTCCGCCTGCTGTTCCCCCGCGCCGACGAGGACGCCCGCGCCCGCCGCGCCGCCGCCGCCCTGACGGACGAAACGGCCCCCTCGGCGACGCCTAAGGCCAGGGCCAAGGGTGACGGCACCGGCACGGGAACCGGAACCGGCAAGGAGCCCGAATTACCCCTGTTCGAGGCCGATCTCACGGGCTCGGAAACCATCCTGCTGGTCGAGGACGAGGACGCCGTGCGCATGTTCGGCGCCCGGGCGCTGCGCAACAAGGGCTACAAGGTGCTGGAGGCCCAGAACGGCGAGGTCGCGCTCGACGTGGTCAACGGCACGGCGCCGAAGATCGACCTCATCATCTCCGACGTCGTCATGCCCGGCATGGACGGCTACACCCTGGTCCGCCAGCTTCGCGAACAGATGCCGGAGGTGAAGGTCATCCTCATGTCCGGCTACGCCGAGGACGCCTTCCAGGACCAGATCGACAAGGACGAAACCCTGCACTTCCTGCCCAAGCCCTTCACGCTGAAGACGCTGGTGGGGAAGGTGAAGGAGATCCTCGTCTCAGCGGGGCCGTAAGGCCGCGCCTGGTCAGGGCGAGTCCCTCCCCGCACTATTAACCATATCCGTTAAGCATAGCTTTCGGAGTCCGATTCTGACCGGAACACTATGTGAACAAACATAAAAATATTCAATTATATCAATATATTACAAATTACACTTGTCTATGAGAACAAAACACGTACATTGATCTCGATTGCAACGGCTTGCGGGCCTATGGAATAAGGGAGTGGCAAGATGGCCGATTCGGCATTGCGTTTGGTGGAGAAGCAGGACGTGGATAAAAGTAAGGCCCTCGACGCGGCATTGGGGCAGATTGAGCGCGCCTTCGGCAAGGGCTCGATCATGCGCCTGGGCCAGCGCGAGGTGGTCGATACCCCGACCATTTCCACGGGCTCCATCGGCCTCGACATCGGCCTGGGCATCGGCGGCCTGCCGCGCGGGCGCATCATCGAGGTTTACGGCCCGGAAAGCTCCGGCAAGACGACCCTGGCCCTGCACGTGATCGCCGAAGCCCAGAAGATGGGCGGCACCTGCGCCTTCGTCGACGCCGAACACGCGCTTGATCCCAGCTATGCCAAGAAACTGGGCGTCAACGTCGACGAGCTGCTGATTTCGCAGCCCGACGCCGGCGAACAGGCGCTTGAAATCTCCGATACCCTGGTGCGCTCCGGCGCCATCGACGTGCTGGTGGTCGATTCCGTCGCCGCATTGGTGCCGCGGGCCGAACTGGAAGGCGAAATGGGCGACACCCACGTCGGCCTGCAGGCCCGGCTCATGAGCCAGGCCCTGCGCAAGCTGACCGCCTCGGTTTCCAAGTCCAACACCATGGTCATCTTCATCAACCAGATCCGCATGAAGATCGGCGTCATGTTCGGCAATCCGGAAACCACCTCGGGCGGCAACGCGCTCAAGTTCTATTCCTCCGTGCGCATGGAAATCCGCCGCATCGGCGCCATCAAGGACCGGGACGAGGTGGTCGGCAACCAGACCCGCGTCAAGGTCGTGAAGAACAAGATGGCCCCGCCCTTCAAGATGATCGAATTCGACATCATGTACGGCGAAGGCATCTCCAAGATGGGCGAACTGCTCGATCTGGGCGTCAAGGCCAACATCGTCGAGAAGTCCGGCTCCTGGTTCTCCTTCAATTCGGAGCGCATCGGCCAGGGCCGCGAGAACGCCAAGCAGTTCCTGCGCGAGAACACCGAGATGGCCAAGGCCATCGAGGACCAGATTCGCCATAACGCAGGTCTGATTTCCGAGGAAATGATGATCGGCTCCCCTGACGCGGACGGCGACGGCGATGCCGGCGACGCCCCGGACACGGCGGCCGACGAGTTCTAGTCGCAAATCCCGATCCCCCCGAGCCCCTCAGCATTGCTGAGGTTGGGGGCCGGGAGGGCAAAGGCGACGCTTTGCGCGGAATAAAGAACCGCTCAAGGTCTTACACATCCTCATTCCCAGGCCCGTCACCCTCCGGGCCGACCCCAGGCCTGTCCCCCCAGGCCGAACCGGTGGTGTGCCCCCCAGCACTCCTCCCCAACGCGACCGGCGCCCCCGCGCCGGTCGCATTCTTTTGTGGGCTGTTTGGCGGCGCCCCCGCGCCGGTCGCATTCTTTTGTGGGCTGTTTGGCGGCGCCCCCGCGCCGGTTGCATTCTGTTCTTTTGCGGGAAGGCAAGAGGTGACATTTCCAGACCGCGGCTCTGGCCGCATGCATTCTGCCCCGTTGGCCGTTTCCCGGGCCCGGCGGGCCGCTATCCTTCATGCTGGTGGCGGTGCGATCCTGTTCGCAATGCCGACCTTTCTGGACAGGCCCCCGGCTTGCCGGTAAAACCGTCGCTTCCATCCGCGACCGCCTGATATCTTCGCTTTAAACCCCTGAACCCTGGGCTTAAATAACGACCATGCAGACCGTCAACGACATCCGCCAGGCCTTCCTGGACTATTTCGCCGCCAACGGCCATCAGATCGTCTCCTCGTCACCCCTGGTGCCGCTGAACGACCCGACCCTGATGTTCACCAACGCGGGCATGGTCCAGTTCAAGAACGTGTTCACCGGCAACGAGACGCGCGATTATTCGCGCGCCGTGACGTCGCAGAAATGCGTGCGCGCCGGCGGCAAGCACAACGACCTGGAAAACGTCGGCCATACGGCCCGCCATCACACCTTCTTCGAGATGCTGGGCAACTTCTCCTTCGGTGATTATTTCAAGGAACGGGCGATCGAACTGGCCTGGAACCTGGTCACCAAGGAATTCGGCCTGCCCGAGGATAAACTGCTGGTCACGGTCCATACCTCGGACGAGGACGCGGCGACCCTGTGGCGCAAGGTCGCGGGCCTGCCCGATTCCAAGATCATCCGTATCCCGACCTCCGACAACTTCTGGGCCATGGGCGACACGGGTCCCTGTGGGCCGTGTTCGGAAATCTTTTACGACCACGGGGACCATATCCCCGGCGGCCCCCCGGGCAGGCCGGACGAAGACGGCGACCGCTTCATCGAAATCTGGAACCTCGTGTTCATGCAGTTCGAGCAGCTGTCCGCGGACGAGCGGGTCGACCTGCCCAAGCCCTCCATCGACACGGGCATGGGGCTGGAGCGTATCGCCGCCGTCATGCAGGGCACCCACGACAACTACAACATCGACCTGATGCGCAATCTCATCATGGTCTCGGCCGAGGCGTCCGGCGTGGCACCAGACGGCGACCATGCGGTGTCGCACCGGGTCATCGCCGATCATCTGCGGGCGTCCTCGTTCCTGATCGCCGATGGCGTGTTGCCGTCCAACGAAGGCCGCGGCTACGTGCTGCGCCGGATCATGCGCCGCGCCATGCGCCACGCCCATCTGATGGGCTGTGAAGACCCCTTGCTGTACAAGTTGGAGCAGACCCTGGTCGACAACATGGGCAAGGCCTATCCGGAACTGGTGCGCGCCCAGCCGTTGATCACGGAGACCCTGAAGCTCGAGGAAACGCGGTTCAAGACGACCCTCGACCGGGGCCTTAAAATCCTCGACGAGGCGACGGCGGAGATGACCGCCGGTGGCGTGCTCGACGGTGAAACGGCGTTCAAGCTCTACGACACCTTCGGCTTCCCCCTCGACCTGACCGAGGACGCCCTGAAGGACAAGAAGATTACGGTCGACACCGACGGCTTCAACACGGCCATGGAGCGCCAGCGTGCCGAGGCCCGCAAGGCCTGGGCCGGGTCCGGCGATGCGGCCACGGAAACGGTTTGGTTCGGCGTTCGTGACGAGGTCGGGGCCACCGAGTTCTTCGGTTACGACACGGAACAGGCCGAAGGCCAGATCCGCGCCCTGATCGTCGACGGCAAGCGCGTCGGCACGGCCAAGGCTGGCGACGTGGTTCGTTTGGTCGCTAACCAGACGCCGTTCTACGGTGAATCCGGCGGCCAGATGGGCGACCAGGGCGTGATCACAACGGCCGAAGGTGCGCGCATCACCGTGACGGATACCCAGAAGATGCTGGGGGCCCTGCATGTCCATGTCGGCAAGGTCGAGGACGGCACGGTCAATGTCGGTGACGAGGCGCAATTTACCGTCGACGGCACCCGGCGGCGGCAACTGCGCGCCAACCATTCGGCGACCCACCTGTTGCACGAGGCCCTGCGTCGTCACTTGGGTGAGCATGTGACACAGAAGGGCTCGCTGGTTGCTCCCGACCGTCTGCGCTTCGACATTTCCCATCCGAAGGCCGTCAGCGCGGAAGAACTGGCCGTGGTCGAGGCTGACGTGAACGCCCAGGTGCGCGCCAACAATGATGTGCTGACCCGCCTGATGGACCCGGAAAGCGCGGTCGAGGCGGGGGCGCTTGCCCTGTTCGGCGAAAAGTATGGCGACGAGGTCCGGGTTGTGTCCATGGGGCAGCCGGAAGGCGATCATTATTTCTCCACCGAACTGTGCGGCGGCACCCATGTACGGCGCACGGGCGACATCGGTGTGTTCAAGATTATCGGTGAAGGGGCGGTCGCCGCCGGCGTGCGCCGGATCGAGGCCGTGACCGCCGATGGCGCCTTGGCCTATTTCGACGCCCATGAAAAGGCCCTGGCCGAGGCGGCGGCGGTGCTCAAGGTGAAGCCCGAGGACGTGGCGGCGCGGGTCGCCTCCCTGGTCGAGGACCGCAAGCGCCTGGAACGCGAGTTGTCCGACGCACGCAAGAAAATGGCGCTCGGCGGTGGGGGCGGCGGGAACGCGGCCGGCAACGGCAGCGGCGACGTGAAGGACCTGGGCGGCATCAAATTCGCCCCCCGGGTGCTTGAGGACGTGCCCGCCAAGGAACTGAAGGGCATGGCCGACGAATTGATGAAGACGCTGGGATCTGGCGTGGTCGCGTTGGTTAGCGTGACTGAGGGCAAGGCCAACGTGGTGGTCGGCGTGTCCGGCGACCTGACGGAACGCATGAGCGCCGTCGATCTGGTTCGCGCCGGTTCCGCCGCCGTGGGCGGCAAGGGCGGCGGCGGCAGGCCGGACATGGCCCAGGCCGGCGGCCCCGACGGCGCCCAGGCGGGCAAGGCGATCGACGCCATCGCGGCCGCGATCCAGGCCTGAGCAGACCGATGACCCAGAAATTTTCCGGCACCGATACCTTCGTCGCGACCGAAGATCTGCAAGTCGCGGTCAACGCCGCCATCAACCTGGAACGCCCGCTGCTGATCAAGGGCGAGCCGGGCACGGGCAAGACCGTTCTGGCGGCCGAGGTCGCCGCCGCCATCAACGCCCCCCTGATCCAATGGCATGTGAAGTCGACCACCCGCGCACAGCAGGGGCTTTATGAATACGACGCCGTGGCGCGGCTGCGCGATTCACAACTGGGCGATGCGCGGGTCCACGACATCGGCAACTACATCATCCGCGGAAAGCTGTGGGAGGCCTTCGACGCGCCCGAGCGTCCGGTGCTGCTGATCGACGAAATCGACAAGGCGGATATCGAATTCCCCAACGATCTGCTGCTCGAACTCGACCGCATGGAATTCTACGTCTACGAGACCAAGGAAACCGTGAAGGCGACGCGCAGGCCCATCGTCATCATCACGTCGAACAACGAGAAGGAACTGCCGGATGCTTTCCTGCGCCGCTGTTTCTTCCACTACATCCGGTTCCCCGACGAAGATACCATGCGTCAGATCATCGACGTCCATCATCCGGGCATCCAGAAGCGCCTGGTGGCCGAGGCGCTGAACCTGTTCTACGAACTGCGCGACGTACCGGGCCTGAAGAAGAAGCCGTCGACGTCGGAACTGCTCGACTGGCTGAAGCTGCTGATGATCGAGGACATTCCGGCTGAAACCCTGCGTTCCGAGAACAAGAAGGACCTGATCCCGCCGCTCTACGGCGCCTTGTTGAAGAACGAACAGGACGTCCACCTGCTGGAGCGGCTGGCCTTCCTGAACCGCCGCGAGGGCGGCTGAGGCAGCCATGCGCTGTCCTGCCTGCGGCACCAAGTTCAAGAGCTTGTCCAGCTGGCCGCTGGCCGCCGGACGGCCCGTGGTCTGCGGCAATTGCGGCACGGCGAGCAAACGCCTGGGGCGTTGGAAGCCGCTGTTGATTGCCGTCGCGCTTCTGTTCGCCTTCCACCAGATGATCGGCATGTTCGCCCTGACCCTCTCCGGCACGGTTCTGCTGCTGGTCGGCCTGATCCTGCTGTCCATGACCGTGGACGAGGCGACGATCCAGCTGGTTCCAGTCGACGGCCCCGCGCCCGACCCGGAAGACGCACCCAAGGCCTGACACTGTCCTCCCTGGCCCCCGGCGGGCCGGTCGGATAAGCTGGAAGGCACTTGAAGGGTGGCGTCATGAACCTGAACACGATTCTCGATCCTGACCGGCTTCGCCAGTGGCTCGATGCTGCACTCGCGTGGCTTGAGGTTCATCTGCTGGCCGTCGACAACCTTGTCCAACTCAGCGTGATCATCGCGACCTTCATCGCCGCGCGCCTTCTGTCGCCCCGGCTGGAGGCCGTTCTCGACCGGCGGCCGGATCAAGGTTGGTACGCAAGGTTCGGTGCCCCCGTGGCAGCGGCGCTCAAACCCGTGGCCCGGCCAGTGCTGTGGCTGACGGCCTTGTGGTTCGCCGTGTTCGCGGCCAAGGGCGCCGCCTGGCCCCATCACTTGATGGAGGCGGCGGTCTCGCTGCTGACGGCCTGGGCGGTGATCCGCCTGGCCTCCGGCCTGATCCGCAATCCGTTCTGGGCCCGCGCCATCGCCGTGACCGCCTGGACCATTGCCGCTCTTAACCTTCTGGGCCTACTCGACCCGGCCATGCGTACCTTGGACGACATGGCGCTCAACCTGGGTGAATTCCGCCTGTCCGTCCTGGGCATGATCAAGGCGGTGTTGCTGTCGGCCCTGTTCCTTTATCTCGCCTCCGTGACGTCACGGATCGCGGAAACCCGCATCAACGCCTCGGACAGCCTGACACCGTCCATGCGGGTGCTGTTCGGCAAGTTCGCCCGGGTGTTTCTCTATGCGCTGGCCATCGCCCTGGCCCTGGAAAGCGTGGGCATCAATCTGGCGATCTTCGCGGTGTTCGGCGGCGCCTTGGGCCTCGGCATCGGCTTCGGCCTGCAGAAGGTCGTCTCGAACCTGATGTCGGGGGTGATCCTGTTGATGGATCGCTCCGTCAAACCGGGCGACGTGATCGCCGTGGGCGATACCTTCGGCTGGATCAACACCCTGGGCGCGCGTTATGTCTCGGTCATTACCCGCGACGGGACCGAGCACCTGATCCCCAACGAGGAACTGATCTCCCAGCGGGTCGAGAACTGGTCTTACTCAAATTCCATGATCCGCCAGAAGGTGCCGATCGGCATCGATTACGGCGCGGATGTGCACTTGGCGCGGGACCTGGCGATGCGGGCGGCCGACGGGGTCAACCGGGTGTTGAAGGACCCCAAGCCGGTCTGTCACCTGATTGAATTCGGCGACAATGCGGTAATCTTGGAACTTCGGTTCTGGATCGACGATCCGCAAAACGGCGTCGCCAACGTGCGCAGCGAGGTTCAGCTGCGCATCTGGGACCTTTACCACGAACACGGCGTGGTGTTCCCATTCCCGCAGCGTGATCTGCATTTGCGCTCGTCCGTGCCGCTCAAGGTCGAGGTTTCGGCGCCGGACAAGGACTGACCGTCAGCTGATGATTTCGCCGGCGACGTTATCGACGACCACGGGCGATTCGAAATAGGTCAGACGCGGCGGCGAGCCGTAGCGTTCAGTGATCGAGGCGACCCAATCGGCGTTCAATAGGGCATCGGCCTCAGCCCGCGTGCCGAATACATAGGCCCCGCCGCCGGTCATGGTTTCTTCGTTGTACAGGTAGAATTTGCGCAGCAGCCCCGGGGCCCCCAGGTATTTTTGCGAGCTGTCCTGAAAGCGCGCGGTGGCGTCCGCCAGGGTCGTGCCGGGCGGCAGGTCGAAATTAACGACGACGGTGATCATGGATGGGCTCCCGTTTGAATAGTTTGTTATGTGGGCGCTAGCTTATCCGCTCCCCCGGCAGCATAGAAGCAGGATTGGCAGGGGCGGGGTGGCGGGGCTAAGGTGCGGCCATGTTCATCAATTTCTTCCTCGAATTACGGTCGGCCAAGGTGCCCGTGTCCTTGCGGGAATACCTGACCCTGCTGGACGCCATGGACGCCGGCTTGGCCGACTACAGCATCGAGCATTTCTATTATCTGTCCCGCGCCGCCCTGGTGAAGGACGAAAAGAACCTGGATAAGTTCGACCAGGTGTTCGGCCATGTCTTCAAGGGGCTGGAGCAGACGGAACAAGTCGATGTTCAGGACATTCCCGAGGAATGGCTGCGTAAGCTGGCGGAGCGCACCCTGACGCCGGAAGAACGGGCGCAGATCGAGGCGCTGGGCGGCTGGGACAAGCTGATGGAGACGCTGAAAAAGCGCCTGGAGGAGCAGAAAAAGCGCCACCAGGGCGGATCGAAGTGGATCGGCACCGCCGGCACGTCGCCCTTCGGCGCCTACGGCTACAACCCGGAAGGGGTGCGCATCGGCCAGGACGACAACCGCAATTTCCGGGCCGTGAAGGTCTGGGACAAGCGTGAATTCAAGAACCTGGACGATACGCTCGAACTCGGCACCCGCAACATCAAGGTCGCACTCCGCCGCCTGCGCCAATTCGCCCGGCAGGGGGCGCCGACGGAACTGGACCTGGACGGCACCATCCGCAACACGGCCAAAAGCGGCTATCTCGACATCCGCATGGTCCCGGAACGCCATAACGCGGTGAAGGTGCTGTTATTTTTGGATGTGGGCGGGTCCATGAACCCGCACGTGCGGGTAATGGAGGAACTGTTTTCCGCCGCGCGGTCCGAATTCAAGCATCTGGAATATTTCTACTTCCACAACTGCCCATATGAACGGGTGTGGAAGGACAACATCCGCCGGCGCACGGACACGATCCCGACCTGGGAGGTCCTGCACACCTATCCGGCCGATTATAAGATCATCTTCGTCGGTGATGCGTCCATGAGCCCCTACGAGATCGCCTATCCCGGCGGCAGCGTCGAACATTGGAACGAGGAAGCGGGCAGCCTGTGGATGCAGCGCATCCTTAGCGTCTATTCGCGGGCGGTCTGGCTCAATCCCGTGAAAGAGGACTGGTGGGGCCATACCCAATCCGTCGACATGATCCGGCGGCTGATGGGCGGGCGCATGTTTCCGCTGACCCTGGACGGCCTCGACCGGGCGACCCGCGAACTGGTGCGCTAGGGCCGCCCGGTGGGCTGTTTTACTTCTTGGCCTTATCCGCGTCGGCGGCGACCTGCATCTTGATGATCTTGTCCGGATCGACGGGCGGCTCGCCGCGTTCGAGCATGCCGACGAACTTCATGCCGTCCGTGACCTGACCCCAGACCGTATATTGGCCGTCGAGGTGGGCGGTCCGCGCAAAGCAGATGAAGAACTGGCTGTCGGCGCTGTCCGGGTTCATGGCGCGGGCCATGCCGACGGTACCGCGCTTGAACGGCTCGCTTGAGAATTCCGCCGGCAGGTTCTGGCCGCTGCCGCCCATGCCGGTGCCCGTCGGGTCGCCGCCCTGGGCCATGAAGCCGCCGATGACGCGGTGGAACACCAGGCCGTCATAGAAGCCCTCGCGGGTCAGTTCCTTGATCCGCGCGACGTGCTTGGGCGCCAGGTCCGGGCGCAGTTCGATCACCACGCGGCCGTGCGTGGTGTCCATGTAAAGGGTGTTTTCCGGGTCCATGGCTTCGGCGTCGTTCATCGCACCGATCCCCAGGACAAGAGCGAACGCGGCGAAAAGGGACAGCAGACGTTGCATGGAAAAAGACTCCCTTGGATTTCTTGGTGATGGATCAAATCGTTCATATCATCGTCCGGGCGATGGCCCGGACACTCCTTTGATTGTGGCGGTCAATGGTGACGGTTTCGGGTACGGGTTTAGTCGAACAGCTTGTCGATTTCGTCCTGGGTGACGCCCTCGCCCTGAAGCTGCGGACCTTGGAGAAGCTGTTCGTCTTCGGTCTTCTCTTCGTCTTCGATCTCGACGCTTTCGATATGTTCCTTGCCGAAGATCTGGATCAGCGCGTTGACGCGCGATTCCACGTAGGTCACCGATCGGGCGATCTTGGTCACGCGCTGGCCGGTGATGTCTTGGAAGGTGCAGGCCTCGAAGATGTTGGAGGAATTGTTTTCCAACTCGTCCAGAAGGGCCAGGATTTCCGGGTTATCGGTCTTTTCGCGGATCGTGCCGATGGTGTCTGAATTCTGTTCGACCACTTCCATGATCGAGTTGGTGGCCTCTTCCGTGGCCTTGACGATGGCGTCGAGCTGGTCGGACATGTTGTCGAACCGCCCATTACCTTCGTCGGAACGGGTGATTGCGGCCACTTCCTTGCGAACCCGCTGAATGTAATTGAAAAGATTGAGGATTTCTGCCTGAAGCAGCTCCAACTCTTCCTTGGTTTCCATGCGTCGAACCACCCGCCGTTGGCCTGATTTTCATCTTCTATTTTGCCGCATGGTAGCGGCTAAAACGAGAAAATCCATACATTTAGGCGTCTTTGTCCACCTGCTTCCCAGCCGCCCGGAACGCCGACAGGATGCGCCGCGCGGCCTCGCTGGGGCCGACGGCTCCCTCGGCGACGGCAGGTTCCAGGTCCGCCAGGGCCTGCTTTACGGCAGGCGCGGCCCTAAGTTCACCCAACAGGGTTTCGTTGACTTCGTTCCACATCCAGGTCCTGGCCTGCTCGGCGCGGCAGGCGTCGAACCGGCCCGACGATTGCGTTGCCGTGCGGAAGGCTTCGACCGATTGCCAGATATCGTCGAGCCCATCGCCGGTCACGGCGGAGCATTTCACCACCTGAGGTGACCAGTCGGCGTTTTCCGGGCGCAGCAGATGCAGGGCGGAAGTGTAATCCCGCCGCGCCCGTTCCGCCGCCGGGGCCAGGTCGCCGTCGGCCTTGTTGACGACGATCAGGTCGGCCATTTCGACGATGCCCTTCTTGATGCCCTGCAGGTCGTCGCCGCCGCCGGGGGCGAGCAGCAACAGGAACATGTCGACCAGATCCTTGACCGCCGTTTCCGATTGGCCAACACCGACGGTTTCGATCAGCACCACGTCATAACCGGCGGCCTCGACCGCGATGATGGCTTCCCGCGTGCGCCGGGCGACACCGCCCAGGGTGCCGCCGGACGGCGACGGCCGGATATAGGCGTTGCGGGCACGGGCGAGCTTTTCCATGCGCGTCTTGTCGCCCAGGATCGAGCCGCCGGAGCGCGGGCTGGTCGGATCGACGGCAAGCACGGCGACCTTGTGGCCACGGTCGACCAGGGCTAGGCCGAAGGCCTCGATGAAGGTGGACTTGCCGACGCCGGGGATGCCGGTGATGCCGATGCGAATGGATTTTCCGGCCGCCGGCAAAAGCGCGCGGATCAAGGCTTCGCCCTGTATCCGGTGGTCGGCGCGGCCTGATTCCAGCAGGGTGATGGCGCGGGCGAGGGCGCGCAGATCGCCGGCCGCGACCTTGTCTCCCAGGTCGCGGGCCATTGCCTCGGCGGTGGTGTCGGAGGCGGTCAACGGGGATGCGGGCGTCAACGTCCGCCCTTGGTGGGATCGAGGCCGAAGGCTTCAAGCGCCATGGCCTGCAGCTTGATCTTCTGATCGGGGCCCAGGTCGTCGAGAATCTTGGTCTTCTGCTTGCGAACGGCCAGGGCCTGTTGGATCAGCGCCTTGCGATCACCGGTCAGTTTGGGCTTGGACGCCAGTTCTTTTTCCGCTGATTCCAGCGCCTGGCGGGCGGCAACGCGCAGTTCCTCGGCGCTGGCGGGCAGGGCTTCGGGGGCGGCTGCCTGGGGCGCCGTTTTGGCGCGCTGTTTGGCGGCGTCGAGGGTCGAGCGGGCCTTCTTGTCCATGACCACGGACAACAGCGCTTTGGAAAAGACCTTTTTCAGCATGCCGGAACCTTAATCAAGATGTCCGCCGCAACGGCGACGGAGCCAAGACTATCCTATGGCGGTCAGGGCTGACAAAGGGTTAACGCGGGGCCTGGAAATTCAGGCGCCTTAAAGGCGGCTCGGCGCTTCCTGTTCCGTGAAATCGGGAATCCAGCGCAGGAAATAGGGCAGGGCACGGCGGCGCTGTTCCGCGTTCGTGCCGTGGCTTGAGGTGAAGGACTTGAACACGTTGTAGCCGAAGGCGTCCTTGGCGGTCAGGTACACCCAAAGCGCCGTCAGCTCGCCCGAACAGGGGGCCGTGTCCTTGATCAGCGCGTTCAGATGGTCGCGCGCCGCCCCTTCGCGGGCCTGGTTGGAGCCGTATTCCTGCTGCAGCATCTGCTTGACCGCCTGCTGCTCCTCGTCGACCTGTTCCGGATAATATTCGAACAGGGACTTGAGGAAGATGAAATCCTCCATCTTCGGCGGGCTGTAGGTGACCTCGGGCCCGGCGATGGTGTTCCAAAACCCCTTAGCGTGATCCAGATCGCTGGTGTCGGCCACGGCCTCGCGCTCGACGACCTTTTCCTCTTTCTGGAAAAATCCCAGGAAACCGCCGGTCTTCTTGGTCGTCACCTTGGTCTTCGCCGACTTCTGCGGCGGCGGCTTGTCGCTGGTCAAAAAGCGTTCGATATCGCCCAGACCGTCTTCCCACATGCTGCGCACGGGGTTCTGTTTCTTCGGCTTGTCGAAGATTTCACGGAAGGCGCTTTCCTCGAAATTACGGGCCTTCAATTCGTCACCCAAAACCATGATCCGGCGGTTGGTGAAGAACCGGTGCATGAAGTGTTCCTTGATCGCCGTGACCAGATTGTCGCCGAAGCGGGTCGACAGCGGGAAGGGGGTGGGTGTCAGGGTGTGTTGCGGCACGTACCACAGCATGGCGCGCTTGCGCAGGTATTTGCAGATCTGTTCCGTGAAGGCCTCGGTGAAGGGGGTGTCTTCCCAGGGTTTTGAGGGCTTGGCGGCGGCGGCCGGTTTCTTGGCGGCGGGTTTGCCCTTGGCGGGTTTTCCCTTTGCGGCCGCGGGCTTGGCATCCGCCCCTGCCGGGCGTTTCTTGCGCCGTTTTTTGCGACGCGGAGCATCGCCGCTTGATGCCTTGTCGAAGGCTTCCAGAAGTTCCGACGCGCGGATGCGCGCCCGCTGGGTGAATTCCGGGTCCTTCAACTGGCCGCAGGCCTCAAGGAAGGTCAGGGTCGTCTGGGTCGCCTGGGCCACCTCGGGCTGCACCTTGCCGCCGGCATTGGCCTTCAGCTCCTTGACGATGCCGTCCACGGCGTCGTCGACAGCCGTCATCAGCGTCGCCTTGTCCGTGTCGGGCGATAGGCCGGCCAGCGCATTGATGATGCTTTGCGTGCTCAAACGATACCTCTGGACCGCCCGGTGAACCCCAATACCCGCCCGGCGGTCGACTTCCCAAAAAAACACTCGACCGATCTATGTCGGCCTTTAGTAGGTGCCACGAAATTGGTTAATACCTACCTAATCTTAGACCCTTTGCGCAAGAAGGGCGGCACGCCGCGGCGCGGATTTATTGGACCGAATACAGGGCGCGGGACTGTTGTCCGCGTATTTTCATGGAATATTGCGTGAGTTTGCCCGCGTTTGGCCTTAAGCCTATGAACGCAGGGACAGTGACGAAATAAAGGAGAGGGAAGGCCCCCATCATGAAACGTGAACGCCGCGCGAAGATCGTCGCGACCCTAGGCCCTGCGACGTCCAGCCAGGAAGCCATCGAAAAGCTGTTTGAAGCCGGCGTCGATGTGTTCCGCATGAATTTCTCCCACGGCACGCACGCCGATCATCAGAAAATCCACGGCATCGTGCGCTCGCTGGAGCGCAAGTACCACCGCCCCGTGGGCATCCTGCTCGACCTTCAGGGCCCGAAATTGCGGGTCGGCGACATCGACACGGGATCGGCCGAGCTGGAAGTCGGCCACAAGTTCCGCCTGGACCTGGACAAGACGCCCGGCAACCACCGCCGCGCGCCCCTGCCGCATCCGGAAATCTTCGCCGCCCTTGAGGTCGGATCGACGCTGCTGATCGACGACGGGCGCATCCGCCTCAAGGTTCTGGAGTGTTCCAAGGAACATGCGGAATGCGAGGTCGAGATCGGCGGCACCCTGTCCAACCACAAGGGCGTCAACGTGCCCAGCGTGATCCTCGACGTCTCGCCGCTGACCAAGAAGGACCGCGACGACATGCGGTTCGGCCTCGACCTCGGCGTCGAATGGGTCGCGCTCAGCTTCGTGCAGCGGCCCGAGGATCTGGCCGAGGCGCGCAAGCTGGTGGCCGGGCGGGCGGCGATCATGTCCAAGCTGGAAAAGCCGGCGGCGCTGCTGCATCTGGAGGAAATCGTTCACCTGTCCGACGCCATCATGGTGGCGCGGGGCGACCTGGGCGTGGAATGCCCGACCGAGGACGTGCCCGTGGCGCAGAAGCAAATCCTGCACCTGTGCAAGCTGGCGGGCAAACCGGTGATCGTGGCGACCCAGATGCTGGATTCCATGGTCCATGCGCCGACCCCGACCCGGGCCGAGGCCTCCGACGTGGCGACCGCCATCTACGACGGCGCCGACGCGGTGATGCTGTCGGCGGAATCGGCGGTCGGCGATTATCCGACGGAAACCGTCGCCATGATGGACCGCATCATCAAGCGCGTGGAACAGGACGAACATTACCGCCAGATGCGCGACCGCCGGCGCGGCGGCCATGACGCCACGGCGGCCGACGCCATCACCGTCGCCGCCTGTCAGGTGGCGGAAACCATTTCGGCGGCGGTCATCGTGACCTTCACCACCACGGGCTCGACGACGCTGCGCTGTGCCCGCCTGCGGCCGGCGACGCCGATCCTGGGGCTGACGCCCAAGCGCGAGACCGCGCGCCGCCTGGCGCTGTGCTGGGGCGTGCATTCGGTGCTGACCGAGGACATCCACTCGTTCCGCGACATGGTCTCCAAATCCGTGGCCGAGGCCCAGAAAGACGGCTTCGCCAAGAAGGGCGACCCCATCGTCGTCACCGCCGGGGTGCCCTTCGGCACGCCGGGGGCGACCAACATCCTGCGCATCGCCTGGGTCGAATAACCGGCACGGGCGCCGCGACCCGCTTTCCTTCCACCATAGGCCTAAACGACCATCCCCATGCTCTATCAACTGTTCTCCGTCATCGCGCCGGTCCTGACCTGCGCCGTCATCGGTTATGTCTGGCGCAAGCAGGGCCGCCCCTACGACACGTCGCTGGTGACGACGCTGGTGACCAACATCGGCACGCCCTGCCTGGTGTTCTTCACCCTGATCGACACCAAGATCGAGGCCGATGCCTTCCTCACCATGGGGGCGGCGACCTTCACCACCATGGTCGCGTTCTATGTTTTCTATTTCGTGTTCCTGAAGGCCATGAAACTCAGCCAGAAGGCCTTCCTCTCGGCCCTGGCCTACGGCAACACGGGCAACATGGGCCTGCCGCTTTGCCTGCTTGCCTTCGGCGATCACGGCCTGGCGCTGGCGATCGCGTACTTCACCGTCAACGTGCTCTGCCTGTTCACGGTCGGCGTCGCGGTGCCGGCGGGGGCGACCTCGCCCGGCGCCCTGCTGCGCCTGCCGATCCTCTACGCCGCCCTGGCGGCCCTGGTGGTCATGGTCATGGGCTGGACCGTGCCGGCCCCCATCGTCAACACCACGCGCATTCTCTCAGGATTGACCGTGCCGCTGATGCTCATCACCCTCGGCGTGTCGCTGGCGGGCCTCGGCGTGAAGAAACTGCCGCAGGCGGTGTTGCTGTCGGTCATGCGTCTCGGCGTCGGCTTTCTGGTCGGCTGGGGGACGGCGGAACTGTTCGGCTTCGAAGGGGTGGCGCGCGGCGTGCTGATCCTGCAATGCGCCATGCCCGTCGCCGTGTTCAACTTCCTGTTCGCCGAACGCTACAACAACCAGCCGGAGGAAGTCGCCGGCATGGTCGTGATCTCGACCGTCCTGTCCTTCGCGACCTTGCCGTTCCTGTTGGCGTTCGTGATGTAAGGGCGGGGAGCTGGCTGCTAGCAGCCCAATCTGTTCCTGAGTACGACCACTTTCGTGCGGGACACGGTAAAAGGGGCGTCGTATCCGTCGATATGGGCGACCCATTGGCCGGTCGACCGCCGCTGCAGTTTCTGCACGGCGTGAAGCTGCAGGACGACGCTGCGGTGCACGCGCATGAAATGGCTTTCCGGCAGGATGTTCTCCCACCATTTCAGGTTTCGGGCGTCGAGCACCTGATCGCCGTTGGTCAGGAAGAACCGGGTGCTGTCGCGTTCCGCCGCGCAGGCGACGATATCGCCGATATGGGCACCGACGATCCCGCGCAAGGACTGGAAATACAGAAACTCTTCCGGTGTTTCCGCCGCGGCCACGTTCCCCGCCCCGGAGATGACCCGGGCACCGAAACTTGCACAGGCGAGCAGGTCGGACAGGCGCGACAGTTCCTGCACCTCGTCGGCGCCCCAGCGGCAGCGTGTGCGGGTCATGTCCAATCCCATGATCCCGCGCAGTCGACCTTCGAACCGCATGGGCACACCGACCGTGCTTTTGGTGTCCTGCAGTTGCAGCTTGGTCTGCAGGGCGCGCATGGATTTCGGCATGGCGTCCACGTCGTGGACCACGACCGGATGGCCGCCGCGCATCAGCCGGTGCATTTCGCCGAGCGCCGTGCTGGGAATGTCCAGGTTGTCGACGTTATGGGTCGTGATGCCGCCGCGGCACCATTCGTTGGTGTCGCGGAAGGCGGACAGGTTGTTGTTGTAGCTGACGGTCCAGGCCCGGTCGGCGTCGAACCGGCGTCCGATCAGCTCCAGCGCCGGAAGCGCGGTTTTCTCGATGGGGCCTTTCAGAAGTTCCTTGGCGACGGCGAGGACGCAATCCCCCGATCCGGCGGTGCCGGCGGGCAGGTCGCCCAGCGCCGGCCATACGTCCATGCCGGGATAGCCGCTTTTCCGTAACGAACTGACCGACTTGTCGTTGTTCGACACAACCGCCATGCCGTCGTCGTACCCCCAGCTTGCGCTTTTGTCGTGGATACGGGCACGGTGGCGCCGTCTCCGGGAACCTTCCGGAGTTATAGACAATCCTGTTCGCCGATGGGAAGGGGGACGGGCGCCGCCCCAGCTCACCGATAGGCCGCCATCGATCCGTCGGGGCGCACGACCCAGACCGATCCGTCGGCGCCGACGGACAGCGCCGCGACCTTGCCCCGGGAGTCGACGCCTTCCCATTTGTCGCCCTTGGACAGCCGGTACAGGGTGTCCGCCCCGCCGATGTGCCACACCGATCCGTCGGCGCCGACGGCCACTTCCTTGGCCTCGCCGGGGACGCTCGCCCATTTCCCGTTCCGGAAGCGGTAGATGCGTTTGTTGGTGCCGACGGCCCAGGCGAGGCCGCCCTTGGCGCCTGCGATGCGGGCGATGGTGCCGTCCACGCGCTGCCAGCCCCCGTTGGGCGTGTCGTGATAGACCGACCCGTTGCCGCCGACATGCCATTTGCGGCCGTCGGGGCTGACGGCGATGTCGCTGGCCCAGCCGGGGACGTCGCGCCAATTGCCGTCGACGACCTCGCGCATCTTGCCGTTGGTCATCAGGACGAAGGCGCGTCCCGGCACGATGGACGCGGCGACGCGGGCGACCCCGCTTTTCTCCACCTGTTTCCAGGCGCCCTTGCCGCCGCTCATCACGTAAAGCGACCCGCCGCCGCCGACGTGCCAGACGTCGCCCGCCGGGCTGACGCTGATGTCGCTGGCCCGGCCGGCCACGTTGCCCCAGCTTTTGGGTTTGTTGGCATTCGCGTGATTGATCGCGTTCTGATCGACGACCGTCGTGATGGTGGGATCACCGACGATGATCGTCGTGACGGTGATGCCGCCGCCGATGTCCTTCGTCGTGGTGGTGTCCTTGACCATGCCCGGTTCGGCCAGGGGCGGGCGGAACGGGGCGTAGGCGACGATCTGGCCGTTCGATCGGCGGGCCCACAGGCTGCCACCCGGCCCGGCGGCGATGTTGGCGATGTTGCCGGCGTCCATTTGCTTCCATTTGCCGTCGCCGACCATGCGGTAGAGCGTGTTGTTGCCGCCCACGTGCCAGACGACCCCGCCGGGGCCCACGGCGATGTCGTGGGCCGTGCCGGGCACGTTGGACCAGGACTTTCCGCCGGTATGGCGGTAGATATTGTCGTCCGTGCCGATGACCCAGGCCTCTCCGCCGGGCCCGGCGGCGATCTGCTTGGCCGACCCGGTAACCCGCTGCCAGCCGCCGCCGGTGCTGCGGTAAATCGAATTGTTGCCGCCGATATGCCATTTCACGCCGCCGCCGTAGGCGATGTCATAGGCCTTGCCGTCGATCCGGGTCATCCTGCCGGCGACGATCTGGCGCATGGAGCCGTCGTCCATCAACAGGAACGCGCTGCCCGGCCGCTCCATGGGCGCGACCTGGGCGACGCCGCCGTCGGCGACCTTCTGCCATTTGCCGTCCTTGTCGGCGATGATGCGGTACAGCGACCCGCCGCCGCCGACGTGCCAGACCTCGCCGTTGGCGCCGGCGCCGATGGCGGCGGCCGTGCCGGGCAGGCCGTACCAGCGGGCCAGCGAGGGATCGAAGGCATGGGGGTTGAGAGCCTTGTCGACCGCTTCCCGGATATCCGCCAGCGCCTTCGCGTTCGGGGCGATTTCGCCGCTCACGGCCATGGCCCAGAAGGTGTGAATCTCCCCGGCCTTGTCCTTGTTCTGCGACAGCCGTTTGAGATCCGTCGAATCCGACTTGGCCTGGATCAGCAGGCGTTCCAGCTTGGGCCGCGCGTCGGCCTTGGCCAGACCCTTCTCCAGCTCCGCCTGCAGCACCATGGTGGCGACCTGAATGACGATCTGCGGGCCCACCGACGTCAGCAGCGCACCACCCATTTTCAGGTTCGACAGGCTGAATTTCAGGCCCGCCTTGCCCGTCTTGGCGAGGTTCTTCGCGGCCTTGGCGACGTCATCGGCGAGATCGTCCGCGAAATCCAATTCTATGGGATCTATAGAGGTTCGGTTGGTGAATATCTTGTGAGCCAGCTTCATGGCCGGCGTGTCGCCGCTGCTTCCCGTAGAAATCACGTTGGCGGCAAATCCGGCCAACACGGAGGGCGTGGTCGCGGCCCCGGTCAGGATGGCGCCGGCGACCCGCATCGTGAAGTCGGGCGGCATGGGCGTCTGGTCGGAGAACAGGCCCAGCATCGCCGGCGCCCCGCCGAAGGCCCCCGCGTTCTTGCGCCGGTCAGTCAGGATCAATTCCTGCGCCTTGGCCCAGTTGTCGTAGGCCTTGAGGGCTTCCTGCGCGGCGAAGATGCGCCGGTTCTGGATGTATTTCTCAAAGGCGGCGATCAGGCGTGCTTCGGGGCTGCCGGGGGGTACGCGGCCGTCGATCGCCATGTTGAGGATGTGGTCCAGCACCGCCGTGACCAGGGGCAGGTTCTGGGTCGGGTCGGTCTTGATGTCTTCCCAGGCCTGACGCTTGGCATCGCCCGCCGACAGGCCGATCTTGGCACCCTGGCTGACCGCCGCCTGTTCGATGGCGCGGCGTTGCTGGATCAGCTTGAGCGCGACCTCGGCCGCGCCGTCGAAGCCGAACAGGCCCGGATTAAAGAAATCGCTGGCCTTCCATTGAAAGGCCAGGGGCTGACAGGCCTGGGGGCTGTTCACGGCGGAGATCGTGCGCTGCGCGCCCTTGGGGCAGACCCAGCAGCTGCCGCCGTTGATGGGGTCCCAGAACGCGTCCGCGCCGTGGATCTTGCAGCCGAAACCGGACACCTTGGTCGCGGGCTTCAGGTCCATCAGGCGGCGGCCGCAGGCCTTGTTGGTGGTGACGGCGGGGAGGATCGTGCGTTCATACCCGGTCGGGCATTGCCAGCAGGTTCCGCCGCCGATGGGGTCCCAGAACCCGCCCTTTTCGCCGCAGGCGGCGGACACGAAGCTTGCCGCCCGGTATTCGACGATCTGGGCCTTGGTCACATCGACGTTGAGGCGCGAACACGAATTGCTTTCGTTGACGGCGTTCATGTTGCGGCCAAAGCCCGAGGGGCATTTCCAGCATTCGCCCTTGTTGCGCGGGTCGAAAAAGCTGCCGGACGGGCAGGCCGAGGACGACGCCAGCTTGCTGGCCGACTTGTAGTCGCTGAAGATCGGCTTATCGCCGGCGAACTTGAAGCAGGCTTCCTCGGTGTTGACGGCGGCGGTGCCGCGCGCGTAGCCGCTCGGGCAGCGCCAGCAGCCGTAGGTCGTCGCGCCGATGTCGGCGAAGGAATTGGCCGGGCAGGTGGATTTCGGCGTGCCGACTTTCTTGGCCGCCGTCCAGGCGCAGGGCGCCGTCAACTTGCCGTCCTTGCCGACGCCGCCGCAGACGGCTTCGGCCCGCGCCGAAGTGGGGGCGGCGGCCAGGCCGGCCAGGGCTAGTACCAAGTAAATCGCCAGAACGCGCAACATGTTCATGTTCACCCATCGATGCTGTTTGCTGTTTCCCGGAACTTGCGCCCGGATATGGGGGCGACGGTAAGGGCCCTGTTTCAGCGGCACCAACGTGAAACCGACGAATTGCAGCTATATCCGACGAACGTCCCGCGGGAGCGGCAATTGGGCGGAGAAGGCTAATGAATAGTTTGGAGTTGTAAGAGAGAAACGGGATCGGCCCGGAGATGGAGCTACTCCGCCGCCACCGCCGCCTTCTTCGGGTCCTTGAAGGCGGACAGCAGGTCCGCTTCGCGGGCCTTGGCTTTTTCCACGTTCGCCATCTTCACGTGACCGAAGCCGCGCATGGATTGCGGGAGGGCCGTGATCTCGCGGGCGAGGGGGAGGTTGTCCGCCGTCAGGCCGGCGAGCAGGGTGTCGATGGTCGCCTCGTACTCGGCGATCAGGGCGCGCTCCATCTTGCGCTCTTCCGTGCGCCCGAAGGGATCGAAAGCCGTGCCGCGCAGGCCCTTCAAGGGGGCGAGCAGGCGGAAGACCCGGAACATCCAGGGGCCGAATTCGCGTTTCTGTAGGTGGCCGGTGCGGGGGTCCTTGGGGCTGCCCAAGGGCGGGGCCAGGTGAACGGTCAGTTTCTTGTGGCTCTGAAACGTCTGGCGCAGGGCGCGGCGGAATTCGGGGGCGGAATACAGCCGGGCGACCTCGTACTCGTCCTTATAGGCCATCAGCTTGAAGAACGCGCGAGCGGCGGCCTCGGTCAAATCCGTCGAACCCGTGCCGAGGGCCGCTTCCTTGGCCCGGACCTTATCAACCAGGGCTGAATAGCGGGCCGCATAGGCCGCGTTCTGATAGGCGGTGAGGTCGGCCACGCGCCGTGCGGTGAAGCCGTCGAGGTCGAAGGCCGCCGCTGGTTTGTCCTGCGGGCCCGCCAGTTTTTCCACGGCGGCCGGGTCGTGCGCGGCGCGGCGGCCCCAGGTGAAGGCCTGTTTGTTGAAGTCGACGGCGACGCCGTTGAGTTCGATCGCGCGCTCGATGGCGGCGGCCGAGATCGGCACCGTGCCCTTCTGGAAGGCATAGCCCAGCAGCATCATGTTGGCGGCGATGGTGTCGCCCATGAGGCGGCGGGCCAGATGGGTGAAGTCGATGAAGTCGGCGCGGTTGCCCGTGGCTTCGTTGATCGCCGCGCGCAGCTTGTCGTCGGGGAAATCCAGATTGGGCAGGTTGGTGAATTCGGCGGTCATGGTCTGGCGCGCGTTGACCACGGCCCGCGCCCGATCCGCGTCCAGCTTGCCCAGGGTTTCGGTCCCGCCCGAGGTCACCATGTCGTTGCCGAGCAAGAGGTCGGCGCTCCCCGCCGCAATGCGCACGGCGTTGAGGGCGTCGGCATCGTCGGCGATGCGCACATGGGCGAACACGGCGCCGTTCTTCTGCGCCAGGCCGGCGACGTCGAGCACGGTCACGGCCTTCTCATCCACATGCGCCGCCATGCCGAGCAGGGCAGAGATGGTCACCACGCCGGTGCCGCCGATGCCGGTGACGCAGATGTTGTAGGCGGTGCCGGTGGCGGGCAACTGTGGGTCGGGCAGCACCGCGAAGGGGGTCGCCGCCGCGCCGGGACGTCGTGTTTCCGAGCCCTTGGCCAGGACGCCGTTGTGCACGGTGACGAAGGACGGGCAGAAGCCCTTCAGGCAGGTGAAGTCCTTGTTGCACATGGACTGATCGATGGCGCGCTTGCGGCCCAGTTCCGTTTCCTTAGGCGCGATGGCGACGCAGTTGGAGACCACGCCGCAATCGCCGCAGCCTTCACAGACGGCCTCGTTGATGAACACGCGCTTGGCCGGGTCGGGGAAGGTGCCCCTTTTCCGACGGCGCCGCTTTTCGGCGGCGCAGGTCTGATCGTAAATCAGCGCCGACACGCCGGGCCAGGTCGCGAGGTCGCGCTGCACCTGATCCAAATCGTCGCGGTGATGGATGGTCACGCCGGGGGCGAATTCGGTGCCCGGCGGGTATTTGTCGGGCTCGTCGGTGACGACGACGACGCGCTTCACCCCCTCGGCCCGGACCTGGCGGGAAATGATTGCGGGGTCCAAGGGCCCGTCCATGGTCTGGCCGCCGGTCATGGCGACGGCGTCGTTGTAGAGGATCTTGTAGGTCACGTTGACCTTGGCCGCCACGGCGGCGCGGATCGCCAGGATGCCGGAATGGAAATAGGTGCCGTCGCCGATGTTGACGAAGATGTGTTCGCGCTCGGTAAACGGCGCCTGGCCGATCCAGTTCGCGCCCTCAGCCCCCATATGGGTGAAGGTCGACGTGCGCCGGCCCGGCATCCAGATCGACATGTAATGACAGCCGATCCCGGCGGCGGCCTCCATCCCTTCGGGCACGTTGGTCGAGGTGTTATGCGGGCAGCCGGCGCAGAAATAGGGGATGCGCTTGATGTCGGGCACGGCGCGCTCGAGGATGCGTTCTTTTTCTTCCAGGAACTTGAGCCGCTTTTCGATGGCTTCCGAATTGTGGAAATTGCGGATGCGCGCCGCGATTACCCGGGCGATGCGGGCCGGGGTCAGTTCCCCGGCGGAGGGTAGGATCCAGTCGCCCGCTTCGTCGAACTTGCCGACCACGCGGGGCCGGACGTCGGCCCGCCAGTTGTAGAGCTGTTCCTTCAGCTGATTTTCGATGACCGCGCGCTTTTCCTCGACGACCAGGATTTCCTCCAGCCCTTCGGCGAAGTGGCGCATGCCGTCGCGTTCCAACGGCCAGGGCATGCCGACGCGGTACAGGCGCAGGCCGATGGCCTCGGCCTCGGCTTCGCCGATGCCCAGGTCTTCCAGGGCCTGCAGGGTGTCCAGGTAGGTCTTGCCGGTGGACACGATGCCGAACCGGGGCTTGGTCGAATCCAGGGTGATGCGGTCAAGGCCGTTGGCCCGGGCGAAGGCCAGGGCGGCATAGATCTTGTGGCGATGCAGGCGTTCTTCCTGATCCAGCGCCGGGTCGGGCCAGCGGATGTGCAGGCCGCCCGGCGGCATGTCGAACTCGGGCAGGACGATGTTGACCCGGTCGGTCGAGACATCGACCGAGGCCGAGGTGTCGATGTTGTCGGTGATGCACTTCATGCCGACCCACAGGCCCGCGAAGCGCGACATGGCCCAGCCGTACATGCCCATGTCGAGCAGATCCTGCACGTCGATGGGGTTGAGGATGGGGATGTTGGCGTCCATCAGCGCGTGTTCGGACTGGCTGGGCACGGTCGACGATTTGCAGGCCGGATCGTCGCCCGCCATCACCAGCACGCCGCCGTTGGGCGCCGTGCCGGCCATGTTGGCGTGGCGGAACACGTCGCCCGAGCGGTCGACGCCCGGCCCCTTGCCGTACCACATGCCGAACACGCCGTCGTATTTGGCGCGGTCGAACAGGTTGATCTGCTGGGAGCCCCAGATGGCGGTGGCGGCCAGGTCTTCGTTCACGGCGGGGTGGAATTTGACGTGATGATCATCAAGGAAGCGCTTGGCGCGGCCGAATTCCCGGTCGATGCCGCCAAGAGGCGAGCCCCGGTAGCCGGTGACGTAGCCCGCCGTGTTCAGCCCTTGGGCCAGGTCGCGCTGGCGCTGCATCAGGTTCAGGCGCACCAGGGCCTGGGTTCCGGTCAGGAACACGCGGCCTTCGGAAAGGCCGTATTTATCGTCGAGGCTGACGCTGCGAAGCTTCACCGGTTATTCCCCATGTCGGCGGGTGGCGGAGGCCAACGCCCTGCCACAACGTTACGGGAAGCCGGGACGGCCTGCAATCGGGGGCGCGTAAATCGCAATTTTCTGGCGCGGCGGGGCGATATTGCGCCATCCCCTGCCGCGACCGGCCCCGAAGGCGGACAGAATCTTTGCCGCCGGGCCGGTTTCTTGGGTGCCGGGGGTGATTGCCCCGTGATTTTTGATTCCCAAGCGGCTATACCGGCTGCGGTCAACTTTGGGGGTCTTTCCGTCCATGAGTATTCTGGTTACCGGTGCTGCCGGCTTTATCGGCTTTCATACCTCGCAGGCGCTGCTGGCGCGGGGCGAGAAGGTGATCGGCATCGACAACTTCAATGACTATTACGACGTTGCGCTGAAGGAAAACCGCGCCGCGCGCCTGCTGGCCCAGGAAGGCTTTTCCATGGTGCGCGCCGATATTTCCGAGCGCGAGGCGATGGAACAGACCTTCGCACGCCATCCCGACATCACCGGGATCATCCATCTGGCGGCCCAGGCGGGGGTGCGTTATTCGCTGATCAATCCCTATTCCTATACGAAGTCCAACGTCGAAGGCCATCTGGTGCTGATGGAGGCCGCGCGCAAGCTGAAGGACCTGAAGCATTTCGTCTATGCGTCCTCGTCTTCGGTCTACGGCGCAAATACCAAGCTGCCGTTCTCGGTCGAGGATCCGGTCGAACATCCGGTGTCGCTCTACGCCGCGACCAAGCGGTCCATGGAACTGCTGTCGGAAAGCTATGCCCGCATGTACGGCCTGCCGTTGACGGGCCTGCGCTTCTTCACGGTCTACGGCCCCTGGGGCCGGCCCGACATGGCCGCTTATATCTTCACCAAGAAGATCATCGCGGGCGAGCCGATCCCCGTGTTCAACCACGGTCAGATGCGCCGCGACTTCACCTTCATCGACGACATCGTCGGCGGCATCCTGGGTGTTCTGGCGACCACGCCGCAAAGCCCCGACGGCACGCCGCACCGGATTTACAATCTGGGCAACAACCGTTCGGAACAACTCATGCGCTTCATCGAAGTGCTGGAAGGCTCCCTGCAGCGCAAGGCGGAAATCGACTTTCAGCCGCTGCAACCGGGCGACGTGGCGGAAACCTATGCGGATATCGATGCGTCGGTCCGCGATTTCGGGTTTAATCCCCTGACCCCGATCGAGCAGGGGATTCCCCGCTTCATCGACTGGTACAAGGATTACCACGGGGTCTGAGGCGCAGGTTAGGAGCCGCACCATGTTCGACGGTTTCGAAATGAAACGCATGGCGGGTGATGGCGCCGAGATCAACCTGCGGATCGGCGGCCCGGACGGTGACGGCGTTCCCGCCGTCCTCATGATTCACGGCTATCCTCAAACTCATATCATCTGGCGGCATCTGGCGCCGAAGCTGGCGAAAACCCATCGCGTCGTCTGCCCGGACCTGCGCGGCTACGGCGACAGTTCCTGCCCGCCGACGGACGACCGCCACATGCCCTATTCCAAACGCGCCATGGCCCGCGATCTGGTCAAGGTCATGGCGGACCTGGGGCATGAGACCTTCGCCGTGGTCAGTCACGACCGGGGGGCCAGGGTCGGCCACCGCATGGCCATGGATTTCCCGGACATCGTCACGCGGCTCTGTTCCCTCGACGTCGTGCCCACGGGTAGCGTGTGGCAACGCGCCAACAAGAACTGGGCCATGGGCTCGTTCCATTGGTTGTTCCTGGCGCAGCCTTATCCCAAACCGGAAACCCTGATCGGCCATGATCCGGATTTCTGGCTGACATGGTTGCTGGAAAGCTGGTCGGCGGACATGGCAGCCTTCGGCGAGGGCGCCTTGGATGACTACAAGCGCGCCCACCGCAATCCCGATGTCATCCACGCCAATTGCGAGGATTACCGCGCGGGCGCCACCATCGACGACGATCTTGACCGCGCCGATCTGGACGCCGGCAACAAGATGCGCTGCCCCGTGCTGGCCCTTTGGGGCGGGGCGCGGAAGGCCGGCGGGCCGAAGACCGATGGCAAGGTCTCGGCCCTCGACGTTTGGGGCGAATGGGCCGACGAGGTCAAGGGCGGACCACTGCCCTGCGGCCATTTCCTGGCCGAGGAAGCCCCCGATGCCGTCTGGGCCGAACTGGCGCCGTTTCTCGGCGTCGGCGCTTAAACTGATACACCTGAAGGAGACTGCACATGCCGTTTCGTAACGACCTGTTCCTGGGCCGGTTTGGCCTCAATCCCCGGTTTGAAGACACCGATCTTCTGCTGGATGAGCCCGTGTCGCGCATGATCGGCCGCCGGGTGTGCCGCCATTACGGTCGGGAAGAGGTCACCGACGGGATGCTGGAAACCCTGCTGGCGGCGGCGCAGTCCGCCCCCGCCAAGTCGGACCTGCAGCAATACGCCATCGTCGTCACCGACAAGGATCAGCAGCAGGCCATTTCCGACATGATCGGCTCCATGCCCTGGATCGCCGATGCCTCGCGCTTTCTGGTGTTCTGTGCCGATATGCATCGGGGCCAGCGCATCGCCGAGATGCGCGGCAAGGAACACGTCAACAATACCCTCGATACCTTCATGAACGCGGCCGTGGATGCGTCGCTGGCCATGATGTCCTTCATCACCGCCGCCGGGTTCAAGGGGCTGGGCACCTGTCCGGTGTCGGCCGTGCGCGCCCATACGGCCGATATTTGTGAATTGCTGGGCCTGCCCAAGGGGGTTTATCCCGTGGCCGGGCTGACGGTGGGCTACCCCACCGACGACGGGCGCTTTACCCTGCGCCTGCCGCCTTCGGTCGTGGTGCATCACGGTAAATATGACGATTCGGCCCTGGAGACGGAATTGAAGGCCTATGACGCGCGCCGCAACAAGCTGCAGCCGATCGCGCCGGAAAAACAGATGCACCAGGACGATTTCGGCGTTTCCGACGACTACGGCTGGACCGAGAACACGGCCCGCCGGCTGGCCAAGCGGGAACGCGCGGATTTCGGGGCGTTTATCCGATCCCACGGCTTCGATCTGGAATAGGGCGGTGGCCCGGTTGCGGTTATTTTATACCGCAGCGCAATAGGTCTGTTCCAAGCGTCTTAAAAACTTAACGAAAGTTATATTGCGGTGCAGCATATCGTGCCCATATGATTGCCTGTGCTCGCTCGAAAAGGAGTTCCAGGGGGAAGACGCTTTTGCCAATCGGGCTTTAATCGGCCCCGGCTGAAAAGGAAGATCTTCCATGGCCAACGATATTAAGGACACCAAACCCGCCGGCATGGCCGTGTCCGTTCAGGATACGGCCGCGCCGCCCAGTTTTCGCAAGCTGACGGCGGCGGACGGAGACTTGCTCGCAGGCCACCTCAAGCGCCTTGAGCCCCATGATCGCCATTTGCGCTTCTGGGGTGGGGTTACCGACACCGCAATCGACGAATATTGCGCGCGGCTCGACTGGTCGGCCGCCGTGGTCGGCGGCGCCTTCATCGACGGCGAATTGCGGGGGGTCGGGGAACTGATACGGGTGCGTCTGATGCCGCGGATCATGGCCGAGGTCGCGTTCTCCGTCGAAGGCCCGTGGCAGAACGCGGGCGTCGGCACGGCGCTGTTGCGCCGGGTGCTGACCATCGCGCGCAACCGCTGCATCGACCGGGTGTACATGCTGTGCATGACGGAAAACCGCAAGATGCAGAAGATCGCGTCCAAGTTCGAAGCCGAACTGAGCTTCGACGAAGGCGAGGTCGAGGGACGCATCCTGCCGGCCTGGCCCAGCTACTTCTCGTTCATGGAAGAAGCGGTCGAGGACAGCAAGGCCTGGTTCCCGGCAATCTTCGATCCCGCGTCCCTGTGGCCGGGACTGGTCAGCCCGCCGGATCAACCATAGAGACGTTCCAGGTGCGCCCCGTAGATCTGCCGGATCACGTGGCGGCGCACCTTGAGCGTCGGCGTCATCTGCTCGTTATCGACGGTGAAGGGCGCGTCGGCGACGATGAAGCGGCGGACCTTTTCGATATTGTTGAGCTTGCTGTTGATGCGGTCCATGGCGGCGGCCAGGGCCTTGTGCAGGTCGGCGTCGCCGGCCAGCTCCGACAGGCTGCCGGAAACGCCGTTGGCGACGGCCCAGTCCTTCAGCCAGTCGGCGTCGGGCACCACCAGCGCCACCAGATGCGGGCGCTTGTCGCCGTAGACCATGGCCTGGGCGAATTCCGGCTCCAGGATGATGGCGCCCTCGACCCGCTGCGGCGCGATGTTGTCGCCGCCGGAATTGACGATGATGTCTTTCTTGCGGTCGGTGATGACCAGATAGCCGTCGTCGTCCAGATGGCCGACGTCGCCGGTGTGCAGCCAGCCATCCTTGATCGCCTGGGCCGTTGCGTCCTCGTCGCGCCAGTATCCCTGCATGACCAGATCGCCCTGAACCAGGATTTCGCCGTCGTTCGCGATCCTGACATGGGTGTTCTTCATCGGCGGGCCGACGGTGTGCATCTTGACCTTCACGGGGCGGTTGACACTGATCACGGGTGCCGATTCCGTCTGGCCGTAGCCTTGCAGGATGCGCAGACCCAGCGCCGTGAAATAGATGCCGACCTCCGGGTTCAGGGGCGCGCCGCCGGAAACCAGGGCCTTCAGCCGCCCGCCGAACCGGGCCTTGACCTTGGCGCGGACCAGTTTGTCCAACACGGCGTCCTGAAGGCGTTCGATCGGGCCCAGGCTGTTCGGATCCAGGTAGCGCTTGGTGCCGAGCGCCACGGCCTTGCGGAACAGTTTTTCCTTGGCGCCCCCGGCGGCCTCGACACCCCGTTCGATGCGCGCGCGCATGCTTTCATACAGGCGCGGCACGGCGGTCATGATGGTCGGCTGGGCTTCGGCCATGTTGTTGACCAGATGTTCAACGCCTTCGGCGTAATAGATTTCGGCGCCAATCGACATGGGGAAGAACTGGCCACCCGTATGTTCGTAGGAATGGCTCAAGGGCAGAAACGACAGGAACACCTCGGCATCCAGGCCGATTTCGCGCAGCGCGTCCGTGGCACCTTCGACGTTGTGCAGGATCGCCTTGTGCGACAGCATCACGCCCTTCGGTTTTCCGCCCGTGCCCGATGTATAGATGATGCAGGCCGTGTCATCGATGCTTCGGCTGTTCGCCATGGCGACCATGTTGTCATGGCCGACCTGGCCCATGGCCAGCACGTCGTCCCATTGATGCAGGTCGAAGCTGAAGGATTGCGCGAGCTCGATCGGCTCCATGGAGATCACGAACTTGCAGACGTCCGCCCGGTGGGCTGCCGGCAACAGGCGTTCAGCCAGGCGTTTGGTCGAAACGATAACGCCGACGGCATCCGAATCTTCCAGGATGTGCAGATGGTCGGCTTCCGTGTTGGTGATATAGGCGGGGGTGGTGATGGCGCCCGTGGTCATGATGGCGACGTCGGAAATCAGCCAGTTGGCCCGGTTTTCCGAAACCAGGACCACGCGGTCGCCCGGCTTCACGCCCAATGCCTGCAGCCCGCGCGCCAAGCGCGACACCCGCGACGCCGTGTCGCCCCAGCTCAACGGCCAGTAGGCGCCGCCCGATTTTTCCCACAGGAACGGGCGGTCGCCCAGTTCCGCCGCCTGGGCATAAAACATTGCTGCCAGGTTCGGCCATGCGTAAGTGCTCATTTTCCCTCAGACTCCCCCCGGTTGTCGTTGACCCGCAACCACTCTATATCCAGGGAGAACTTTACGTATGCCCCGAAGGGATGCAAGCCATGACCGATATCCGCCGTTCAGATGTTTCCGCCCCCCGCAGCCCCGACACAGGTGCCGCGCCAGCGGTGCCCATGGGTGATTTGCCGCGTTGGAACCTGGCGGACCTCTACAAAGGGCCCGATGACGCGGTAATCGAGACCGATCTGGCTTGGGCGCAGGAACGGGCGGCGGCCTTTGCCGAGGCCTACAAGGGCCGTCTGGCCGCGCTTTCGGGCGATGACCTGGGCAAGGCTGTTCAGGAATATGAAGCCATCGGCGAGCGCCTGGGCCGAATCATGAGCTTCGCCGGATTGAAGTTTGCGGAGAACATGGAAGACGGCGCCAGTGCGCGGTTCCAACAATCCATGCAGGAACGGGTCACCGACATTTCGACCCTGACCCTGTTCTTCACCCTGGAACTGAACCGCATCGAGGACGCGCGCCTGGATGCGCAAATGGCGGAAAGCACGGCGCTGTCCCGCTATGCGCCCTGGCTGCACGACCTGCGCGCGTTCCGGCCTTATCAGCTGTCGGACGAACTGGAACAAGCGCTGCACGAACGCCACGTCACGGGGGCGGCGGCCTGGAACCGCCTGTTCGAGGAAACCCTGGCCGGTCTGCGCTTTCCCGTCGATGGTGAGGACCTGACCCTGTCGGGTGCTCTCAACAAGCTGAGCGAACCCGACCGCGAGCTGCGCAAGCGCGCCGCCAAGGCCGTGGGCAAGGGGCTCGGCGACAATATCAAGCTGTTCTCCCTGACCTACAACACCCTGGTCAAGGACAAGGCCATCGACGACAAGTCGCGCGGCTACCCGCGGCCCGTGTCCTACCGCAATCTGGCCAATCAGGTCGAGGACGAGGTCGTGGACGCCCTGGTCACCGCCGTGCGCGAAAGCTTTCCCAAGCTGTCGCACCGCTATTACAAGCTGAAGGCCAAATGGTTCGGCGTCGATCAGATGGAATACTGGGATCGTAACGCGCCCCTGCCGACGGCGGCCGACCGCAAGTACTCCTGGGATGAAGCGCGGGATACGGTGCTGGGCGCCTACGGGGCCTTCAACCCTGACATGGCCGACATCGCCAAGCAGTTCTTCGACAAACGCTGGATCGACGCGCAGCCGACGGCGGGCAAGGATTCAGGTGCCTTCGCCCATCCCACCGTGCCCTCGGCCCATCCCTATATCCTGTTGAATTTCCACGGCCGCTCACGCGACGTCATGACCCTGGCCCACGAACTGGGCCATGGCGTGCATCAGGTATTGGCGGCGCCCCAGGGCAATCTTCTGGCCGACACGCCCCTAACCCTGGCCGAGACGGCATCCGTGTTCGGCGAGATGCTGACCTTCCGCGCCATGCTGGCGGGCGAAACCGACCCGGCGCGCCGCCGGGTCATGCTGGCCGGCAAGGTCGAGGACATGCTCAACACGGTGGTCCGCCAGATCGCTTTCCACATGTTCGAATCCAAAGTTCACGACGAACGGGCCAAGGGCGAACTTTCGCCGGAACGCCTGGGCGACATCTGGATGGACGTGCAGACCGAAAGCCTAGGTCCGGCGTTCCGCTATGACGACGAATATCGGCATTATTGGGCCTATATCTCCCATTTCGTGCATGTGCCGTTCTATGTCTACGCCTATGCCTTCGGCGACTGTCTGGTGAATTCGCTTTACGATGTGTTCCAGGGCGGCCATCCGGGTTTCCAGGCCAAGTACCTGGACATGCTGCGGGCGGGCGGTACGCTGCGCCACAAGGAACTTTTGGCGCCGTTCGGGCTGGATGCGTCGGATCCCGATTTCTGGCACCGGGGTCTGTCCATGCTGTCCGGGTTCGTCGACGAACTGGAACAGGAATTTTAGGGAATGACCGATGCGCCCGGCTCCGGCCAACGCGTGCTGCGTGCGGGGCCCGCACCCGAAGATTCCGACCATGCGCCTCTGGTCTTCATCCATGGCGCCTTCGCCGGGGCCTGGACCTGGGCTGAACATTTCCTGCCGTACTTTGGGAAGCAGGGGTTTTCCTGCCTTGCGGTCAACCTGCCGGGACGCAAGGGCATGCCTGATTACGATCAGCTGCACGACTTCGGCATTCAGGATTTCGTCGATGCCGTGTCCGAGGTCGTCGACACCCTGCCGCGCCCGCCCGTCCTGATCGGTCATTCCATGGGTGGTTTCGTTGCCCAGCGGCTGGCCATGGACCGGGACGTCGCGGCGGCCGTTCTGATGTCATCGGTCCCGCCCACGGGTCTGGCCGGTCCGTCGGTCGCCCTGGCGCTGTCGCGGCCCATGCTGATCTGGGAGATTGCCCGCATCGAATCCACGGGCGAACCGCTGGACAGCCTTGAAACCCTGCATCAATCGATCTTCAACAGTCATGTTCCGAAGGCCGTTTCCGAACGTCTGCTGCCTTGGTTCCAAATGGAAAGTCGACGCGCGGTCATGGATCAGCACACGGTCTTCATGCCGCCCATGATGGGCCTGCGCGGCATCCCGGCCCTAGTGTTGGGGGCGGAGCATGACAACCTGATCCCCCCCGCTTTCGTCCACGGCACGGCGGCCTTCCTGGGCACCCAGGCCCATATCTTCGACGGCATGGGCCATGCGGTGATGCTGGAAGACGATTGGGAAGAGGCCGCCGAGACCATCGCCGACTGGTTGAGGGAACTGAATGTCTGATCGCCCGCCATCGGACAGGAATACGGTTGCCGGGCGGGTCCGGCGCTATGCCCGGGTCGGCGGCACGGTCGGCGGGTTGGCGGCGAAATTGGCGGGCAATCGGCTGTTCGGTCTGGAATTGGACAAGGGCGTGCATGCCGCCGACCTGCAGGCGGCGCTGGGCGGCCTCAAGGGGCCCTTGATGAAGGTCGCGCAGATTCTGGCCACGGTGCCGGACCTTTTGCCCGACGAATACGTCCATGAACTGCGCAAATTGCAGACGTCGGCACCGCCCATGGGCTGGGCTTTCGTGCGCCGGCGGATGGCGTCCGAATTGGGGCCGGACTGGCAGACTCGGTTCGGGGCGTTCGAGCGCGAGGCCGCGGCGGCGGCATCCCTGGGACAGGTCCATCGGGCCAAATCACACGACGGCCGTGACCTCGCCTGCAAAATCCAATACCCCGACATGGCGTCCGCGGTGGAGGCGGACCTGTCGCAGCTTAAGGCCGTGTTCGCCCTCTACCGCCGCTACGACCGCGCCATCGACCCGTCGCAGATCCATTTGGAATTGAAGGAACGGCTGCGCGAGGAATTGGATTACGGTCGGGAAGCCCGCAACATGGCGCTGTACCGGGCCATGTTGGCGGACGAGGCGGGGGTGCATGTGCCCGACGTCGTGGACGACCTGTCCACCGACCGACTGTTGACCATGACCTGGCTGAGCGGCGCTCCCCTGATGGATCAGGTGGACAGCAGCCTGAAACACCGCAACGCCATCGCGCTCAACATGTTTCGCGCCTGGTACGTGCCGTTCTATTTCTTCGGGGTGATTCACGGTGATCCGCACCTGGGTAATTATTCGGTGCGCCCGGACGCCACGGTGAACCTGTTGGATTTCGGCTGTATCCGTGTGTTCCGCCCGGAATTCGTAGGTGCGGTGATCGACCTGTACACCGCACTCAGCACCGATGACGAAGCCTTGGCCGTCCATGCCTATGAAACCTGGGGGTTCGAGAACCCGTCCAAGGAAATGATCGCCGTTCTGAATGAATGGGCGCGGTTCCTCTACGGCCCCTTGCTGGCTGACCGGGTGCAGAGCATTCAGGAGACGGGCGGCACGGCATACGGTGCCGGCATCGCCGCCAACGTGCACAAGAAACTACGTGAACTGGGCGGGGTTACGCCGCCCCGGGAATTCGTGCTGATGGACCGGGCGGCCATCGGGTTGGGCAGCGTGTTCACGCATCTTAGGGCGGAAATCAACTGGCACCGGATGTTCCACGACCTGATCGACGACTTCGATCTGGACCGCCTGCGCGCCCGCCAGACTGAATCACTTGCACAGGCCGGCGTGCCGCCGGTTTACTAAGGGCCAGCAATCGAGCCGAAGCAGCAAAGGGAAGGAAACAGGAATGATCATCACCACCACCGATTCCGTCGAAGGCCGCCAAGTCAGCGCCTATCTGGGCGTCGTGTCCGGCGATGCGGTCATGGGGACCAACATCTTCAAGGACTTTTTCGCGGGCATTCGCGACATCGTCGGCGGCCGTTCCGGCGCCTATGAAAAGGAATTGCAGAAGGCCAAGGAATTCGCGCTTGAGGATATGCAGGCGCGGGCGGCGGAACTGGGTGCGGACGCGATCGTCGCCGTTGATCTGGATTACGAGGCCATCTCGTCGGACAAGTCCTGCATGCTGATGGTCAGCGCGAACGGCACGGCGGTAAAACTCGCTTAAGTAATTTCAGGCATACTCAGCCAAGTAAATTCAATGACTTGTGCGGCGAGGGACCCCGTCGTTACACTACCTGCGCCCGGACTGTCCGGGTGCCTGGGGTTTACCGGCGTATTTCGCGCGGCACCCGGCCGTAAGGTTCGGCCGGGAAGGATCGGTTGATGAACGACAGCATTCACGACACGGACGGTTTCAGTCCGCCGGTTTTGGATCGGGCGTCGCTTGACGAACTGTCGACCGCTGCCCGCAGTTATGTCGAGGAACTGGATAAGGCACTGCATCGCCTGTGGGGGCTGGGCCGCAACATCGTTTTGGCCTGGACGCCGGCGGGCAGGGGCATCCGCGTGCTGGTCATCCCCCATTACATCCTGGGTGAAATGGCGGCCCGAACGGCGGGCGAGGCGGCGGACAGCCTGCAATTCGTGGACGAGGTGATCGCCGGCAATACGCTGACTGACGAAGAAGGCTTCGACACCATCGCCAAGTACTTCGGGTATGAACCCAACCGGGTCGAGCTCAGCTTCACCCCCGGCGAGGATCTGGCCGACGATCTGTTGGAAGCCGTCGTTCGCCGCTACAGCATTTCCTATATCCGCAACGGCGCCGTGGCGCTGTTCGACATCGTCGGCTTTTCGCTTTTTTCGCCGCTTGAACAGGTGACGCAGTTGAACAGCCTGGCCTATTCCGTCAACGCGTCGTTTTCCAAGATGCTGGCCCGCAACCTGGACATCCAGTTCGCGCGCTCGACCACCGGCGACGGCTTTTACATCTGGAACCGCGACCGCAGCATCGAATCCAACGTCAACCTGTACCATCTGATGCATCTGGTGCTGGCCGACAACGCCATCGCGCGCTCCAAGGGCAAGGCCAACACCACGCCGCGGCTGCGGGCGTCGTTCCATGTCGGGCCCCATTACGAATTCTTCCAGTCCGAAGGGCTTCGCCCGACGGTTTACAGCTATATCGTCGGCGACGTGACCATCGAACTGGCGCGCATGATCGACCACGCCCTGCCGGGACAGATCGTGGTCGGCGACTTCCATGTCGACATGCGCGAAAACGACACGGGCGCGATCAAGCGCATCGGCACTTCGGAATTCATCGAACGCACGCGGCAGTCGCTGTCGCACCTGGAAGGCATGGAACTGTCCGGCGAGAACGTGGAATCGATTCAGTGCTACCTGACCGGCGAGCGCCTGGATTCAGGTCAATTCGGGGTCAAGCGCTACATCCTGCGCGACAAGCACGGGCTTAGCCGCAAAGTCTACAACGCCAAGGTCAACATCTACCGTTCGGGCGGCGGGCCGATCTATCTCGGCTTCCAGACGGGCGACCTGGACGGGTTCGTCTACGAGACCGAGGAATACGTGTGATGGCCGGCCCGGTCTTTCATTTCTTCGACCGCGCCGCCGCGCCGGTCGCCCCCTTCAGTCATGCCGTGGAATGTGACGGCTGGGTACAGCTGACCGGCCAGATGCCGACGGACCCTAACGACGACACGGCGCCGCTGCCCGATGGGATCGAGGCCCAGACGCGGCGCGTCATGGACAACCTGATCATCGTGCTCGGCGAACTGGGGCTGGACCTCAGCCACGTTCTGTCGTGTCGCCTCTACCTGACGCGGTTCGAACGCGACTACGAAGCCATGAATGCGGTCTACAAATCCTATTTCCCGGCGGACCGCCTGCCGGCGCGCACCACCGTCGGCGTCACCGGCCTTGCGCGGGGTGCGCTGGTCGAGATCGACATGGTGGCGAAGCGACCGGATTAAAGGCCCCAAAGGGCCGGAATACGCCACGGCGCGGGCACAGCCATTCGATCGGAAAGACTGGTGTCGTCACCATTCAGCAATCGTGATTGCCAGGCGCTACGCCATTCTTTAGGTAACGGATAGGGCGGTTCGACACCGGTTTCGGGCGCGAAGCCGAACCGCTGGTAATATGCGGGATCGCCGAGTACGAAAATCCGATCAATGTCGCATGCTGCCATGCGGGTAAAGACGTCACTTACCAAGGCCTGGCCGACTCCCTGCCTCTGGTGGTCAGGATCAACTGCAATCGGACCAAGCAGCGCTACACGCCGGTTTTGCCCTTCAAGTTTGCAGAATGTACAGGCTGCGTGTCCCGTGATTTCAGAGGCCGATAGGGCAATTAGGGACAGTACGGATGCAGGATCGTCCAGCAGAGACGCGACCAAAGGGATGAGGTTCTCCCCGGGGAATGCCCGTGGATAGCGCTTGAAAATTCCTGGCTGATCCGTGGGCTCACTTTTCCGAACGTCGTGGACCATGGATGTTTCTGTCTCCGTCATTAGAAAGCAGCGACGGCCCCGTCCGAACGCGGATCGGCAGCGCCTTCGAGCAATCCCGACGGATGGCGCACGATGGCGCCCGCATGGCCCATGAACTCCTCGAACGGGCCGACGACCTCCAGGTCATGGCCGGCGGCCTTCAGCGCCTCGAGCACGGCCGGATCGAAACGGTTTTCGATGCGCAGGTTGGTCGTCTCCGCCCCCCAGGTGCGGCCGAGAAGCCAGCGGGGTGCCGTCACCGATGCCTGCAGGTCCATGCCGTGCAGAACGTGGCGGGCGAACACCATGGCCTGGGTCTGGGGCTGGCCCTCGCCGCCCATGGTGCCGTAGACCATGGTGCGACCGTCGGCGAGCCGTCCCATGGCCGGCTGGATGGTGTGGAAGGGGCGGCGGTGGGGCTTCAGAGTGTTGAGTGCCTTGGGGTCGAGGGAGAATGAGGTGCCCCGGTTTTGCCAGGTGATCCCCGTTTCCTCCAGCACCGTGCCGGAGCCAAATTCCCAATAGAGGCTCTGGATCATTGAAACCGCCCGGCCTTCGCCGTCGATGCAGCCGAACCACACCGTATCGCCGTTGGGGTCCGCATCGGGCCAGGGCGCGGCTTTGTTGCGGTCGATGTTTCCAGCCATCGCGTCCAGGCTGTCCGCCTTCAGGAAATCCTTCGGGTCGGCGGTCATGTAGGCCGGGTCGGTGACGTATTTGTCACGCACGCGGAAGGCCTGCTTGGTCGCCTCGACCAAACCGTGCACGAAATCGAAGCCTTCGGCCTGGGCGACGTCCAGACGGCCGTAAAGCGCCAGGATGATGAGTGACGCCAGACCCTGGGTCGGCGGCGGCATGTTGTAGATGGTATGCGGGCCGCAGGCGACGGAAAGGGGGGCGAGTTCCAGCGCCCTGTGGCGTTCCAGGTCGGTCAGGGCAATCGGGCTGCCGGATTTTTCCAGGTCGGCGGCGATGACCTTGGCGAGCGGGCCCCGGTAAAAACTGTCGAGGCCTTCCGCACCCAGGCGCTTGAGGGTTTCGGCCAGGGCCGGAAGCTTCAGGGTGTCACCGATGTTGGGCGCGGTTCCCCCGACGCCGCCGGGCAGGAAGGTCTGGGCGAAACCGGGGACGCCGGTCATTTCGTCCTTCTTGGCCAGGGTGTTGTGGTGAAGTGACGGCGTCACCGGGGCCCCATGCTCAGCGTAATGATGAGCATCTTCCAACAGACGCGCCAGCGGCAGTTTGCCGCCCCAGGTTGCCGAGATGCGCAATGCCTCTGCCCAGCCGGACACGGCCCCGGCCACGGTCAGGGCGGCGAGGGGGCCGCGATGGGGAATGGCGCTCGCGTGGCCCGCCTTGGCGTAGAATTCGGCGTCCGCCGCACCGGCGGCAGCACCGCAGGCGTCGATGCCCACGGGCGGTTGTCCCGGTTGGGCGACCAGCCAGAAATTGTCACCGCCCAGGCCGTTCATGTGCGGATAGACCACGGCGATGGTGGCCGCCGTGGCGACCATGGCTTCGATGGCGTTGCCGCCGTCCTGCAATACGCGCAGCCCTGCCTGGGATGCCAGATGATGGGGGGCGGTGACCATGCCGCGTCGGGCGGTCGGCGTGAAGATCATGGGGGGCCTTTCATCAACCTGGCGGAAATCGGGACGCTTTAAGCATCTATTCCATAATGCGGAATTATTTCCATGTGATTTTCATTTCATGAAAAAGCTTTCCGACGCAGGATTTAAAGGCTGTGCGATACTTGTGCAAGCACGGTAGACACGTCATATACCGGTGCTTGAATGACCAAGGGCTAGGGGACCAGAGCCATGAAGATCGTAATTCCCAAGGAAACCCGCGCCGGAGAAACCCGCGTCGCCGCGTCGCCTCAGGTGATTCAGAAGCTGGTCGGCCTCGGCTATGACGTTGCCGTCGAGAAGGGTGCAGGCGAGGGGGCCAGCGTTTCCGACGACGTATACAAGGCCGCCGGCGCCTCCATCGCCACGGCGGCGGCGCTGAAGACCGCCGACATCGTCCTGATGGTCAATCCGCCCGCGACCTCCGGCGCCGGGGCGCTGCCGGCCCAGATGAAGAAGGGCGCCGTGCTGATTTCGCAACTGGCGGCCCTGACCTCGCCCGACGATGTGGCGGCCTATGCCAAGGCCGGGATCACCACCTTTGCCATGGAATTGGTGCCGCGGATTTCCCGCGCGCAGAGCATGGATGTACTGTCGTCCCAGGCCAACCTGGCCGGCTATCGCGCGATTTTGGAGGCCGCCGCCGAATACGGGCGCGGCATCCCGATGATGATGACGGCGGCGGGCACGGTGCCGCCGGCCAAGGCCTTCATCATGGGCGTCGGCGTCGCCGGACTGCAGGCCATCGCCACGGCCAAGCGTCTGGGGGCGGTCGTCACCGCGACGGACGTGCGCCCCGCCACCAAGGAACAGGTCGAAAGCCTGGGCGGCAAGTTCCTGGTCGTCGATCCGGAAATGGAAAAGGACGCCCAGACCGAAGGCGGCTACGCCAAGGAAATGCCCAAGGAATATTACGACAAGCAGAAACAGGTCGTCGCCGAGCACATCAAGAAACAGGACATCGTCGTGACCACGGCGCTGATCCCCGGTCGCCCGGCGCCCAAGCTGATCACCAAGGAGATGGTCGCCAGCATGCAGGCCGGGGCGGTGATCGTCGATCTGGCGGTCGAGGCCGGCGGCAACTGCGAAATGTCGGAGCCGGGTAAGACCATCACCACGCCGAACGGCGTGAAGATCGTCGGCCTCAACAACCTGCCGGGCCGTCTGGCGCAGACCGCGTCGGACCTTTACGCCAAGAACCTGCTGAACTTCCTGACGCCGCTGACGGACAAGGAAAAGACCGGCACGCTGGCCATCGACTGGGATGACGAGATCGTCAAGGGCTGCTGTGTCACCCGCGACGGCGCGGTCGTGAACGCGCGGGTCAAGGATGCCATGGGGGCCAAGGCTCCGGCAAAGAAAGCCCCGGCGAAAAAGGCCGCGGCCAAGAAGGCCGATGACAAACCGGCCGAGACGTCCGACGACAAAACCCAAGACAAGGGGAACTGACGATGGATACCGCAACGATCGCCAAACAGGCCGAAGAACTTGCGGCAGGCGCCGCGCAGCTTCTTGAGCAGACGCAACGGCTGGCTGCGGACGCCGCCGCCGCCGTCGCGCAGCAGGCCCCCGCCATGGGCGGCCATGACAGTTTCCTCGGGCTGTTCACGATCTTCGTGCTGGCCTGCTTCGTCGGCTACTACGTGGTCTGGTCGGTGACCCCGGCATTGCATTCGCCGCTCATGGGCGTGACCAACGCCATTTCGTCGGTGATCATCGTCGGCGGCATCCTGGCGGCCGGGCCCGAGGGCATGGATTTCTCGTCCTGGATGGGCTTTTTCGCCATCACGCTGGCGTCGGTGAACATCTTCGGCGGCTTCATCGTGACGCAGCGAATGCTCGCCATGTTCAAGAAAAAAGAAAAGAAATAGGGGAGGCCTGAACAATGACCGCAAGCTGGACGGGCTACGCCTATCTCATTTCCTCGGTGCTGTTCATTCTGGCCCTCCGGGGCCTGTCGTCGCCGGAGACCGCGCGCCGCGGCAACATGATGGCCATCATCGGCATGGCCATTGCCATCATCACCACGCTGATGGATCCGGGCGTCATGTCGTTCGGTATGATCATCCTGGCGATCCTCATCGGCGGCAGCATCGGTACCGTGACGGCGCTGAAGATTCAGATGACGGCCCTGCCGCAGCTGGTCGCCGCCTTCCATTCCCTGGTCGGCATGGCGGCGGTGTTCGTGGCGACGGCGGCCCTGTTTAATCCCAAGGCCTACGGCCTGGGCGCGATCGGTGAAATTCCGGGCGCGTCCCTGGTCGAAATGTCGCTGGGCACGGCGATCGGCGCGATCACCTTCTCCGGCTCCGTCATCGCCTTCGCCAAGCTGCAGGGCATCATGTCCGGCGCGCCCATCACCTTCCCGGGGCAGCACAAGCTGAACCTGCTGGTCGGTCTGGCGATCCTGGTGCTCATCATCATCTTCGTCGGCTCGGAATCCCATTCCGTCTATTGGGGTATCGTGGCGCTCAGCTTCGCCATCGGCTTCCTGCTGATAATCCCGATCGGCGGCGCCGACATGCCCGTGGTCGTGTCGATGCTCAACTCGTACTCGGGCTGGGCCGCGGCCGGCATCGGCTTCACCCTGTCCAACCCGGCGCTGATCATCACCGGCGCCCTGGTCGGCTCCTCGGGCGCGATCCTGTCCTACATCATGTGCAAGGGCATGAACCGCTCGATCATTAACGTGCTGTTGGGTGGTTTCGGGGGGGATGCCGGCGGGGCCGCCGCCGCGACGTCAAGCGAAGGCAAGTCCGTGAAATCGGGTGCGGCCGACGACGCGGCCTTCATTATGAAGAACGCGTCCAAGGTCATCATCGTGCCGGGATACGGCATGGCTGTGGCCCAGGCCCAGCACGCGGTGCGCGAAATGGCCGACATGCTGAAGGCCGAAGGGGTCGAGGTCCGCTATGCCATCCACCCCGTCGCCGGACGCATGCCGGGGCATATGAACGTCCTTCTGGCCGAAGCCAACGTGCCCTATGACGAGGTGTTCGAGCTGGAGGAGATCAACCACGAATTCTCCACCGCCGACGTCGCCTACGTGATCGGCGCCAACGACGTGACCAACCCGATCGCCAAGACCGATCCGCAGAGCCCGATCGCCGGGATGCCGATCCTCGACGTGGAAAAGGCGGGCACGGTGCTGTTCATCAAGCGCTCCATGTCGTCGGGCTATGCGGGGGTCGATAACCCGCTGTTCTACGCCGACAACACCATGATGCTGTTCGGCGACGCCAAGAAGATGACGGAAGAGATCGTCCAGGCCCTGGGCTGACCACATACGCTTGTTTTGAGCGGATGTGAACGCGTCGGGCAGCGGCTTAGGCTGTCCGCCCGTGGCATTGCTTGTAGCGTTTGCCCGACCCGCAAGGGCAGGGTGCGTTGCGCGGCATCGGTGGCCCCGGCGGGAATTGTGCGCCGGGCGGTGTGCGGATCGCATCGAAATCCGGGATGTTTCGAACGCGGTCTCCGCCGATGCGAACCCGGGCATCTGCCAGGATCTCGTTCAACGATTGGTCCAGGAAGCGCAGGCAGGCTTGGCCCATATGCGCCAGATGGTCGGGCGTCGACAGCCGGTTGAGAAAGTATTCCATGAATACGAGGTGCGTGCCGACGGTCCCGCGGACCAGGATGTTGGCAGCGCTTTTTGCGCCCGCCGGGGCGAGTTCGGTATGCCCCTCCGCATAGCGGAAAACCTGCCCGGCCATGGGGATATAGGCCTTGTCGGCGAAATTCCGGATCCCCTTGAGAATACCGCGGAGTTTTTGGAACTGACCCTCGATCTCCGCGATCATCTCCGGCCCCGGCCAGGGGGACGGCATACGGGATGTGCTCCAGGGAACAAAGTCGTCAAGGATTGTCGCGACGGTTTTCTGCTTCGGCTGTGCCGTGGGTGGCGGCGTCAGGTCCGCAGACCGTACCGCGCGGGCACCCTCGATCGCCGCGCCGTCTGAACAGTTCAGATAGATGCGATCGCTTGGATCGTGTTTCACGGCCAGGGACAGGGCCTGTAGAGCCTGGTAGAGGCCTGCGGAGGTCTGGCATGTGCCGCCGAAGTTGCCGGGCACCGGAATGCCATATTCGGGGGCGTGATAATCGTCGCCGGACGTTCGGTGCCAGGTTCCGTCCGCATGGTCGCGGTCGCGGTCCCGCGCCCCCATGTCGGTGCCGAAGAAGCAGATTTCCGGGAAATTCTGTTCACGGGCGAAGGCCAGGGCGAGGTTGCTGACGGTTGGTTCGCCGAGGATCGGCTGGCAGTCCATATCCAGGGCATAGAGGGGATGGGTCGGCAGATTTTGGCGGCTGGTGAATACGGTACAGCGGAACTTGCCGACGGCGTCGGGATCGACGGAGATCGGCGCAACCAGGGGAATGGGGCTTAGATCGAACGACCGGGCTACCGGATCCAGGACGATGCCGACATTCAGGTTTTCCAGCTCAACATGGAAATCCGGGCAAATGCCCGCCGCCATCAAAGGCGCCAAGGCGGACCCACAGCTAATAATCACCGCGCGATCCTGGTTTTCCTTCAGGAAGGCAAGATCCATGTCCAGTGACGGGCCGCTGCCGATCACCCAGGCCGGGAGGTTTCGAGCAGGCCGCGCCCGGCGTGTGTACAGAAAAGAGTCCGGTTGCCGCAAGTTGGCCTCCGAATTTCGCAGCATCAGGCAGTTGTCATAGAAGGTGCCGAGCGTCGAAAGCGCCCGATAGCCCAGACGGCCCAGGGTGTCGGCCAGCGGCTGAGCGATAGGAGTAGGGCCGAAGGCCGCAATTGTCATGGCATCCAGGGCCCATGGGGCGGTCGCGGAAAGGATCGAATATGCCTTGCCGGCGATCACGACCGGGTCATCCGATGGGATGAAGAATATCTCCCCCCCATGGTTGCGCACCTGACGCGCCGTGGCGGGCCAGTCGACTTGGCTCAGGTTGGTGTTGAACCGTTCAAGATCGTCGATGACGACGAACAGATAGATGCAGCGCGTTTTCCGGACAAAGTTCAACAAACCGCCCGTTTCCAGTGTCCCCATCACCATCAGGGCGCAGGACAGGGTAAAGGTGGGAGAGGGCAAGAGGGGAATGTCCGCGGCCCGCGCCTCGGTCAGGATGTCCTGAATGAAACGGGTGAGATACGGGTCCCGTCCGTCGGGCTCCGGGGCCTGGATGGCCAGGCGCGCAATAAAAGTCGGGTTGGCCGGGGGGGCAGGAGGCGCCGAGGCGGATGGCGGAAGACGGGAAAGGGCTTCGGCCACCGGCGCGGCGGCTTGTTCCAGGAAGGCCAGATTCCCTTTCCGCAGGTCCGCCGCCGTCATTGCCACCTTCCCATTTCCGAACATTCGGGCATCAGGGTGCAATCCGGGTAGGGATTTCGGAGATGGCTGTCAAGCATCCACGCGAAAAGGTTCCGCAACTGCGGTTCGCGCAAACGAAACGCCCCACCGTCCCAATCGGGACCTGGGGCGTTGCGAAAAATGTGAAACGGGCCGGTCAACCAGGGACCGGCGGCCGGCGGAGAGCTAGAAGCCCTCGCGCTCGATCCGCTTGCGCTCAAGCTTGCGCGCACGGCGCACGGCTTCGGCCTTTTCACGGGCCCGGCGCTCGGAGGGCTTTTCGTAGGAGCGGCGCAGCTTCATTTCGCGGAAGATGCCTTCGCGCTGCATCTTCTTTTTCAGGGCCTTGAGGGCCTGATCCACGTTGTTGTCTCGGACAATGACTTGCACGGTAAGGTCACGCTCCTAATCTTATAGTCAACAAAATCAATCGGACCTGTGCTATCACCGGTCCGGGAAGACGGGCTTCTATCACATAGATATCCCCTTGTGAAGGAGCAAACGTGTTATTTCCCGGGGAACCATCCGGCGTCATAAAGACGTCTTCACCCCCCGATCAAGAGGATTTCGACGATGGCCATTCTGAAAATCGCGCGCATGGGACATCCGGTGCTGATGGGCACGGCCCAACCGGTCGAAGACCCCAAGGATCCGCGCATTCACGGCCTTATCGCCGACATGGTGGAAACCATGGCCGACGCACCAGGCATCGGCCTGGCGGCCCCCCAGGTCCATGTGCCGCTGCGCATCGTGGTGTTCCGCGTGCCGGGTGAGCGTTGTGAGGACAAGAAGGACGTACCGCTGACCGTGCTGGTCAATCCGGTGATCGAGATTATCGGCGACGAGGTCGAGGAAGGCTGGGAGGGTTGCCTGTCCTTGCCGGAAATGACCGGCCGGGTCCCGCGCGCAGCCCATATCCGCTATCGCGCCCAGGGCCTGGACGGCAAGACCTTCGAGCGCGAGGCCAAGGGCTATCATGCCCGCGTCGTGCAGCACGAATGTGACCATCTGGACGGTATTCTCTACCCCATGCGCATGACCGACCTGTCGACCTTCGGCTTTGCCGAAGAAATGGCCCGTGCCCCCCGCACGATCATGGCCGATGAGAGCGACAGCAAAGACGGAGAAGCCGCATGACCGCCCAAACGACACGCATGACCGCCGACGAGGCCCGCGCCCGCCACATGGACCTGCGTGACCGCTTGATCGAGGCGGCGCTTGACCACGTGCCCTTCGACGGCTGGTCGCGGAAAGCCCTGGAACGGGGGGCAGGGGACCTGGGCTTGGGGCCGGCGGACGTGCTGCGCGCCTTTCCGGGCGGCATGGCGGATGCCGCAGACCATTTCGCCGACTGGTCCGACCGGCGCATGCTGTCGGAACTGACAAAGGTCGACCTGGACGCCCTCAAGGTGCGCGAGCGGGTGGCCCTGGGCGTGCGCCTGCGCCTGGAAATGAACGCGCCCTACCGCGAGGCCATGCGACGGCTGTTGTCATTCCTGGCGATGCCGCAGAACGCGCCCCTGGCGGCGCGCATGACCTGGCGCACCTGCGATCATATCTGGCACGCGGCGGGCGACCGGGCGGCCGATTTCAACCATTACACCAAGCGGGGGCTGCTGGCCCCGGTCTATACCTCGACCATTCTGTATTGGCTGTCCGACACCTCGGACGGTTTCGCCGACACTTGGGGTTATCTGGACCGACGCCTGGCCGATGTCCTGAAGATTCCCATGTACAAAGCCAAGGCGGAACAGGCGCTGGGCCGGCTGCCCTCACCGTTGAGCTTTCTCAAGCGTCTGAAGGCGGCCACGAACCGTTCCCGGCGGGGAACGGCGGCCTGATGCGGGCCCTGCCGGGGCCGATTCCCGCATTATGGAAACCTTTCAGGCGGCGCCGCAGTCGGTTATGCTTTGCCCAAGGGATTGATGGGGTCTTGAGCAAAAGGAGACGCGGACCGTGAGCGCTGCGCAAACCGGTACATCCGCCGCCGCCAATCCGGCCAACGGCCGGACCTATCGTCAGGAAGCCGCCATCGCGCCGGTCAACCTGGCCAACCACTTCCTGGAATGCTGCAAGCTTAACCGCTACCTGACCGTCGTCGACGGCCATCGCTTCGTCATTACCGAGGATTTCGCGCGTAACATCGCGATCCCGCCCGACGCGGCGGCCATGGCGGCAGTCTATTCCCGTGACAAACTGGTCGCCCAGGCGGCGATCCTGCCCCTCGGCCAGTTGGCCAAGAAACTGAAGAAAAAGCGTGATCGCGACAGCTATGAACGGCTGTTCTCGCTGATCGAGGAACAGGCCTTGGACGAGCGAGTGCGCGACAGCGCCCATACCTTGCTGGAAAAAGGCTTCCGCGAGGCCGAGATCAAGTCCATCGAGGCCGAACTGAACGATCAGATGAGCCCGGCCCGGGCGCGCTATCGTGAATTCCTCGACCATGTCCGGCGCATGATGGACGGCGCCATGACCCCGCCCGCCTTCGTAGAGGAATTCAAGGCCTTCACCTCCGAGGTGGCCGGGCGCCTGGATTTCGGCATCTACAGCTTCTGCCTCGACCGCTTGTTCGGCAGTCTGCGCATTCCGTCGGCGGTCAAACAGCTTCTGGTCGGCGAATTGCTGGTCTTTCCGCCCCTGGTGCGGCGCGAACTGTTGACCAACATCCTGGTGTTTCCCGGCCAGACCGAGGACTTGAAGCGTTTCGTGCGCAACACGGTGCTGGCCGAACTGGGCCGTTCCGTCGCGGTCGAGATCGAATTGCTGGAAGCCTACCGGATGCGCCGCATCACCCTGGACGATCTTGCCGGTACGGCCTGATCCTGCGGCGGGTTGTCGTTACCCGTTGGGCAGTTTGCCTTTGGGGTAAAGCCGGTTGACGTGGCCCATCTTGCGGCCCGGCCGGGCTTCGGCTTTGCCATAAAGATGCAGGCGCGCACCTGGATCGGCCAACAGGTCGGGCCAGCCGTTCACGGCATCGCCGATCAAATTCTTCATGACCGCGTCGTGGTGGCAGTCGACGGACCCCAGCGGCAGGCCGCAGACGGCCCGCACCAGTTGTTCAAACTGGCTGGTGGCACAGGCATCCATGGTCCAGTGCCCGGAATTATGGGGTGGGGGGGCCATTTCGTTGACCAGGATGCGCTGATCCCGGGTCACGAACATCTCGACCGCCAACAGGCCGACAAGGTCCAGCGCTTCGGCCAAATCATGGGCGATGGCGACGGCCTGATCGGCCAGACCGTCCGGCAGACGGGCCGGGGCCATGGTGGTGTCCAGGATGTGATTGACGTGGCGGTTTTCGACCGCCGGATAGGTCGCCCAGCCACCGTGGGGTGAGCGCGCGGTGATCACCGAAATCTCGCAGTCTAGATCAACGAAGGCCTCCAGGATGCCGATCTCGGCGCCCATTTCCGCCCAGGCGGCGGCGTAATCGCAATCGGGGGCGATCAGAACCTGGCCCTTGCCGTCATATCCCATGCGCGAGGTCTTGAGCACGGCCGGGCGGCCGATCTCGTCGGCGGCCTTGGCCAAATCCTCGGCGGAGGTGACCCGTCGGTAAGGCGTGGTCGGCGCCGTCTTGTTGATGAATTCTTTTTCCAGCAGGCGGTCCTGGGCAATGGCCAGGCATTGCGGGCCGGGCCGGACCAGGGCGTGTTCGGCGAGGAAGGCGGCGCTGTCCGCCGGCACGTTCTCGAACTCGAAGGTCACCACGTCGACGGCTTCGGCGAAGGATTGCAGGGCCGTGCGGTCCTGATAATCGGCGATGGTCGCCGCCGCCGAGACCTGGATGCCGGGGGAATCGTCTTCCGGTGAGAAAATATGGGATTTGTAGCCGAGCCGGGCCGCCGCCAGGGCCGTCATGCGACCGAGCTGGCCGCCGCCCATAATGCCGATGGTGCTGCCGGGAGGCAGCGGGTGAACGGAACGGGGGGGCATGTCCGGAACCTTTGGGATCGTCCGTGGGGACGTCGGCGACGGAGGCTGTTTGCTTGGCACGGAAATCATCGAGCGCTGCGGCGACATCGTCGTTCATCAGCGCGATCACGGCGGCGGCCAGCAGGCCTGCGTTCTTGGCGCCGGGCTTGCCGACGGCCAAGGTGCCAACGGGCACGCCGCCCGGCATCTGCACGATCGACAACAGGGAATCCATGCCCTTCAGGGCCTTGCTTTCCACCGGCACACCGAACACGGGGAGCGGCGTCAGCGCCGCCGCCATGCCGGGTAGGTGGGCAGCCCCCCCGGCGCCGGCGATGATTGCCTTGAGGCCACGGCCGCGCGCCGTCTTGGCGTAGTCGTACAGACGGTCGGGCGTGCGGTGGGCGGAAACGATGCGGGTTTCGTGCGGGACGCCGAGTTCGGCCAGCACATCCGCCGCATGGCGCATGGTGTCCCAGTCCGATTGACTGCCCATGATGATGCCGACCAGGGGTGTGTCGGCGGCCGATTGCGGCATGTTGAGACCTCGCTTCCGGTGAAGGCCGCATCGGTGGCCTTCGGGTGACGGGAAGCGCGTCATTATATGGCCCGCCGCCGTCACCGCAAGGGTTCAAATATCCTTGAAACGTAAGGCTTTATTAACAATATTAAGTCAATCTAATGTGACAGCAGTCCGTTTGTTCGCCGCGAACGGCGACCTGGAAGGGAGACTCGGCCATGGATGTGAACCAAGCCGCCCCCGTCCAGCCGGTAGGACCTGGCGGAGGGCACGGCGGCGGCGCCGGCCCGGGCGGTGGCAAGAAAGAAGAACACCACGAAGAGCAGGGCAAGAACGGCCATTCGGAACCGGCCATCAACGTGTCGGGTCTTCTGTCGATGGAAGGCCTGTCACCGGAGGCTCAGCATGCCATCGAACGCATGGCGTCCGAGATCGAACCCCTGCGCCGCCAGCTTGTCCATGCTCAGGAGGAACTGGCCGTCGCGCGCGAGAACGCGTTCCGCCATCCGGTGGTACCGGCCCTGAACCGGCGGGGCGTCATGGCCGAGATGGAAAAGCTGATCCACCGACTGGGGCATATTGAGGCACGGCCGGCGCTGATCCTGATTCATCTCGCCAACGGTGACGATATCCGCCGGGCCCACGGCATCGCGGTGCTGGATCAGGCCCTATGCCTGACCTGCGACGTGCTGGGATCGGACAGTCATCAGGCGATGGTCATGGGCAGCCTGGGCGGTAACGATTTTGCCATGGTCGTGCTGGAAGACGGGCTCGAAGGGGCGCGGCGCAAGGCCGGTGAGATTGAAGCGGCGCTGCGCGCGACGCATACGACCCAGGGTCTCTTCCTTGAGGCGCGCACGGGCGTTGCCATGCTGGAGCCGGGCATGACCGCCGAAGCGGCCATCACCGCCGCCGACCGCAACCTGCGCTAAGGTGCCGGAACCTGCTCTAGAGCGAAGGTCCAGGCTTTACAGGCCCCTCCACGTTAACTACAACACGGGCCAACACGCATGTATCGCCGCGCATTGTGCGGCGGCGCGCGTGCGCCGAGGGTGGTAAACCGCTTCCGGGCGCACGAAACCCGCATTCCGAAAGATGTGACATGACAGAATTCGACGGCGTCGCGATGGCGCTTGGCCAGGCGTTGAGCAAACGCGGCTATACCGTCCTGACCCCTGTGCAGACCGCGATCCTCGCACCCGAACTGAAGGATTCGGATGTTCTGGTTTCGGCCCAGACCGGGTCGGGCAAGACCGTGGCGTTTGGTCTGGCGCTGGCGCCGACCCTGTTGGCGGGGGCCGAGCGTTTCGAACGCGCGCGGGAACCGTTGGCCCTGGTCGTGGCGCCGACGCGGGAATTGGCGCTTCAGGTCAAACGTGAACTCGATTGGCTTTATGAGATGACGGGCGCGGTCTCGGCCTCCTGCATCGGCGGCATGGACATGGGCGGCGAACGCCGGGCCCTCAACAAGGGGGCGCATATCGTCGTCGGCACGCCGGGGCGTCTGCGCGATCATATCGAACGCGGATCGCTCAATGTTTCCAGCCTGCGTGCCGTGGTGCTGGACGAGGCCGACGAGATGCTCGACCTGGGCTTCCGCGAAGATCTTGAATTCATCCTCGACTCGGCCCCCGCGGACCGCCGCACCCTGATGTTTTCCGCCACCGTGCCGCGCAGCATCGCGACCCTGGCAAAGCGTTATCAGCGGAACGCCGTGCGGGTCGCGACGACGGAGGAGCAGAAACAGCACCTGGACATCGAATACCGCGCCCTGGCCGTGGCCCCCAACGATCGGGAAAACGCCATCATCAACCTGCTGCGCTATTACGACGCCAAAAGTGCGTTGGTGTTCTGCGCCACCCGCGCCACGGTCAACCACATGACCAGCCGCTTCGCCAACCGGGGCTTCGCCGTTGTCGCCTTGTCGGGCGAGTTAAGCCAGAACGAACGCACCCACGCGCTCCAGGCCATGCGCGACGGCCGGGCCAAAGTCTGCATCGCCACCGACGTGGCGGCGCGCGGCATCGACCTGCCCGATCTGGAACTGGTGATCCATGCCGACATCCCGAAAACCCGGGAAACCCTACTGCACCGAAGCGGCCGCACGGGCCGGGCCGGGCGCAAGGGTGTCTGTGCCCTGATCGTGCCGCACAATCTGCGTTACCGCACGGAACGCCTGCTGGACAGCGCAAATGTCGAAGCGACCTGGGCCAAGGCGCCGTCGGCCGATGAAATCCTTGCCCGCGACCGGGAACGTATTCTGACGGACCCGGTCCTGAGTGAGCCCCTGAACGACGAGGAACAGGCCTTCGCGACCGAACTTCTCAGCCGCTATAGCGCCGAGCAGATCGCCGGCGCCTTCCTGCGCCAGCAGATGGCCGGCATGTCGGCGCCGGAGGAACTGCTGGATACGGGCCCGTCCGACCGGGCAGAGCGCAAGGAAAGCCGCCGCGACGCCTTCAAGGGCGGGGTGTGGTTCTCCCTTTCCGTCGGCCATAAGCAGAATGCCGAACCGCGTTGGCTGCTGCCCATGCTGTGCCGCGCCGGCCATATGACCAAGCGCGAGATCGGCGCCATCCGCATCTTCAACACGGAAACCTTTGTCGAGCTGAGCGCCGATAGCGCCGAGCGCTTCGTCGAGGAACTGGGTTCCGACATGACCATGGAAAAGACCATCCGTGTTGCGCGGGTCGACGGCCTGCCGGATATGCCGGCCGACGGGGGGCGTGAACAGCGCGGCAAGACCTACCAGGGCGACAAGCCGGCTTGGAACCCGCAGGCGGCCGCCCGCGGCGACGCGCCCAAGAAGAAAAAGTTCTCGCGTCGCGATGACGCCCGGGCTGACGCCATGAACGACGACCGCCCGCCGCCCGCCGACCGTCCGCAAAAGCCCCGGGGTGACAAGCCCTGGGACGGGGCCGGTAAGAAGACCAAGGGGAAGACGTCGTACAAGGTAAAGAAGCCCCATCGGGGCCAAGCCTCCGGCGGCCCCAAGTCGACCGGTGATGCGCCGTTAAAGCGCAAGAAGCCGAAAAAGCACGCCGACTAGGCCACCGTTTATTCTCTAACATCGAAATCAATCATTTTGTCTCTACGTTTACTCACCGCTCTTGCGGGCTGCTTTTCTTTTGCCGATTGGAAAGGCGATGGATCGCCGGCCCAACTTTTCGGCCGCATCAAGACGGAACTGCTGTCGGGTCTGACCGTGTCCCTGGCCCTGGTGCCGGAAGCCGTGGCCTTTGCCTTCGTCGCCGGGGTGCATCCCCTGGTCGGGCTGTATGCCGCCTTCCTGGTGGGCCTGATCACGGCGCTCATCGGCGGCCGGCCGGGCATGATTTCCGGTGCCACCGGGGCCTTGGCCGTGGTCATGGTGGCCCTGGTCGCCAGCCACGGCGTTGAATATCTGTTCGCCACGGTCGTGCTGATGGGCCTGCTTCAGATCGCGGCCGGGCTACTGCGCCTGGGCAAGTTCATTCGCCTGGTGCCGCACCCTGTGATGATGGGGTTCGTCAACGGCTTGGCGATCGTCATCTTCCTGGCTCAGTTGACGCAATTCCAGGTCACGGACGCCGACGGCGCCAAGGTCTGGATGACCGGCTGGCCGCTTGCCGTCATGCTGGGGCTGGTCGGTCTGACCATGGCGATCATCTGGGTGATGCCGAAGATCACTTCCGTCGTTCCGGCCCCCCTTGCGGGGATCGCAGTGGTCGCCGCCATCGTCATCGGCTTCGGCCTCGACGTGCCCCGGGTCGGCGATCTGGCGACGATCAAGGGCGGGCTGCCTGATTTTCATATCCCCATGGTGCCGCTGACCTTGGAGACCTTGAAGGTCATCATCCCCTATGCGGTCATCCTGGCCGCCATCGGCCTGATCGAAAGCCTGTTGACCCTGAACCTGGTCGGCGAGATCACCGGCAAGCGGGGCGGGGCTTCCCAGGAATGCGTCGCCCAGGGCGTGGCCAACACGGTCACGGGCCTGTTCGGCGGCATGGGCGGCTGCGCCATGATCGGCCAGTCCATGATCAACGTGCAATCGGGCGGGCGTACGCGGCTGTCGGGGATTTCGGCAGCGCTGTTTCTGCTGGCCTTCATCCTGATCGCCTCCAGCCTGATCGAACAGATTCCCCTGGCGGCCCTGGTCGGCGTCATGTTCATGGTCGTCATCGGCACCTTCGCCTGGCAGAGCTTCCTGATCGTGCGCCGCATTCCCCTGACCGATGCCCTGGTCATGGGGCTGGTCACAGTCGTCACCGTGCTCACCGATTTGGCCGTCGCCGTGGTCGTCGGGGTCATTGTTTCGGCCCTGGCCTATGCCTGGAACAACGCGAAGCGCATCCATGCCAAGACCTACGAGACGCCCGAGGGCGGCAAGGTCTATCAGATCGAAGGGCCGCTGTTCTTTGGGTCGACCGATGGGTTCGACGAACTGTTCAAGCCGGAGTCCGACCCGGGCCTGGTCATCATCGATTTCATGAACAGCCGGGTTGTCGATCATTCGGCCCTGCAGGCCATCGAGGCCCTGGCCGTGAAATACAATGCCCAGGGCAAGACCCTGCAATTGCGCCATTTATCCAGGGATTGCCATCAGTTGCTCAGCCGTGCCGGTCAATTGATGTTGGATTCCGACGACGACCCCAACTACGGCATCGCCGTCGACTATTTCGTGAAAACCGGTAGTCTGGGTGGTGCCCACTAACCTTTGCTGTTCCGATGCTGCCGGGGGGCCGTTATGGTCGCAATCCGCATCCTGTCCCTGCTTGCCCTGTTGATTCCAGGAGCCGCCATGGCCGCTGACGCCCCCAAGACCACCGCCCATGATTTCGCTTTCACTGCCATCGACGGCGCGCCGTTGCCGCTGAAGTCCTTCGCGGGCAAGGCGGTGCTGGTGGTCAACACGGCCTCACGGTGCGGCTTCACGCCCCAGTACACGGCCCTGCAGGACCTATGGACCCGCTACCGCGACAAGGGCTTCGTTCTGCTGGGCGTGCCGTCCAATGATTTCGGCGGGCAGGAACCGGGCACGGCGGCCGAGATCAAGGAATTCTGCGAGGTCAATTTCAGCGTCGACTTCCCGCTCACGGAAAAGGTCGCGGTCACGGGCGAGGGGGCCCACCCGTTCTACGTTTGGGCGGGCAAGGAGCTGGGGGCGCTGGCCAAGCCGCGCTGGAACTTCCACAAATACCTGATCGCCCCCGACGGGCGGCTGGTCGACTGGTTTTCCACGCCGACCTCGCCGACCGCACCCCGGGTGCTGAAGGCGGTCGAGGCCGTCCTGAGCAAATAACCTAGGCGATGATGTCGGGCAGCAGCTGATCCTCAAGCGCCGCGATCTCGTCCTTCAGGATCAGCTTGCGCTTTTTCAGGCGCTGCAGCTTGATCTGGTCGAAAGGCGGAGAATCGGCGAGGTGGCTGATGGCCTCGTCCAGGTCGCGGTGTTCGACCTTCAATTCCTCTAGCCTGCGGCGTAACGCGTCCTGCTCGTCCATGGTGCTCCGTGGGGAAAATGGCCGCCAAACCCGCGGCGACGGTTGTTTCCGTCTGCTTGTCTTTCATGATAGCAGAATGGTTATCGATCCTATAGACGCCACTCAATCGGAATCCAAGAGGGCCGACACCATGAAACGCCTGGGGCTGCTGACCAGTGGCGGTGACTGCGCCGGATTGAACGCCGCCATCCGCGCCGTCGTGAAGCGCGCGGTGACCGGATACGGGGCCGACGTCGTGGGCATCCTCCAGGGCACGCGGGGATTGATGGAGCGGCCCGTGAAGGCGCGGCCGCTTGATCTTGCCGTCTTCACCGGCGACATCCTGCGCCAGGGCGGCACCATGCTGGGCACCGTCAACAAGGGCAATCCCTTCACCTTCCCGGACGGCAAGGGCGGGGTCTCCGACCGTTCGGCCGAGGTTCTCGACGGCATCCGCCAGCTTGACCTGGACGCATTGATCGGGATCGGCGGCGACGGCTCCATGCGCATTCTCAAGCGCTTGGCCGACCAGGGAAACCTTCCCTTCGTCGGCATTCCCAAAACCATCGACAACGACGTTCCGGGCACGGAGATGTGCATCGGCTACCACACCGCCGTGGCGACGGCGGTGGAGGCGCTGGACCGTCTGCAGCCCACGGCGGCCAGCCACCAGCGGGTCATGGTGTTGGAGGTCATGGGCCGCAACGCGGGGCATATCGCGCTGGCGGCCGGCATCGCCGGCGGCGCCGACGTGATTCTGATCCCGGAGATTCCCTATGACGCGGCGGCCATCACCGCCAAGCTGGCGTCCGTCGCCCAGGAAGGCCGCAATCACGCGCTGGTCATCTGCGCCGAGGCGGCGAAACCCATCGGCGGCCATATCGAAACCCGCCCCGACCCCGGCGGCACGGCGCATTACGGCGGCGCCGGGCAGGTCGTGGGCGCGGAGATCGCCAAGACCACGGGGGCCGATGTTCGGGTCACGGTGTTGGGCCATGTGCAGCGCGGCGGCATGCCGACCAGCATCGATCGGCTTCTGGCTTCGGCCTTCGGGGTTCATGCCGTGGATCTGGCGGCGGCGGGGAAAACGGGGCGCATGGTCGGCTGGCGGGGCGGGGATACCATCGACACGGCGCTCAAGGACTTGGCCGACGGGCCGCGCTGCGTCGATCTCGGGGGCTCTCAGGCACGCACGGCGCGTGGTCTCGGCATCTGCCTCGGTGATCGCTGACCCCGACGCGGGAAAAGGCCGGAATTTTCCCTAGGAAAATCCACCGAACAGGATGAACGGCCCTGGATTCAGGGGGTTATGGCCGCGACATAATCTGTCGTTTTCGGGGTGATAGGTTTATTTTTGTTCCAATTTCGGCTACCATGACACTGTCGTGACAAACGTGCTTGATACGGGCCGTCGACGGTCTGACGGCCCCCCCATTGAGGAAGGAGTTCGTCAATATGAGTCTTGAACAACGGTTGGAAGCCTTAAAGGTACGTCATTCAACACTGGAAGACCTGATCAACCAGGAAAGCTCAAGACCTCTCCCCGACGACATTGAAATACACGCCCTCAAGAAAGAAAAACTCAGGATCAAAGACGAAATGGAAGGGATCGCCACCCGGCACTAAGGGATGGCGGCGTTTGCGCGCGGACGGCTGCCGGGGTTAAGCCGGCGGCAATGCCCCGCTGCGAAGCGTTTCAAAATTTCGGGGAACAAAAGACGCGGCAGCTTGGGAGAGCTGCCGCGTTTTTGTATGAACTGTATGGGCGGAACGCGGCGCCGTGGGTTGGCGCGGTCGGCACGGCGCCGCCCCCTTGATATGGTCGGCGCAGTGCGACCTTTGATGCGGTTGACGCGACCCGCCCCCATACGTCACCCCCGCGAAGGTGGGGGTCCAGCCTTCATCGCGGATATGGATTCCCGCCTGCGCGGGAATGACGCTCAGGCCTCCGCCGCCGCTTCCCTTAGCTTGAACTTTTGGATCTTGCCCGTGCTGGTCTTCGGCAGGTCGCCGAACACGACGGTCTTCGGGCATTTGTAGTGGGCCAGGTTGTCGCGGCAGAATTGGATGATGTCTTCTGCCGTCGGCGCCGGCACGCCCGCCTTCAGTTCCACGAAGGCGCAGGGGGTTTCGCCCCATTTGTCGTCGGGCTTGGCGACCACGGCGGCGGTCATCACGGCGGGGTGTTTGTAGAGCACGCCCTCGACCTCGATGGACGAGATGTTTTCGCCGCCGGAAATGATGATGTCCTTGGACCGATCCTTAAGCTGGATATAACCGTCGGGATGCATGACGCCCAGGTCGCCGGAATGGAACCAGCCGCCGGCCAGGGACTTTTCCGAAGTCTCCGGATTCTTCAGGTAGCCCTTCATGACGATGTTGCCCTGGAACATGGCCTCACCCATGGTCTCGCCGTCGGCGGGCACGGGCTGCATGGTGTCCGGGTCGATGATCTGCAGGTCGTTGAGCGCGTGATAGGGCACGCCCTGGCGGGATTTCTTCTGGGCCTGTTCCTCGATCGGAAGCGCATCCCATTCCGGATGCCAGGCGCACATCACGGCGGGGCCGTAGGTTTCCGTCAGGCCGTAGGCATGGGTGACCTCGATGCCTTCGCGTTGCATGGCCTCCAGGGTCGCGGCCGGCGGCGGGGCGGCGGCGGCCATGAACTTGACCTTGTGGTCGAAGGGCTTTTTCTCGTCCGGCGTGGCGTTGACCAGGAAGCTCATGACGATGGGCGCACCGCACATATGGGTGACCTTGTGCGTGGCGATGGCGTCGTAGATGTTGGCGCCGGTGACCCGGCGCAGGCAGATGTTGGTGCCGGCCAACGCCGCGATGGTCCAGGGAAAGCACCAGCCGTTGCAGTGAAACATGGGCAGGGTCCAGAGATAGACCGGATGATGCGCCATGTTCCAGCCGACGGCGTTGGACACCGCGTTCAGATAGGCGCCGCGGTGGTGGTAGACCACGCCCTTGGGGTCGCCCGTGGTGCCCGAGGTGTAGTTGAGCGAGATCGCCTGCCATTCGTCCTTGGGCAGTTCCCAGGGGAAATCTTCGTCGCCCCCCGCCAGGAAGCTTTCGTAATCGGTTTCGCCCAGGGTTTCGTGGTCGTGGCCGGCTTCGCTGTCGACGATGTCGATGACCGGAATGTCGCGGCCGATCAGGGCCCGCGCCGCCTTCACCGTCGGCGCGAATTCCGTGTCGGTCAGCAGCAACTTGGCCTCGCCATGGTTGAGGCAGAAGGCGATGGCTTCGGCGTCCAGACGCACGTTGAGCGTATTGATGACCGCCCCCGCCATGGGTACGGCGAAGGTCGCCTCATACATCTCGGGCGTGTTGGCGCCCATGATGGCGACCGTATCCAGATGGCCGATGCCCCGCTTGGATAACGCGGAGGCGAGCTTTTTCACCCGCGTATAGGTCTCGCCCCAGGTAAAGCGCTTGGCCCCGTGCACCACCGAGGGATGGTCGGGATAGACACGGGCCGCCCGTTTCAGGAACGTATTGGGCGACAGGGGGGTGTAATTGGCGCGAACGGCGTCCAGCGCCCGTTCGTACATATTGACTTCGCTCAAGTCGGCCTCCGGTTAAATCCGTTACATTCGGGCCCGTTCGTTGACTGCGGACCTGAGGGTCAATGTGCCACAAAGCACCTTGGCAAAAAATGCTGTTTTGGCCCACACTGCCCAGATAAACGCCGCGGCCTCGAAACCGGGGACAGGGCGGCATAACGGCCATAGCGCTGACGTAAAGGGAGGCTCCACCGATGACCAATGCCTATGACGCCGCATATGCGCGTTCTCTCGATGATCCCGACGGTTTCTGGGGCGAGGCGGCGGAGGCCCTGGTATGGACCAAGAAGTGGGACAAGGTGCTGGATGACAGCGGCGCGCCCATCTATCGCTGGTTCACGGGCGGTGAGTTGAACACTTGCTACAACTGCCTGGATCGTCATGTCGACGAGGGCAATGGTGCCCGCACGGCCCTGATCTACGACAGCCCCGTGACCGGCGGCACACAGCGCAAGTACAGCTATCTGCAGTTGCGTGACGAAGTCGCCAAATTCGCGGGCGTGCTGGCGGCCCAGGGTGTCGGCAAGGGCGACCGGGTCATCATCTACATGCCCATGGTCCCGGAAGCGGCCATCGCCATGCTGGCCTGCGCGCGCCTGGGGGCCATTCATTCCGTGGTGTTCGGCGGGTTTGCTTCGAACGAGCTGGCCGTGCGCATCGACGATGCGGCGCCCAAGGCCATCGTCAGCGCGACCTGCGGGATCGAGGTCAACCGGGTGCTTGAATACATGCCGCTGCTGCAGGGGGCCATCGACTTGGCCAAGCACAAGCCGGACACGGTGATCATTCTGTCGCGCCCGGAATGCGAGGTGGACCTGGCCTCATACGGCTATTTGGATTGGGCCGCGGAAGCCGCCAAGGCGGCCCCGCACGATTGCGTTCCCGTGGCGGCGACGGACCCGCTCTATATCCTCTATACCTCGGGCACCACGGGCGAGCCCAAGGGCGTGGTGCGGGACAACGGCGGCCATGCGGTGGCGCTGAAATGGTCCATGAAGAACGTCTATGACGCGGACCCCGGCGACGTCTACTGGGCGGCGTCCGACGTGGGCTGGGTGGTCGGCCATTCCTATATCGTCTACGCACCGCTGCTGCAGGGCTGCACGACGATCTTCTACGAAGGCAAGCCCGTGGGCACGCCCGATGCCGGAGCCTTCTGGCGGGTCATCGCCGACCACAAGGTGAAGATCCTGTTCACCGCCCCCACGGCTTTCCGCGCCATCAAGAAGGAAGATCCCAATGGGGACTTCCTGAAGAAATACGACATGTCCTCGTTCAAGATGCTGTTTCTGGCTGGCGAGCGGACGGACCCGCCGACCCTGGAATGGGCCGAGAAGACCCTGGGCGTGCCGGTTATCGACCATTGGTGGCAGACGGAAACGGGCTGGGCCATCGCCTCCAACTGCATGGGGCTGCATCGCTTTCCGGTTAAGGCGGGCTCCCCGACCAAGCCGTGTCCGGGCTGGAACGTCCAGGTCCTGAACGAGGAAACCCACGAGCCGGTGAAGCCGGGGGAAATCGGCGCGATCTGCGTCAAGCTGCCCATGCCGCCGTCCAGCCTGCCGACCCTGTGGAACGCGGACAAGCGGTTCCGCGAAGCTTACCTCAACGAATATCCGGGCTATTACAAAACCGCCGATGCCGGCGTGTTCGACGAGGACGGCTATATCTCGATCATGGCGCGCACGGACGACATCATCAACGTGGCCGGGCACCGTCTGTCCACGGGCGGGATGGAGGAAGTCCTGGCCGCCCATCCGGACGTCGCCGAATGCGCCGTGATCGGCGTTGCCGACCAATTGAAGGGGCAACTGCCCGTGGGCTTTCTTGTGCTCAAGGCCGGGGTGACCAAGGATGCCGCCGAGGTCGTCAACGAGGTGGTGCAGCTTGTCCGCCAGAAAATCGGCCCCGTGGCCGCCTTCAAGCAGGCGACGGTGGTGCCGCGTCTGCCCAAGACCCGGTCGGGCAAGATCCTGCGCGGCACCATGCAGAAGATCGCCGACAACGAACAATGGAAGATGCCGGCGACCATCGACGACCCGGCGATCCTGGACGAAATCACCGGGGCCCTTGAAGGCATCGGTTACGGCACGTCCCGCAAGGATTAGGTCCTGGGCTTATAAATGGCGTTTGCTGTGACGCGGCTATTTTTGTTCGCTGACAAGGCGTTAGGAGGGAGCGATGCCGAAGCATCGTGACCGACGACATAACGCAGTTCAGCGACAAAAAGAGCCGCGCCCCGGAGGGGTCGGCAAGGAGCCTGTTTCGCCGCGTCAAGCGGCCTTACCGGGGCATGACCCCGCTTTCGGCCCCTTTCCTAACGAAACAGGCTCCTTGCCGATCAAAGTCAATCGCCATTTATAAGCCCAGGACCTAGCTGTTTTTCCTTTCTGGCCCATTGAGACCAGACGCCGGATCGGGCATGGTGCGGGCAACGGGCGGCGCTCGGCCGCTTAAGGGTGCGCTGCGCCCGCTTCCCTAATCAAAATTTCGAGGAATCCGACCATGTATAATGATGTCTTGCTGTTCATCGACGGCGAATGGACCAAGGCGGCCGCGGGCCGCACGATGCCGATTGAAAACCCGGCCACGGGCGAAGTCATCGGCACCGTTGCCCATGCGGAACAGGCGGATCTGGACCGCGCCCTTGAGGCGGCGGACAAAGGCTTCAAGGCCTGGCGTCAGGTCTCGGCCTTTGATCGTGCCAAGGTGCTGCGCAAGGCGGCGGACCTTTTGCGGGAACGGGCCGACAAAATCGCCCCCCTGATGACCCTGGAACAGGGCAAGACCCTGCCCGAAGCCAAGGGCGAGATCCTGGTCGCCGCCGACGTCACCGACTGGAACGCCGAGGAAGCGCGCCGCACCTACGGCCGCATCATTCCGGCCCGCGCCGGCAACGTCTATCAGATGGTGATCAAGGAGCCCGTGGGCCCCGTCGCCGCCTTCACGCCCTGGAACTTCCCGATCAACCAGGCCGTGCGCAAGATCGCCTGCGCGCTGGCGGCCGGCTGCTCCATCATCGTCAAGGCGGCCGAGGAAACCCCGTCGTCGCCGGCGGAATTGGTCCGCTGCTTCGCCGATGCGGGTGTGCCTGCCGGGGCCATCAATCTGGTCTACGGCGTTCCGGCCGAGATTTCCGAATACCTGATCCCGCATCCGGTGATCCGCAAGATCTCCTTCACCGGCTCGACCGTGGTCGGCAAGCATCTGGCGGCCCTGGCCGGCACGCATATGAAGCGCGCGACCATGGAACTGGGTGGGCATGCGCCGTCCATCGTGTTCGACGATGCCGACGTCGACCTGGCGGTGAAGATCCTGCGTGCCAACAAGCAGCGCAACGCCGGGCAGGTCTGCGTGTCGCCGACCCGCTTCCTGATCCAGGAAGGCGTTTACGATCAGTTTGTCAGCAAGTTCACCGACGGCATGAAGTCCATCAAGGTCGGTGACGGCATGTCCGCCGACAGCCAGATGGGCCCGATGGCCAACCCCCGGCGCATCACCGCCATGGAAGAATTCATCGGCGACGCCGTGCAGAAGGGGGCGAGCCTGAAGACCGGCGGCAAGCGCATCGGCAATAAGGGCAACTTCTTCGAGCCCACGGTGCTGACCGACGTGCCCCTGGATGCCCGCATCATGACCGAGGAACCCTTCGGCCCGGTCGCCGTGATCGCTCCGTTCAAGGGTTTCGACGACGTGGTCGCCGAGGCCAACCGGCTGCCCTTCGGCCTGGCGGCCTATGCCTATACGGGATCGGCCAAGACGGCGCAGGATTTGGCGACCAGTGTGGAAAGCGGCATGATTTCCATCAACCACCACGGCATCGCTCTGCCGGAAACGCCGTTCGGCGGCGTCAAGGATTCGGGCTATGGGTCCGAGGGCGGCACGGAAGCCATCGAAGCCTATCTGAACCCGAAGTTCGTGACCCAGGCGAGCCTATAGGCCCGCCTGGACCCCTTGCGACGGAGCACGGAGAGACCCATGACGGACCTGACACAGGCGGGCGGTGACGTCCTTGCCCAATCCCATGATCGGGCCAAGGGGCACTACGACGATATCCGGGGCCGTAATCTGGCCCTGGACATGACCCGCGGCAAGCCGTCGGCGGCGCAGTTGGATTTGTCCGATGCGCTTCTGACCAACGTGACGGCGGAGGACGTGCGCGACGACGATGGCACGGACCTGCGCAATTACGGGGGCCTTGCTGGCACCCCTGCCTGTCGCAAGCTGTTCGGTGACTACCTGGGCGTGCCTGCGGATCAGGTCGTGATCGGCGGCAATTCGTCCCTGCAGATGATGTACGGCGTCCTCGCCCGGGCCATGACCTTCGGCGTTGTCGGCGGGAAGGGGCCGTGGCGGGACGAAGGGGCGACCGTGATCTGCCCCGTGCCAGGCTACGACCGGCATTTCGCGATCTGCGAGGAACTGGGCCTGGACATGGTCTCCGTCGACATGAAGGACGACGGGCCGGATATGGACGCGGTCGAAAAATTGGTCAAGGATCCCAAGGTCAAGGCGATCTGGTGCGTGCCCAAGTATTCCAACCCGACGGGGGCGACCTATTCGGACGCCGTCGTCGAGCGCCTGGCCAAGATGAAAGCGGCGGCGCCCGATTTCCGTATCCTGTGGGACAATGCCTATGCAGTGCACCATCTGGGCCAGGGCCTGGACACGGTCGCCGACATCCTGACGGCTTGTGAAAAAGCGGGCTGCCCGGACCGGCCGTTCATCTTCGGCTCGACCTCCAAGATCACATACGCGGGGGCGGGTATCGCCGTGTTCGCGGGCTCCAAGGCCAACGTTAAGGACGCCCTCGACCATCTGTTCTTCGAGACCATCGGCCCGGACAAGATCACCCAGTTGCGTCAGGTCAAGTTCTTCAAGGACATGGACGGCATCCTGGCCCATATGGACGGCCATGCGAAACTCTGCGCGCCCAAATTCAAGGCCGTGGAGGATGCGCTGAGCAAGCATCTGGTAGGCAAGGGCATCGCGACCTGGACCCGACCCAAGGGTGGCTATTTCGTCAGCCTGGACGTGCTCGACGGCTGCGCCAAGGAGGTCATTCGCCTGGCCGGCGAGGCCGGGGTCAAGCTGACGCCTGCGGGGTCGTGCTTCCCCTACGGCAAGGATCCCAACGACCGCAACATCCGCCTGGCGCCGACCCTGCCGCCTTTGGAGGAAGTGGTTCAGGCCATGGAAGTGGTCTGCGCCTGTGTCGAGCTGGCCTGCCTGAACAAACTGGCCGAAGCCCAAAAATAACCGCCGGGTCGGTCAGGACGCCTGATTGAAGAACCGGCGTCCTGCATCCGATTGGCCATAGGCGTCGACCAGATCCCGGATGTGCGCCTCGACCAGGGTGCGGGCGCCGTCCGCGTCGCCGGCTTCCATGGCCGCCAGTATCCGTGTGTGTTCGGCGACGGACCGGGGCGGCAGGTGGGGGATGTTGGCAAGCACGGCCTGATAACGCCGGAAACGGATCTTTACCCGGTTGTAGGTTTCCACCAATAGGCCGTTTTGCGCCGCGGCGACCAGGCCATCGTGAAATTCCGCCGCCAGGGCGTAATAGCTCTCGTAATCCTTGGCCTGGATTAATTCGTCCAGATCCGCGTTCATCTTGCGCAGATCGGCGAATGCCGCCGCCGGTTGCTGCCTTGCCGCCGAAGCGGCGGCAAAGCCCTCGATCGCCATGCGCAGGTCGAACAGTTCGCGCAATTCGCTTTCCGACAGGGGCGTGATGACGGCCCCCCGATGGGGTTCCAGTATCAGCAGTCCCCGGGCCGCCACGATGCGCAGGGCTTCGCGCAGCGGGACCCGGCTGACGTTGCAGCGTTTCGACAGGGCATGTTCCACGAGACGTTCGCCGGGCGGAAAGCGTCCGGCCACGATTTCACCTGAAATCCATTCGGCAAGCCGCTCCGGCAACAGGTCCGGGCGGGGAAAGTCGGTGGGGCCAGATGTGTTGCTCATGTCGTTCTCTTGATAGGTCGCCGCCGAGGGTTATGAAAGCATTATATATTTTCTAATTGACTAATTGTCTAACAATACTAGATTCCCGGTCAGCCTGTCGCGAAAGACGCGGGCGGCAATAATCATGGGAGGACGGAATGGCGCTACCTTTGGACGGAATCCGCGTGCTCGACCTGACGCGGGCCCTGTCCGGGCCGTTCTGCACGATGATCCTGGGGGATCTGGGGGCCGACGTGCTGAAGGCGGAGCCGACGGGCGAGGGCGACATGTGCCGCGCCTGGGGGCCGTTCGATCACGGCATCGGCTGTTTCTTCCTGTCCGTGAACCGGAACAAACGATCCCTGGCCGTGGATTTCCGCAGTGACGGCGGCCAGGCGGTGTTGCGTGACCTTGCCCGCGAGGCCGATGTCCTGGTCGAGAATTTCAAGCCGGGAACCATCGAAAAGCTGGGGTTGGATTACGACAGCCTGAAAGACGCCAATCCGCGCTTGATCCACGCCACCATCACGGGGTTCGGTTCCGACGGGCCTTACGGCACTTGGCCCGGGTTCGATCAGATCGCCCAGGGCATGTCGGGCATGATGAGTATTTCCGGCGAACCCGACGGCGCGCCGACGCGCCTGGGTGTACCCTTGGCCGACCTTGTGTCGGGCATGTGGCTGTCGACCGGCATCACCGCCGCCATTCACCAGCGCACGGCGACAGGTCAGGGGCAAAAGGTCGATACCTCGCTGCTGGCCTCCGTCGTCGGCATGCTCTGCGTCCAGGGCCAGCGATACCTGAGCCTGGGGGACATTCCCGGCCGCATGGGCAACGAACATCCGGTGATCTACCCTTACGGCGCCTTTCAGGCCTCGGATGCACTCGTCAACATCGCCGCCGCCAACCAGACCCAGTGGAAAAAGCTCTGCGACACCTTGGGGCTTTCTGAATTGGTGGACGATCCCGACTTTGCCGACAATACGGGGCGCGACCGAAATAGGGTCCGCTTGCGTGACCTGTTGAACGAGAAGTTGGCGTCCAAGACCGCCATCGAATGGTCCCATGAACTGATGGAGGCCGGCATTCCCGCCGGGCCCGTCTACGACCTGGGGCAGATGTTCAACGACCCCCAGGTGGCGCATGCAGGGATGGTGGAAACCATCAGCCATCCTGTCATTGGGGACCTGAACCTGCTGTCCAACCCGTTGCGCCGGGGGGAGGTCGGGCCGAAAACCGTGCGTTTCGCGCCGCCGGCCCTGGGCGAACACAGCGAACCGGTTCTTGCGGATTGGGGGATCTCTCCCGACCGCATCCAACAACTCATTGATGACGGATCAATCGAGAACAGCACAGCGAGGATGACATGACATCATCACCCAAACTTTCCTACGTCGCTTTGGTCTCCCGCGATGTGCCGGCGGCCTGCGAGGTTCTGGGCGGCACGCTCGGGCTGGCGCGGACCGATTGTGCCCGGGGCGGGGGGGACGCGGTGCCGGTGTTCGCCGTCGGCGATGCGGCCCTGGCCCTGTTCGAGCCGGGCGACCCCTTCGTGCACGAAACGGACCGCACGGGGGTGCATCACATCGGCCTGTCCGTCGATGACGTGGATGCAACCACCGCGCGGTTGGCGGCGGCGGGGGTTTCCGCGCGCGACGCGGGCCGGCCGGGTCTGGCCGGGGGGCGCCATGTGGAACTGGACCCGGACGCCACCGTCGGGGTGCGGACCTGTCTGGTCGATCCGCTGACCATCGACCGGTCGGCATCTGCCCGGATCGAGCGCATCGATCATTTGGGTGTCGCCAGTTCCGACAACCAAAAGGCCATCTCGGTCTTCACCGATACGCTTGGCCTGCCCATTGAAAGCCAGCAGACGGACATGGAAGTGGTGACGACGGTCGAAAGCTTCACCTCGGACAAATACGGCGTCGTCTATCACAGCCGCCCGCCCCGGCCCGTCGGCGGCCTGCGTGTTGCCTTTCTGACGGCCGGTGATTGCGAACTGGAGTTCCTGCAGAATTTCGATCCGTCCCACGGGGCGGAGATCGCCCACGGGGCTTCCGGCACGACCCGGCAGGACCAGGGGGCGATTACGAAGTACATCGACACTCGTGGCCAGGGGCTGCATCATGTCGCCCTGAAGTCGCCGGACATCAACGCGACGCTGGCCGCGCTTGGTGACGCCGGATGCACCATGATTGATACCGTGGGGCGGCCGGGGTCGCGGCGGGCGCTGATCGGGTTCATCCATCCCAAAAGCCTTGGCGGACTGCTGCTCCATGTCGTCCAGCGTGATTAAGCCGTTGGTTCGCACGGCGGAGCGCGCCGGCGTCCTGATCCTCACCATCGACCGTGAGCAGGCCGGGAATTCGATTTCCCGCGACACCGCGCAGGCCATGCGTGATGCCCTGGACGGCACGGCCGGCAGGACGGACCTTCGCGGCATCGTCGTGACCGGCGCCGGTGATCGTTTCTTCTGCAGCGGCGGCGACTTGAAGGCCTACCGCGCGATTTCCTCGCCCGAGGAACTGGCCGAGACTTTCGGCGTCGTTCGCGGCCTGCTCGACGCGTTCGAGGCTCATCCCCTGCCGGTCATTGCGGCCATCAATGGCTATGCTCTGGGCGGTGGTGCGGAAATGGCCTTGGCTTGCGATCTGCGGTTCATGGCCGGGGATGCGAAGATCGGGCTGCCGCAGGCGCGGCTCGGCATCATTCCCGGATGGAACGGTGCCGAACGGTTGATGCATGTGGTGGGATACGCCCGCGCCATGCGGATGTTGTTGAGCTGCGAGCAGTTGTCCGCCGTGGAAGCCCTGGATCAGGGCCTGGTAGACGCAGTGGCTGCGGACGAAGACGTTGTGGATCATGCCGTGGGTTTTCTTGCCGGCATGCCAGCGGCGCCCCTGGCGGTATCGGCGACGAAACGCGCACTGCGCGCGGCCGCGCGCGGCGAGAGCCGGGCGGCCGGAGAGGCGCTTCTGGAAGACTTGTGGTTTTCCGAGGATCACCGCGAGGCCGAGCAGGCCTTTGCCGAAAAACGTGCCGCCGTCTTCAAGGGACGGTGACAGAACGCCGGTGCAGAATCAGTCCTGGGCACCCTCGGTGGCCGGTGCACTTTCCTTGGTCGGCCAGACGGATTCCGCGCTGGGCTCGGGTGCCGGGGCGGGTTCGGCCGGGGCCGGTGGTGCCGCCGGTTCCATGCCTTGGACGCCGGACGCCTGGGCGGCCGGGCCGTGGACGGTACCGGCCCGCGCACGGGCAACGGCAATGACCTTTTCCAGATCGTCGGCCGTACACAAGCCCAGACCCACCGGGTTCTGCGGCTTGATGTTCGAGGTGTTCCAGTGCGAACGGTCGCGCACGGACATGATGGTCGGCTTAGTCGTGCCGATCAGTTTGGAAATCTGGCCGTCGGACATTTCCGGATAGTTCTTCACCAGCCAGGCGATGGCGTCGGGCCGGTCCTGGCGCTTGGCCACGGGGGTGTAACGCGCACCCTTGGTTTTCTTCGGCAGAGGCAGGGACGGCTTGGCGGCTTTCAGGCTGGCCGTGGCGTCGCCTTCGCAGCGCTCCAGTTCCTCCTGGGTCAGTTCACCGGCCTGCACGGGGTCGAGCCCCTGCATTCCGATGGCGACTTCGTCGTCGGCGATGGCCTGAACTTCCAGTTCATGCAGGCCGCAGAATTCGGCGATCTGCCTGAAGGTGAGGGCCGTGTTCTCCACAAGCCAGACGGCTGTGGCCTTCGGCATCAACGGACGCGCCATAATTACCTTCCCATTCGGTGTTGGATTTCGGGATTGTCTTAATCGACCAGCACGCCCCCGCGCGTACGGGGACGCACCGGAACTTGCGACGTTATATAGGCACAAGGGGCCTCGGGTCAAAGGATCAGATTGATTTTGGGGTCTATTCCGCAACCTGAAACACGATTTTCCCGATATGCTGGTTGGATTCCATCAATTCATGGGCTTCGCGCGCCTGATTTAGGGAAAAAGTCTTGTAAATCACAGGCTTGACCTCACCCTTCTCGATCAAGGGCCAGACGTTCTCGCGCACGGCCTTTGCGATCACGCCTTTTCGGGCGACCGACTGGGCCCGCAGGGTCGATCCGGTGATGGTCAGACGCTTCAGCATCAGCGGCATGAAATTGATTTCGGCCTTGGACCCCTTCATGAACGCGATATTGACCAGGCGGCCGTCCCGGTTCAGGGATTTCAGGTTCTTTTCGATGTAATCGCCGCCGACCATGTCGAGGATCACGTCGACGCCCTTGCCGCCGGTGAAGTCCTTGGCGGCCGCGACGAAGTCCTCTTCCCGGTAGTTGACGGCGCGCTCGGCGCCGAGATCAAGGCAGGCCTGGCATTTTTCGCCGCTTCCTGCCGTGGCGATGACCTTCGCACCCAGGCGGTTCGCGACCTGGATCGCCGTGGTGCCGATGCCCGACGTGCCGCCGTGGATCATCAGGGCCTCGCCCGGTTTCAAGTCGCCGCGTTCATACAGATTGGTCCACACGGTGAAGAAGGTTTCCGGCAGCGCCGCCGCCTCGACCATGGACAGGCCCTTCGGCACCGGCAGGCATTGTTCGGTGGGGGCCGTGACGTATTCGCCGTAACCGCCGCCCGCGACCAGGGCACAAAGGGCGTCGCCCACGGCCCAGCCTTCGACACCGTCGCCCAAGGCGGCCACGGTGCCCGAAACCTCCAGCCCCGGAATGTCCGTCACGCCTTCGGGTGGGGCGTAATGGCCCAGGCGCTGCACCACGTCGGGGCGATTGACGCCGGCGGCCGCGATCTTGATCAGGACCTCGCCCTTGGCAGGGACCGGCACGGGGCGGGTCGTGATGCGCAATTGTTCCGGGCCGCCGGGCTCGGCGATTTCGACGCAGGTCATTTCCGTGGGCAGGGACATGAGGCAATCCGTTCGCTAGTGGGTTTTCCAATGGCCCCTTCACCTAGTAGATTGAGGCCCCACAGCGCAAGAGGGGATGACACCATGGCCATGGACGTGGACGACCTGGAACCGCAGAAGAAAAAGCCGGAGTTGAAGAACCTCGAGGTGATGTCGATCGAGGCGCTGAACGACTATATCGGCGATCTGGAGACTGAAATCACGCGTGTGCGCGAGACCATCAAGGCCAAGGAAGCCGCGCGCCAAAGCGCCGACAGCTTTTTCAAGTCATAGGTTCCTGCGGCCCTGGTGCCGCCGCCGCGCGGGCAGCCGTCATCGCGCGCCTTTTGCGCCGAGACGCCATGAACATCAGCCAGCCGACAGGCCCCAGGAACAGCACGATGACCAGCCAACCCATGCGCGGGCTGAACGGGCAGGCGGCGCCGTCCTCGGCCGGTTTGGCCGGGGAAATGGCTTTTGACAGGGCGACGTGAATCAGCGGCAGAACGAAGCCGATCACGATCACGGCCCAGGCGGCGGCAGGCGACATGGCAAATCCTCTGCTTTCGATTAGGGGAAACTTAACATCCCAAGGGTAGCCTGTAAGCAGGACACGAGGCGAAAGTGTCCTTTTACTTCTATGCCTCCCTGAAACTCGCGACCGCCCTCCCAACCCGAGGGCGGTTATTTTTATGTCGGGGCAGCATAGATGGCGCGAATTCCCGGGGTAAATTCACGGTTGTCAATAACCCTTTGCAGTTGACGGGTATAGGGCGGCTGGCTACGCTTCCCTTGTCATTCAGGCGAGTTTGACAGGTGTGAGGCATATAAAATAATTAAAGGGCCGCTGGGCAAACCGGCGGCCCTTAATCAATTCCGGTCCGTATTCTCGAACTTCCCGCCTCAACGAAAAGACCCGCCCGCCATGGCCGACGAAAAGACCCCCGAAACCCGCGCCGCCTATCCACATGTATTGCCGATCCAGACCCGGTGGATGGACAACGACATCTACGGCCACGTCAACAACGTGACCTATTACAGCTACTTCGACACGGTGGTGAACAGCTATTTGATTGATGTGGGCGGGCTGGATATCCATGACGGCACGGTCGTCGGCTTCGCGGTTGAAACGACCTGCCGGTTCTTCAAGCCCGTGGCCTTTCCGGAAAAGCTGGCGGCGGGATTGCGGGTCGGCAAGTTGGGAAATTCCAGCGTTCGTTACGAAATTGCCATCTTCAAGGACGGCGAGGACACGGCCGCCGCTGCCGGCCATTTCGTCCACGTCTTCGTCGACCGCCGGACGGACCGGCCGACGCCGGTCCCGGTGGCCATTCGCAGGGCCCTGGAAAAAATCATCACCAAGGACGGTGGACAATGAGCGAAGCTGAACCCGATCCGCGCCAAGTGCCGCTTTCGGCCTATCCCTACCGCATCGAGATTCCGACCCGGTTCGGCGACAATGACATGCTGGGTCACGCCAACAACGTTGCCTACAACCGCTATGTCGAGGCCGTGGTGACGCAGTTCCAGATGCAGGAAGCGGGCGTCGACTATGCCAGGCATCGCATCGCCCCGGTCGCCGTGGAAACGCTCTGCCGTTTCCACCGCTCCCTCAGTTATCCGGAAACCGTTCATGCGGGGCTCCGCGTCGGATGTCTGGGCAATTCCAGCGTCACCTTCCTGATCGGCCTGTTCGGTGCGTCCGACCGCGACACCCCTGCGGCCACAGGGCATTTCATCCATGTCTATTCGGACCGGGACGCGGAAACCGCCGTGCCCATGCCGGATGCCGCCCGGGCCGTCTACGAACGGTTCCGCTGAGCAGGCAAAAGAAAAGGCGCGCCCGGTTTCCCGAACGCGCCCCTTCCGTCTGACGTAATAGTGTGAGATTAGGCGGCCTTGCGGCTGAACAGTTTCTTCTGCCCACCCGTGATCGCGATCTTGCGGGGTTTCTTTTCTTCCGGAACGACGCGTTCCAGTTCGATGTGCAGAAGGCCGTTTTCAAGGGCGCCGCCCTTGACCTCGATATGGTCGGCAAGCTGGAAGCGGCGTTCGAACGCACGGCCGGCGATGCCGCGGTGAACGTAGACGACGTTCTCGTCCTTCACATCCGCATGCTTGCCGGTAACGATCAGGGTGCCGTCGTTGACGGTAACCTCAAGGTCGTTCTCGCCGAAGCCGGCGACGGCCATGGTGATCCGGTAGGTGTCTTCGCCCAATTGCTCGATGTTGTAGGGCGGATAGGAGTTGCCGTCGTCGTGGCGCATGGCGCTGTCAAGCAACCGTTCGAGACGATCAAAACCGACGGAATGACGGAATAGGGGGGTGAAATCGATGGTACGCATAACCAAGTCCTCCTTGAACGAAGCGATATGGTGCCCGCCAGCGCGCGTTGCCGTTTAGGACCGCCGCAATGGCCAATCCAACGAACCGCGCGGGTCGGGCGGTTCAGGTCTTGCGGGCCCCGTTCGGGCACCCGCTTCCAGGCATGAGATAGGTTTGGGGAAAATCCCGCGCAAGTCCCTGGTGGAAATTTTTCCGCCGAAAAACACAGGGAAAGTCAGAGGGTTAAGAGGCCTTGGCCGCGTTACCGGACTGCCACATGACCTCGTACAGATTGACGTCCCCGTCGAAGCCCTTCATGGCGAAACCGCCCGCGGATTTGAAGGAAATGCCCTTGCCGGTGCAGATTCCACGCACGGTTTCCGACACGAAGATCTGATCGGCCTGGGCCTTGTCGACGATGCGCGCCGCCAGCTGAACCGTGGTGCCGAACAGGTCGTTGTCCTCGGCAATCGGCTCGCCCGCGTTGATGCCGATCTTCAGCTTGAGCGGCAGGGCAGGGTTTGATCCGCGAAGTTGGATGGTTTCCTTCTGGATCTCGATCGACGCCTCGACCGCATTGGTCGGCTGATCGAATGAACACATCATGCCGTCGCCCGTGTGCTTGACCTCGCGGCCGTGATAGCGGGTCAGGTTTTCGCGCACGATCTTGTTGTGGGCGCGCACGACTTCCTGCGCCCCGGCATCGCCCAGTTCCTGGGTCAGCGCGGTGGAGCCGGCGATATCCGTGAACAGCACGGCGACGACCCGCGCCTGGGCTTCCTTCGGCTTCGGCTTGTTCCAGTCTTCCAGCGCCGTTTTCAGGTGGGACGGGCCCGAGGCGTTGTCCGTCAGGTGGTTGGCCATGGCGTTGCGGCCTGCCTGGAACATGCTCATGTAGCGGGAATCCTGAAGCAGGTATTCCTCGTAGCGATCGGCGAAGGACGCGGCATGGGATTTCTTGAAACCCATGACCTGGACGCTGTCGGCCAGAATGCGGGACCGCGTCGAAGGTTCCAGGTCGCGTTTTGACGACAGGGATTCACAGGCGCCAGCAAGGAACAGATTGATCCCGAACTTGGTGAAATTATCGAGCTTTTTCTTGTCCTGGCCCGTGACGTCGAGAAGCTGGCCCAGGAACTTCATCATGTAGGCCTTCTGCTTTTCGCCGGCGGCGTCGAGCATGGGTTGCGGTTCTTGACCGCCGCCGTACTTGTCGGCCTCCAGGGTCACGCCGCGCTTGGCCTCGTCGTTCTCCAATTCCTCGCGCAGGCGCTGGTTGGCAGCGGCGTCGGTCTCGCCGCGGGCCGCCTCTTCGGCCTTGGCCTGTTCGCGCCAATCGCCGACCGTGCCTTCGGGCTTTTCCGTATCGACTTCTATGGTATTTGCCGGCGGTTGCCCCAATGCCGATGCCGCCCGATCAAGGATGGAAGCCACATTGCTGCCGCCGCCTGCCTGTTGCACGGGCATATTGCTGGGCGCCTGCCGTCCCTTGAGCCGAATGTTTCGGAGATAGGTGACCGCCAGGGTCGAGGCGGTCAGAAGGAAGCTGGCGACAAACACCAGGAAGATGGCATTGGCTTCGACCGCACCGGAAATTTTGTAGCCGAACAGCATCTTGCCGCTGAAGTACCAGGAAAAGGCAACCGCGAAACCGCCCGACACCAGCAAACTGACCAAAGCCAACATGAGCATCTTGATGACGACCGCCGTCGCCGTCGCGGTGATGCTGTTGGCATTACTTGCGGTGCGGCGCTTTTTCGGCGAGTCGTCGTCATCGTCGTAATAATCATCATCGTCGTCGTCACCGCGCGACATGGACCAGTCGCCGCCATCGCCACCACCGCCGTCAGCCTTGCCGCTACCGATGTCGCGAAAGCCTTTGTGTTCCTCGGCGCCTTTGGGACCACGATAGATCGTCGTGTCTTGGTGGTTGCCGATATCGCTGTCATAGGTTTCCTTGACCACCTTGACGGCATCGAAACCGGGCGTCTTCTCGATCTTCTTGGCTTCTTCGATGGCCTTTTCACGCTGTGCGGCGCCGAACTGGGCGTGAATCGACCAGCGGCCGGCCTGCTGCACGTGGACCTCGAAATGAATGTGTCTTGCCATGGCCGTTACCCAGCCGCTCCCCATTAATCAGACCGAATTACCGTCGTAGCCGCAAGTCGCCTTCCCCGGTCGAACGGGGCTACCGGATGCTTCGGTACTTCCCAGAAGAGCAATTTTGATGCGGGCAGGTAAACATTTCCCTACCCGATTGCATAAAAGTTAGCATAGCTGTTCATGCTATGGGAGGGGTTGATTTTAACCCTCTTATCCCTGGAATTGTGCACGGAAAAGGGCGCGCCCTTGGGGTGCGCCCTTGTGCACGTCGATCCAGGTTCCGGCCAGTGCCGGCAACCGCCCCCGAAGGGACGGCTTCCTACATCTTCAGGCCGCTGTTCCCGAACCGCTTGTTGAAACGCGCAAGGCGACCGCCGGCATCAACCAGGCGGTGTCCGCCGCCCGTCCAAGCCGGATGGCTCTTCGGGTCGACTTCCAACTTCAGCACATCGCCGGGGTTGCCCCAGGTGCTGCGCGTCGTGAACGAGCTACCATCCGTCATCTGAACGGTGATTTCGTGGTAGTCCGGGTGGATATCTTTTTTCATTTGGCTTGGCTCCGGCAAAAGTGGCGCTCTATATACAGACCTGACCTGCCATGCGCAAGGTTTCATGAATCCCCGCTGGTCCGCTGGCCTTTTCGACCTAAACTCAAGGAGTCTCCCCATATGTCCCTGGACGACACGTCATTCACGCACATCGCCGACAAGACCTTGGAATCGTTCATGGATGCGATCGAGGCGGTGATCGGCGATCAGGCCGACGTGGACCTGGAAGGCGGCATCCTGACCATCGAATTGGATACGGGCGGTCAGTACGTCATCAACAAGCACGCGCCCAACCGCCAAATTTGGATGTCGTCGCCGGTCAGCGGTGCCACCCATTATGATTTTGACACGGACAAGGAACAGTGGCGCTGCACGCGGTCGGGTGAATTCCTGGACGAGAAACTGGTGGCCGAACTCAAGGCGTCAACGGGGGTCGCCGTCCGTCTGCGATGACGGGGCGGGGCGCAGTCCAGCCGGAATGGCGAGGGCCAGGAGCAGCACCGCCGCCATCACCAGGGCGCCTGAGTAATAGGGCCAGTCCCGCCCGATCTGGGCGAACAGCATGCCAGCCCAGGCCGGGCCGAGGACGCGTGCCATGGTCGTCACCGATCGTGTCACGCCCATCACGCCGCCCTGGTCCGTGTCGGGAACCTGTTGTGAAATCAAACTGTTGTAGGCCGGATTGATGACGCTGAAGCCGTAGGCCGCGATGGCCATGGCAATCAGCAGATGCCAGACCTGGCTGCAGAAGGGGATGGCGCCGATGCCGAGGGCGAGGGCGATAGCCCCCTGGATCAGCAATGCCCGTTCGCCGAAACGTTTGGCGAGACGGCCCATCAGGCCGCCTTGGACCGCCGCAGACAGCACACCGACATAGGCAAACAACCAGCCGTTTTGTTCCGGGCCCCAGTCAAAGGCACGTCGGGACCACATGGCGAAGGTGGTTTCCAGGCCCGCGAATACGAAGGTCGCGAGGAACCCCAGCAGCATTAGCAGTCCCACCCCAGGCAGTCTTAAGGCATCCGTGAACTGCGCCAGACGCCGCCGGCGCGGCATCGCCGCCGCGCGGGCGCGGACCTCGGCAGACAGGGATTCCGGCAGTTTCACCAGCCCAAGCAGAAGGGCGAGTATCGACAGACCGGCGGCGGCCAGGGCCGGGCTGCGGTAATCGGCGGTCAGCGGGTCCGGTCCGGCCAGGATGCCGCCGATGGCGGGGCCCAGGATGAAGCCGATGCCGAAGGCGGCGCCGATCAAGCCCATGCCCTTGGCGCGGTTCTCCTTGGTCGTGATGTCGGCCATGTAGGCGAAGGCAGCCGATATGTTGCCGGCCATAAGGCCGCCCAGGGCGCGCGCCATGAACAGCATCCACAGCGCGTCGGCGAAGGCCAGCCAGACATAGGCCGCGGCCGCCCCGGCAAGGCTAAGGAGCAGGACCGGGCGCCGTCCGGCATGATCGCTGAGCCGCCCCCACAGGGGGGCTGAAATGAACTGTGCCAGGGAATAGGTCGCCATCAGCAGGCCCACGGTCTGCGGGTCGGCCTGGAAATGCTCGCCGTAGAACGGCAGCAGCGGAATGATGATACCGAAACCGATAAGATCGACGACGACGATCAGGAAAATAGCGAGCATTCTGGTTGGCCGATCAGCGCTGGGTCAGTTTGAGTTCGATCCGGCGGTTTCGCCGAAGGGCGATTTCATCCGCGCCTTGATCGATGGGCCGGTTGGCTGCGAACCCGGCGGCGACCAGACGGACGGGGGGAAGTCCCTGGTCGATCAGGTATTTGACCACGGAGATGGCGCGCGCCGCCGACAATTCCCAGTTGGAGGGGAAGCGGGCCGTGGAAATTGGCGTTTTATCCGTATGTCCGTCGACGCGGAGCACCCAGTCAATGTCCTCGGGGATTTTTACGACCAGTTCTTTGAGGGTCTGAGCCAGCGCGCTCATCTGTTCCTTGCCCGCCGGGCCCAGTTCGGCCGAGGCGACGTCGAACAGAACCTCCGACTGGAACACGAAGCGGTCGCCGACGATGCGGATGCCGGGCCGGTTGCCGAGAACTTCGCGCAGGCGGCCGAAGAATTCCGAACGGTAGCGGCTGAGTTCCTGCACCTTGGACGCCAGCGCGGCGTTAAGCCGTTTGCCCAAGCTTTCGATCTGCACACCCTGCGACTGGGCCTTTTCTTCGGCCGCGCGGAGCGTCGCCTCAAGCGTCGCCAACTGCTCGCGGAGCGCCGCCAACTGGCGGTTCATCAGGGCGACCTGGGCGCGGGCGGATTCCGAAATGTTGCGCTCGTTGATCAGCGCCTCGCCTTTTTCATTGGCCTGTTTGCCGAGTTCCATAACCTTCGCGGTCAATTCGTCGCGAAGCGCCGTCAGGGCCTCGATCTCGCGCGCCAGGCTGTTCAGGCGCTGCACGCGTTCAGCCAGTTCCTCCTCGCGGACAGCGAGCGTCTTCTGGGTGTCCGCCAACGAGGTTTCCAGGCGGCCGATGGTCTGGCGGCTGGCTTCCATGGAAACCATGGCATCGACAAGTTGCTGTTCCGCCGATTCCGCGCGCATACGCAGTCCGGCAACGCTGGCGCTCAGCCGTTCGCGTTCGCCGACCGAGACTTCCAATTCACTCGACAGGCGGCTGACATCGGCGCGCAGGCTGTCCGTGGTCTTGCGTTCCAGGGCCAATAGGCTCGCCAGTTCGCTGATCTCGCCCTCCAGCTTGCGCAGCGCCTGATCGCGCCCGGTCAATGCCTGCCCCAGAAAGACCTGGGCCATGATGAAGATCAGCAACAGGAAGATAATGACCATCAGCAGCGTCGCCAGGGCGTCGACGAAGCCGGGCCAGATGTTGGTTGATCTTTCGTGGCGCCTGGCGAGGCTTGCCATGGTTACGTCTTCCCTTGCCGGGGAGCCGCTGGGATGTGACGGGGGCAGAGAGCCGGCGTCACGGCGTCAGCGGTCATATTCGCCGTCGGCGATGTTGGCCATGGTGCGGGCCAGAAGTTTGATCTCGGACCGCACCTCCTTGATGATTTCGTCGCGGCCGTGGCTGACGTCGTCGGCCAGACGGGTCACCGCGCGGTCCAGGTTGCGGATGCTGGTCCTGGTTTCCGCATCCATGCCTCCGCCGTCGCTCCGGTTCATGCTCTGGGCCATGTCCTTCATCAGCTGCTGCTGCGCACGCAGGTGATCGGTCAGGGTGTCCAGTTTATCGGTCAGGTTCAGGATGCCTTGGTTGGCCTCGGCGCGGCTTTCCTCACCGCGGGACAGGGTGCGCTGCAGGTTCTCCAGGTTCTCCGCCGATTGTTCCAGCAGCGCCTGTACATAGGCGGGCATGGACTGATCGCCGTCGCCGGAAAGAGCCCCCGACGACAAGCGGGTCAGGCTCGACAGCCACTCTTCCAGATCATTATAGAAACGGTTCTGCGCTTGGCCGGCTTGCAGGTCGAGGAAGCCTAGGATGAGCGAACCCGACAACCCGAACAGGGATGATGAAAAGGCCGTGCCCATGCCGGACAACGGCGTTTCCAAGCCGTGTTTCAGCTTTTCGAAGGTCCCATTGATGTCGCCGCCGTCGACGGTCAGGCCAACGATCACGTCCTTGACCGAGGCGACCGTTTCGAGAAGCCCCCAAAAGGTGCCGAGCAATCCCAGGAAGATCAGCAGGCCGATGATGTAGCGCGAAATATCGCGTGATTCGTCAAGGCGCGAAACCAGACCGTCAAGCAAGGTGCGCAGTGATGTGGTCGAGAGTGTCAGGCGGCCGGAACGCTGCCCCAGCATACTTGCCATGGGGCCGAGCAGGCGGGGTGGGCTCGGCTGTGACAACTGCGCGCCGTCACGGCGGTAGCTTTCCACCCATTCGACCTCGGGCTTCAGGCGCGCGACCTGCAGGAAGTTATAGGCGATGCCCAACGCCAGCACCGCCAGGATGCCGCCGTTTAGGGGGGCATTAGCCAGGAAGGCATCACGCAGCGGTTGGAACAGGGGAGCGCAGACGGCGAGAACAGCGCCGAGGAACAGGATCATCCTGAGCAGGTATCGGTTGGGGCGCGTCATGTAGGGAAGCCCTTACGAGGTCCTTTCGGAGGCACGGACGTCACGCGGAACCCGACGGTGCCGTCAACGCGGGGCCAGGGTGATGTCGACCCGGTTCTTGGGCTCGTCGGAAGTCTTGTCGCCGAGAGCCCGTACATCGATCCGGGTCGAGCGGATGCCGCTTTCGATCAGAAAAGAGCGCACGGAAAGGGCGCGGGACAGGGACAGGCGGCGGGCCCGGTTGGATTTCAGATCGTCACCCCCGGCATAGGCCTGAAGCTGCAGCCGGACGTCGCGCTGGTCTTTTACCTGATCTGCCAGCTTGAGCAGGTTCGGCTTGGCGGTGTCGGGCAGTTTCGACTGGCTTTCGTCAAACACCACGCGGATTAGCCGGCCGTCTTCGCCGGCCGTCAGGGACGCGGTGCTTTCCGCCTTGGGCTCCGGCGGCGTGGGCACAGCCATGGCCGTGGCGGGCGGTGGCGGGGGCGGCGGAACGGCGGCGCCCGGAGCGGTTGCGGGCGGGGGCGGCGGGGGTGCCTTGTCCGCGGTGTCCTTCACTGCCTCGACCTTGGGGGTAGGCGGCGGCGCACCGGCTGTTTTCGTGTTCGGTGCCGTGCCGGGGGGCGTCGGTGCGGCGGGCGGCGTCGGTGCGGCAGCCGTCAGCTGTGCCGGGGCATCGGCGGCGGGGGCCGGCGCGGGTGATGGTTTTGACGGCATGGGCGGCGGCGGCGCCTTGGCGGCGGGCGGGCGCATCTCTGCTTCCATGCGGCTGGTGCGCGGAGCCGGCGCGGCCTCGGCGCGGGTCACCTTCAATTTGCGGATGGGGGCGGATTTTTCAGGGGCGACGAACAACTGAGAGGTCGGCCGGCTTGCGCCCGGCAGGCGCAGTCCGCCGCCATAGGCGGGGGCGGCCGGTTCCGACGATATGTCCACGGTGTGGCCGTATCCGCCGCCGGGCAGGGCGCCCATGTCGATGGTCACGGCACCGTCCGCGTAGTTGCTCACCTGTGCCTCGACCGGGCCTGATGCCAGCGCCAGCGGCGCCACGGCAATGACCAAAAGCCCGGTCAAAAAACGTGAGGATGTCATCGGACGGTCACTCCCCATTCTTCCCTGTTGTCGTCTTCCGGCCCGTTGTCGTGCTCGGGTGTGTGTATCCCGTTTGCGGCAGGCTTGGCGTTCCTCCGCCGGGATGGTCCGGGGACCCTCCGGCCTGCGGCGGAAACCAAGGCGATCACCTTAACCAACGGCGATGCGCTGGACAACCGTAAAGCCCTTGCATGAAATCAGCTAAATATGACGCTTTCGGGGCGCCTGAAAACAGCCCTTCGACGGGGGCGGGAATGGGTCAGGTGGCCGCCGCGCCGGCACCGGCCAGGGTTTTCAGCATGACTGGATGCATGGCGTCGTTGCCGGCGGCGATGTCGCCGCGCTGGAAGATGTCGCGACCGCCCGAAAGGTCGGTGACGAAACCGCCCGCTTCGGCGACCAGGATCATGCCTGCCGCCATGTCCCAGGGTTGCAGGTTCTGTTCCCAGAACCCTTCGAAGCGCCCGGCGGCGACCCAGGCCAGATCAAGCGAGGCCGCACCGTTGCGCCGTACGCCGGCGGACACGGCCATGATCGCGCGCAGCTGGTTCAGAAACAGGTCGTGGTTGCCCCGGCCGACGAAGGGAATACCCGTCGCGAACAGGGATTCGGCAATGTCTCGGCGCGCCGAGACGCGCAGGCGCCGCCCGTTGAGAAAGGCGCCCTGGCCCTTTTCGGCGACGAACATCTCGTCCGTGATCGGGTTGTAGACGACGCCGGCGAAGATCTGGCCGTCACGTTCCAGGCCGATGGAGATGGCGAACTGGGGAATGCCGTGCAGGAAGTTGGTGGTGCCGTCCAAGGGGTCGATGATCCAGCGATTCGAAGTGTCGATGCCCTCGACCGCGCCGCGTTCTTCCATCAGGAAACCGTACTTGGGGCGCGCGCGCTGAAGTTCTTCGAACAGGATCTTCTCGGCCTTGCGGTCGGCGGTCGAGACGAAGTCGGCCGGGCCCTTCTTCGAGACCTGGAGGTGTTCGACCTCGCCGAAATCGCGGATCAGGCCCCGCGCCGCCTTTTGGGCGGCGGCGGTCATGACGTTTATCAGGGGCGTGCGCAGCATGGCGGGCCTTGTTTCAAGCGATCGGAAAGGGGCGGGAAGAACGCAGCCGAAGCCTAGTCCTTGGCCCGCTCGACATAGGTGCCTTCGGCGGGGTTGACGACGATGCGGGTGCCGGTCTCGATATGCGGCGGCACGCTGGTGCGCACACCGTTGTCCAAAAGCGCCGGTTTGTAGCTCGACGCCGCCGTCTGGCCTTTGACCACGGCTTCGGTTTCGACCACGGTCAGGGTCACCCGGTCAGGCAGTTGAACGCCGATCGGGTCGCCGTCGTGGCTTTCGATGGTCACTTCCATGCCGTCCTGCAGATAGGGGGTCTGATCCTCACCGATCTGATCGCTGTTCAGGACGACCTGTTCGTAATTTTCGTTGTCCATGAAGGTGAACATTTCGCCGTCGGAAAACAGGAATTGATATTCCTTCTGTTCCAGGGTCGCGCGTTCGACCTTTTCCGACGAGCGGAAGCGTTCGTTCAGCTTGGTGCCGTCGCGCAGTTCGCGCAATTCCACCTGAAGATAGGCGCCACCCTTGCCGGGCTGCGTATGGGCGATCTTGACCGCGCGCCACAGGCGTCCCTGATGTTCGATGACCATACCGGGTCGAATGGCGTTGCCGTCGATTTTCATGTCCGTGCCCGTTTATATGTTGATAGGGGGTGAAAGCGGCGCGGAAGCTACCAGTTTGTTTCGTGCATAGCAACGGCCCAACGCCGCCGTCAGGGGCGTTGGGTATCGGCAATTACCTTGTTGAAGGCGGAGACCGCGGCGGCGGGTCCTTGCGCATGCTGCCAGACCCCGGAGACCACGGCCAGGAAGTCAGCACCCGCGGCGACCAGGGGGCCGCAATTGTCGGCCGTGATGCCGCCGATGGCGACGCAGGGCACGACGAAAATCTCGCTCCACCAGCGCAGCAGGTCGATATCCGCGTGATGAGTGACTTCCTTGGTGCCGGTCGGGAAGAACGCGCCGAAGGCGACGTAGTCGGCCCCAGCTTCACCTGCTTCCATGGCCAGATGGCGGGATGCATGGCAGGTCACGCCGACGATGCGCCTGTCGCCCAGGGTTTTGCGGGCGTCCCGGTAAGACGCGTCGCCCTGGCCCACATGGACGCCGTCGCAATCGGTTTCCGCCGCCAGGTCGGGGCGGTCGTTCAAAATCAGCGGCACGCCACGGTCGCGGCAGACGGGCAGCAGGATATCGGCGGCGCGGCGGATGTCGTCGTCGCTGTCGGGGGTGCCGTCCGGGGCCTTCAGGCGCAACTGCACGGCGCCGACGGGACCGGCGTCGAGCGCCGCCGCCAGATCGCCCGCGAAGACGTTCGGGTCGAAGGCAGGGGGCGTGACCAGGTAGAGCAGGCAGCCGTCATCATTGTCAGCCATGTTGGAATTCTCCCGTGAGCCAAGTGTCGAGCCGCTGATCGGCGTCGGCGTCCGCCATATCCAATGCCTGCGCAGGCCGGTTGGCCACCTTGGCGCCGGCCGCAATTGCCGCACTCTCGATTTTGGCCAGAACCTCGGGGGCGGCCGACAGGGACACGGCTTCGACGCCCAACCTGATGGCGTCCAGGGCCGTGCCCGGTTCGTCCGCGCAATCAAGGCAGGCCGTGGCATGGGCCACCGGTTCGGCGGCGCGGGCTTGGTCGATGATTTGTTTGAACAGGGCGGGGCCGAGATAGCCGGCGGCGCCGGGTGCGCTGACCAGATGCACGGGACGGCCCGTGCGGCGGGCGGCGCTCAGCGCCTGTATTGCGTGGTTCAGGTCGTGGATAACGACGGATGCCGGGGGAGCGGCCGGTTGCCTGGTCGCGCCCCCCGTCATCTCAAACCCGTCGCTTATTTCGCACCATGCATGGCCAGCGCGGTGTCCGGCATGCGGTTGGAGAAGCCCCATTCGTTGTCGTACCAGCTGAGCACGCGCACGAAGTTGCCGTCGATCACCTGGGTCTGGGTGGAATCGAAGCTCGAGCTTGCAGGATTATGGTTGAAGTCGATGGAGACCAGGGGCTCGGTGTTGTAGGCAAGCACGCCCTTGAGCCGGCCGTTGGAGGCCTCCAGCATGGCCGCGTTGATTTCCTCGGCCGTGGTCGAACGCCCGGCCGTGAAGGTCAGGTCGATCAGCGACACGTTGGGGGTCGGCACGCGGATCGCGGTGCCGTCCAGCTTGCCCTTCAGTTCCGGCAGCACCAGGCCGACGGCCTTGGCCGCACCGGTCGAGGTCGGGATCATGGACACGGCGCAGGCGCGCGCCCGGCGGGGGTCCGAATGCAGGGTGTCTAGCGGACGCTGATCGCCGGTGTAGGCGTGGATCGTCGTCATATAGCCCTTTTCGATGCCGACCAGTTTGTGCAGCACGTCGGCCACGGGGGCCAGGCAGTTGGTCGTGCAGGACGCATTGGAAACGACCGTGTGGCCGGCTTCCAGCTTGTCGTGGTTGACGCCGTAGACGACGGTCAGATCGACGCCCGAGGCCGGGGCCGAGACCAGAACCTTGGCGGCACCCGCGTCCAGGTGCTTGGCGGCGCTGTCGCGGTCGGTGAACAGACCGGTGCATTCCAGGGCCACGTCGATGCCCAGTTCCTTCCAGGGCAGATCTGCGGGATTACGCTCGGCCGTCACCTTGATCGGCCCGGCGCCGACGTTCATGACGTCGCCTGCGACCGACACGTCCATGCCTAGCGGCCCGTGCACGGAATCGTATTTAAGAAGGTGGGCATTCATTTCGGGTGAGCCCAGGTCGTTGATGGCGACGACTTCGATGTCGTTACGCCGCGATTCCAAAATGCCCCGAAGAACCAAACGACCAATTCTTCCGAACCCGTTGATCGCAACCCGAACCGCCATGAATGCCTCCGTAAATTTGTTGAATTTCCTGCCTTGAGGCCCCTGCGATGGAAGCCTCTGTCCGGGGCGAGCATATAGGCTACCCACCGCCCTCTGTAAACCCGCGAACGCCCGGTTGTCCGGGGCGCAATGCCATCCAATTGATGTGGTGGTTGAACTTATGTGCATAGGCACCTATTCTTCATAAAATTTTTACCCACTAAGGCAATTATATTTTCTTAGTTGGGTCGGGGGGTGTTTGTGGCGACCATCAGTAAAGCATCGCGAGTGGACCGCGCATTCGAGCGGTTGGAAGGCGCCTTGTCGCGCCTGGAAAAGGCTGTTCAAGCACGCGGCACCGCCGCGGCCGAGGGCGGCGGCGACACGGCGGCATTGCGGGCGGAGAACGCCCGTCTGCAGACCGTGACCGAGGAGGTCAAGGGGCGTCTCGACGGCGCCATCGGCCGCCTTGAAAAAGTCCTCGAAGGCTAGGGGCGGATCACGTCATGGCTCATGTCACCGTCACCATTAACGGACGTCAGTACCAGGTCGCCTGCGATGACGGGCAGGAAGCGCACCTGTCGCGGCTCGGCAAGTATGTCGACAATCGGGTTCAGGAACTGGTTGCTGCCGTCGGCCAGGCCGGGGATGCCCGGCTTCTGGTCATGGTCAGCCTGCTTCTCGCCGACGAATTGTCCGACGCCTATGCGGAATTGGAGTCGATCAGCCGCAAAAGTGAAGGCGTCGCCCGGCTTATCGAATCCGAGGAAAAGGTCAGCCGCACCCTGGAAAGTATCGCCGACCGCATCGAAGGCATTGCCGTGGGGCTTGAACAAGCCTAACTTCCGCTCAGGCGGAGCGCTGCGGAGCGCGTTAGGCACATTATCCCTGGGGCGATGCGTCCTTTAAGGGTGCTGTCCCTGCCGGGTTGCACGGGTTCGTCCTGGACGCTCGGTATCACGGTGCCCAACCTGTTGAGAGCAGGCCACGGAGGATCTTAACGCCGACGGCTACTGCGGCACCGCCGACTTTTTTCGTCTTGGGCATTGTTACGGCACCCGAATTTCGGGTCCCGTCATCAAATCATTATGGATCTCCTCAAGCAAAAGCGTCTCCTGCGCAAAGAAGCCGCCGCCCGGCGCACGCGCGCGCACGCCGACCAAGGGAGCGCCGCCGCCACTGCCGTTGCCTGTCATGCCGTGGCTTTGGCCCAGGCGCTGACACCGGGGTGGGTGTCGGGTTATCTCGCCATGCAGGACGAAATGGATGTGCTGCCGGCCATCCTGGCCATGGCTGCGAACGGCTGGCAGGGCTGTCTGCCCGTGGTCGTGGGTAAGGCACAGCCGCTTCGGTTCCGGGCCTGGACACCGGGGGCGAAGCTGACGAACGGCGTGTTCGGCACCCGTCATCCGTCGGACGGAGCGGCGGACGTGCGCCCTGATTTGCTTCTGGTGCCGCTGCTTGCCTTCGACCGGGCCGGGTATCGGCTTGGCTGGGGTGGTGGATTCTATGACCGGACCTTGGCCGAACTGCGAAATTCCGGCACGCCCGTTGCCGCTGTCGGGGTCGGTTATTCGGCCCAGGAAGTTGACGCCGTGCCGCGCGACCATTACGACGCACGCCTTGACTGGGTCGTGACCGAGGACGACATCATTAAAATTACGCATTAACGGTCCCGGCGAGGCATTTTGGGGCCAAGGCACTAGGTATTAAGGTCAGTTTATGAAAATCATGATTGTCGGGGATGTGGTCGGCCGTAGTGGCCGGGACGCTGTGGCCAAACATCTGCCGGCCCTGCGCGCGCAACTGGACCTCGACTTCGTCGTCGTCAACGGTGAGAACGCGGCCCATGGTTTCGGCATTACCGAGGCGATCTGCAACGATCTGTACGCCCAGGGGGCGGATGTCATCACCACGGGCAACCATGTGTGGGATCAGCGCGAGATCATGAATTACATCGATGGCGACGACCGCTTGCTGCGTCCCCTGAATTTTCCCGCCGGCACGCCCGGCAAGGGGGCCGGCGTGTTCGAGACCAGGGACGGCCGCAAGGTCATGGTCGTGCACGCCATGTGCCGTTTGTTCATGGACCCGCTCGACGATCCCTTCGCCGGGGTGGACGAGGCCTTGAAGAACCATCGCCTGGGGGCGGCCATCGGGCGCGGCAACGTCGATGCCATCCTGCTCGACCTGCACGGCGAGGCGTCGTCGGAAAAGATGGCCATGGCCCATTTCCTGGACGGCCGGGTGTCGGCGGTGGTCGGGACCCACACCCATGTGCCGACGGCGGATGCCCAGGTGTTCAAGGGCGGCACGGCCTATCAGACCGACCTCGGCATGACCGGTGATTATGATTCCGTGATCGGCATGCAGAAGGAAAACGCCACGGCGCGGTTCACCACCAAGCTGCCGCAGGGCCGGTTGGAGCCCGCGAGCGGCGAGGCGACCTTCTGCGCCATGTACCTGGAAACCGACGATGGCACGGGTCTGGCGACGCGGGCGGAGCCCGTGCGCCTGGGCGGCCGCCTGGCACCGGCGGTGCCGGGATAACCGGTTAACCAGGAAATCAACCTTTTCCACGGCCTGCGGCCTTTCACGGCGGACGAAATCTTGCCATATTGCGGGCCTAGCTTCATTGCCGGTGACACTCGCGCCGGTCCCATCATTTGGGTATAATCCCGACGAATCGCCACGACATATAGGGGGTTCCCGCCAAAATGGCTGGTCATTCCAAATTTAAGAACATCATGCACCGCAAAGGCCGTCAGGACGCCAAGCGGGCGAAGGTCTTTGCCAAACTGGGCCGCGAAGTGACGGTCGCCGCGCGCCAAGGCCCCGATCCCAACTTCAATGCCGCCCTGCGTTTGGCCGTTGCCAACGCCAAGGCCCTGAACATGCCCAACGACGTCATCAATCGGGCGATCCAAAAGGCACAGGGCTCGGATGCCGAGAATTACGAGGAAATCCGCTACGAAGGCTACGGCCCGGGCGGCGTCGCCGTGATCGTCGAGGCCCTGTCCGACAACCGCAACCGCACGGCCTCGGAAGTACGCACCGCCTTCTCCAAGAACGGCGGCAACCTGGGCGAGACGGGCAGCGTCGCCTTCATGTTCGACCGGGTCGGCCAGATTACCTATCCGGCCGACGTCGCCGGCGCCGAGGCCATGTTCGAAGGGGCGCTGGAAGCGGGCGCGGAGGATGTGGAATCGGATGACGAAAACCACACCATCACCTGCCAGCCTGACGATTTCGCCGCCGTGCGCGACGCGCTCGAAGAACGCTTTGGTGAGCCGGAAGAGGCGCGCCTGGCCTGGAAGCCGCAGAATTCCATCTCCGTCGACGAAGGCACGGCGCAGACATTGCTGAAGCTGATCGATGCGTTGGAAGACAACGACGACGTGCAGCGCGTCGCCGCCAACTTCGAGGTCGACGACGAGATCATGGAAAGGCTGAGCGCTTAAACCGTAAAGCGGACGCCACAGGGATACGGAGCGGAATGGAACACGGATGCGGCTGATCGGGTTTGACCCGGGGTTGAAGAACACCGGATGGGGCGTCATCGAACACGCCGGCAACCGGCTTCGCTATGTCGCCGACGGTGTTGTTTCCTCCGATCCGAAGGCCAGCCTTGCCGAACGCCTGGTGCAACTTCACGACGGGCTGGTCGAGGTCATCCGCGCCATGGCCCCGGCCGAGGCGGCGGTCGAGGAAACCTTCGTCAACACCAACCCGACGACGACCCTGAAACTGGGCCAGGCCCGCGGCATTTCCATGCTGGTACCGGCCTTGGCCGGTCTGCCGGTGTTCGAATACACCCCCAACCTGGTGAAGAAGACCGTGGTCGGCACCGGCCATGCGGCCAAGGAACAGGTCCAGATGATGGTGCGCACGCTTTTGCCGGGGGCGGCCTTCAAAAGTGCCGATAGCGCCGATGCCCTGGCCGTCGCCATCTGTCATGCCCATCACCGCACGGCCCCGGGCCATGTGTCGAACGCCGCCATGGCGGGAGCGGCCCGGTGATCGCGCGGCTCAAAGGCTTTGTCGATGCCGTCGGCACTGACACCGCCGTGATCGACGTGAACGGGGTCGGCTATCTGGTGCACGCGTCGTCGCGGACCCTGTCGCAGATGGGGCAGGGGGAGGCGGTGGCGTTGTTCATCGAAACCCACGTGCGTGAAGACCATATCCATCTTTACGGTTTTCTGCGCGCCGATGAACAGGACTGGTTTCGCCTGTTGACCACCGTGCAGGGTGTGGGCGCCAAGGTTGCCCTCGCCATGCTGTCGGCGCTGACCGGCGACATGCTGCTGCAGGCCATCGCGGCCGGTGACAAGGCGGCGATCTGCCGCGCGCCGGGTGTCGGGCCCAAGCTGGCGCAGCGCATTCTCCATGAATTGAAGGACAAGGTCGGTGCCTTGGCCCTGGGTCCGGTGGCGGCCAAGGGCGGTGCGGCACCAGCCCCGGGTGCGGCCAAGCCGGTTTCCGCCGGTGATGCGGCGCAGGATCTGCTGCGCGATGCGGCGTCGGCCTTGGTCAACCTCGGCTATACGCCGTCGGAAGCCTTGGGGGCGGTGTCCCGCGCCGCCCAGGCGTCGGAGGCCGCCTTGACCCTGGAGGCCCTGATCCGTGCCGGGCTGGCCGAGCTTGCCCCGAGCGACCAGCGGCGGGGGGCGTAAGCGACAATGGCCGAGGAACGCATGATCCAGCCGGAAGTCGTGGAAGACGACTTTGCCGCTGATCCCGGCCTGCGGCCCCAGGCGCTTGACGATTTCGTCGGCCAGGACCAGGCGCGCGAAAACCTGAAGGTGTTCATCGAGGCCGCGCGGTCGCGCGGCGAAGCCATGGACCATGTCCTGTTCTTCGGCCCCCCGGGGCTGGGCAAGACGACCCTGGCGCAGATCGTCGCCCGCGAACTGGGTGTGGGCTTCCGCGCCACCTCGGGCCCCGTGGTCGCCAAGGCGGGCGACCTTGCAGCGATCCTCACCAATCTGCAGCCGCGCGATGTTCTGTTCATCGACGAAATCCACCGCCTCAGCCCGATTGTCGAGGAAATCCTCTATCCGGCGATGGAGGATTATCAGCTCGACCTCATTATCGGCGAGGGGCCGGCGGCGCGCTCCGTGCGCATTGATCTGCCGCCCTTCACCCTGGTCGGGGCGACGACCCGTTCGGGCCTGATCACGACACCGCTGCGCGACCGTTTCGGTATTCCCGTGCGGCTCAATTTTTATAGCCCGGAAGCACTCGAGGGTATCGTACGCCGGGGGGCGGCATTGCTGGGCCTGGACTTGACGTCCGAGGGGGCGCTGGAAATCGCCCGCCGGTCCCGCGGAACGCCGCGGGTCGCGGGCAGATTGCTGCGCCGGGTCCGCGATTTTGCCGCCGTCGACGGGGCCGGATCCGTGGATGCTCGGATCGCCGATGCGGCCCTGACGCGGCTTGAGGTCGATCAGCGCGGGCTCGACGCCATGGACCGCCGCTATCTGACCTGTATTTGCGGCAATTACGGCGGTGGGCCGGTCGGCGTCGAAACCTTGGCCGCCGCCCTGTCGGAACAGCGAGACACCATCGAGGAAGTGATCGAGCCCTTCCTGATCCAGCAGGGGTTATTGATGCGTACGCCGCGCGGCCGTGCCGTGACGCCGGAGACGTTCCGGCATCTGGGCCTCGACCTGCCGCCGGGTGCGCCGCAACTTGACCTTCTTTCCGCCACAAGTGGGACGGAGGATGACGGGTGATCGGAACAGGAGAAACGCCCTGCCACCGCATGCCCGTGCGTGTTTATTACGAGGATACGGACGCCGGCGGCATCGTCTATTACGCCAACTACTTGCGCTATGCGGAACGCGCGCGGACGGAGCTGTTGCGTGAACTGGGATTTGAAAATTCCGCGATTTTGGCGCAGAAGGGCGTCGCGCTTGCCGTGCGCCGGGTCAGTGCCGAATACCTGAAGCCGGCGCGGCTGGACGATGCCCTTAGCGTCGAAACGCGGGTGCTGGCGGTGCGGGGGGCGACCGTGGAGATGGCCCAAGTGGTGCGCCGGGGCGATGACGACCTGGTGCAGATGAGCCTGACCCTCGCCTGTATGAACACGGCCGGACGGCCCGTGCGCCTGCCGGCCGAAGTGCGAATTGAAATGGCCCGGATCGCCGACGTCGGCGGCGAGGCTTAAGAAAAACGGAACGAGACGGACAAAGATGGAAAATCAAGCGGTCGAAGCCATGGCCCTGGCGGGGTCGACGAACCTGGATTTCTCGGTCGTGGCGCTGTTCATGAAGGCCGACCTGGTGGTCAAGGCGGTGATCATCATGCTGGTGTCGGCATCGATTTGGTGCTGGGCGATCATCTTTGAAAAAATGTTGTCCGTGCGCCGCCTGAACAAACGAACCGACAAGTTCGAGGATCGCTTCTGGTCCGGCGACAGCCTCGACAGCCTGTATGACAAGATCGGCAGCCGGCCCATGGATCCCATGTCCGCCGTGTTCGCCGCCGCCATGCGGGAATGGCGGCGCGCCTCGTCGAACGGCGGTGGAGGGTCGACGACTCTGGCCCAGCGCATCGAGCGGGTCATGCAGATCACCGCCGACCGGGAAATGGACCGCGCCGAACGTTATCTCACGTTCCTGGCGACCACGGGCAACACGGCCCCCTTCATCGGCCTGTTCGGCACGGTCTGGGGCATCATGAATTCGTTCCAGTCGATCGCTATTTCAAAGAATACGTCGCTTGCGGTGGTCGCACCCGGCATTGCCGAGGCCCTATTCGCCACGGCGCTGGGTCTTCTTGCTGCGATCCCGGCGGTCATCGCCTACAACAAATTCTCCCGCGATCTGGACCGGTATGCCGGGCGGCTCGAAAACTTCTCGGGCGAATTCTCAGCGATCCTGTCGCGCGAGCTGGACACTTAGGGCGGGGAGCGGGAACGTGGCCGTCACCATACAGCGGACCTCGCGCCGACGGCGCAAGAACCGGGCGCTGATGAGCGACATCAACGTTACGCCGTTCGTCGACGTGATGCTGGTCCTGCTCATCATCTTCATGGTCACGGCGCCGCTGCTGACCGTGGGGGTTCAGGTCGACCTGCCGGACACCAAGGCGGGCGCCGTCAGCGGCCAGGATGAGCCGTTGGCTGTCAGCGTCGACGCCGGCGGGCAGATTTATATTCAGGACACGGCCGTTGACTTGGACACATTGGTGCCAAGATTGCACGCTATCACCGGCAATAATCCGGACATTCGGATTTTCGTCAGAGGGGATAGGGCCATCAATTACGGACGTGTCATGGCGGTGATGGGACAGATCAATGCAGCCGGCTACCGGCGCGTGGCGTTGATCGCGCAGGAACCGGGCAAGGCGGCGAAACGCCCGCCTGCCAAGAAGTAAGTCGGGGCCCCTTGCGGACCGCACTGATCACATCCGTCTCCCTGCACGTGGGTTTGGTGCTGGCCGCTTGGCTTGGCCTGCCGTTCAACAAGATCACGCCGTTGCATGAAGAGCAGCCGATCTTCGTCGAGATCGTCGACGTCGATGAGATGCGCAACGCGCCGCCGATCCCGGTACAGGAAACTCCGAAGAAAGAGGCCAAGGCCGAACCGCCCAAGCCGCCGACGCCGCCGAAGCCGAAACCGGCGCCGCCAACGCCCAAGCAGCCCGAGATCGCGGCCCTGCCGCCCAAGCCAGAGGCGGAGCCCGAACCCCTGCCCAAGGCGAAGCCGGAACCCAAGCCCGAACCGGAGCCCAAAAAGGAAGCGGAACCCAAGCCCGAGAAAAAGCCGGAGCCGCCCAAACCGAAACTGGCCCAAGTCGAGGTCCCGAAGAAGCCCAAGAAGCCGCAAAAGCCGACCTTCGATACGGCGTCCGTGCTGAAGACGCTTGAGAAGATCAAGCAGCAGCCGACGCCGAAGACCGAGGAAAAGCCGGAGAAGAAAGTGTCGGAAACGCCCAAGGACGACACCATGGCGCGCATCCGGGCAGCGTTGCAGAACAATTCCAAGTCGATCAAGTACGACCCGGACAAGAAGGTGTCGCAGCTTGAGATCGACCAGTGGCGCACGATGATCCGCAACCAGGTGTCCAAGTGCTGGTCCCCGCCCTATGGTGCGCCGGGGGCGGAAAAGCTGAGGCCGGAACTGAGACTGACCATGAACCCCGACGGTTCCGTGCAGTCGGTCGAGGTCGAAGACACGGGTCGCATGTTTACCGACCGCTATTTCCAGGTCGCCGTCGAGGCGGCCCGCCGCGCGGTTCTGGACCCGCGCTGCAACAAGTTCAACCTGCCGCCGGACAAGTATCATGTCTGGCGCGATCTGAAGTTCATATTTGACCCGAGCGGAATGCTGTGATGACCATTAGGCCGATGATTATGCCCGCTAAATTCGCACTGAAGACCTTTGCTCCGCTGATCGCGCTGTTGGCTTTCGCCGCGGCGTTGAGCGACGCCCGCCCGGCGCGCGCCGAGATCACCATCGACATCACCCGGGGCAACGTTGAACCGCTGCCCATCGCGGTCACCGACTTTGTCGGTAAATCCGGCGCCGCGGCCCGGGCCGGGCGCGAGATTGCCGGCGTGATCGCCGCCAACCTTGAACGCTCCGGTTTGTTCAAGCCGATCGACCCCAAGGCTTTCATCCAGTCGGCGGGGGCGCTCAACGCGCTGCCCCGGTTCGGCGATTGGCGTGTCATCAACGCCCAGGCCCTGGTCCAGGGGCGGACCGAGGTCGTGTCAGACGGACGGCTGCGCGTCGAATTCCGCCTGTGGGATGTGTTTTCCGAACAGCAGATGATCGGCCTTGCCTATTTCACCGTGCCGGACAACTGGCGGCGTGTGGCGCATATCATTTCTGATTCGATCTACAAGCGTATCACCGGCGAGGACGGTTATTTCGACACGCGCATCGTCTATGTCGCGGAACAGCCCAAGGACGCCAAGGGGGTCGGGCGCAACCGCCTGAACCCGTTCGGCAAGCGGCTGGCGATCATGGATCAGGATGGTGAGAACCACCGCTTTCTGACCGACGGCACGACCCTGGTGCTGACGCCCAGGTTCTCGCCGACGTTGCAGGAAATCACCTACATGTCCTATTTCCGCAACAATCCGCGCGTCTATATCTTCAATATCGATACGGGCCGTCAGGAAGTCCTGGGCGACTTTCCCGGCATGACCTTCGCGCCCCGGTTCTCGCCGGACGGCAAGAAGATCATCATGTCCATGGCCAAGGACGGGAACTCGGAAATCTATGTCATGGATCTGCGCACCCGCGTGGTGCGGCAGCTGACGTTCCATTCCGCCATCGATACCTCGCCCAGCTTTTCGCCCGATGCCAATCAGGTCGTGTTCAATTCCGACCGTGGCGGCAGCCAGCAGCTTTACGTGATGGACGACCGCGGCAAGAACGTGCGCCGCATCAGCTTCGGCAACGGACGTTACGCCACGCCCGTATGGTCGCCGCGCGGCGACCTGATCGCCTTTACCAAGTTGTCGGGCGGGCGGTTCTTCATCGGCGTCATGAAGCCGGACGGGTCGGGTGAACGGCTTTTGGCCGAAGACTTCAAGATCGAGGGACCGACCTGGTCGCCGAACGGGCGTGTGTTGATCTTCTATCGCAAGGGCAAGTCGGAAAAGGATGGCAGCGGCGGGCAGTCGAAGCTGTGGTCCATTGACTTGACCGGGCATAACGAACGCGAGATTCCAACCCCCATGGATGCGTCCGATCCAGCGTGGTCGCCACTTATTCCCTGACAAGGGGAAATGTTGTGACAGTGATCATACAAAAAGACATTTCGAGCATGCAAAAATGCAGGGTCTCGGAACACCTTTGAACTTAAAAAGTACTTGGAATCAGAACGCTTAACCGTTAATACATCACACGAACGGCCTTTTTTTATAAGGCCAAGCAGAATTCACCGTCGGCAGCCCCGGCGGATTTGCAATGCACTAAAACCCGACAAATGGGGGATTACATGCGCTTTAAAGTTCTCGGAATGGTCGCCGCTCTTGCCTTGGCAGTTTCGGCCTGCGAATCCACGTCAGGATCGGGCGCCGGCGCCTCCGGTTCTGGCCAGTCGATCACACCGCTGCCGGCCGCCGCGCCGCTGGCTCTGAAGGATCAGTTCGTCGTTGACGTCGGTGATCGGGTGTTCTTCTCGTTCGACCGCTTCGATGTCGAGCAGGACCAGAAGAAGGTCCTGGACGTCCAGGCCGCCTGGCTCAAGAAATACAGCTCCGTGACGGTTACGATCGAAGGCCATGCCGACGAACGCGGCACGCGGGAATACAACTTGGCGCTCGGCGAACGTCGCGCCAATGCGGTGAAAGAATATCTGATCTATCTCGGCATCGACGCCAAGCGGATCAAGACTGTCTCCTACGGTGAGGAACGCCCCGTGGCGCTCGGCTCCGACGAAACCGCCTGGTCGCAGAACCGCCGTGGCGTGACCGTCGTGACGGGCCCCGGCTCCTGATCTTCGGGTTGACCGTCTAGCGTTTCTAGGGCGCTTGTCCGGCCGCGGATTGCGGTATGGGCAAGCGCCTTAGTTTTGCCTAAAATTCCTGGGATTACGGGCATTCAGCCTGCGGACGCGAAACCGATGTTTCGGATTGCCGCGCCCGTTTCAACCGCGACAACAGGGACACTCGAATTCCCATGCGTCTGATGACATTCCCGACCGCGCTGACCTCGCTCTGCCTTGCCGCCGTTCTGACCGCCGCCGTTCCGGCCCGGGCCCAGGACGCGCAAGCCCTGTCTCAGCGCCTCGAACGGCTGGAACGGGATATCCAGACCTTGTCGAAAATGGTCGTTCGCGGCCCGGGTGCCGTGCCCGCCGCCGAGCTCCCGGCCGCCGCCAAACCGGTTGAGCCGATGCCCAACCTGCCGCAAAACGCCGTGGCGCGCATTGGCGTGCGGCTTGATACGCTGGAAACCGAACTACGTGACGTGACCGGGCGGATCGAGGAAATGACCTACAACGTGGATCAACTGACGGCGCGGGTCGATCGCTTGGTCACCGATGTGGATTTCCGCCTGTCCGGGCTGGAACAGCAGGGCCGGGTGCCGGGGGCTTCCTCGGCCATGCAGCCGGGTGTGGCCGGGCCCCAGGCCAATGCGGCGCCGACGCCGGGCGAGGTCCGCATCATCGGCCGTCCTGCGGGCACCCTGGGTCAGATCGATCCCAATCTCGTCAAATCCGATGCTTCGCCGGCCGAGCCGGGGGCCGCCAAGGCCGCCCCGTCGGGCGTTGGCGGACCGGTTCAGGCCGCCCCCATGCCGGCACCTGCCGGAGCCCCCAACCCGGCCGCCGTCACCCGTGTTCAGGCTCCGCAACAGACTGCGTCCGTGCCCCAGTCCAGCGCGGCACAGGGCCCGGTGCTGCCGGACGGCACCGCCGAGGAACAGTACAAATTCGCCTTCGACTTGTTGCGCAAGCATCAGTTCGATCAGGCGGAAGCGGCCTTCAAGGAATTCCTGGGCAAGCACGACGGCAGCGGTCTTTCGAGCAACGCGCGCTATTGGCTGGGTGAAACCCATTACGCGCGGGCCGAATACGTGAAGGCGGCCGAGGTCTTCCTTCAGGGGTTCGAAAAGGACCCCAAAGGCGGCAAGGCGCCGGACAGCCTGCTGAAGCTGGCCATGTCGCTGGGCCAATTGGGCCAGAACAATGAAGGCTGTGCGGCCATCGACAAGCTGTTCGCCGATTTCCCCAATGCCAATAGCTCCCTCAAGCGCACGGCCACCCGCCAACAGCGGCAGATGAACTGCAAGCAGTGATCGGCCCGGCCTGACGCCGCGCCAGGGTTCACGGGCCTGCGCCCTCTGGAGACCGCCCGGACGGCAGATGATGACGGCGACCGCCCATCCTTTATCAAGCGATACCTCCGACGGCCTTGGCCGCCGGTTTGCCCGGGTGATGGACCATTTCGGCCCGTTCGAGGCCGGCCCGCATCTGGCCATTGCCGTTTCCGGGGGGGCGGACAGCACGGCCCTGGCCCTGCTGGCCCGCGCATGGGTGGCGGACCGGGGCGGGCGGGTGACGGCGCTGATCGTCGATCATGGACTGCGGGACGGCTCGGCGGCGGAAGCGGCGGGGACGGCGGCGCGTCTCAAAGCCCACGACATCGCGGCGCATATCCTGACCTGGGATGGGGCCAAGCCGGCAGCGGCGGTGCAGGCGGTGGCGCGGGCGGCGCGCTACGGGCTGTTGCGAAATTGGTGCCAGACCGCCGGGGTGCTGCATCTTCTGGTCGGGCATCATGGCGATGATCAGGCGGAAACCCATCTGATGCGGCAAAGCCGGGGCGGCGGCTTCGGCGCCGCGGGGATGAGCGCCCTGGTGACCTTTCCCGAAGTGCGCCTGCTGCGCCCGCTTCTCGGGATCCACCATGGTGAATTGACGACTTATCTCGCGGCGAGGGGCGTCTCCTGGATCGAAGACCCCTCCAATGCCAATACTGATTTCGAACGGGTGCGCACGCGGCAGCGCCTTGCAGGTGATGCGGGATTGGCAGACCGCGCCCTTGCGGACACGCATGCGGCGGGGACGGCGCGTAAGGTGCTTGAGGGTGCGGTCAACCGGGCGTTGGCGGAAACCGTTTCCCTGTATTCCCTCGGCTTTGCGTATCTCGACCGCCGGACGTTCTTTGGCCTGGCCCCCGATGTGGCGGCGCGTCTGGCCGCCCGTCTGGCGCAGGTTTTGGGCGGTGTCGATCATGCCCCCCCGGTGGCGCGGGCGGACCGCCTGGCCCGCCGCATCGCGAAGGACGGGGCCTTTCCCGGCGCCAGCCTGGGCCGCTGCCGGTTCCTGGCGGAACAGGCCGGGCGCATCCTTGTTTGCCGTGATGGGCGCGGGTTGCCTGAGCCCGTGGTGGCCGACGCGGGGTGCGTGGCCGGTTGGGACGGCCGCTTCGTCATCGACCTGCCGGTGGGTATCCCACCGGGGGCGGTTGTCGCCCCCCTGGGGGCAGAGGGCTGGCGGCAAATTCCAAAGGGTATGCGCCGGGTATCCGGGGTTCCTGCCGCCGCCGCGCGCACGTTGCCGGCCCTGTTCGAAAACGGTATTCTCCTGGTCCATGCGGTTCCCGGCGGTGGTGCGGAGGAACTCTCCATCCGCTTCCGGACAAAAAATACCTTGGGCTTTAACGGGTTTTGTATTGCGTGAGGGTTTCGGAGTACTATCTCTGAAAGAAGGGCCCTGTGGGCGCTGCATGCGGCGTCGATACGTCGTCCCTGCGGCCTTCGTCCAACCTCTTAAAAGGACTTAATCGTTGAATTTCAGCCGGAATTTCGCCCTCTGGGTCATCATCGCCTTGCTGGTTTTTGCCCTGTTCAATCTGTTCCAGGGTACGCCTCAGCGGGCCGTGCAGAACGAATTGGCCTTCACCGACTTCCTCAACAACGTGGAAAGCGGTGAAGTTCGTAATGTCGTCATCCAGGGGCAGTCGATTTCCGGCAACCTGCGCGACGGCCGCCATTTCACGACCTATGCGCCCGACGATCCCACGCTGGTGAGCCGTCTGCGCGAACAGGGCGTGAGCATCAAGGCGAAGCCGTCGGATGAAAATTCGCCGACGCTGTGGGGCATTCTGATTTCCTGGTTCCCCATGCTGCTGCTGATCGGGGTGTGGATTTTCTTCATGCGCCAGATGCAGTCGGGCGGCGGCAAGGCCATGGGCTTCGGCAAGTCGAAGGCCAAGCTGCTGACCGAAAAGGCGGGTCGCGTGACGTTTGAAGATGTCGCCGGCATCGACGAAGCCAAGCAGGAGCTTGAGGAAATCGTCGAGTTCCTGAAGGACCCGCAGAAGTTCCAGCGCCTGGGCGGCAAGATTCCCAAGGGCTGCCTGCTCGTCGGCCCTCCGGGTACCGGTAAGACGCTGCTGGCCCGCGCCATCGCCGGCGAGGCCAATGTGCCGTTCTTCACCATTTCCGGCTCCGACTTCGTGGAAATGTTCGTCGGTGTGGGCGCATCCCGTGTGCGCGATATGTTCGAACAGGGCAAGAAGAACGCGCCCTGCATCATCTTCATCGACGAAATTGACGCCGTCGGACGTCATCGCGGCGCCGGTCTCGGCGGCGGCAACGACGAGCGTGAGCAGACCCTCAACCAGTTGCTGGTCGAAATGGACGGGTTCGAGGCCAACGAAGGCGTCATTCTGGTCGCCGCGACCAACCGGCCCGACGTGCTCGACCCGGCGCTGCTGCGCCCCGGCCGCTTCGACCGTCAGGTCGTGGTGCCCAACCCGGACATCCTGGGCCGTGAGAAAATCCTCAAGGTTCACATGAAAAAGGTGCCGTTGGCGCCCGACGTCGACGCCAAGATCATCGCCCGTGGGTCCCCCGGGTTTTCCGGTGCGGACCTCGCCAATCTGGTGAACGAGGCGGCGCTGCTGGCCGCCCGTGCCGGACATCGCGTGGTCACCATGAGCGACTTCGAAAACGCCAAGGACAAGGTCCTGATGGGGGCGGAGCGCCGTTCCATGGTCATGACCGAAGAAGAAAAACGGCTGACCGCCTATCATGAGGCCGGGCACGCCATTGTCGGTATCTACGTGCCGAAGCACGATCCGATCCACAAGGTGACGATCATCCCGCGCGGCCGTGCCCTCGGTCTGACCATGTCCCTGCCGGAACGGGACCAGTTGAGCCAGTCCCAGGTGCAGCTTGAATCCAAGCTGGCCATGGCCTTCGGCGGTCGTACGGCGGAAGAGTTGATCTTCGGCAAGGAAAACATCACCACCGGGGCCGGCGGCGACATCCAGCAGGCGACCTATATGGCGCGGCGTATGGTCACCGAGTTCGGGTTCTCCGACAAGCTGGGCCGACTGCGCTATGCGGATAACGAGGAAGAAGTCTTCCTCGGCCATTCCGTGGCGCGCCAGAAGAACGTGTCCGACGCCACGGCGGCGCTGATCGACGAGGAAGTGCGCCGGCTGATCGACGAGGCCGAACACCGCGCCCATGACATCTTGACTGAGCATTTGGACGAGCTTCACCGCTTGGCCGAGGCCTTGTTGGAATATGAAACCCTGACCGGCGACGAAGTCAAAAAGGCCATGCGCGGCGAAGCCATCACCCGCGAGGATGACGGCGGATCGACGCCGACGGAAGGGTCCGGCCGCAAGGCTTCGGTGCCCGATGCCGGCAAGGGTCGCAAGCCCAAGGGAAGCCCGGGCGGGTTCGGACCGGAACCGCAACCGGAATCGTGACCGCGCCCGTATTGGCGTCATCGTTCGCGGGGCTGACCCTCGACCGACCGCGCCTGATGGCGGTCATCAACGCCACGCCCGACAGCTTTTCCGATGGTGGCGAAGCCTTCGCCGTTGAGGACGCGGTGCGCCGCGGCCGTGCCTTTCTGGCCGAAGGTGCCGATATCCTGGACATCGGCGGGGAGTCGACCCGCCCCGGGGCCGAGCCGGTGCCGGTGGCTGAGGAAATCCGCCGCGTCGTGCCCGTGATCGAGGCCCTGGCGGCCGAGGGGGCGCTGATTTCCATCGACAGCCGCCGCGCCGATGTCATGCGTGCCGCCGTAAAAGCGGGGGCCCGCATCATCAATGACGTGTCGGCGCTTACCGGGGAGGGCACCCTGGACGCCGCAGCGGACCTGGGCGTGCCGGTGATCCTCATGCACATGCAGGGCGAACCCGGCACCATGCAGGACAACCCCAGCTACGGCGATGTGGTGACCGAGGTCCGGGACGGGCTTCTGGCCCGCGCCCAGGCCTGCCGGGAGGCGGGAATTGCCGCTCAGAACATTGCGCTCGACCCCGGTATCGGCTTCGGCAAGACCGTGGCCCACAACCTTTCGCTGCTCGCCCATTTGGACAGCCTGACCGCGACCGGGCATCCGGTGGTGCTCGGCGTGTCCCGTAAAAGCTACATCGCCAAGATCGACCGCGACGTGCCGCCCGGCGACCGGGTCGCCGGTTCCGTCGCCACGGCGTTGGCCGCCTGGGACCAGGGGGTGCGTATCTTCCGGGTCCATGATGTCGCCGAACACCGCCAGGCATTGGCCGTTTACGGCGCTATTGCGGAGGCCGGCGGGAAGGGTTCATAAGGGGCCTGTTAACCAACGCTTTGGTACAAATCGAGCCATGACACGCAAACTGTTCGGCACCGACGGCATCCGCGGCACCGCTAATTCAGACCCCATGAATGCCGAAACGGCGTTGAAGGTCGGTATGGCGGCGGGTGCCCAGTTCATTCGCGGCGACCACCGCCACCGTGTGGTGATCGGCAAGGACACGCGACTGTCGGGCTATCTGCTGGAACCGGCGCTGGTCGCCGGGTTTGTCTCCGTCGGCATGGACGTGATCATCGTCGGCCCGATCCCGACCCCGGCCATCGCCATGTTGACGCAGTCGCTGCGTGCTGATCTGGGCGTTATGCTGTCGGCTTCGCACAATCCCTACCATGACAACGGCATCAAACTGTTCGGGCCGGACGGCTACAAGCTGTCGGATGAGATCGAGATCGAGATCGAGGCCCGCATGGCCGGTGATCAGTCGGCGGACCTGGCGCCATCGGACAAGCTGGGCCGGACCTGGCGTCTGGACAGTGGGCGCGGACGCTATAACGATTACGTAAAGCGCACCTTCCCACGGGAACATACCCTCGACGGGCTCAAGGTCGTGCTCGACTGCGCCAATGGTGCGGCTTACCGCGTGGCGCCCGAAGTCCTGTGGGAACTGGGGGCGGAAGTCATCCCCATTGGCGTCGCCCCCGACGGCTTCAATATCAACAAGGATTGCGGATCGACCAATACGGACGCCATGCAGTCCCAGACCCTGGCCCATGGCGCCGACCTGGGTATCGCACTGGACGGCGACGCCGATCGGGTACTTGTCTGCGACGAAAAGGGCGACATGGTCGATGGCGACCAGATCTTGGGTCTGGTCGCGCGCAATTGGCTGGAACGCGGCATCCTGAAGGGCGGCGGCGTGGTCGCCACGGTGATGTCCAACCTGGGCCTGGAACGGTTTCTCAACGACGACCTGGGCCTGGGGCTGGAACGCACCCAGGTCGGCGACCGCTACGTGGTCGAATACATGCGCGCCAAGGGCTTCAACCTGGGCGGTGAACAATCGGGCCATATCATTTTGGGCGACTATTCGACGACCGGCGACGGGCTGATCGCCGCGCTGCAGGTTCTGTCCGTGGTCAAGAAATCGGGCAAGCGGGCGAGCGAGGTTTGCCGCCCGTTCGAACCCATGCCGCAGCTTTTGAAGAACGTTCGCTTTGACGGCGCGTCGCCGCTTGAAGCCGCGACCGTGCAGGATGCGATCAAGGACGCCCATGCCATGCTGAAGGACAGGGGGCGGCTTCTGGTGCGCCCGTCGGGCACGGAGCCGCTGGTCCGCGTCATGGCAGAGGGCGAGGACGATGTGCTCATCACCCGGGTGGTGGATGAGTTGATCTCTGTCCTGGAAACGGAAGTCCGGACCTAATTCCATGCAAGCCAAGGGCCGTGTCCTGATTATTGCCGGTTCGGATTCCGGCGGGGGTGCGGGAATTCAGGCCGACATCAAGACCGTGTCGGCGCTGGGCGGCTACGCCATGACCGCGATCACCGCGCTGACCGCCCAGAACACCCTGGGCGTCACGGGCATTCAGGCCGTGCCGGCCGATTTCGTTGCCCAGCAGATCCGCACGGTGATGGAAGACCTTGGCGCCGACTGCATCAAGATCGGCATGTTGCATCGGGCCGAGGTGGTTCTGGCTGTCGCCGATGCCCTGGCCGAAACGGCGGCGGGTATCCCGGTCGTGCTGGATACGGTGATGATCGCCAAGGGTGGGCATGCGCTATTGGACGATGATGCCGTCGATGCACTTAAGACCCGTCTGCTGCCGGGGGCGGCCCTGGTCACGCCCAACCTGCCCGAGGCCGAGGCGCTCACGGGTCTGCCCGTGCGCACGGTCGAGGACATGATGGACGCGGGTGAGGACATTCTGGCATTGGGCGCCAAGGCGGCGCTGATGAAGGGCGGGCATCTGGAAGGGGACCGGGTGACGGACCTTCTGGTCACGGACGAAGATTGCGTGGGCTGGGAGCATCCTCGCATCGACACGCCCCATACCCACGGCACGGGCTGTACGCTGGCAAGCGCCTGTGCGACCGGGATCGCCCAGGGGTTGGGCCTGATCGACGCCGTCGCCCGTGCCCATGCCTATGTAGCGGAGGCGATCCGCACCGCGCCCGGCCTGGGCCAGGGGCATGGACCCTTGAACCACGGGTTCACGGTCATGCCTTTTGATCCGAAAAACTAGCTGATTGCTTAGACGTAGGTCGGTTCGGCCGTGTGGCTGGTTGCGCCCGCCACCTCGGCTATGATGCCAAGTGCCCGTTCCAGGCGCTGGCGGTCCTGCTCGGCGCCAAGACAGATGCGCACATGCGGTCGGTCGGGGCGATGGCGTTCGTCCATGACAAAGGCGTTGCCGGGGGTCACGGACACGCCGCGTTCCAGCAGCCGGGTGCGGAATTCGGGTCCGGTGAACCCCTGGGGCACCGGCAGCCAGGCATGCAGTGAGCGCGGATGGGTGCGCAGGTCAAGGTGGCCCAGGCGACGGACCAGTTCCTTCTGGCGGCTTTCGACTTCGCGGCGCTGCTGAGCCATCATCTCGTCGGCTTCGCCGCCGCGAATCATCTCGCTGGCGATCTCGACGGCCAGCGGCGAGGCCATCAGGGTCGAAGAGCGCAAGGCGTTCACGAACGACGCCATGAGACCCTGAGGGACCAGGACATAGCCGACGCGCAGGCCCGGTGACACGGCCTTGGACAGGCTGGTCACATAGACGGTGACGTCCGGTGCGATGCTGTGGACGCGGGGTGGGGCGTCGTCGACAAGAAAGCCGTAGACGTCGTCCTCGATCACGAACACGCCGTGCTTGCGGGCGATCTCGGCGATCTGGCGGCGACGGTCTTCCGGCATGACGCTTGCCGTCGGGTTCTGCAACGTCGGCAGCAGATAGAGCAGCCGGGGTGCCCGCTCGCGGCAGGCCTTCTCGAAAGCGTCCGGAATCAGGCCGTGCTCATCCATCGCCAAGCCCTCGACCCGCAGGCCGAGCGGCGCGGCCGTCACCTTGACACCGGGCCAGCTCAATGCTTCGGCGACGATCAGGTCGCCCGGTTTGGCTAAGGCCATCAGCGCCGTCTGGGTCGCGGCCTGCGCTCCCGGCGCAATCAGGATATCTTCGGCGCGGGCATTCACCCCCAGGTCGGTCAACCATTCCGCACTTGCTTCAAGATGCGGGCGCAGGCCGTTGTGCGCCTGATAGCGGGAAACCGCTTCCCACACCGCTTCGTGATTAACGCGGGCGATGGCGCGTTGGGTCAGGGCGCCGACACCCACGGTCACGGGGTAGTTGGAGGCAAGTTCAAGCCCTTCCGAACCCATGAAGTCCGTGCCGTACATGGCGTTGTACGGGGAGGCGACCAAATCGACACTGTTGCGCAACGCGTCGATGTTATCGTTCAGGGACGGCGCCGGGATGCGGTCGGCGGGGGCGGTGATGAAGGTGCCGCGCCCGACCTCGCCACGGGCCAGACCACTGCGTTCCAATTCCTGGTAGGCGCGGGTCACGGTGCCGAGCGTAACGCCCAGGTCATAGGCCAGGTTGCGTTGCGGCGGCAGCTTGGTGCCCGGTGTCAGGTCACCTGTTTCCAAGGCGTCGACGATGGCGTCGACGATCGCTTGGTACTTGGGGCCGGCACGGCCGCGCAGCTCAGGCATCCAGATTGTCATGATGCGATTTTAAGGATTGTACCGATTGTATGTCAATTGTATTGAGTTATTGTCTAAATGTTCGGGGTCAATATGACATTGATGGGGAACAATAGGCGGACAATGTCGGGAGACGCTTCATGGATTGGCTGATAAGGGCGGAACTAGAGGCCGCGCGGGACATCGTCGCCCGCCATATAATGCCGACACCGACCCACAACTGGCCGCTGCTTGACCAGCGCGCCGGCGGCGAGGTTTGGGTCAAGCATGAGAACCACACCCCCGTCGGCGCCTTCAAGGTCAGGGGTGGTCTTGTCTACCTCACGCGTCTGAAGGCCGAATATCCGGATCTTGCGGGGGTTATCACGGCGACCACCGGCAATCATGGACAAAGCGTCGGCCGCGCTGCCCGCATGGTCGGCCTGTCGGCAACCATCGTCGTGCCAAAGGGGAACAATCCGGGCAAGAGTGCCGCCATGGCGGCGCAGGGCGTCGACCTGATCGAGCAAGGTGACGATTTCCAGTCGGCGAAGGAATTCGCCGAGCGGCTTGCGGCGGAGCGCTGCCTGCATATGGTGCCGTCGTTCCATCCCTGGCTGGTTCAGGGGGTTGCGTCTTATGGATTGGAATTGTTTGAGGCACAGCCGGATCTGGACACTGTTTATGTGCCGATCGGCCTGGGGTCCGGCATCTGCGGCGTCATTGCCGCGCGCGACGCGCTTGGCATGAAGACGGAGGTCGTCGGTGTCGTCGCCGAAGGAGCACCCTGTTACGCGCTGTCCTATAAGGCTGGCCGGGTTGTCGCGACCAACGGCGTTGCGACCATTGCCGAGGGGCTTGCGGTTCGTCAGCCGGACGCCCTGGCACTTGAAATCATCCACAAGGGTGCCGTGCGGATCGTCACGGTTTCCGATGATGAAATTTCCGCCGCCATGGCGGCCTATTTCACGGACACCCACAACTTGGCGGAAGGGGCGGGGGCCGCGACCCTGGCGGCCCGCCTTCAGGAACGCGACGTCATGGCTGGTAAGAAGACCGGCGTGGTGCTGTCCGGCGGCAACGTGGACAAGGATTTGCTGGTCCGCGTGCTTGCCGGGAAAGGGGCAGGGGGCTAAAACCGTTCTCCCGCCCGATCCGCGGCAGTAAAGAACCAATAAGGGAGCCATCCATGTCCACCAACGCCTATCGCATCGCCGTCATTCCCGGGGACGGCATCGGCAACGAAGTCATGCCCGAAGCGCTCCGCGTGCTCGAGGTGATCGGTCGCAAGCACGACCTGTCGTTCAAGTTCGATGAATTCGATTGGAGCTGCGAGCGCTTCGCCAAGGAAGGCGCCATGATGCCCGAAGACGGGCTGGACACCATCAAGGGTCACGACTCGATCCTGCTGGGTGCCGTCGGCTTCCCGGGCGTGAAGGACCATGTCTCGCTCTGGGGTCTGTTGATCCCGATCCGCCGCCAGTTCCAGCAGTATCTGTCGCTGCGCCCGGTGAAGCTCATGGAAGGCATGCCCTGTCCGTTGGCGAACCGCAAACCGGGCGACATCGATTTTCTGGTCGTGCGTGAAAACAACGAAGGTGAATATTCCGATATCGGCGGGCGCGGCAATGTCGGTACGCCGGAAGAATTCGCGACGCAGCTTTCCGTGTTCACCAAGAAGGGGTGCGACCGCATCATCCGCGTGGCTTTCGAGTTGGCCCGCACGCGCAAGCGCAAGAAGGTGACCTCTGCCACCAAGTCCAACGGTATCAGCATCTCCATGCCCTATTGGGACGAACGCTTCGAAGCCATTTCCAAGGAATACCCGGACGTCGAGACCGACCAGTTCCACATCGACATCCTGACCGCCCATTTCGTGCGCAACCCCGATTGGTTCGACGTGGTCGTCGGCTCCAACCTGTTCGGTGACATCCTGTCGGATCTGGGCCCGGCCTGCACCGGGACCATCGGCATCGCACCCTCGGCAAACATCAATCCGGAGCGGGATTATCCGTCGATGTTCGAACCGGTCCACGGTTCCGCCCCCGATATCGCGGGGCAGAACATCGCCAACCCCATCGGCCAGATCTGGTCGGCGGCGATGATGCTGGAACACCTGGGCCAGAAGGATGCCGCCGACGAGATCGTGCGCGTCATCGAACAGGTGGTCGCCGGCGACGGACCGAAGACCCGCGACATGGGCGGCACGGCCTCGACCCAGGAACTGGGTGCGGCCATCGCCGAGGCGCTGTCCTCTTAAGGGAAATACGGGGATGCCGGACGCGGTCATTTCGACGGTCACCGGCGGCCCGGACCTCGATACGGTGCGGGAGATGTTTGCCGAATATGGGGCTGACGTTTCCCGCGCCTATTGCCTGAACGGTTTCGATGCCGAACTGGCTGGGCTGCCTGGAGCCTATGGTCCTCCACGGGGGACTTTGTTGCTACTACGCGCGGATGGCACCGCCGCCGGCGTGGTCGGCGTACGTGCCCTTTCCGAAGACTGTGCGGAAATCAAACGTCTTTATGTGCGGCCAGCCTGGCAGGGCCAGGGTTTCGGCCGCACGCTGGCGGAAGCCGCTGTGGGACACGCCCGGGCCGCCGGGTTTCACTCTCTTCGCCTGGATACTCTCGATCACATGCAGGGCGCACAGGCCCTCTACCGCGCTATGGGGTTCGTCGACATCCCGGCCTATCACGACGACACGGCCCCCGGCATGCGGTTCATGGAACGGGTCCTTTAGGTCCACTACCGGGGAAAGCCCCCGGAAAACCTTGGTCCGTTCTGAGGTGGGCGAATGATTCCTCCTTTTTTACCAATTGTTTACCCCAATGGTTTTCACTATCCTTGAGTTGATCCAGACGTGGCGCCGCCATCCTGGGTAATTTCCGGCGTTTTCTTGGGAGTGAACGCCGGAGCGGCGCGCTGTCTTAGCTGCGGGAGAGGATCATGACCGGTCGACGTCTTATGGCGCGGTTTGCGTTTGTTGCGGTGGCGAGCATGGGCATTGGTGCCTGTGGCGCCTTGCAGGAATCGCAGATCTTCACGGATACCTTCTGGGCGGGAAGCCCCTTGAAGAAGAACGACGAGGCCGAATTGGGCATCGCTGAACTGGCCAAGGGCAACTTCGTCACGGCCGAAAGCCATTTCCAGAGGGCCTTGCAGGCCAACCCGAAGGATGTCGACGCCCTGCTTGGTGCGGGCATCCTCTATCAGAATACGGGCCAGATCACGAAGTCGCGCCAGATGTACGAGGCCGTGTTGGCCCTACGTCCGGAAGAATCACAGCAATTCGTGGTGTGGAACAACCTGGCGACGCGGCCTGCCTCGCAGATCGCCAGCGTCAATCTGTCGTTGCTCGATTCCGGCGAAGTGCCCAGTGCCGTGCGTTTGGGGCAGGCCCCCGCCGGGTTCCCGGGTGCGCCCGCCACGGTTTCTGCATCACCCACGGGTCATGCTCCGGCGACCTCGTTCGGAGCACCCCCGCCCATGGCATCGGCCCAGCCGCAGCAGGCCATGGCCACCCCCGGCATGCCGGTAACCACCATGGATTCTTTCTCTGGCGGCGACCAGAACGTGATTTCACGGTTTTCGACCATGCGCGCTCTGAAGGACCAGGGCCTCGTCACGCCGCAGGAATATGCGACCCGGCGTCAGGCCAATGTCGGCGCCTTGTTGCCGCTGACCTCGCCGCCGTCGTCGGCAGGGCTGGACCGGCCGGTGCCGACCACGGAACAGATTTCCGGGCGCCTGCGCGCCATTGGCCGCGCCCTTGAACTGCGCGCCATTTCCGTTTCGCAGCATGCGGCGGAACGCAACATGATCCTTGATGCCTTGATGCCGGCCGCGCCCGTGCGTCTGGTCAATCCGGCACCGCCGCCCCAGGGCCTGATGGAAGCTGCCGACATGGTGCGCCGCCTCGAGCAGTTGCGCGATGGTGGTTATATCTCGTCAGACGAATACACCCGCGAACGCGCGGCCATTGAAAAGGCGATGCAGCCGGAAGCACCCAAGATGGTGTCGGCCCAAGCCGCCCCCACCAGCCTTGTCGGCACGGACAAGGCCGAGAAGATGGAAAAGCCGAAGGGCCCGCAGCCGGGCGTGCACCTCGCGTCTTATCGTTCGGAAAAGCAGGCCGAGGACGGCTGGAAACTGATTCAGCGCCGCCACCGCACCGTGCTCAAGGACATGGAGCATGAGGTCGCCAAGATCGATCTTGGCAAGAAGGGCGTCTATTACCGCCTCAAGGCCGGGCCGCTGAAATCGGCGGGCGAAGCCAAGGGAATCTGCGCCGACCTGAAGAAGCGCCGTCAGTTCTGCGAGCCGACAACCGTCGGCGGCTGACCGCCGCGTTATACCACCGTTCCCGGGTCATCCTTTCTGAGCGCCTTGGTCAGTGCCGACAACGCGCGGCGTTGCTTGCCGTCCGCGTCGAAATTACCCGCCGCCAGCCAGGTTTCATGGGCCGCCTTGATGGCCGGCCAATCGGCGTCGGTGATCGCGAACCAGGCGGTGTCGCGGCTGCGTCCCTTGACGATCATGTGATTGCGGAACAGACCTTCATAGGAAAAGCCCAGGCGTTGCGCCGCCCGGCGTGACGGCGCGTTGAACGCGTTGCACTTCCACTCGTATCGCCGATAGCCGAGCCCGTCGAAGGCATGGGCCATCATCAGATGCATGGCCTCGGTCGCCAGCACCGTGCCCTGCAGGGCCGGGGAGTAGGCGATGTTGCCGACTTCGATCACGCCGTTGGCGGGATCAATGCGCAGATAACTGGCGACGCCGAGCGTCTTGCCCGATGCTTGATCAACGATGGCGAAGAACAAAGGATCTTCGCCCGCCGCCGCGCCGGCCAGCCAAGTGCGGTATTCCGTAAAATCGGCGAAGGGGCCGCAGGACATGTAATCCCACATGCGCCCGTCCGTGTCGGCGGCGTTTGCCTGCCAGAGGTCCTGGCCATGGGCGTCAGCGGACAGGGGCTCCAGCCGGCAGCGCGGGCCGGACAGCGCGTCGCGGCCGGGGCGAGGGCGGGGCGTCCACCGGGGAAGCGGGGGGCCGAGCGGTCTGTCGGGGGTGTCGGTCATGGCGGGCCTGTTCGCGTGATTGAAGAATTCCAGGCTTGTAGTATGCGCGCCTGCGCTAGAATAGGTCCATTCCGGGCCAGCGGAGAGGACCAAGGTGAGCAAGGCATTCGTGAACGAGGACGCGGCGGCGGACGTCGATCTTGAGGACGAGATCGATGACGGCCCCGTGCTGCCGGCGGGGGCGCGTAATCTGTTGACGCCCGAGGGCCATGCGCGCCTGCAGGCGGAGCTCAAGCATCTGCGCTATGTTGAGCGGCCCAAGGTCGTCGACATCGTGTCCTGGGCGGCAAGCAACGGCGATCGCTCGGAAAACGGCGACTACATCTACGGCAAGAAGCGGCTGCGCGAAATCGACCGGCGCCAGCGCTATCTGATGAAACGCCTGGACATCGCCGAGGTCGTGGACCCGGCGCGACAGACCAACCGCGATCAGGTGTTCTTCGGCGCTTGGGTGACCTTCGAGAATTCACGGGGTGAGGAAAAGACCGTGCGCATCGTCGGCGTCGACGAGGCGCGCCTTGAAGAGGGCGAAATCAGCTGGGTCTCACCCATGGCCCGCGCCCTCATGAAGGCGGAGGAGGGCGACGTGGTCAACGTGCGCACGCCCCAGGGCCTCGACGAGGTCGAGGTCGTCCGCATCTCCTACGACGGGCCCTGACGCCCGCCCGGGGTCAAATTATTAATCTACGCAAATCGTCGTCGCGCGACCGCGCTCGGGATTTGCGTTACGGATGATAGACGTATCCGTCCATGATGCGCCGGAAGGTGCGGTAGGCCGAGGTCGAGACCAGGTTCCACGATCCGTCCGCGTTCTTCCGGGCGTCCGCGCGAGTCGCCAGCACCCCTGACGGGTTGCCGATCTTGAGGTCACCCTTGGTGTCCAGATTGACGGCCATTTCGTTCAACAGCGTGCCCTCCACGACCAGACCGGCGGAAATGCTCATGGCGCCCGTGACCTGGACCGCCCGGTGGATGTTCTCCATGGAGGCGACGCGGACGGCGATGTTGTAGTCCTCGGCCGCGATTTCCGTGCCGGCCAGTGTTTTGTAGGCGACCGGCGGGGCGATCAGGGCGACCCGGGGGGGGGCCTGGGCGGCGGCGTCGGGCGTTGCGGCCAGGCCGGCGCGCACGGCAGCGTCGCGCCGCACGTATTCCATGCCGGCCATGACCTCTTTCATGTCGTCGATGGCCATGGGCGACTCGGCGCAGGTCAGGCCGAATGCCGATGCGGGCACATAGACGCAGACCGAGGCTGCATCAACGATGGAGCCGGGGAAT